>JAYOFL010000140.1:0-1549 GCA_038117205.1 Rhodospirillales bacterium | reverse complement strand
CGAGGTACTTATTAATAGTCTTGGCCTTGGCGGGCGATTCGACGACGACGACGTTGTTCATTGCGCTCCTGCCGGCGTTGTTCCGGTTCCGAAGGCGCGTCCGGGCGACTGGCCTGGATGCCTCGGGGCGGGGAGAATTGGCGAAAAGAAACCCGTTCGTCAACCGGCTTACATTTCCGCACTCGCCGACGAGCACCATAGCGGGCAATTTTTAGGCTTTTATTTCAACGCCCTATTCGGTGTCGTCGGGGGCCTGCAGCAAAGACACGCGATTACCGGGATGACGCTCCAACCGGCCGGCCAACTCCAACTCCAACAGAACGACGGCGACGGCGGCGGCGGAGACGCCGGCGACCCTGATCACCTCGTCCACGTCGGCCGGTTGGAAGGACAGGAGCGGCGGGACACGCCGCCGGGCGTCGGCAATCTCCGCGTCAGCGGCGGGAGTAGGGGGTGGACCGGAAATCGCCCGCCGCCGACCCTCGGCGAGGCGGTTCGACCCGGCTTCCGCCAACACGCGAACGACGTCCGCCGCGCCTTCCGTCAGATAGGCGCCTTCGCGGATCAGCGTGTTCGCTCCCTTGGCGCGGGGGTCCTGCGGCGCCCCCGGCACGGCGAACACTTCGCGCCCCTGATCGAGGGCGAGCCGCGCCGTGATCAGGGAGCCGGATTGCGCGCCCGCCTCCAGCACGACGATGCCCCTGGCGACGCCGGCGATGATGCGGTTGCGTCTCGGGAAGTGGCGCGCCTGCGGCTGCGTGCCGAGCGGCACCTCCGAACAGACGGCGCCGCCCGCCACCAAGGCGTCGTAAAGAGCGGTATTTTCCTTCGGGTAGATCACATCGACGCCGCCACCGAGAACGGCGAGGGTGCCGGTCGCCAACGCGCCCTCGTGCGCCGCCGCGTCGATGCCGCGCGCCATGCCGGAGACGACCATGAAGCCGGCGTTGCCGAGGTCGCGAGCGATCCCGTTGGCGAAGCGGCGGCCGTTCACGGAGGCATTTCGCGATCCGACGACGGCGACCGCCTTCTTGGTGAGCAGATGCCGATGTCCGCGCACGAGCAGCACCGGCGGCGCGTCGTCGACGTGCGCGAGCAGCGGCGGATAGTCGGGTTCGCCCCAGTGCACGGCGACCCCGCCGAGCTTGGCGAGGACGTCCAGCTCCGCCGCCGCGTCGGCCTTTGAGCAGACGCGGAGCCCGGCGTTGCGGCCGCCGCGCTTGGCGAGATCGGGCAGCGCCTCCAGCGCGACAGCGGCGCGGCCGAATCTTTCCAGCAAGCGGAAGAACGTCACTGGGCCGACGTTCTCGCTCCGGATCAGGCGGAGGCGGTCGAACCTTTCCGCCTCGTCCAGGGACTGGTCGGGGGTGCGTGGTTGTTCGCGGGTGTGCATGGCGGCCTCCCTCCATCGGAGACGGCCATGGAAGGGCCAGGGGCGGAATCCGGCGGTAGCGTCAGCGTTGCCGCGCCTTGGCCAGGATGAAACACGGGATCAGGGCGACGACGAAGGCCGAGGCGACCATCATCAGCGTGTCGTGGAAGCCGAAGG
>JAYOFL010000139.1:0-1564 GCA_038117205.1 Rhodospirillales bacterium | reverse complement strand
AGCCCTTCATGAACCGCGCCTGGCGGTCGACCTCGAACTCGCGCGCCTTGCCGGCTTCGTGGTTCTCGATCAGGCAGATTTTCGCCGTGGTGCCGCCCATATCGAAGGAGATCACCTTGTCGAAACCGAGTTCCGCGGCGATTTGGCTGGCCAGGATGGCGCCGCCGGCGGGACCGGATTCGACCAGCCGGATGGGGAAGCGCCGCGCCGTCTCCAACGCCGTCAGGCCGCCGCCGGACGTCATCATCAGCACCGGGCATGCGATGCCCATGGCGCTCAGCGCGTCTCGGAGCCGGCCCAGGTAGCTCGACATCAGGGGGCGCACGTAGGCGTTGGCGCTGGTGGTGGAGAAGCGTTCGTATTCGCGGATTTCCGGGCAGACCTCGGACGACAGCGAGACCGAGAGCCCGGGTGCCATCTCCTCGATGATCTCGCGGGTGCGGATCTCGTGCGCCGGGTTGGTGTAGGCATGCATGTAGCCGACCGCGACGCTCTCGGCGCCCGATTCCAGCAGCTTCGGCACCACGGCGCGGACGGCGGCTTCGTCCAAGGGCGTCAGCACCGCGCCCTTGACGTCGACCCGTTCCGGCACCGTGAAGCGGCGCTGCCTGGGCACCAGCGAGGCCGGCTTGTCGATCATCACGTCGTATTGGTTGTAGCGGCTCTCGTAACCGATATCGAGAACGTCGCGGAAGCCCTCGGTGGTGACTAGCGCCGTCACCGCGCCCTTGCGCTCGATGATGGCGTTGGTGGCCAGCGTCGTGCCGTGCAGGAAGACCGCGATGTCACTGGCGGCCGTGCCGGCTTCGCTCAGCACCAGCCGTACGCCTTCCAGCACGCCTTCTTCCGGCGCCGCGGGCGTGGTCAGGACCTTGACGGTGGTGCGGCCGGCGGCCGTTTCCAGGACCACGTCGGTGAAGGTGCCGCCGATGTCGACGGCCAAGCGGACTGTAGGGCGGACGGCAGGGGGAATGGCCGGATCAGCGTTCACAATAAATCTCCCTGCCGCCGGTGGCGGTGTCTCCGGTCGTCCGGAATGTCATGATGTTCATTCCCGTGAATTCGTTCGTCGTTCTTCCGGTATGCCAAATTTCCTGGCCCATTGGGAGTCCGGTTTGCTAGCATGCCCGCCGAAAGGGAACCGAAACGGGCCCGAAGGGGGAATTCGAGATGGCCGGCTTTTTCGATATCGTCATATCGCACCACAAGAAGAATAAGATCAGGGCCGAAAAATACAGTGTTTTCAAGGCTTTCATGGCGGCCGCGGCGCTGTTCGCCATGGCCGACGGCAAACGCGACAGCCGCGAGGACGCGACCCTGAAGACGCTGCTGAAAACCCTTGAGGACCTGAAGCTCTACCGCACCGGCGACGGCACGGAGATGTACGGCGAGTTCGTCGACGCCATTGCCGCCGATGGCGAAAAAGGCCGCGAGAAGGCCTGGTCGGCGATCGCCGAGGTCAAGGACGACCCCGAACAGGCGGCACTCGTCGCCGCCATCAGCGCCACCATTATCCGCGCCGACGGCAAGTGTCCGTCATCAAAACATTTGGGACGCCTGAGCC
>JAYOFL010000138.1:0-1589 GCA_038117205.1 Rhodospirillales bacterium | reverse complement strand
TCTTGGCGGCGTAGTCCGGGTCGCACCAGAGCGGGTTGTCGTCGCCGATGCCGTGTGCGTAATGGCGGATGTTGTCGCGCGTCGCCTCGTGACACCAGGGCTCGATCTCGTTGTCGATCTTGACGCCGATGCGCTTGCTCAACTCGTCGAGGCCCTGCTCGGTGATACGGGGGAAATTGCCGGGTGTGTTATCCATGGGGGTATCGTCCATCATGATTTCTCTGCGTCCCTTAATGCTTTGCGGTTGATCTTGCCGGCGGGGGTCTTGGGCAGCGATGCCGCAAAGGCCACCTGGCGTGGGTACTCGTGCCGCGCAAGGCGGCTTTTGGCCAAATCCTGAAGCTCGGCCACGAATGCGTCGGAAGCGGCGCGTGGGGAAACCACCACCGCCTTGGCCACCTGGCCGCGGGTCTCGTCGGGGACGGCGATCACCGCCACCTCGTTAACGTCCGCGTGGGTCATCAGCGTGTTTTCGATTTCCTGGGCGCTCATGGTCCAGCCGGCCGAGATGATGACGTCGTCGGCACGGCCGTCGTGGTAGAAATGCCCGTCGGCGTCCAGGTGGCCCAAATCCTTGATCGGAAACCAGCCGTCCGGGCGCTTGACGTGAATCTCGCCGACCTCGTCCGGCCCGGTCTCAGTGCCGTCCGGCCGGAGGATCGCGACCTCGACGCCGGGCACCGGCTTGCCGAGGGAGCCCGGCTTGAACCGGAAGTCCTCGGCGCCCGGATAGCCGGCGAGAATGACGCCGACTTCGGTGCTGCCGTAGATGGAGCGCGCATGTTGGCCGAAGGTGGCCTTCACCCATTCGGCGGTGTCGCCGTCCATGGCCTCGCCGGTGAAGGTGAGCTTCTCGAGCCCGAAAGCATGCGATCCGGCGGTGCCGGCCTGCTTCATCATGCGGTAGTGGGTGGCGGCGGCCGACATGTTGGTGATCTTGAAATCCTCGATCGCCTGCATCAGGCGCTCGGCATCGAAGGGGCCGGCATAGGCGGCGATGGAAACCCCCAGCGACAAGGGCGCCAGGGTGCCATGCCAGAGCCCATGCCCCCAGGCCGGGGACGACGGGCACATGTAGCGGTCGCCCGGGCGCACGCCGGTGGCATAAAGCGCCGCGATGGCCACCGTGACCACGGCGCGGTGCCGGTGCTTAACCGCTTCCGGCAGTTGCCGCGTGGTGCCGGAGGTATACTGGTACATAGCCATGTCGCCAGCGGTAGTATTGGGGGTGAATTCGTCCGATTGGCCAGCCAGTTCGTCCAGGAACGCCGCATCGGCGATGATACAGGGCACGCTGGCGGCTTCGCTGAGCCCGGCCTTCTCCGGCGCCAGCACCAGCAGCGCCGGATCGCAATCGTCGATCCGGAGCGCCAAGCCCTCGGGGCCGAACAGCGTAAACAGCGGCACCGCCACGGCGCCCCGCTTCATGGCGCCGAAAAGTGCCGCGTAGAACGGCAGCGACGGCTCCAGCATGATCGCCACCCGGTCGCCTTCCGCGACTCCTTTCGCAACCAGCCAGTTGGCGAAGCGGTTAGACCAGGCCTTGAGATCGCCGAAGGTGATGGTTTCGTCGCTGCCGCCGGCATGGG
>JAYOFL010000137.1:0-1605 GCA_038117205.1 Rhodospirillales bacterium | reverse complement strand
GTCGAGCGCCGGGCCGTCGAGCGGCACCCGCGCGGGAGCCGGCGGGCGGAAGTCCGCGTCCGTGTTCAGGGTGTCGGTGCGGGCCAGCCAACTCGCCGTCGCCGGCAGCGGGCCGGCCACCGCGTCGGCCCCTTCGGGCGCTTGGGCCCGGGCCGCGGGCAGGGGGTAGTTTTTTGACAGCCAGTCGGCGGTGATCGGTGTCGCCTTCGCCGCCGGGCCGGCCGCGGACGTCCCGTCGTGCGACCGGGCGGCTTCCGTATCGTCGACCCACGATGCCATGCGCTGCGGTTCTCCCACGGCTAATCTTCGGGCATCCCGGACAGGGCGCCTCTAGGAATCATAGGAGGCGAATTCCGGGTCACCAAGCATCGCTCGAGGAACGTCGAAAACTGTCTATAAACTAATTAGTTATAGGCAGAGGTTTAGATTGAGTCTGCGCTTTAATCCGGCAAAATCAGGCGAATCGGCGGCGCCTTTCAACCCGGCGCGCGGCGGATCATCCCGCCCAGGTCGCGGCCGCCGAGGACGTGCATGTGGAAATGTGGCACCTCCTGGTGGCCGTCGCGGCCATGATTGGCGAGGATCCGGTAGCCCGACTCCACCACGCCGGCCTCCCGGGCGACATGGCCGACGGCTTTGAAGAAGCCGGCCACTTCCTCGGGCGACGCGTTCGCGGAAAAGTCGTCCATGGAGACGTAGGCGCCCTTCGGAATGACCAGAATGTGCGCCGGCGCCTGTGGCTGGATGTCAGTGAAGGCGAGTGCCCAGTCGTCTTCGTAGACGGTGTTGCAGGGTAACTCGCCACGCAGAATTTTGGCGAAGACATTGCTGTCGTCGTAGGCCATGAATTGGGTCCTTTCCGTCAGCCGCGCTTGCGCGCTTTTTTTTCGTCGTACTTGCGCGCGGCCTTTTCATCGATGCCCGACGTGCCAAAGCGGCGCTCTAACTCTTGCCAGACCTCCTCCGGCGCAATCCCCTGCTCAGCCCAGAGCACGAGAAGGTGATAGAGCACGTCACCGCTTTCCGCGATGACCTCGTCACGGCCCTCGGCCAGGGCGGCGACGCTGAGTTCCACCGCCTCCTCGCCGAACTTGCGGACGATCCTGGCGCGGCCCTTGGCGTAGAGGCGCGCCGTGTAGGATTCGTCCGGATCCGCGTCCTTGCGCGCCGCAAGAACCTGATAGAGCTTATCCAGGCTGAAGGTATCCTTGGCCAACGGGGTCTCCTCGCTCGCGGGTCAGGCGGTCGGCACCAGACGGACCGGCACGCCGGCGCGCGCCATGTGCGCCTTGGTCTCGCCGATCGTAAAGGTGCCGAAATGAAAAATCGAGGCCGCCAGGACGGCCGAGGCGTGGCCCTCGGTGATCCCTTCGACCATATGGTCCAGGGTGCCGACACCGCCGGATGCGATCACCGGCACCGGCACGGCGTCGGAGACGGCCCGGGTCAACGGGATGTTGAAGCCCTGCTTGGTGCCGTCGCGGTCCATGGACGTCAGCAGAATCTCGCCGGCGCCATAGTCGGCCATGCGCCGGGACCAGTCGACCGCGTCGATACCCGTCGGCTTGCGGCCGCCGTGGGTGAAGATCTCGAACTTGTCGGGAC
>JAYOFL010000136.1:0-1670 GCA_038117205.1 Rhodospirillales bacterium | reverse complement strand
GGTTTCGGCGACAAGCCCGCGGTTCTGGTGGTCGATCTGCAGCGGGGTTTCACGGAACCCGGCTTCGCCATGGGCGGCGCGCCGCTCATCGAGCGCGCCGTCGAGAATACGGCGCGGTTGCTCGACGTCGCCCGCTCCGCCGACGTGCCCGTCGCCAAATGCGTCATGGCCTACGAACACAAGCGCGAACAGCCGCACTGGAAAGTCGGTGCCTGCCATGACCTGATCCTCGGCCGGCCGGAATGTGAAATCGACCCCCGCGTGCATGACTCCGATTACGACATGACCATCGTCAAGAACGGCCCGTCGATCTTTTTCCAGACGCCCGTGATCACCTATTTGGTCCGCGAACGGGTCGACACCGTCATCGTAACCGGATGCGTCACGTCGGGCTGCGTCCGCGCGTCGGTCGTCGACAGTTTCCAATACGGGTTCCGCACCATAGTGCCGGAGGACTGCGTCGGCGATCACGACGCCCGCCCGCATCACGACAATCTGCGCGATGTCGGCCGGCGCTACGCCGACATCACCGACGCGGACACGATGATCGAACGGATCGCCGAGTGGAGAAAGCGGAACGCCTGCTAGGGCGCGCCGGCATCAACTGCTCAGAACCCGGAACAGCCAGGCGCCGGCGGCCAGCACGCGCCTGTCGTCGTGCATGCGGCCTAACAACTGCACGCCGACTGGCATGCCGGATGCGCCCCGCAGCCCCGGCACGCTCAGGCAAGGCACGCGCAGCGCCGTCCCCAGTCGGTTGAAAACGGGATCCCCGGTCGTCTGCAGGCCCTTCGGCGCCTCGCCGGGCGCGCTCGGCATGAGCAGCACGTCTACACCCGCCATGACCGCGTCGAAGACGTGCCGGGCGGTCTCCAGGAGCGCGAGGACGGCGTCGTATTGCTCCGGCGAACAGGCCATGCCGGCTTCCGCCCGGCGAACGTAGGCATCGCTGACATGGTCGCGGTGGAACGACAGTTCGTAGGCGGCGGAAGTGGCGGCTTGATAATCGACGACGGTTTCCTGGGCCTGGCCGACCTCTGCGAAGACCTCGGGGAGATCGATCTCACGGACGTCGGCGCCGGCCTTGGCGGCGCGTTTCGCGGCTGTTTCCAGGGCCGCCCGGCTATCGGGGTCGGCCGCCGGCCACTCGGGCGTGCGGCAAAGCCCGATCCGAGGCGGCGTGTCCGGCCGCCCGTCCAATCGCAAATCCGGGCGCCGGCTCAGCACCGACGCGAAATAAGCCATGTCCTCGACATCACGCGCAAAAAGCCCGACCGTATCGAAGACGTCGGCCAACGGCCTGACGCCGGTGCGGTCGATCAAGCCGAAGCTCGGCTTGTATCCGACGACGCCACAGTAGGACGCCGGCCGGATCGTCGAGCCCACCGTCTGAGTGCCGAACCCCAGTGGCGCCATGAAGTCGGCGACGGCCGCCGCCGAACCGCTCGACGACCCGCCGGGCGTGCGCGAGGTATCGTGCGGATTGGCCGTCTTGCCGGGATGGAAATAGGCGAACTCGGTGGTGACCGTCTTGCCGAGGACGATGCCGCCGGCGGTACGGACCTGCGCGACCGTGGATGCGTCCGCAGCGGGCCGGTGGTCTTCATAAATGGGAGAGCCGTAGGTCGTCGGCATGTCGGCCGTATCGAACAGGTCCTTGACCGCCACCG
>JAYOFL010000135.1:0-1795 GCA_038117205.1 Rhodospirillales bacterium | reverse complement strand
CGCCGCGCCGCCATGAACTTGTCGAGATCCTTGCCGTCGAGGGTGCGGCCGGACGGCATGCGGACGCCGAGCGGATTGACCTGCCGGCCGTTCATGTGGATTTCGTAATGCAGGTGCGGGCCGGTCGAGCGGCCGGTCGTGCCGACGTAGCCGATGATCTGTCCTTGTTCGATGCGCTTGCCGGCGCGCATGCCGCGGGCGAACGCCTTGAGATGGCCGTAGGCGGTGGCATAGGTGCCGTTGTGTCGGATCATGACGTAGTTGCCGTAGCCGCCCTTGTCGCCGGTGAAGGCCACGGTGCCGTTGCCGGCGGCGTAGATCGGCGTGCCCGACGGCGCCGCGAAGTCGACGCCCTGGTGCATCTTGGTGTAGCCGAGAATCGGATGCCGGCGCTTGCCGAAGCCGGAGGTCAACTTGGCACCGTCGATGGGTGTTCTCATCAGCGCCTTGCGGGCCGCCTTGCCGGTCTCGTCGAAGTAGTCGATGGAACCGTCGGCGAGCTTGTGGCGGTAGACCGTCAGCCGCTTGCCGCTCAGCGTGAGAGACGCGAACAGCACGTTGCCGTTGTAGACGGTGCGGCCGTTTTCGTCCTCGACCCTTTCGTACATCACTTCGAATTCGTCGCCCTCGCGGATGTCGCGCTGGAAGTCCACGTCCCAGGAAAGGATTCGGATCAGGCGCGCGATCACGACCGCCGGCACGCCGGCATCGCGGCCGGAAACGTAGAGGCTGTTGTCGATGCTGCCGCTGGCGCGGACCGGCTCGCGTTGCAGATCCTTCTCGCGCTGCTCCGCCTTGAAGGCGCCGTCCTGGGTTCGCTCGACCGTGACTTCGGTCTTGTAGTCGGGCTCGATGGCGAGGCCGATGAAGGTGTCCGTCTTTTCGCCGTCGCCGGTCGCGGAGGGCAACGCGCTCCGGAACGTCAGCGTCAGGTCCTGGCCGTTGCGGATGCGGCGCGGATTGTAATACTTCGACAGCGCCTCGATGGCTTCATGCGCCTCGCCGGCGTCGATGCCGGCGCGGTCGAGCAACTTGGCGAGCGTGTCGCCGCGGCCGACTTCATATGTCTGCGTGTACGTCGCCGGGATCGGCGGCGGCGGCGGCATGTCGATCATCGGAAGGGGACTGCGGACGGCGAGCGTCGCGGCGGTTGCCGGATTGCCGATCGTGATCGGCGCGATCGAGAACATCTCCGCTTCCTCGTCGCCCGTGTTCACGACCAACCGCAGCACGTTCACGGCGAAGGCGATGGCGATGGCGGAGAGAAAAGCGATCGAGAGAAAGCCGCGGTATGTCATGGTGTCGTGATCGCCGATTCCCGTTTCCGCGCCGGCTTGCGGTGCGGACTGTTGATCTTCAGCGACTGTGACCCGTTTGTCGTTCGAATGCCCAGGGTGTCGCGTCCCGTCAAAGTGGCCTGTCGCCTCTTTCCGTGTCAAGCGGATTGATGGCGATTCCGGCAATGGAATCAATGCTATCGGGATTAATTTAAGGAAAGGTTTCGGTTTCGGCGGTAATTTTCCGCCGGTTTGCTGGCGGATCGAGCCCCACCGCCCCATATTTTTTGCACCACTGGATCGCAGCCGGTTCGGCCGCCGCGTCAAAATCCCTTTGATATCATGATGTTGAGCCGCCTTTCCGGGTTCGTTAAAAAGATTTGACAGTGCGGCTGCGAACATCCTATAACCCGGCCTCCTCGCGGGGCGCTCGGTCACACTGGACCGGCCGCCCCGCGAGGCACGCTGATTGACATTGTAGATAACGGAAGGGATACGCGGGCGGCGGCGTGTGGCTG
>JAYOFL010000134.1:0-1831 GCA_038117205.1 Rhodospirillales bacterium | reverse complement strand
AGGGCGACGACGAAGGCCGAGGCGACCATCATCAGCGTGTCGTGGAAGCCGAAGGTCCGGGCCTGTGCGTAGATGACGCGGCCCAGGAAGTCGTAGGCGCCCCAATCCTGCGCCGTTTCCGCGAGACCGCCCTCGGTCAGCAACTGCCGGATCTTCTCCAGCACATCCCGGGTGAGGTCGTTGCCGGACGTCTGCGTCGCCGTCAGCCAGTCGGCGTGGTGCGCCGTCCTGTATTCCAGCATCGCCGCCGTCGAGTTGACGCCGAAGGCGCCGCCGTACTGGCGGACGAAGTTGTAGGCGCCGGCCGCCAGATTGAGTTTCTCGGGCGTGACCGACCGCATGGCCACGCCCCCCATGTTCGGCATGACGAGACCGATGGCGCCGCGGCTCAGGATGGCGAAGAACGCCATGGTCCAGAACGCGGTGTTCACGTCGGTGGTGGACATCAGATACGTCGCCAGTGCGAAGATCAGGCAGCCGGCGGTGATCGGAAAATGCGGCGGGATGTTGTCGGCGAGCCGGCCGGAAAAGGGAATCAGCGAAACCAGGAACAGTCCGGCAGGTACCAGGACCAGCCCGGCGCGGGTCGGCGAATAGTGCTGCACGGTCTGCACGAACAGTGGGATCGCGTAGTTGGTCGAGAAGTTGCCGGCGCCGAACATGAACGAGATCGCCATGGCGGCGGCGAAGCGGGAATCCAAAAACAGCGACGGATCGAGCAGCGGCGACTTCGACCTCAGCTGCGAGCGGATGAAAAGGGCCGTGGCGATCACGGCGGCGGTCGCCATCAGGATCGTCTTGTCCGAGCCCCAGCCCCAGCGGTGCCCGTTGCCGATGGCGCTCATGGCGCAGACGATCGACATGCAGACGAGAATGAAGCCGTTCCAGTCGAACGGCGGCAGTTGCCGGTCGAACTTCTTCGCCGGCATGAAGATCATGCCGAGCGCGAAGGCGAAGATGACCAGCGGCAACGGCATCAGGAAGGCGTGCCGCCACGTCAGGATGTCGATGGTGAAGCCGCCGACGAGCGGGCCGAAGCTCGGTGCCAGCGTCACGCCGAGGCCATACATGCCGACGGCGAAACCGCGCCGGTTGGCGGGGAAGACGGCGACCATGGTCGCCAGCACGAGCGGCTGAATGACGCCCGCCGAGAACCCCTGCATGACGCGGCCGATGATCAGGACGTCGATGTTCGGGCTGAACGTGCAGAGGAACGCGCCGATGACGAAGATCGTCAGAGTCACGCCGTAGGCGAGACGCTGGCCGAGGGCGCGGACCATCCAGGTGTTGAGCAACTGGCTTGCGACCATGGTGGCGAGGTACGCCGTCGCCGCCCATTGCGCGACGTCCTGGCCGACGCCGAAGGCGCCCATGATGCTCGGCACGGCGACGTTGACGATGGTCGCCGACAGGATCATAGCGATGGCGCCGGTCAGCCCGGCGCCCGTGACCAGCCAGCGGTAGGCCGGACCGTAACGGGCGAATTGTGCCTCGATGGCGGTGTTGTCAGCGCTCGGCGGCAATCTTGATCTCGACCATCATGCCGGGCCTGAGACGGTCGTCGCGCTGTTGGATCGCGATGCGGACCGGCAGCCGCTGCGTGATCTTGGTGAAGTTGCCGCTCGGGTTCGGCGTCGGCAGCAACGCGAACTGGCTGGTGGCGGCGTTGCCGATGCTTTCCACCTTGCCCTCGAAGTTGTCGTCGGGATAGGCGTCGACGTGCACCTCGACCGGCTGGCCGATCTTCAGGCGGCGGACTTCGGTTTCCTTGATGTTGGCTTCGATCCACACCTTGGACGGGTCGTGGATGAGCGCGAGCCGCTGGCCCGGC
>JAYOFL010000133.1:0-1833 GCA_038117205.1 Rhodospirillales bacterium | reverse complement strand
CCCTCGGTGTAAACGAGGTGCTCTCCCAGCTGAGCTAACCGCCCTTCCCTTTGCCGGCGCGTATCATAGTCGGCGGGGCGGAATAGACAATGCGGTTGGCGGGCGCCTAGACGGAACCGGCCGCCTCCAGGGAAGCGGCCGGTCCGTCGAGCTTGCGTGTCCGCGTCGGTTAGTTGACGGCGGACTTGAGCGCCTTGCCGGCTTTGAACTTCGGCTGCTTGGACGCGGCGATCTGGATGGTTTCGCCGGTCCGCGGATTGCGGCCGGTGGTCGCGGCGCGCTTCGAGACGCTGAACGTGCCGAAGCCGACGAGACGCACTTCCGTGCCGCTCTTCAGCGAGGCGGTGATGGCATCGATCATGCCGTCGACGGCTTTCGCCGCATCGGTCTTCGACAAACCGGAGCTGCCGGCAACGGCGGCAACGAGATCATTTTTGTTCAATGGAAAACCCCTCTCTAAATGGTAGTCGGTTTCACAAACGCTACGGATACCGGGACTTCCCGCCACCCGAATGTTCCTAGATCGAGAAAAGTCTATAGACCGGCTTTTTCCGCCGTCAAATGACGAAAGCCCAGATTTCTGCGGCTTCCGGGCGCTGTTCGGCTAAGTATCGGGGGATAAAGGATTAAATCGGTGACCGGACGGCAAAACGGCGGCCGAAAGAGCGGCCGCCGCCATGCGGAATTGTTCGGAAAACCGCAGAAAACCGGCGAATCGGCCTACACGATTCGCGAACCCCGCGGCGGCCCTCAGTGGGTGATGACGCCGCCCACCTCGTCGTCCTCGGCCGTGGACTGGGCCAGATTGTCGGACGCGGCTTCCGCGTCCTCGTCCCATTCGATCGGCGTCAGCGGCCCGGTCAGGGCCCGGGCGAGGACCTCGTCGACCACCGACACCGGCACGATTTCGAGGCCGCGTTTGACGTTGTCGGGAATCTCGGCCAGGTCCTTCTCGTTGTCCTTCGGGATCAGCACGGTCTTGATGCCGCCGCGGTGCGCGGCCAGCAGCTTCTCCTTCAGGCCGCCGATCGGCAGCACCCGGCCGCGCAGCGTCACCTCGCCGGTCATAGCGACTTCCTTGTTGACCGGCGTGCCGGTCAGCACCGAGACGATCGAGGTGACCATCGCGACGCCCGCCGACGGGCCGTCCTTCGGGGTCGCGCCTTCCGGCACGTGGACGTGGATGTCCTTCTTGTTGAACAGCGGCGGCTTGATGCCGAAGACGACGGCGCGCGACTGCACGTAGGACTTCGCGGCCTGGATCGATTCGGTCATTACGTCGCCGAGCTTGCCGGTGATCGTCATCTTGCCCTTGCCGGGCACCATCACCGCTTCGATGTTCAGCAGTTCGCCGCCGACCTCGGTCCAGGCGAGGCCGGTGGTCACGCCGACCAGGTCGTCGTGTTCGATCTCGCCGTGGCGGTAGCGTTTGACGCCCAGGTACTTCTCGACGTTGCGGGCCGAAATCTTGATCGTCTTCGCCTTGCCCATGAGGATGTCCTTGACCCCCTTGCGGGCCAGGTTGGCGATCTCGCGCTCAAGGTTGCGGACACCCGATTCCTTGGTGTAGTGGCGGATCACCTCGCGCAGGCCGGCGTCCGAGATCGTCCACTCCTCGGGTTTCAGGCCGTGCTTCTCGACCTGCTTGGGCACCAGGTGGCGCTTCGCGATCTCCACCTTTTCGTCCTCGGTGTAGCCCGAGAGGCGGATGATCTCCATCCGGTCCAACAGCGGCGCCGGCATGTTCATGGTGTTCGCGGTGGTCAGGAACATGACGTCCGAGAGGTCGTAGTCGACCTCAAGGTAGTGGTCGTTGAAGGCGCTGTTCTGTTC
>JAYOFL010000132.1:0-1931 GCA_038117205.1 Rhodospirillales bacterium | reverse complement strand
ACATGGCCTGCTGGGACGCGCTCGCCAAGGCCGCCGGCCTGCCGCTGGCGCGGCTGCTCGGCGGCACCATGAAGCCGATCCCGGCCTACAACTCGAACGGTCTCGGGCTGGTCGATATCGATGCCCTCGGCGACGAGGCACTTGAGCTTCTCACCGAAGGCGGCTTCAGCGCGGTCAAGCTGCGCGTCGGCCGCGCCACGCTGAAGGAGGATATCGCCGCCGTCCGCAAGGTGCGCGCCGCCGTCGGCGACGACGTGCTGGTGCCGGTCGATTTCAACCAGTGCCTCGACGTCGAAGAAGCGGTGCGCCGCGGCATGGCGCTCGACGGCGAAGACGTCTACTGGATCGAGGAGCCGGTCAAATACGACGACCTCGACGGCTGTGCCCGCGTCGCTGCCGAAGTGGCGACGCCGATCCAGATCGGCGAGAACTTCTACGGCCTCCGCGACGTCAACCGCGCGATCCAGGCGCAGGCCTGCGACTACATCATGCCGGATGCCGAGCGCATCGGCGGCGTCACCGGCTGGCTGCGTGCGGCGGCCATCGCCGAGGACGCCGGCCTCAGGTTCTCCTCGCACCTGCTGCCGGAGGTCTCGGCGCATTTGCTTAGCGTCACGCCGACGGCGCATCTCCTGGAATACGTCGACTGGGCCAATCCGATCCTGGCCGAACCCGTCATCGTCGAGAACGGCCACGTCGTCATCCCCGAGCGTCCCGGCATCGGCATCGCCTGGGACGAGGCCGCCGTCGCCAAATACCAAGTCGATATTTAATCAGTAGTCGGTGCGCGTGACCGCCATCTCGGCGGTGAGCTTGCCGTCGGCGTTGAGGCTGACGTAACGGCCCGCGTCCGGCGCCGCCCACAATTCCATGGCGTCGTCCCAGAACACCGGGCGGCGGAACTTGAACGACGCGGTGAGCGCCGTCGGCGCCTTGGCCCTGGCGCCTGGGTTTCCGGCCGGCCGGTCGAGCGCGCCCAAAAGCCATACCGCCGTCATCACGCCATGCGCGATGGGCGCGCGGAAGCCCAGGCTTTGCGCGAACTCGGGGTCGAGATGGATCGGGTTCTTGGCGCCGCCGTAGGTGATGACGTGCTCGGGCTGCAATTGGCGCTCCGCGATCTTCCCGAGGCCCTGGCGCGGATCGGCCGGCGGCTTACCGGACGGACGGGCCGCGGGCGGACCGGTCATGCGCTGGGCATCCGGCATCAGCACGTCGAGCACCAGCCGGAAGCGGGTTTCGCCGGTTTTGTCCTTGAAGGTGAAGGCCATCGCCGCCTCCGGCCCGCGCGCGATCTCGCGCACCTCGGTGGTGCGGCCCTGCACGGTGAGCGGTTCGGCGAGCGGCACGGCCGCGAACTGCTCGACGAGCATGGCGGTATGCACCGAGCCCCGGATCGATTGCCCGGCGTCGCCCAGATGTATGAAGCAGTCGGTGCCGAGCAGGCCCGGCGCCCAGGTTTCGCGGCCGGCATCACCGTGCGCGGCCGCGTCGACGCCGCAGCATTGCAACCGCTCGGCCTGCAGCGCGGGCGAGCGCAGCAGCGGCATGGCGGGTGTCTCGAAACCGACGTCGAGGAAATCGTGTTCGCTCATGTTAGGCAGGTTACAACGTCAATCCGGCCTTGTCGCGCGCGCGTCGCCAGATGTCTTCGGAATCGCCGCGTTCGATCTCGCCTTCGAGCTGGCCGGCACCCCAGCCGGCATAGCCCATCATCATGCGGGTATGCTTCGGCGCCTTGCCGTTGGCGATGGCCTTGATGATGTCCTTGTCGCCGGTCATGGCGAGGCCGTTCGGCGCCTTAAGGGTGCGCGGCCCGTCGTACTCGGGCGTGTGCAGCACGAAGACGCCCCTGAGCGATACCGGGCCGCCGAAGTAGAGCTCGACGCGCCGGTCCTCGGGCAGCGAGAAGCCGAGTTCGGCGACCAGCT
>JAYOFL010000131.1:0-1952 GCA_038117205.1 Rhodospirillales bacterium | reverse complement strand
GCGAGCTGCGAACCGCCGTTGAAGCCGAACCAGCCGAACCACAGGATGAAGGTGCCCAGCGTCGCCAACGGGATGTTGGAGCCCGGGAGCGCCCGGATCGAACCGTCGGCGCCGTACTTGCCCTTGCGCGCGCCGAGGATGATGGCGCCGGTCAGGGCCGCCCAGCCGCCGGTGGAGTGCACCAGGGTCGAGCCGGCGAAGTCGGTGAAGCCCATGGCGTCGAGCCAGCCGCCGCCCCACACCCAGGACGCCTGGATCGGGTAGATGAAGGCCGACAGGACCAGGGTGAAGATGAAGAACGGCCAGATCTTGATCCGCTCGGCGACCGTGCCGGAGACGATCGACGCCGCGGTGGCGACGAACACCATCTGGAAGAACCAGTCGGACGCCACCGAATAGCCGGTGTCGGCGACCTTGGCGATCGTCTCGGGCGTCGCCGTCTCGGCGTTGATCAAGGCCAGTTCGTCGGCGCCCGGGTTGTAGAGCAGGCTGAACGAACCGAAGAACCCGCCTTCCGGCACGTCGACGTACATGATGTTGTAGCCGATCAGGTAGAAGGCGATGCCGGCGATGGAATACAGCGCGATGTTCTTCAGGCAGATGGTCGCCGTGTTTTTCGAGCGCACCAGGCCCGATTCGAGCATCGCGAAGCCGGCCGCCATGAACATCACCAGGAACCCGTGCACCAGGAACGAGAAGGTGTTGAAGACGAACACCGATTCGGTGCTGACCTCGGCATGCGCCGGCTCGGCGGCGGCCATGATGAGCGCGGCGGCGCCCACCGCCGGCAGAACCTTGAAAGCGCGGAGTTTCAAATCGTTGGGGGAAGTCATGTTCATCTCCTATAGGGCTTCGGCGTCCGTATCGCCCGTGCGAATGCGGACGGCGGACTCGAGGGAATAGACGAAAACCTTGCCGTCGCCGATCTTGCCGGTCTGGGCGGCCGCGGTGATGGCCTCCACGACCGGCGCGACGGCTTCGTCCTTGACGGCGATCTCGAGTTTCACTTTGGGCAGGAAATTGACTTCGTATTCCGCGCCACGATAAATCTCGGCTTGGCCTTTCTGCCGGCCAAAGCCCTTGACCTCACTGACGGTCATGCCTTCGACACCGAGCGGCAGCAGAGCCTGACGGACTTCCTCAAGCTTGAAGGGCTTGATGACGGCCATGATCAGCTTCATTGTGCTGTTCCTCTTTCTCGTTTGTGCCGGCCCTGGACCGATAACGGCACCCCCGGCCGGCGGCGATTGCGCAATGGGAATCGTCCCGATATGCTGCTCTGCAACAATCAATTCCCGTGCCAAGAATCGAATTCTAAAATAATCTTTTATATTCAACAGTTTAATGAAAAACCGCCGAACAGCAGCCAAATCGAAAGCCGAATAACCGCCTATTTTTTAGACACTTTCGTGAACTGTTTATTTTTTAATCTAATCTCGACGCAACGGAGCGACGTCCGCATGACCGAGCCGAAGTCCAGCCCGACGTCCGTCGACGCCGATGCAACGCCCGGCATCCGGCACGACGCGGACGTGCTGATCGTCGGCGGTGGTTTCGTCGGCAACACCCTGGCGGCGGCGCTGTCAGGGACCGGCATCCGCGCCGTGCTGGTCGACACCCAGGACCCGCGCGCCGGCGTCGACGCCGAGTTCGACGGCCGCGCCTTCGCGATCTCGCTGTCGAACCAGCGCCTGCTCGCCGGCACCGGCATCTGGGACCACCTGGCCAACAGCGTCTCGCCGATCCTCGACATCCGGATCTCCGACGGGCCGTCCTTGATGTTCCTGCACTACGACCACCGCGAGGCCGGCGACGCGCCGATGGGCTTCATGGTCGAGAACCATCGGCTGCGCCGCGCCCATGTCGCCCGGCTGGCCGGCGCCGCCGACCTGACGGTCTGCGCGCCGGACCGGGTCGTCGAGCTGGACCACGACGCCGGCGGCGTGACGGCC
>JAYOFL010000130.1:0-1961 GCA_038117205.1 Rhodospirillales bacterium | reverse complement strand
GATGCCGTCGCCGAACGTGAGCGGCAGAATCATGAGGGCAGATGCCGCGCCGGCCGCGCCCTGCACGATGCGCCAGAAAATCAATCCTTCGAGGGACGTCGCGGCGCCGCAGAAGTAGTTGGAGATGGCAAACAGCGTGACGCTGCCGACCAGGAGGTTCCGCCGGCCGAACCGCCCGGACAGCCATCCGGTGAGCGGCGTCATCACGGCGGTGGCCAGGATGTTGAAGGTCATGGCCCAGGAAATTTCGTCCGGCGTCGCCGAAAGTGCCCCCTGAAGCTGCGGCAGCACCGCGGCGACGATCAGGATCGTCGTGCTGTAGAGCGTCGCCGCCAGCACCACGGTCGCCAGGATGGCGTGGCGGCGCGCCGGAGAAATCTCCGGACGCGGCGGCAGGGCGTCGATGGAAGCGGCGGCGGTCGCCATGGGAGAAAGTAACCCTGTTGACAGTAAGGTATGCAATAGTAACAATACTTACTAATTCCGGCGAGGCAATTCCCATATGGCGAAGATCGAACCGTTACGCCGCTCCGAAGGGCGGCAACTAGCCTTCCTGATCCTGGACGCGGCACGCCTGCAAAGGACCGTGTTCGACCGGCGCGTGCGCCGGCTCGGCTTCACCCGGGCGCAGTGGCTGGTGCTGCGCTGCGTCGGCGATCAGCCGGGCATCAACCAGTCGGAGCTCGCCGAAGTCCTGGAAGTGGAAAAGGCCACGGCGGGCCGGCTGATCGACCGGTTGGAAAGCTTCGGCTGGCTGGAGCGCCGTCCGGACGAGACGGACCGCCGGATCAAGCGGGTCTACATGACGGAACTCGGATTGCGCATCCACGGCCAGATCGACCCCATCGCCGAACTTATGGTGGACGAGGAACTGTCCGGTCTCAGCCGCAAGGACCGCGAAACGCTTACGCAATTGCTGCTGGTCGTGAAACAGCGCCTGCAGCAGATGGCGAGCGACAACGACATCATCAAATCGGCGGAACTCGAGAAAGAAAATGCCTGACGGTCAGACCCTGGAACAGCCGGAAGCCGAGGAAAAGCCGAAGCGGCGCTTCTACGTGCCGGTGCGGCGCGTTCTTTTGCTGGGCGTGGTGCCGCTCGTCGCCATCGCCGCCGCCGTCGGCTATTGGCTGCATGGTGCCCGCTACGTCTCGACCGAGAACGCCTACGTGAAGACCAACATCGCCAAGCTCGCCGCCGAGGTCTCGGGCCGCGCCGTCAAGGTCGACGCCCGCGCGCACATGCAGGTCAAGGAAGGCGACGTGCTGGTCGTCATCGATCCCAAACCGTTCGAACTGGCGGCGGCCCGCGCGGCAGCGGAATTGGACGCGGCCCGCCAGGAAGTGCGGAGCCTGATCGCGACCCTAAAGGAAGCACGGGTGGAATTGGCGGACGCCCAGGACAGGGCGGTCTATTTCCGCAAACGCTTCGAGCGGCAGGTCGATCTCACCAAGCGCGGCATCACGCCGCATACCCGCTACGACGAGTTGGAAAACGACGCCAACGCCGCCGACGATCGGGTGTCGCTGGCGCGCCAGAAGATCCAGCGCATCATGACGACGCTCGGCGGCGACCCTGAACGGCCGGTGGACGAACACCCCCTGGTCCGCGCCAAGGCCGCCGCCCGCGATCAGGCGCGGCTCGACCTCGACCGCACGTCGGTGAAGGCGCCGGCGAGCGGCACCGTCGTTTCCGTGCCGCTGGTGCCGGGCGAGCAGATCACGGCGGCCGAGCCGCTGTTCGCCATCGTCACCGACGTGGCGCCCTGGATCGACGCCAATTTCAAGGAAACCGAACTGACGCGCGTGCGCGTCGGGCAGCGTGCCAAGGTCGTACTCGACATCTATCCGGACATCACCTGGGACGCCGAGGTGCAGAGCATCTCACCCGCCACCGGCGCGGAATTCGCCATCTTGCCGCCGCAGAACGCGTCCGGAAACTGGGTCAAGGTCGTGCAGCGC
>JAYOFL010000129.1:0-2044 GCA_038117205.1 Rhodospirillales bacterium | reverse complement strand
TGCACCGGCGACATGGGCGCGGGTGCGCGCAAGACCTACGACATCGAGGTCTGGCTGCCGGCGCAGGACCGCTATCGGGAAATTTCCAGTTGCTCCGTCTGCGGTGACTTCCAGGCCCGGCGCATGAACGCGCGCTTCAAGGAAAAAGGCGAGAAGGGGACGACCTTCGTGCATACGCTGAACGGGTCCGGCCTCGCCGTTGGCCGCACGCTGATCGCCATTCTGGAAAACTACCAACAGGCGGACGGCTCCGTCGTCGTTCCCGACGTGCTCAGGCCCTATATGGGCGGGCTCGACGTCATCCGCCGGGCCGGCTGACGCGGATGGCTGCTCTCGATCTCAAGCGCGCGCGGGTCCTGCTCTCCAACGACGACGGCATCCATGCGCCGGGCATCAAAACCCTGGAAGAGGCCTTGAAGGGTCAGGTCGGCGAACTTTGGGTGGTGGCGCCGGAAACCGAGCAGTCGGCGACCAGTCATTCGCTGACGCTGCGCCGGCCGCTCCGCATCCGGCACCTGACGGAAAACCGCTACGCCGTCGACGGCACGCCGACGGACGCGGTGCTTCTCGGCATCCGCGAGGTGATGAAGGACAATCCGCCCGACCTAGTCATTTCCGGGATCAACCGGGGCGGCAACCTGGGCGAGGACGTGACCTATTCCGGCACCGTCGCCGCCGCCATGGAAGGGGCGCTCCTGGGCGTGCCGTCGGTGGCGCTGAGCCAGGTCGCCGACGACCGCAACAACGTCAAATGGGCGACGGCCCGGAAGTGGACCGTGAAGGTGCTGAAGGCGCTCCTCAAGGAGACGTGGCCGGCCGGCACGCTGATCAACGTCAACTTCCCGGACGTCATGGCGAACAAGGTCGCCGGCATCGAGCTTTGCCGCCAGGGGCGTCGCAAGATCGGCGGCGCCTTCAGCCGCGGCGTCGATCCCAGGGGCGAGCCCTATTACTGGATCGGCGTGCAGCGCGACGAGGACCGATTCCGCAAGGGGACGGACCTCTACGCCGTCTATCAGAAGGACATGATCGCGGTGACGCCGCTCAGTCTCGACCTGACGCACGCGCCGACCCTGACGCGGCTGGCGAAGGTGATCTCGTGAACGGCGCCGCCGCTCAGCCGACGCCGGAGCAACTGATCGAGGCGTTGTACGCCGAAGGAATTTCCGACGCCCGGGTGCTCGACGTCATGCGGCGGCTGAACCGGGAGATGTTCATTCCGGACGCCTTCCGGCACCGCGCCTACGAGAACTCGGCGCTGCCGATCGGGCATCACCAGACCATCAGCCAGCCGGCCGTCGTGGCGCGGATGACGGAAGCCTTGCAGGTCACGGACCGCACCAAGGTCTTGGAAATCGGCACCGGGTCCGGCTACCAGACGGCGGTGCTCTCCATGCTGTGCCGCCGCATCTACACCATCGAGCGGCACAAGCCGCTGCTGGCACAGGCGGAATCCCGGTTCTCACAGCTCGGTTTCACGAACGTGGTGACGCGCTTCGGCGACGGCTCCATGGGTTGGCGCGAACAGGCGCCGTTCGGCCGCATCATCGTCACGGCGGCGGCCATCGACGTGCCGGGGGTCCTCCTCGATCAATTGGACGAGGGCGGCATCATGCTGGTGCCGGTCGGCCTCGACGAACGCAACCAGCACCTCGTCCGCGTCGCCAAGACGGCGTCCGGCATCGAGACCGACGACCTCGGCCCGACCCGCTTCGTGCCGTTGATCTCGGAGGAGGAGGCGGCGCCGGGAGCAGGCCTGCCGTGAGCCGCCGGGCGGCCACATCCGCCATCGTGTTCTTGGCGCTGGCCGTGCCGCTCGCCGCCACCTTGTCCGCTTGCGGCGATCTGCAACTGGGCGGTGGCACGCCCCGCGACATTAACAGGCCGCCGTCCATACCTACCGCCGCGCCGACGCAACCGCCGCCGCCGGCGCAGCCGAAACCGAAAGTCGAGACCGCCGTCCTGGCGCCGCCGCCGGGCGCGGGCTCTTCCGTCGCCGCCGCGCCGGCGCCGCAGGCTCCCCGCGAACGTCCGGCGGAAAGCG
>JAYOFL010000128.1:0-2053 GCA_038117205.1 Rhodospirillales bacterium | reverse complement strand
CCGGTTACGCGTGGCCCGCGTCGCCCGACAGCATCGAGACGTCGATGCCCATCTTTGCCAGCGCGTTCTGCCAGATGCTCGCCGGATCGAAGCCGAAGACCAACCCGTCGTCCGCCGCAACCGACAGCCAGCCGTTGGCCTGGATCTCGGTGTCGAGCTGCCCCGGTCCCCAGCCGGCGTATCCGAGGGCCAGCAGGCTGTTGCGCGGCCCTTCGCCGTCGGCGATGTCGCGCAGGATATCCGTGGTTGCGGTCAGAGCGATGCTCTCGTCGATCACCATCGTAGCATCCTGGACGTAGTCGGCCGAATGCAGCACGAACCCGCGCCCGGTTTCGACGGGTCCGCCGAAATGAACGCGGATGTCGTTTCCGGGCGCCTTCGGCTCGAGGTTGAGCTGGTCGAGCAGGTCCGGAAAGTTGATGTTTTCCATCACCTTGTTGACGACGAGCCCCATCGCGCCGTCTTCGGTGTGCGCGCACATGTAGATGACCGTTTTCTCGAAACGGGGATCCAGCATCTGCGGCATCGCGATGAGAAGCTGTCCGGTGAGATATCCGTCTTCTTTCGGGGCAGTGTCGGTCATTTGGGCACCTGTCCAAGCCTTCGTGCCGCATCCGCCGGAGCACCGGAACACGCAAAGTTTACGCCCAAGGGGCAATGCGTGAGCGCCTGTGCCTGTTTCCGGCGGCGCGTTGAACTATATTATAAGGTATGTCGGGCGGAAGCGTTAACAAGCCCGTCGGAGACTATATGTCTGTGATTCAAAGATTTTCTGCTCTCTGGGCGGCGCTGGCGATTCTCTTCGGCGCCCATGGCGCGGCAATGGCCGCGGCGTCCGACTGGTTCGAGCACGAACAGGGCGCGGTGCGGCTCATTTCCGCAGGCGCGACGGCCGGCAGCGGCGAGCGGATCGCGCTCGGCCTTGAATTCCGGATGAAGCCGGGTTGGAAGATCTACTGGCGTTCCCCGGGCGATGCGGGCTTTCCGCCGCAGCTTAACTGGGCCGGCTCGCAGAATTTCGCCGGCGCGAAAATGGCATGGCCGGCGCCGCATCGCTTCTCGGTCCTCGACCTGGAGACGCTCGGCTACAAGAAACACGTCGTTTTCCCCATCGAGGCGGAGCCGTTGGAGCCCGGCAAGCCGGTCAATCTACGTGCCAAGGTTCAATTCCTGACCTGCGACGACATCTGCGTTCCCTACGAGACGGCGCTGGCCCTCGACCTGCCGGCAGGCCCCGATATCAACACGCCGGAGGCCGGCGCCATCGAGACGTGGCGCGCGCGCGTGCCGCCGACCGGCGAAGACGCGCCTTTGGCGATCGAGAAGGCGGAACTGGCCGGCGAAGGGGCGTCGCAGGCGCTGGTCGTCCGAATCAGCGGCAAGGAGCCGCTGGCGGCCCCGGACGTGTTCGTCGAAGGGCCCGTGGATTACGGTTTCCGGAAACCGGTGGTCCAGGTCGCGTCGACCGGAACGGAGGCGCTTCTCAGCATCGGCGTTCTTGCGCCCAAGAAACCGGATTCGCACCTTGCCGGAGAAACCGTGACGCTGACGCTGGTCGACGGCGACCGGTCGGTGGAGCGCCGTCTCGTGCTGGAGCGCGCGGCCGCGGTGGCGCCCGGCATGAGCGGCCCTGCGCCGGCGGCAGCGACGGACGTATTCGGCTACGGATTCGCGGCCATCCTCGGGCTGGCGCTATTGGGCGGGCTGATCCTCAACCTGATGCCCTGCGTGCTTCCGGTGCTGTCGATCAAGCTGTTGACCGTGATCAGCCATGGCGGCGAGACGCCGGGCCGGATAAGGGCGGGCTTCGTCGCCTCCGCCGCGGGTATCGTCGTGTGCTTCCTGCTGCTCGGGACCGCCGCCGTGGGCCTCAAGGCGGCCGGCCTCGCCGCCGGCTGGGGCATCCAGTTCCAGCAGCCGGTTTTCCTCGTCTTCATGATCGCGGTAATCACGCTGTTCGCTTGCAACATGTGGGGCTTGTTCGAGATACGGCTGCCGGACGCGGTGAGCGATGCGGCAGCGACGGCAGGGCATGGAAACGGCGGACTCGCGG
>JAYOFL010000127.1:0-2092 GCA_038117205.1 Rhodospirillales bacterium | reverse complement strand
GTTCTTCGGTGCCCCCGACGCGCAGATTTTCAGGACCACGCATATCGCCTTCGCGCTGGTCATGGCGTTCCTGATGTCACCGGCGTTTCCACGCAAGGACGGCACACCCGGTTTCGCCGACATCCTGATGGTATTCGCCTCGCTCGCCGCCTGCGGCTATCAGTTCTGGGCCAAGGATTACATCGACAACCGCATGATCTACGTCGACGACCTGGTCACCGGTGACTGGATTTTCGGCACGCTGATGGTCGTGCTGCTTTTGGAATCGACGCGCCGCCTGATGGGGCTTGTGCTGCCGATCACGGCTCTCGTCTTCGTCGGCTACGCTATCTTGATCCACGGCACGGAACTCGGGCCGCTGCTCGAGCAGATGTATCTGACCACCGACGGCATCCTCGGCATTCCGGTCAGCGTGTCGGCGACCTACGTCGTGCTGTTCATCCTGTTCGGCTCCTTCGTCGAGCGCACCGGCACCGGCAAGCTGTTCATGGATTTCGCCATGGCGCTGACCGGCCACACCGCCGGCGGCCCGGCCAAGGTCGCCTGCATCACCAGCGCCATGTTCGGCACCGTTTCCGGTAGTGCCGTCGCCAACGTCATGACAACCGGGACATTTTCCATTCCGCTGATGAAACGTATCGGCTACCGCCCGGCCTTCGCCGGCGCCGTCGAGGCGGTGGCCTCGACTGGCGGGCAGATCATGCCGCCGATCATGGGTGCCGCCGCTTTCGTCATGGCCGAGTTTCTCGGCATCGCCTACATCGAAGTCGCCAAGTACGCGCTGATTCCGGCGATCCTCTATTTCGGCGCCGTCTTCATGGCGGTCCACTTCGAGGCCCGGCGCGTCGGCATGGTCGGCCTGCCCAAGTCGGAGTTGCCGTCGCTGAAGGAGACGCTGGTCAACCAGGGCCATCTGTTCCTGCCGCTGGTCGTCATTATCGGCGTTCTGATCGCCGGCTTCAGCGCGCCCTTTGCGGCGCTTTGCGGCATCTTCTCGGTGTTCCCGACGGTCATGCTCCGGAAGTCGAGCCGCCAGCACCTGAACGCGCAGAATATCCTCGAGGCATTGGTCGACGGCGCCAAGAACGCGGTCGGCGTGGCGCTCGCCTGCGGTTGCGCCGGTATTGTCATCGGCGTCATCGCGCTCACCGGCCTCGGCATCGAGTTCACCAGCTTCGTGCTCGGCATCTCGCAGAATTCGCTCGTCGTGGCGCTGTTCTTCACGATGCTCGCCGGCATCATCCTCGGCATGGGCATGCCGACGACGCCGGCCTACATCATGCAGGTGGCGCTGCTGGTGCCGGCGGTGGTCAAGCTCGGCGTCACCGTCGAGGCGGCGCACATGTTCGTCTTCTACTTCGCCATTCTCTCGGCGATCACGCCGCCCGTGGCACTCGCCGTCTATGCCGCCAACGGTCTTTCCGGTGCCGGACTTTGGGAGTCGGGGCTCGCGGCGGTGAAGCTCGGTCTTACCGGTTACATCATTCCGTTCATGTTCGTCTTCGGGCCGTCGCTGCTGCTGATCGGCGCGTGGTCGACCATCGCGTTGACCACGGTCTCGGCCGTCTGCGGCGTGGTGCTGCTCGCCGCAGGCCTACACGGCTATCTCATCACCCATGCCAACATGTGGCAGCGGGGCTTGATGGTCGCGGCGGCGTTCTGCCTGATCAAGCCGGGTATCTATACCGACCTGGCCGGCGCCGCGCTCGCCGTCATCGTCATCGCAACGCAGTTGATCGAGCGGCGCAAACTTCAGGCCGCGACCTGAGCGGACCGGCGCGACGATGTTCCGTATCCTTGTCGAAGGCCCCATGCATGATAGCGGCATGGCGATGTTGCGCGCGCGCCAAGATGTCGAGCTCGACTTCCGCGATAAGCTGACCCCCGACGCCATGGCCGAGGGATTGGCGGAGGCTGATGCCCTGATCCTCCGCCTGACGCCGCTTTCTGCCAGTGCCATCTACCAGGCACTTAACCTCAAGACGGTCGCCCGCATGGGCGTCGGTTACGACCACATCGACGTGGCGGCGCTGACCCGCCGCGGCATTCCGCTGACCATCGTCGTCGGTGCCTTGGCGGTCTCGGTCGCCGA
>JAYOFL010000126.1:0-2110 GCA_038117205.1 Rhodospirillales bacterium | reverse complement strand
TGGTCGCCTTCAACGTCATCAACACGTCGAACCGCTTCGTCTACATGGTCGGCGACTTCACCTACCGCCTGACCGAGCCGCTGCTGGGCCCGATCCGCCGCGCGCTGCCGAACCTGGGCGGGCTCGACCTGTCGCCCATGGTGCTGATCCTGGGACTGATTTTCGTGCGCGGCGTCATCGCCAACCTCTATTTCCGGTTTGTCTGACGCGCCGCTTCCGTTCCGCCGCGCCCAAGGCGGCATCGCCGTCGACATCCGGCTCGCCCCGAAAGCCTCCCGAAACGCCGTCACCGGCATCGAAACCCTCGCCGACGGCTCGTGCGTGCTCAAGGTCTCGGTCACGGCCGTGCCGGAAAAGGGCAAGGCCAACAAGGCGCTCCTCAAGCTGCTATCGAAATCGTGGGGGGGGTGGCCATGCAAAGCCTGGACTTGATCCGCGGCGCCAAAGACCGTAACAAGACCGTGCTGATCGACGACCCGGCGGGCGACAGGCTCGAAGCCCTCGCGGCCTGGACGCGGACGATCCAATAGCTACCAGGGAGACAAGCATGGCCACGGACAACATCATCGACGGCAAGGCATTCGCCCAAGGACTGCGTGAACGGGTCGCCAAGGAAGCCGCCGCCATCCGCGACGCGCACGGTCTGCAGGCCGGACTTGCCGTGGTGCTTGTCGGCGACGACCCGGCCAGCGCCGTCTATGTGCGCAACAAGGGCGAACGGACCCGCGAGGCCGGCATGCAGTCATTCGAGCACCGCCTCCCCGCCGACACCCCGGAAGCGGACGTGCTGGCGCTGGTAGAAAAGCTCAACGGCGATGACACCGTGCACGGCATCCTGGTGCAGCTGCCCTTGCCGAAACAAATCGACGAACAGAAGGTGCTCGCCGCCATCGATCCGGACAAGGACGTGGACGGCTTTCACGTCACCAACGTCGGGCGGCTGTGGACCGGCGGCGACGCGCTGGTGCCCTGCACTCCCTACGGCTGCATCCTGATGCTGAAGGACCGCTTGGGCGACCTGAGCGGCAAGCGCGCCGTCGTCGTCGGCCGCTCCAATATCGTCGGCAAGCCGATGGCGGCACTGCTGCTGGCCGAGAGCTGCACCGTCACCATCGCCCACTCGCGCACCCAGGACCTGGCCGGCCGCTGCCGCGAGGCCGACATTGTCGTTGCCGCCGTCGGCCGCCCGGAGATGATCAAAGGCGACTGGATCCGTCCCGGCGCCACCGTCATCGATGTCGGCATCAACCGTGTCGAGGCGCCCGAGAAGGGCGTCCGGGAAGACGGCACGCCGAAGACCAAGCTGGTCGGCGACGTCGATTTCACCGAGGCCGCCGAGGTTGCCGGCGCCATCACCCCGGTGCCGGGCGGCGTCGGACCGATGACCATCGCGTGCCTGCTGCGCAACACGCTGGTCGCGGCCTGCCGCCAGAGCGGCATCGAGCCGCCGGCGATCTAGGCCGTTCCCGAAAGCCGGGTGACGGGGCGAACCCGCAACGCCGTTGCGTTCGGATTCCTCCCTGTGAGATGATGCGCCACCATGCGTGAACTGTTCCAGAGGCTGGCCGCGCGGCCCGGCATTACCGCCGAGCTGATGCTGGCGTCGTTCTTCGCCAACCTGTTGGCGCTGGCCTCGCCCCTGTTCGTTATCCAGGTGTTGAACCGCTACGTCTCCTACGGCGTCGACGCGACGCTGATTACGCTGACCGCCGGCGTGGTGGCGGCGATCGCGCTGGAGACCGGTTTCCGCCAGGCGCGGCTGATGCTGTCGGCCACCGCGCTCGAGGACCGCGACCGCGACCGCGCCATCGGCGCCTTCGGCATGCTGACGGCGGCCAAGGCGCAGGCGCTGGAGAAGCTGCCAGGCGGCCAGCGGCGCGAAGCCGTCCGCGGCCTCGACAGTGTGGAAAGCGCCTTCAACCCGCCCAACATCGGCGCCATCATGGACGTGCCGTTCGCGCTGGTGTTCGTCGCCGCGCTGGCGCTCTTGAACGTCTGGCTCGGCCTCGTCGCCATGACCTTCATCGTCGCCGCCTTCTCCTTCAGTCTCTATTCGCTGTCCGTCATCAAAACATTTGGGACGCCTGAGCCTGTATTCTAACGGAGGATC
>JAYOFL010000125.1:0-2242 GCA_038117205.1 Rhodospirillales bacterium | reverse complement strand
GGGTGGCGTCGTTGGGCGCCGCGTCGGCGGCGGCCTGGGCGGCGTCGGCGGCGGTCTGCGCCGCCGTGGCGGCGGTGGCGGCGTCGTCGTATTTCGTCTGCGCGCCGGCCAGAGAGAGCGCCGCCGAGGATACCGCCGCGTCGGTCGCCGCAACGGATTTTTCCGCCGCGATGGCGGCGGCCTTGTCGGCCGCGAGTTTCTTTTCCGGGCCGTCCAGATAGGCCGTCAGATCCTTGGTGATGTTGAACTCGAAGACGTCCGGCAGCGGGATCGTGAAACCGCCCGACGCGTCCGCCGGCACGACCGGATTGCCGCGCACGTCGACGCCGGGCTTGTAGGCGACGTCCGCCGACGCCTGATGCCGGACGAGGCGCCGGCAGTCCTTCTTGGTGATCCGCACCTTCGGCGCGGCCTCGGCGGTCGGCGCCGCTTCCGGAGACGGCGCCGCACCCGTCTGCGCCCCACTTGTCTGCGCCGCCGCGCCGCCGCCCAGAAGCGCCGTCGCCAGACCCAGTACAGCCAGGAAATGCCGGTTTCGCATGTTCTGTCCCTTCGGCGGACGGGCGGATCGTCGTCGCGCCGCCCGAGCTCGGATATTCTCCGGCGATTCCCTCTCGAAATGGTTAACGAACCGTCAACGGCCCTTCCGCCGAGCGCACTTCCGTTCCGCGTCCGTTTCCGCTATCAGGGCGTATGCGCGCTTTCCGGATCCGGTCCCTGAGCCTTTCCGCCGTGGCTTTCGCCGCCGCCCTCTCGGCCATAGGGCCGGCCAGGGCCGCCGACGCCGTGCCGCACCACGAGCACGTGGCGCTCTATGAAAACTGCGTCGCCAGCCTGATGCAGCAGCTCCGCGATACGCAGAGGATCATCGCCCAGAGCCTCTGCATGTGCCAGTCGGCACTGTTCGTGAAGAATCACACCTTCGCGCAGCTGGAGAAACTGGCGAAATCGCCGGTCGAACTGCAGGCGGCGGCCAAAGCCTACATGGACGTCTGCACGCCGGAAGTCAGGGAACAGCTCAAGCTCCGCTGAGGAGTCCGGAAATCCGGCCATTTTGGCCTGGATTAGCCGCCCTCCCCCCTTTCCTTTCGGCCCGTGATCGCGTATCACGAGCCATGTCCAAGGCCGCCCAGAAATCCCCCGACGCGCCCCAGCACGACCGCATCCTGATCGTCGATTTCGGCTCGCAGGTGACGCAGTTGATCGCCCGCCGGGTCCGGGAATCCGGGGTCTATTGCGAAATCCACCCGTTCAACGCGGTGGATGCCGATTTCCTGGCGACATTCGCGCCGCGCGGCGTGATCCTGTCGGGCGGTCCGGCCAGCGTGCATGAGGCGACCACGCCGCGTGCGCCGGACGCGCTGTTTTCCATGGGCATTCCGGTCTTCGGCATCTGCTACGGCGAGCAGACCATGGTCGCGCAACTGGGCGGCCGGGTGCAGCCATCCAACCACCGAGAATTCGGCCGCGCCTTCATCGACGTGAAGGCCGGCTGCAAGCTGTTCGAAGGCGTCTGGGCGCCGGGCGAGAGCCACCAGGTGTGGATGAGCCACGGCGACCGGGTCGACGAAATCCCGGACGTGTTCGAGGTGGTCGCCACCTCCGACGGTTCGCCCTACGCCGCCATCGCCGACGAAAGCCGCAATTTCTACGCCGTGCAGTTCCACCCGGAAGTCGTGCACACGCCGGACGGGGCGAAGCTGCTCCGCAATTTCACGCACAAGGTCTGCGGCGCCAGCGGCGACTGGACCATGAAGTCGTTCCGCGCCGAGGCCATCGCCAAGGTCCGCGCCCAGGTCGGCGAGGGCCGGGTGATCTGCGGGCTTTCGGGCGGCGTCGATTCCTCCGTCGTCGCCGTGCTGCTGCACGAAGCGATCGGCGACCAACTCACCTGCGTCTTCGTCGACCACGGCCTGATGCGCGCCAACGAAGCGGACGAGGTGGTGACACTGTTCCGCGATCACTACAACATCCCGCTCGTGCACCGGAACGCATCCGAGTTGTTCCTGGGCGCGCTCGACGGCGTGACCGACCCGGAGAAGAAGCGGAAGACCATCGGCAAGCTCTTCATCGACGTGTTCGAGGAAGAGGCGAAGCGCGTCGGCGGCGCCGACTTCCTGGCGCAGGGTACGCTCTATCCGGACGTCATCGAGAGCGTATCGTTCACCGGCGGCCCCAGCGTCACCATCAAGTCGCACCACAACGTCGGCGGCCTGCCCGAGCGCATGAACATGAAGCTGGT
>JAYOFL010000124.1:0-2331 GCA_038117205.1 Rhodospirillales bacterium | reverse complement strand
TCTACATGGAAGACGTCGGCCGCCACAACGCCGTCGACAAGATCGCCGGCTACATGTTCCTGAACGGGATCAAGGGCGACGACAAGATCTTCTATACCACCGGGCGGCTGACGTCTGAGATGGTGATCAAGACCGTGCAGATGGGCATTCCGATCCTCTGCTCGCGCTCGGGCTTCACGGCCTGGGGCGTCGAGCTCGCCCGCCAGGTCGGATTGACGCTGGTCGGCCGGGCGCGCGGCAAGCGGTTCGTGGCGCTCGCCGGCGAGGACCGCATCCAGTTCGACATGACGGCCGACGCCGCCGACGACGAACCGGCCGAGATGCGCCGCAAGGGGGCCGCCGAATGAGCGAGCCGGAAACCGCCATCCTGGACTGGCAGGGGCCGGTCGTGCCGGCGGCCTTCGCCGCCGACATGGATCCGGACGCCATGCAGGAACCGTCGGTGTATCTCTGCCGGATGGCCTATTCGGAAGTGGTGACGGTCTATGTCGGCATGACGCGGAATTTCCTGCACCGGTTGCGCGACCACGTGGCGGCGACGCTCGGCCTGACGTACCCGCTTCGCGGCGTCGCCGGCGCCACCGTCCACACGCCCGGGCCCGTGCCGGCCTATCTGGAATCGATCGCCGACGCGCGACGGCTGCAGGAACTTGCGCGGCTGGAAGTCGCCCGCATGGTCTGGCATTTCGCGCCGGCGGAACCGCAGGCGCTGCCGTTCCTGGAAGGCCTGCTGATCTGCCGGGTGCGCGCGCTCGAAGCGGCCGGCGCGACCTATGACGGCCGGCGCGTCGTTTCCGACAACGGTAACGCCGGCACGGCGCCGACCGGCCCGCTTCGTGTCGAGAACAGGGGCGCGGCTGACGCCGTGGCGCTGCTCGGCGAGACCGTCGAATGGCCGATGGCGGCCGCGGCATGAGCGCCATGGACACCACCGTCGGCGTGCTCCTGGCGGGCGGCCTGGCGCGGCGCATGGGCGGCGGCGACAAGCCGCTCCGGCAGCTCGGCGGCAAGCCGATCCTGGACCGCGTAATCGAACGCGCCCGGCCGCAGGTCGCGACGCTGATCCTGAACGCCAATGGCGATCCGGCGCGGTTCGCCGCCTACGGCCTGCCGGTGGTCGCCGACGTCATCGAGGGGTATCAGGGCCCGCTCGCCGGTATCCTGACGGCGCTCGACTGGGCCGCCGCGAACGCGCCCCGTGCGACGCACGTCGTCAGCTTCGCCACCGACGCACCGTTCCTGCCGCCGGATCTGGTGGCGCGGCTGCATGCCGCCGCCGCGGCCGAGGGAACGCCCCTGGCCTGCGCCATGTCCGGCGGCCGGACGCACCCGGTTTTCGGGCTCTGGCCGCTCGATTGCCGAGAGGCATTGCGCCGCGCCATGCTGGACGAGGAGATGCGCAAGATCGACCTCTGGACGGCTAGGCTCGGCGTCGCGCACGCCGATTTTCCGGTCGAGCCGGTCGATCCCTTCTTCAACGTCAACCGGCCCGAGAACATCGCCGAGGCCGAGCGTCTGTTGGGCGCCGCCTGATGGCCGGCGGAGGATGACGAGATGAGCGAAGAACCGCGAGACGACGCCGCCGCGACCGAGCCGCCGGTCATGGACCCGCACGTCCAGTTGCCGGTGGGCGTCGTCGTCGAACGGCGCAAGATCGACAACCCGTGGCAGGAGTACGGCTATCGTCCGGTCGCCGTTTTCGCCGGCGCGCCGGAAAAGGACCCCAGGAGCGAGTGGACGATGCTCCGCGAAGGCGACGGCTGGGCGCACTTCCATGCCGCGACGCTGCCGCTCGAACTGTTTCGTGGCGAGACCGGCGGCTACGTCGCCAACCTCAACAATCTGACGCCGCAGGTTTACGTGGTGCTGAGCCCCGGCGACTTGGCGGACGATCCGGAAATGGTGACGCACCTGGTGACGGCGTGCCCCTACGAGGCGGAGAGCTATACCGAGGACACGGATCAGATGGTCGAGGGCGTGCCGATGCCGCCCGAGGTGATCTTGTGGATACGGGCGTTCTGCGACGCGCACCACAAGGACGTCCCCTTCAAGAAGCGCCAGCGGAAGCCCTACGATCCGCGCAAGGGTGACTTCCAACAGCGCCGGCCCGGTGCGGACAAGGGAAATGCCGATGGCGAGCGGTGAGAACCGGTTTTCACGCTGGTCGCGCCTGAAGCGTCAGGGCGGCGCCGACGCCCGCGAGGAGCGCCAGGCCGCCGACGACGCCAAGCCGGCGGACGTCGCGGAAGCGGACCCGGCGCCTTTTGCCGCCAACCTGCCGGGCGGGCGCCTCAAGCGCCGCTTCGTGCCGGCCATGCCGCCGCCTTCGCC
>JAYOFL010000123.1:0-2364 GCA_038117205.1 Rhodospirillales bacterium | reverse complement strand
CGGGATTGATGCCCCGGCCGGAAGCGCGCGCAGTATAGCGGCGGATTCGGCGCGGACAAGGGAGGTGCGGGCCGTGCCTTTTGGTTAAGCTTACGCCAGCGCCGCCCGATGCCCTTCCCGCAACCCCGCCCCAGAAAAAACATATTGATTCGCCATGTGTTTACAGGCATGCATTGAGCCCGCGTCTGAGATTGTGGCGCTTGCTCACGATCCAGTTTAAGAATTGCCGTTAAGAGTTTGTTAACCAATGTTTTCTGCCCTGATTAAGGGAATCCAGCAGCTCAGCGACCCGAAGGCGCGCCAGGTGGTGTGGATGGCCATCGGCGCCGCGATTCTCGCCGTCCTGGTGCTTTGGATGGCAGTCGCCCAGTTGCTCGCCCATACCGTGCTGTTCCAGACCTGGTGGCTCGACGATATCGCCAAGTTCCTTGGCGGCGCGCTGACCCTGGTGCTGACCTGGCTGATGTTCCCGAGCGCCATTTCCGCCGTCATGAGCCTGCTTCTGGAGCGCATCGCCGGCGCCGTCGAGGCGCGGCACTATCCCAATCTCGGCGCCGCCGACGAGATGGCGCTGACCGATGCGTTGATCGAGGCGGCGAAATTTCTCGGCATCATGGTGGCGCTCAACATCATGCTGCTGCCGTTCCTGTTCATCCCGCCGTTGTTTCCGTTCGTCTTCTACGGCGTCAACGGCTACCTGATGGGCCGCGAATTCTTCGAACTGGTCGCGACGCGCCGCATGTCGGCGGAGAACGCGCGGGCCCTTCGCAAGAGCCGTCAGGGTAGCGTCATCGCCATCGGTATCATCTTCGCCATGCTGATGACCGTGCCCATCGTCAACCTGTTGACCCCGGTGATCGCCACCGCCACCATGCTGCACCTGTTCGAGAACTGGCGCCATGCCGGCGGTTACGCGCTGACCACGACCTGAGGAAAGGACCTCTCCCATGTTCGGCAAGAAGAAATCGGAAGAAACCGCCCCCGGCGCGGCCGCCAAGCCGGCGGAAGGCGCTCCGCAGCAGGCGACCGAGGCCGACGACAAGGACCCGGGCGCGGCGCCGCCGTTGAAGCCTTTCTCGCGCAAGGGCTCGCACGCACCGGCGAAGCCGCCGGCGGCGACCTCGTTCCAGCCCGAGATTCCGCGCCGCATCCCCGACATCCCGTCGCCGTCGTCCAGGCGTCTCGACCGCCCGATGGGCGACCAGGGCGACTCGCGCCGGCTCGTCGTCGGCCGCGAGATCTCGCTCAAGGGTGAGATCACGTCCTGCGACAAGCTCGTCGTCGAGGGCGTCGTCCAGGTGTCGCTTTCCGGCGCGCGCGCCATCGAGGTGTCGCCGTCCGGTCACTTCACCGGCAACGCCGACGTCGCCGAGGCCGACATCTCGGGCCGCTTCGAGGGCGAACTGATCGCCCGCGAGCGCCTGATCGTGCGCGCCGGCGGCCACGTCAAGGGCACCGTGCGCTACGGCCGAATCGTCATTGAATCGGGCGGCGAGGTCACCGGTGACATGCAGACCCTCGACAACGCGGGCAACTGACGGCGGCCGAAAAACCATGAAATTTCGGGGGGTTGGCGGAATTCTGCTGGCCGGTGCGTTGACTGGCGCGCTAGCCTTGAGCGGTTGCGGCGGCGACAGCCCGCCGGTGACCGCCGGCGCCAATCCGACCGGCACCATGCCCGACGACCAGCTCGCCAGTTCAAGCGCCTCGATCCCGGCGCTTGAGGCCGAACGCTGGCCCTCTGTGGCGCCGGCGCAGAAACCGGCGAGCAAACCGGCCGAGCCGCCGGTGCCGGCGCTCTCGTTGCTGGCCGGCGTCGAGGACATCCGCGTTCTGGCACTGCTCGGCAATCCGCATTTCAAACGCACCGACGCGCCGGCCGAGCTCTGGCAGTACCGCCTGAACGGCTGCGTGCTCGATCTCTTTCTCTATCCCAAGTCGGGCGGCGGCATGACCGTCGATCACGTCACCACGCGAAAGCTGGAAGACAAGGCAGCCTCGTCGGGCGCCGACGGCCAGGCCTGTTTCGCCGCCATCGTGCGCGCCGCCAGGGCGGCGTCGCCAAGCTGACGCCCCCTACCCGACTTCAGGCTGCCGTCTTGCCCTTGAAGCGGCAGAGATCGGCGACCGGGCAGACCGGGCAGTCGGGCTTCCGTGCCTTGCAGATGTAGCGGCCCAACAGGATCAGCCAGTGGTGCGCGTGGCGCATGAACTCGGCCGGCGTCGCCTTCAGCAGTTTCTTCTCGACCGCCAGCGGCGTCTTTCCCGGCGCCAGGCCGGTGCGGTTGCCGACGCGGAAGATGTGCGTATCGACGGCGATGGTCGGCGCGCCGAAGGCGATGTTGCGGACCACGTTGGCGGTCT
>JAYOFL010000122.1:1447-2475 GCA_038117205.1 Rhodospirillales bacterium | reverse complement strand
GTCTTCACCCATCGGTGATTCAATTACTCAGGATGAAGATCGAGCATGAAAGTTTCGATTGGGGATGGGCTGTATGAGTGGTCGGTCTGTGTCCCCCAGAACCACAAGTTATGTCCTTTTCGAGAACCCGTATTCGCACATGTGTATCCGTTGGCGTAGTAGAGTTCCAATGGCGTGATTATCATGACCACAACGCCCAAGAGCACCGCCCAACAACTCCACACGAAGGCGCGCTCGATTGTGAACCGCTTCTTGTTTCCTGATACCGCCTTCTTCTGGCTTAAATCACATTCCATCCGCGACTCCTACAACCGCGCCACGCCCTTCGATCGAAAATCGACCTTCCACTGAGAATATGGAGGTCATCGAGTTTATGCAGCGTAGCAGAGTTCATCGGGAAGATCGCCCCGATCCAATGCCTTTTCAATTGCGCTGCGGGCGCATTGAAATGCGAACTCCTTGGCACGCTCGCGTTCGGCATTAAGTAGAATGATCTCATTGGTCGTTGTGTTCACCGCCAGCGTTCCGTATGGCGATCCGTCGGACTTGAAGAAGGTATATGTGCGAGTGGCGCCTACCTGCTCTTTGAGTTTGAGACCGACGTAGATGGCCATGGTTCTTTGACAGGGCGGTAGTAAACGCACCCGACTGCGCACACCCTTCCATTTGGCGCCTAAAGCGCAGTCAGTGTTCCAAGTTTTGGGCTTCCCAAATTGCCGGCAATTTCCGTGCCAATCAACGCTTCTTCTTTTCGTCGCCAAACCAGGCGTTCGATGTCCCGGGCTTTGTACGGTCGGGCTCTCAGCCCATGCGGACAGGAAGTAGTCCTGGAGGGGCGACAAGATGGTAGCCGGCGGTGGAACCACCGGTTTATCCGGCCCCTTGCGCCTCCGCCCCGGCAGGGGTGGCAGAACTACAGACCCAGGAGCCTTGCGGGGGGGGCTCGCGCCCGTTCAGGGCGCGGGCGGTTTTTCGGGGGGGGGCCGGGGGGTTTTTCTAACCACAAGCGTTTGAGCAAAAACGACGCG
>JAYOFL010000122.1:0-1437 GCA_038117205.1 Rhodospirillales bacterium | reverse complement strand
CGTGTGGGGGGGGGGTGGGGGGGCCCGGGCGGGGGGGGGCCCCCCCCCCCCGGCCCCCCCCCCCCCCCCCCTCCGGGGCTCGATGCGACGGTGGCCTGTCTTTGGGATCGGCCGCAGGGCCTCGGACAGCAGATTCGGACAGGGCTGCACTTCGACGCCGTTGCCTGGCCGCGTTGCTGCGACTGGTCTTCGACACAGTCGCGCTCCTTGCGGTGTTCTCCATCCCGCTTTCCAGCAACCGTCCGCCCGTCCGCCGCGAAGTGGCGATGCAAGGTAGCCGTCGGTTTTCAACCGGCGGTTCGTTCCATCCAAAACCAGCGCGTCTTGGAGGGACGCTGCCGAAGCGTTGGCAGGCCACAAGGGAACCGCGGGCGTTGCCGCGTCCCGTTTGGGACGCCTGCCGTGTGGCCGCTAAGACCGCCGGTTGAAACCGACGGCTACCTTCCCCGACCGCTTCGCGGTCTTTCAACTGCGTGAGCCGTTGCGCAAAACAATCAGGGATGGAGTGCGGAAAATGAACCGTCCACCGGCCCGCGTGCGATTGCGGGAGGGTGGTGGCTGCCTTCGCAAGAAGGTGGGACACCCGTCCTTTCCCCTGATCCTTCCACGCTCTTGCGAGCGCAGCTACGGAAACGCCGGAAAACTCCCGCCGCCCCTTCGCAATCGCACGCCGCAAGCCCGTTGCATCGCCGGGGAAAAGACTTGCCGAGCGGGCGCATTGCTCCAGAATTCGTGGTCCCGTTGGATTGGACGGGAATAAATCGACGCAACGCGTTTCGTATCCACGTCACACCCGACAACCGCAACCAACAAAGTTTATGGGAAAAGTCTACGACAACATCATCGACACCGTCGGCCGCACGCCGTTGGTCAAACTGAACCGCGTCACCGAGGGCGTTGACGCCAACGTCCTGCTCAAGTGTGAGTTCTTCAACCCGCTGGGCAGCGTCAAGGATCGCATCGGCATGGCCATGATCGAGGACGCGGAGAAGAAGGGGTTGGTCAACAAGGACACGCAGATCATCGAGCCGACGAGCGGCAACACCGGCATTGCTCTGGCGTTTGTCTGCGCGGCCAAGGGCTACAAGCTGACGCTCACGATGCCGGAGACGATGTCGGTCGAGCGGCGCACCCTGCTGGCGCTGCTGGGCGCGAAGGTGGTGTTGACCCCGGGGCCGAAGGGCATGAAGGGCGCGGTCGCGAAGGCTGAGGAACTGGCCGCCGAGACGCCGAATTCCTGGATTCCGCAGCAGTTCAACAATGAGGCGAATCCCGACGTTCATCGGCGGACCACGGCGGAGGAGTTGTGGGAGGACACGGACGGCGAGATCGACATCCTGGTCGCCGGCGTCGGCACGGGCGGGACCATCACGGGTTGCTACGAGGTGATCAAGCCGCGCAAGGAGTCCTTTCAGGCCGTCGCCATGGAGCCGGCCG
>JAYOFL010000121.1:0-2526 GCA_038117205.1 Rhodospirillales bacterium | reverse complement strand
AGTACGGCGGCGGCGGGCATGAGAACGCCGGCACCTGCCAGGTCGAGAACGACGAGTCCGAGAAGGTCTTGGGCGAACTGATCGAGCAGATCAACGCGGACGGCTGACAGCCGGGCCGGCGGCGTGTCCGGCGGGCCGCGGGCCGGATGAAAGGAGCGCGTTTCGGATGAAGTGGCGTGGGTCCCCGCAGGGTATGTTGCTGGTCATCGGCGCGCTCTTGGGCCTTGCCACGCTGCCGACCGTCAGCGGCTGCGTCCAGGGGCCGTCGCCGATCGGCCGTGTCATCCAGGCGGTCGGCGATCTGCAGCCGTTCCCCGAAGAAGCGCAGCGCGAATACGACCGCTTCGCCGGCGTCTACCGCCAATACGCCACGCCCGGCGAGGAGGCGGACGACCAGCTCGACTATTTCCGCTTCGCCTACAAGCGGATCCGCACCAACTACGTCAAGCCGGTCGCCGACTCCCAGCTGGTGGATTTCGCGATAGCCGGCATCGAGGCGAAGAAGCCGGAAGCCGGCGCAACCGCGCCGGCCGCGCTGGTCGAGGCGGCGCTCGACAAGATGACCACCTCGCTCGATCCGCATTCCGTGTTCATGAACGCCCGCGAATACCAGGAAAGCTTCGTCCACACGAAGGGCGAGTTCGGCGGGCTCGGCATCGAGGTGACGATGGAGGACGGCCTGGTCAAGGTCGTCGCGCCGATCGAGGGAACCCCGGCGGCGCGTGCCGGCATGCAGTCTGGCGACCTGATCGCCGCCGTCGACGGCGATCCGATCAAGGGCCTGACGCTCGCCCAGGCGGTGCGCCGCATGCGCGGCAGGCCGGGCGAACCGATCCGGCTTATGATAAAGCGCTCCGGCGTTCCCGATTTCGAGGTCACCATCGTTCGCGCTATCATCAAGGTCCGCGCCGTGCGCTGGCAGACCATGGGGCAGGTGGGTTACATTCGCGTCAGCCGGTTTTCGGAACGCGTCGACACCGGAATCGCCCAGGCGTTCGCGTCGATCCGCCGCGAACTCGGCGGCGATCCGTCGGGCATCGTCCTCGACCTCCGCAACAACCCGGGTGGACTGCTGGACCAGTCGGTGATCCTGGCCGACGCCTTCCTGAGCGACGGCGAGATCGTCTCGGTGCGCGGCCGGACTGCGGCCAACCAGCGCTCTTTCAAGGCCGTCGACGGCGACCTGGCGGCCGGGCTACCGATGGTCGTGCTGGTCAACGGTGGCTCGGCCTCGGCGTCCGAGATCGTCGCCAGTGCCTTGAAATCGCATAAGCGCGCGACGGTGATGGGCAGCCGGACCTTCGGCAAGGGCTCGGTGCAGACGATCATCCCGATGCCCGTCGACGGCGCACTACGCCTGACGACGGCGCTCTACTACGGCCCCGACGGCCATACCATCCAGGCGAAGGGCGTCGAGCCCGACATCGTTATCGCGCCGGAAAAGGCGCCGGAGGCGAGGGCGAACCGCGAAGCCGACCTGCCGGGCGCGATCACCGGAGAAAAGGAACAGGGCGCCCATGCGACGACGCCGACGATCCCGGAAACCGCCTGTCCAGCCGCCGACGCGCCGCGCCGCGCCGGCCGCGAACAGACCGAGGACCGCACGCTGGGTTGCGCGCTGGCGTTTCTGCGGGTTGGTTCGCAGGACAAGTTCCTGGCGGCGTACAGGACGGGTGGCCAAATGTGACGTTGTCGCGGACCACTACGACGCCGAAAACTCCTTTTTCAATGTTGATAATGAACTTTAAGAAATCAGATATAACTACTCTGTTAATATTGAATTTTATCGATCGGAAATCCGATGGCCACTACTGACCGTCTGCCGCCTGACCGGCCGATCGACACCTCGCCCTCCGTCGGCGACGAGATCAAGCACACCACGTGCTACATGTGCGCGTGTCGCTGCGGCATACGGGTCTACCTCAAGGACGGCGAGATCCGATACATCCAGGGTAATCCGAACCACCCGGTCAACAAGGGCGTGCTCTGCGCCAAGGGCTCGGCCGGGATCATGAACTTCAAGTCGCCGGCGCGGCTGATCAAGCCGCTGCGCCGCGTCGGTCCACGTGGGTCGGGCGAATTCAAGGAGGTCGAGTGGGAGGAGGCGCTGGATACGGCGGTCGCCTGGCTGGCGCGCTGTCGCGCCACCGATCCCCGAAAGTTAGCGTTCTTCACCGGACGCGACCAATCGCAGTCGCTGACCAGCTGGTGGGCGCAGCAGTTCGGTACCCCCAACTTCTCCGCGCACGGCGGTTTCTGCTCGGTCAACATGGCGGCCGGCGGGCTCTACACCATCGGCAGTGCGTTCTGGGAATTCGGTGAGCCGGATTGGGAACGGACCAAGTATTTCCTGATGTTCGGGGTCGCCGAGGACCACGATTCCAACCCGATCAAGACCGGTATCGGCAAGCTGAAGACGCGCGGCGTCAAGTTCGTCTCGGTCAACCCGGTGCGCACCGGCTATTCCGCCGTCGCCGACGAATGGATCGGCATCCGGCCCGGCACCGATGGCCTGTTCGTCATGTC
>JAYOFL010000120.1:0-2599 GCA_038117205.1 Rhodospirillales bacterium | reverse complement strand
GCGGGTTCCGGCGGTATATCCGAATCCAGGCGTGTCATGACGTCGTCGAGGGCGCGACCGGGCCGGAAATGCACCGTGCCGTCGATCCGGCCAAGGACCAGAGCTATTTCCTGTTTGCCACCACGCGCGGTCAGTTGAGCCACTTGGATTTTCCGTTGGGCGGCATGGACAAGGCGGAAACCCGCCGCCATGCCGAGCGTTTCCAGCTTCCCGTCGCCGCCAAGCCGGAAAGCCAGGATATCTGCTTCGTGCCCGACGGCGATTACGCCGGGCTGCTGGCCAAGTTGCGGCCCGGTGCCTGGGAGCCGGGAGACATCGTCGATATCGACGGTACCCGCCTCGGCGGCCACGACGGCATCGTGCATTTCACCGTCGGTCAGCGACGCGGTCTTGGGATCGCCACCGGTGAGCCACTCTACGTCGTCCGCATCGAGCCTGTGACGCGCAATGTCGTGGTCGGGTCAAAGGAAGCGCTACTCTGGCGAAGCTTCGAGATCGCCGACGTCAACTGGCTCGGCGATGGCGAAGGCCCGGGCCCAGACGACGACATCACGGTCAAGATCCGCTCCACCACCCAGCCGGTTGCGGCGCGGGTCGAGCAGGCCGATAATGGGCGTTGGCGCGTGACCTTCGCCGAGCCTGCTGCCGGCACATCGCCCGGCCAGGCCGCGGTCATCTATCAGGGCGAGCGTGTGCTCGGCGGCGGCTGGATTCAACGCGACGCCGCTTGAACGAATTCCCTCTGTCTTCGTCGTCCGCTACAATCGGCGCGGACCTCGAATAAAGGGAATGCATCCCATGACGCGAAATCTTGCTTTTGCCGCCTCTGCGCTGGCCTTGGTGATGGGCGCTGCGCCGGATGCCTCGGCGCACGGCGTCGAGCCGACGGCGCGGCCCTGGACCAAGGTGGAACACGACGCCGACCGCGCAGCCTACGATTTCTGGTCGTTCCTGACCAACCCGGCGGAAGCCGCCGTCCACATCACCATCGATATGTCCGGCGGCTACCGATACGTTCGTTCCGACGGCATACCGGACCACCAACCCGGACAGTTTCCCAACCGCGGCAACCCTCACACCATTTCCAAGCAGGACTACAATTTCCGCGTGACGTTGCGGCCGCAAATGGCGGGTCGGTTGACGCAGCTGGGGCACCAGAATTTCGGCGTCGCCCTCAACGGCGTGCCGTTCGACCCCTTGACCGCCGAATACTGGCGCCGCGACCGCAGTTCGGGCTGGAACATCGAGGCGATGTCGGGTGCCATGAACTTGGGTCTCGACAAGAGCAACGCCCACGTCCAGCCGAACGGCGCCTATCACTATCATGCGGTGCCGAACGGCCTGATCGAGAAATTTCCGTTCCGCGACAAGCCGACACTTTTGGGCTATGCCGCCGACGGTTTTCCCATGTACGGGCCGTTCGGTTATCAGGACCCGCGCAATCCTGGGAGCGCCATGGTGCAACTTCGCCCGAGCCACCGGGTCAAACAGGGCACGAGGCCGTCCGGTCCCGGCGGGCGCTACGACGGCACCTACGTGCAGGATTACGAGTACGTCGCCGGGCTCGGGGACCTCGACGCCTGTAACGGCCGTGAGGGCGTGACGCCAGAATACCCCAAGGGCACCTACTACTACGTCATCACCGCCGCCTATCCGTTCATTCCGCGCTGTTGGGTCGGCACGCCCGACCAGAGCTTCAGCCGAGGCCGGCCCGGCGGTATGGGTGGTGGCATGGGGCGTGGTCCCAACAGCTTCGGCCAAGGTGGCATGGGAGGCAGCATGGGTGGCGGCATGCCGCCTGGTGGTTTTGGACAAGGTGGCTTCGGCCAAGGCAGCATGCGACAAGGCGGCTTCGGGCAGGGCGGTATGCAGCAAGGCGGTGGCCGGGGGGGCGGCATGGGCGGCCCGCCCGGTGGCCCGCCGGACCTCAACGCCGCCGCGGCACGTCTCGGGATTTCCGCCGAGCAGCTTCACCACGCGCTCGGCCCGCCGCCGCCTGACTTCGAAAGCGCCGCCCAGAAGCTCGGCATCAGCGCCGAACAACTGTTCAAGGCGCTGCACCCGAACGGGCGGCGATAGGCGAAAGTGTCGGTGGTCTAATCGCCGGAGGGCTGTGCGGCCGGCAATACCAATTCGGCCTCGCCGGTGGCGGCCAGGGTCTCAAGGGCTTCCGCCGCCTTCTGCTGGCGCTTCCACATGTCCGCGTAGCGTCCGCCCAGGGCGAGAAGTTCGGCGTGACGCCCGCGTTCGGCGATACGGCCCGCATCGAGCACGATGATCTCGTCGGCGTCGATCACGGTCGAGAGCCGGTGCGCGATGGTCAGCGTGGTGCGGTCGCGCGACACCGCCTTGAGGGCGGTGAGTATCTCCTGCTCGGTGGCGCTGTCGAGGGCCGAGGTCGCCTCGTCGAACACCAGAATGCCGGGGTCCTTGAGCACCGTGCGGGCGATGGCGACGCGCTGGCGCTCGCCGCCGGAGAGCTTGAGTCCACGTTCGCCGACCATGGCTTGGTAACCTTCCGGCAGGCTCATGATGAAATCGTGTATCTGCGCGACCCGCGCGGCCTGCTCGACCTCGGCCGGGGTGGCGCCGGGGCGGC
>JAYOFL010000119.1:0-2826 GCA_038117205.1 Rhodospirillales bacterium | reverse complement strand
CCTACCACTCCGAGAGCGGTTTCCTCGGCGGCATGGTGCTGCTCAACAGCGGCCAGGTGTCGAATGAGGGCAGCACGGTCGGCCAGGCAGTCGAAAGCCCATTGAAGGACCGCGAAGCGCTGATCGTCACCTTCTGGCGCAGTTTCGAGGAACACGAGGAATCGCACAGGAGCGAGACCTTCCAGCCGCTGTTCAAGCAAGTGCTGGAAGTCTGTGAGAACGGCAACGAGGAAATCGCCTACCGCCAGCTTTGGTCGGGCGCTGCCTATTCGGCCGAAGACGCCCAGAAAGCCAAGGCGGCGAAGGCCCGCTTCGCCTGACCCAAAAGCTGCGCTAGGCGCGGCCGTCGTTACATCTGCAACAACGCTTCGTCGCGGATCTGCGCGGCCAGACGCGTGATGGTCTCGGGATCGTCCATGCCGTCCGCCTTTTTGGCGGTCAGCACTTGCGCGGCGGCCTGGATGCAGGCGGCCATCAACACGCTCGGATCATATTCGGGTTTCTTGGTCATCGGATTTTCTCCCCTGGTGTCCGGGTCACTCGGGCTATGACCGTATCATATATTCATATAATTGAATATATTAATTCCACCTACGGTCAGTCGGATGGATTGTCCCGGTCGACGCGGCCGCGGCTTCGCTTGATCGCCTGACGGCGGCGCTTGGTATCGAGGCGTCTTTCGACAGCGCCCTGGCCCGGCCGCGTCGGACGGCGTTTCTTCGGCGGCGGCACGGCGACGGCGATCAGCGCCACCAACCGGCGCACGGCGGCGCGGCGATTGAGTTCCTGGCTGCGTTGCGTCGTCGCGGTGATGACGATGACGCCGTCGCGTGTCAGGCGCCGGCCGGCGAGCCGCTTGAGGCGGTCGCGCACGTCTTCGGCCAGTTGATCGCATTTCGCCGCGTCGAAACGCAATTGCACGCCAGTCTCGACCTTGTTGACGTTCTGCCCGCCCGGCCCCGGCGAGCGGATGAAGCTGACCTCGATCCAGCGCTCGTCAATCTCGAGCGTTTCGGTGACCCGGATGGTCATGGCGCGGTTTCCCCGTAGACGGCGGCGATCAGGAATTCGGCATTGCCTTCCGCGCCCTTGATCGGGCTTTCGGCAAGGCCGAGCACGCGCCAACCGGCGAGCCCTTCGAGCCACGCCCGGATGCGTTCACAAACCTCCTCGTGCAACGCCGGATCGCGGACGATGCCGCCCTTGCCGACGCGGCCCTGCCCGACCTCGAACTGCGGTTTGATCAGCGCGACCAGGAAGCAGCCCGGCGCCGCCAGCGCCAGCGCCGCCGGCAGCACGGTTTCGAGACCGATGAAGCTGGCGTCGCAGACGATGGCCCGGACCGGCTCGGGCACCAGTTCGGGCGTCAGGTTGCGCGCGTTGGTTCTGTCGAGGCGCACGACGCGGGCATCGGACTGCAGTTTCCAGGCGAGCTGGCCGCGGCCGACATCGACGGCGTAGACGCGCGCGGCGCCATTCGCCAGCAGTACGTCGGTGAAACCGCCGGTCGAGGCGCCGACATCGAGCGCGATGCGTCCCGCCGGCGACAATCCGAAATGTTCGAGTGCATGCGCCAGTTTGAGCCCGCCACGACTGACCCAGGGATGGTCCTGGCCGAGCACGTCGAGGGTGGTCTCCTGGCTAAGTTGCTGGCCGGGTTTGTCGATGCGTTTCTCGCCGGCGAAAACGAGACCGGCCATAACCAGGGCCTGCGCCTTGGCGCGGCTCTCGGCGAGGCCGCGTTCGACCAGGAGCTGGTCGACCCGCTGTTTCGGAATACTGGCCATGCGCGGGACCGCCGGCCGGGCGACGCTCAGGCGCGCCGGGCTTCCCGGATCGCTTCGGCCTCTTCGCCCCGGCCCAAGGCCGCGAGCACGTTGGCGACGATGTGCGGCGCCGTCAGCCGCGCGATCTCGTTCTGGGTTTCAGGCTTGTTCTGCTCAATGAAGAAGTCGGGCATGGTCATGATGCGGAGCTTTAGCCCACCGTCGCAAGCGCCGGCGTTGGCCAGGAACTGCGCCACGTGGCCGCCGAAGCCGCCGGCCGAGCCTTCCTCAATGGTGAGCAGCACTTCGTGCTCGCGCGCGAGGCGCAAAATCATGTCCTCGTCGAGCGGCTTGGCGAAACGCGCGTCGGCGACGGTCGCTGAAAGCCCCATGCCGGCCAATTCCTCGGCCGCCTGCAACGCCGCGTGCAGCCGCGCGCCGAGCGCCAGGATGGCAACGGACGAGCCCTCGCGGACGATGCGGCCCTTGCCGATGGCGAGCGGCGTGCCGCGCGCCGGCAGTTCGACGCCGATGCCCTCACCGCGCGGATAGCGGATCGCGCTCGGGCCGTCGTCGATCTGCGCCGCCGTCGCGGTCATGTGCATGAGTTCGGCCTCGTCGGACGGCGCCATGACGACGAAACCGGGCAGCGTGCAGAGATACGGCAGGTCGAAGGCGCCGCAATGCGTGTTGCCGTCGGCGCCGACGTAGCCGGCGCGGTCGATGGCGAAGCGCACCGGCAGGTGCTGGATCGCCACGTCGTGCACGACCTGGTCGTAGGCACGTTGCAGGAAGGTGGAATAGATGGCGCAGAACGGCCGGTAGCCTTCCGTCGCCAGGCCGGCGGCGAAGGTCACGGCATGCTGTTCGGCGATGCCGACGTCGAAGCTGCGGTTGGGGAAGCTTTCCGAGAACTTGTCGACGCCGGTGCCGCCCGGCATGGCGGCGGTGATGGCGACGATCTTGTCGTCGACCTCGGCCTCCGCAATCAGCGCCTTGGCGAAGACGCCGGTGTAGCTCGGCGCGTTGGCGATCGGCTTGTGCTGCTTGCCGGTGACGA
>JAYOFL010000118.1:0-2834 GCA_038117205.1 Rhodospirillales bacterium | reverse complement strand
GCGGCCAGCTGGGCGCGCAGGTCGCCGAACACCTGGACCGGGATGCGGACGTTCTTCTCGATCATCATCCAGAGCGTCTCGTTCAACTCGCCCCGGTCGTAGAGCTTCATCGGCGGGATGCGCAGCCCCTCCTGGTAGATCTCGGTGGAATCCGAGGCGTTCGAGCCCGGCACCCGGCCGCCGACGTCGGCGTGGTGGCAGATGGTGGCCGCGAAGGCGACGCGCGCACCCTCCCAGAAGATCGGCTTGAAGATGAAGATGTCGGGGAGGTGCATGCCGCCGTCGAAGGGGTCGTTCATGATGTACATGTCGCCCTCCCGCATGGTCCCGCCGAAGCGCTCGACGACGACGTCCAGCGCGGTGGGGATCGAGCCCAGGTGCGCCGGCAGGGTGAGCCCCTGCGCGACCAGCTTGCCGTCGGCGTCGGCGAAGGCGGTGGAGAAGTCCATGTTGTCGCGCAGCACGCCCGAATAGGTCGTCCGGCAGATCGTCAGCGCCATCTCGTCGGCGATGGAGAACACCGCGTTCTTGAATAGCTCGAAGGCGATGGGGTCGTCGATGGTCGGCATGGCGAGGCTCCCAGTTGGCTCGGGACTGAGGATAGTGGAAACGGGCGGGTTTGGAAGAGGCGGCGTTTCACGGGAGTCCGCAGTCGACGATAATTGAAAATTGCCGTGCGAAAATGTCATTGAGGATGCATTGCGACTTGAGACCGCTTTAGAGGTCTCTACAGACTCGATCTTGCGATGCCATTGAGGTCAGTTGATGACCCAAAACCGGCGTAAGCAGGATTAGGTATCACGCCTTTTTGGAAAAGGCATGCCAGCGCTATGTGCGGTCGCGCCGCCGTCAACGGGGATAATCGCTCCCGAGACATAACTGGCAGCGGGCGACGCCAAAAAGGCGATCAATTCGCCGACTTCGTCGGCCCGCGCCATCCGTTGCTTCGGCAATTGCAGTTGCTGCGACTTCCCGAACTGCTCGATCACGCCGTCCATCATCTCCGTCGCCACTGGCCCCGGGCAAACGCAATTCACGCGGATGCCGAAGCGGGAGTAGTCGACAGCCCAACATTTCGTCAGTGCGGCGATCGCCCCCTTGGAAGCGGTGTAGGCATCCGCCAGCGGCATCGCGCGGATCGCCGCGACGCTGCCGAGCGTAACGATGGCGCCGTCTTGGCGGATATTCGGGCGAAAGGCGCGGACGCTGAGCATGGTGCCGGTGAGGTTGACCGCCAGCGTCGTCCCGAATCGCCTCGTCCGATCCGTCCAATGTTAGCCGGACACGCCGCATCGAATAGGTTTTCGTAAGATATTCGCCAATTCACAGCGGCGATCAGGCTTGACATTTTTCAATAAGTTCTATATATGTTCTTTTCTGGCCTGCGTCGCCGCGGGTCGGTGGCGTGTCGTTCGCCGGCGTGGGGGCGATGAAGAGGAGCGGAATCGCGAAATGCATGTAAACACCTCCGGAACCCCAAAATTAGCGGAAAACCGCCATTTCCGGTCCGCGGGGTGTTTACATTATGTCAACATCCAACCGTTGCGGCGCCGCGTAAGCGGCCGGCGAACGGGCCGCTTGGGCGCGGCAGTCAGACCGCGACGTCGTAGCCCAGGTCCTGCTCGTCGCCGAGGCGGCCTTGCAGGCCCCAGTGGGTCTTGGGGATCTCGTGGATGGTGATGTCGATCATCTCGCGCGGGATGCCGGTGGCCACGGGGACGCGCTCGTAGAGCAGGTTGATCAGGTTCTTGATGGTCGCCAAGGATCTGCCCTCGAAGAACGCGATCTCGATCACCGTGTACTGCTCGGTGCGGCCTTCGCCGTAGCGGAAATCCTTCGCGTCCATCAGGATGAACCGCTGCAGGCGCTTCTCGCGCGGGAACTTCAGCGCCTCCGAGACGCAGTCGTGGATGGCGTCGGACATGGCGTCCTGCACCGGCTCGATGGTGGTGCGCAGGCCGAAGATCTTGGCGGTGGGCATGGCGGTCTCCCTGGTGGACTTCCCGTGTGTGCGATGGCACGCGGTTTCCGGCATTTCGCGGCCGGCCGGTTCGTATAGAGTAGGGCACATGAACTCAGAAGTCACCGATCTCTCCGGCCGCACCGTCATCGTCACCGGCGCCGCCGGCGGCATGGGCCGGGCGATGGCCGAGGCGGTGGTCGCCGCCGGCGGCCGCGCCGTCGGCTTCGACCTGTCGGCTGAAGCGCTGGACGCCATGGCCGCGCCTCTGGCCGACACCGGGCGCGTGCTCACCGTCGCCGGCGACGTCACCCGGGAGGACGACTGCGTCCGCTGCGTCGACGCCGCCGTCGCCTGGGCCGGCGGGCTCGACGCTTTGGTCAATAACGCCGGCGTCGGCATGGCGGCGATCCGCGCCGACAACCTGGAGAACCCGATCCGCTTCTGGGAGGTCGAGCAGGACCGCTGGGACCGGCTGATGGCGATCAACGTCCGCGGCCCGTTCATGATGGCGCGCGCCGCCGCGCCGCACCTGACGGCGCGCGGCTGGGGGCGCATTGTCAACGTCACCACCAGTTTCGACACCATGCTGCGCGGCGCCTACACGCCCTACGGCGCGTCGAAGGCGGCGCTGGAGGCGGCCACCGTCAGCTGGTCGCACGACCTCGCTGGCAGCGGGGTCACGGTGAACGCGCTGTTGCCGGGCGGCGCGGTCGACTCGGCCTTCTTCGACGCTTCGGCGCCGCTCGACCGGAGCACCCTGATCCGGCCCGAGCGCATCGTCGCGCCGCTGCTCTATCTGTTGTCGCCGGCGTCCGACGCGGTCACCGGCCAGCGCTTCGTCGCGCGCCTGTGGGACGACGCCCTACCAGCC
>JAYOFL010000117.1:0-2939 GCA_038117205.1 Rhodospirillales bacterium | reverse complement strand
ATCCTCCCTTAGGCAATCACCTCAATACGTCCCATGGGCGCTGACGGGGAACACAGCGGTGCCGGCGCTTCCGGATAAATGAAGCCCGCGTCGCGCAGCTCCAGCCCGCCGGAATAGGCGCCGAGCGCGGTGCCGGCATCGGCCTCGGTCGGCAGTTCGGCGAGCTTGCGCGCATCGGTGAGCGCCTGTTCGGCCTTGGCGAAGGATTGCGTGAGTTGCGCGAGGCGCAGCATCGGGCCCAAGCCCCGGGCGGCGAGGATGTTGCAGCCGATCAGCGAGCCCACGTCCAGGTGCCCGCCGACCACCAGCGTCGCGCCGATGGAAATGATGGCGACGCCCATCATCGCCTGCAGGCTCTGGGTCAGGGTCTGCCCCGCGCCCTGCATGCGCGCCACGCGCTGGCGCAGCATCTGCGCCTGGCCGACGTATTGCTGCCAGGACGCCATCACCGGGCCCTGGCCGCCGAAGGCGCGGATGGTGTCGGCGGCGCGGTCGACGGTGGCGAGCAGCGTGTTGCCGAGCCCGGCGGTCTGCGACAGTTGCTGCATGGGGCCCTTGAGGCGCGCCTGCGAATAGAGGCTGAAGCCGAAGGCGGCGACGATGAAGGCCATGGCGACGAGGCCGAGCCAGACGTTGAGGAGCGCCAGCGCGGCGACGAACACCAGCGCGAACGGCACGTCCATGACGGCGCCGATGTTGGGCGGGTTGAAGGCGCTCTCCACTGAATCGAGGCCGCGCACGGCTTCGCGCCGCTGGCCGCCCGGCAGCATCTCCAGCGCCTGTGCCTTGGCCGCCGTCAGCATGCCGAAGGCGCCGATGGCGCGTTCGCGGTCGCGGTCCTCGAGCGCGGTGGCGGATAGCATCAGCCGCGCCTGGCGGAATCCGGTCTCCAGCGCAATCGCCCCCACGACGCCGGCGGTCAGCGTGATCAGCGTCGCGTCGACGCCGTAGGAGACGTAGCGATTGAGCACCTGGATGACGAACAGCGGCGAGGCCAGCGCCAACAGGTTGGCGAAGAACGATGCCAACAGCAGCTCGGCGGTGACGCCGGGCCGCGCGGCCAGCCTCTGGAACAGTTCACGCATGGTGGCGCATCATCTCACAGGGAGGATTCCCAACGCAACGGAGTTGCACGCCCGGGTTGGATTCGCGCGTTCAGATCGCCGGCGGCTCGATGCCGTTCTGGCGGCACGCCGCGACCAGCGTATTGCGCAGCAGGCACGCGATGGTCATCGGTCCGACGCCGCCCGGCACCGGCGTGATGGCACCGGCAACCTCGACCGCTTCGGCGAAATCGACGTCGCCGACCAGCTTGGTTTTCGGCGTGCCGTCGTCCTTGAGGCCCTTTTCGGGCGCATCGACACGGTTGATGCCGACGTCGATGACGGTGGCGCCGGGGCGAATCCAGTCGCCCTTGATCATTTCCGGCCGGCCGACGGCGGCGACGACGATATCGGCCTCGCGGCAGCGCGCCGCCAGGTCGCGGGTCCGGGAGTGCGCGATGGTGACGGTGCAGCTCTCGGCCAGCAACAAAGCGGCCATCGGTTTGCCGACGATGTTGGAGCGCCCGACGACAACGGCGCGCATGCCGCTGAGATCGCCGAGCCTGTCCTTCAGCATCAGGATGCAGCCGTAGGGCGTGCAGGGCACCAGCGCGTCGCCGCCGGTCCACAGCCGCCCGACGTTGGTGACGTGAAAGCCGTCCACGTCCTTGTCCGGGTCGATGGCGGCCAGCACCTTCTGTTCGTCGATCTGGTCGGGCAGCGGCAGCTGCACCAAAATGCCGTGCACGGCGTCGTCGGCGTTGAGTTTCCCGACCAGCGCCAGCACGTCGGCTTCCGGCGTGTCGGCGGGGAGCCGGTGTTCGAACGATTGCATGCCGGCCTCGCGGGTCTGCTCGCCCTTGTTGCGCACGTAGACGGCGCTGGCCGGGTCGTCGCCGACCAGCACCACGGCGAGCCCGGCCTGCAGGCCGTGTGCGTCCCGGATGGCGGCGGCTTCCGTGGCCACGCGCTCGCGCAGGCCTTGGGCGAATGCCTTACCGTCGATGATGGTGTCCGTCGCCATGCTAGCCTCCCTGTCAGCTATTCGAGCGTCCGTGCCCAGGCCACGAGGGCGTCGAGCCTGTCGCCGGCCGGGTCGTCGATCAGGACGGTCTTGTTACGGTCCTTGGCGCCCTTGATCAAGTCCAGGCTTTGCATGCCCACCCCCCACGATTTCGATAGCAACTTGAGGAGCGCCTTGTTGGCCTTGCCTTTCTCCGGAACAGCGGTGACCGAGACCTTGAGCACGCGAGAGCCGTCGGCAAGGGTGTCGATGCCGGTGACGGCGTTCTTCGAGGCTTTCGGGGAGAGCCGGATGTCGACGGCAATGCCGGCTTGGGTGCGGCGGAACGGCAGGGGCGCGTCAGACAAACCGGAAATAGAGGTTGGCGATGACGCCGCGGACGAAGATCAGCCCCAAGATCAGCACCATGGGCGACAGATCCAGCCCGCCCAGGTTTGGCAGCGCGCGGCGGATCGGTGCCTGCAGCGGTTCGGTCAGGCGGTAGGTGAAATCGCCGACCATGTAGACGAAGCGGTTCGACGTGTTGATGACGTTGAAGGCGACCAGCCAGCTCAGGACCACGCCGATGATCACGATCCACATGTAAAGTTCGATGGCGATCAGCAGCACTTGCAGCAGCGGGCCGAGGATGACGTTCATGGCTGGGGCCGATGTCCCTAAAATCGTTCGTGAATCGGGAATAACCTAGGCCCACGGCGCGCCCCGCGCAAGGCTGCACTGGAAACTTCGGCGCGCTTGACAAGGGGCGGCTTCGACCACATTATCCGCCCGATTTCGCGCCGGGGGCCCAGGCCGCCGGACGAAGACCTACCCGGAAGGGGCCGTAGCTCAGTTGGGAGAGCGTCGCGTTCGCAATGCGAAGGTCAGGGGTT
>JAYOFL010000116.1:0-3016 GCA_038117205.1 Rhodospirillales bacterium | reverse complement strand
TGGCCGGCGTTCTTCTTCGGCCCGCTGTGGGCGCTGTGGCACCGGATGTGGTTCGCCGCGCTGGGCCTTCTCGCCGTTCTCGTACTCGCCGAGATCGCTGCCGGCCTCATCGGTGCCGATCCGCTGAGCGCGAGCGCGGTAACGCTGGGCGTCATGACCCTCGTCGGGTTCGTCGCCAACGATGCGCGCGGCCAGACGCTGCGCGCGCGCGGATGGCGCCAGGCGGGCATCGCCGCGGGGCGCGATCGCGAAGGCGCTCTTTTACGCTTCTTCGACGCACTGCCGGAGCCCGCCGCCGGACGGCCGTCATGAAGGTCACTGTCATCGATTACGGATCGGGCAATCTGCGGTCCGTCGCAAAGGCGCTGGAACGCACGGCACGCGAAGCCAGTCTCGGCGCCGAGGTTCTGGTGACGGGCAACGCGTCAGCCGTCGATGCCGCCGACCGGATCGTGCTGCCGGGTGTCGGCGCCTTCGGCGACTGTGCCGCCGGTCTGCGCGCGCTGGGCGGCATGATAGACGCGCTGGAGCGCAACGTCCGTGATGCGAAAAAGCCGTTTCTCGGCATCTGCGTCGGCATGCAGCTGATGGCGATGCGCGGCATCGAGCACGGCGCGCACGAGGGGCTCGGCTGGATCGCGGGCGAGGTCGCGCCGCTTGAGCCGTCGGACCCGTCGCTCAAGATTCCCCATATGGGCTGGAACGAGATCGCCGTCCAAGCGCCGGCGCATCCTGTCCTTGCCGGGTTTACTCCCGGCGACCATGCCTATTTCGTGCACAGCTACGCCTTCCAGTGCGAAGACGGCGATGACGTTCTGGCGGTGGCGGATTACGGCGGGCCCTTTTCCGTGATCGTCGGGCGCGGCAATATGATCGGCACTCAGTTCCACCCCGAGAAAAGCCAGTCGGCGGGCTTGCGGCTGCTCGGAAATTTTCTGGCGTGGGACGGCTCCTGGGACGGGAAACGGACCTGATGGCGGAAACCGCCGACATCCTGATCGAACCGCTCGAGGGAATCTCCGACGAGGATCTGGAGGATCTCTGCGACGCGGCGGAATCCGCCATTCTCGACGGTGGCGGGTTCGGCTGGCTCAAACCGCCGCCACGCACGGTCTTCAGCCGGTATTTCCGCGGCGTCACGCTGGTCCCCGAACGCCACCTCTTCGTCGGGCGTCTTGACGGGCGCATCATCGCCGCCGCCCAGCTTCAGGAACCGCCGCGGAACAACGAGGCGCAATCCCACATGGCGACGCTGACAACACTGTTCGTCGCGCCGTGGGCGCGCGGACACGGCACCGCCGCGATGCTGGCCACCGCCGTCGAGAACAAGGCGCGGGATCTCGGCTATCTGATCCTGCAGCTGGATGTCCGCGCCACCCAGATTGCCGCGATCAAGCTCTACGAGGAAACGCTCGGCTTCGAGCGCTGGGGGACGAACCCCAACTATGCATTCGTCGACGGCGAAATGGTTGCCGGCCACTATTTCACCAAGCAGCTCCGCCCGCTTCCCCGGCGCGGCAAGAGGCACAAGGGCGGCAAGAAGGGCGGAAAAAGCTCGTGATCCTGTTCCCCGCCATCGATCTCAAGAACGGCGCATGCGTGCGCCTCGTCCGCGGCGACATGGACCAGGCAACGACCTTCAACGACGACCCCGCGGCGCAAGCACGCGATTTCGAAGCGGCCGGGTTCGAGTGGCTGCACATCGTCGATCTGAATGGCGCGTTCGAAGGCCGACCGGTGAACGCCGAGGCAGTTTCCGCCATCGTCGGCGCCATCGGCATGCCGGTGCAGCTCGGCGGCGGCATCCGCGATCTCGCAACGATCGAAAGCTGGCTCGACGTCGGCGTGCGCCGCGTGATTCTCGGGACCGTCGCGCTCAAGGAGCCCCAGCTGGTCAAGCAGGCCTGCACCGAGTTCCCGGGCCGCATCGTCGTCGGCATCGACGCCCGCGGCGGCAAGGTCGCCGTCGAAGGATGGGCCGAAACCTCCGAAGTGCGGGCGATGGAACTCGCCCTCCGGTTCGAGGACGCAGGTGTCGCAGCCATCGTCTACACCGATATCGACCGCGACGGCGCGATGCAGGGCGTCAACGTCGACGCGACGGTCGATCTCTCCTTCGCGCTGACGACGCCGGTCATCGCGTCGGGCGGCGTCCGCGGCATGGCCGACCTGATCGAACTCAAGAAGCACGAGAAAGCGGGCATCGAGGGCGTGATTTCGGGCCGGGCGATCTACGACGGACGCCTCGACGCCGCCACGGCCCTGGCGCTTCTCAGGGGCTAGGAAATGCTGAAGGCCCGCGTCATCCCCTGTCTCGACGTCAAAGACGGCCGCACCGTCAAGGGCATCAACTTCGTCGACCTGATCGACGCAGGCGACCCCGTTGAGCAGGCGAAAATCTACGACGAGCAGGGCGCGGACGAGCTCTGCTTCCTCGACATCACGGCGAGCCACGAGAACCGCGACACCATCTTCGACGTCGTCAACCGAACCGCCGAGCAGTGCTTCATGCCGCTGACCGTCGGCGGCGGAGTGCGCACGGTGGACGACATCCGGAAACTCCTTCTTGCCGGCGCCGACAAGGTCTCGATCAACACGGCCGCCGTCCGCCGCCCGGAATTCGTGGGCGAGGCGGCGGAGAAGTTCGGCGCGCAATGCATCGTCGTCGCCATCGACGCCAAATCCACCGGGCCCGGCAAATGGGAAATCTTTACCCACGGCGGACGCGAACCGACCGGCATCGACGCCGTCGAGTGGGCGAAACGCATGACGTCGCTGGGCGCCGGCGAGATCCTGCTGACATCGATGGACCGCGACGGCACGCGGCTGGGATTCGACATTCCGCTCACGCGCACGATCGCCGATGCGGTGACCGTGCCGGTGATCGCCTCGGGCGGCGTCGGCACGCTCGACCACCTCGCGGCGGGCATCCTCGAAGGCCACGCCACCGCCGTCCTCGCCGCGAGCATCTTCCATTTCGGCGAGTTCAGCATCGGCGAGGCGAAGTCGCACATGG
>JAYOFL010000115.1:0-3095 GCA_038117205.1 Rhodospirillales bacterium | reverse complement strand
CCGACTACTGCGGTGCCAAGATGCCGACCGGCCTCGCCGGGGAGTGCCTGAAGAAATAGGCCCGCCGATCCGGGCGCCGGCCTAGGCGCCGGATTACATCACCGCGCCGATCTGCCAGGGAATGAACTCGTTGTCGCCGAAGCCGAGCTGTTCGGACTTGGAGCGCTCGCCGCTGGCTACCCTCAACATCCGCTCGAAGGTCACCTCGCCCATCTCCCGCACGCTCGCCTCGCCGTCGGCGATGGCGCCGCAGTTGATGTCCATGTCGTCGCTCATGCGGGCATACATTTCCGAATTGGTGGCGAGCTTGATCGAGGGTGCGGGCTTACAGCCGTAGACCGAGCCGCGCCCAGTGGTGAAGGTGACGATATTGGCGCCCGACGCCACCTCGCCGGTGATCGACACAGGATCGAAACCGGGACTGTCCATGAACACCAGGCCCCGCGCCGTGACCGGCTCGGCGTAACGATAGACGCCGTTCAGGTTGGTGGTGCCGCCCTTGGCGGCGGCGCCGAGCGACTTCTCCAGGATCGTCGTCAGCCCGCCCGCCTTGTTTCCCGGCGACGGGTTGTTGTCCATGGAACCGCCGTTGCGCGCCGTATAATCCTCCCACCAACGAATGCGCTCAACCAGGCGTTCGCCAACCTCGCGGCTGGCGGCGCGGCGGGTCAGCAAATGCTCGGCGCCTTAGATCTCCGGCGTCTCGGCCAGGATGGCGGTACCGCCCTCGGCGACCAGGATGTCCACCGCCGCGCCCATGGCCGGGTTGGCGGTGATGCCCGAATAGGCGTCCGAGCCGCCGCATTGTAAGGCAACCATGAGCTCGCGCGCCGGCACGGTCTGACGTGTCGTTCCGCTGGCGGCGGCGATCATGTCGGCGATGCGGGCGACGCCCTCCTCCACGGTCTTGCGGGTGCCGCCGGTGTCCTGGATGGTCATGGCGTGAAAGCCGCCGCCCTCAGGCCAGTCGTCCGCCATCAAGGCCGGAATCTGCGCCACCTCGCAGCCAAGCCCCACCAGCAGCACGCCGGCAAAGTTCGGATGGCGGGCAAAGCCGGAGAGCGTGCGCTGCAGGTTGCCGAAGCCGTCACCGGTCGACGCCATGCCACAACCGGTCGAATGGCCGAACACGGAAACGCCGTCGATTTCCGGATGCTCGGCCAGCAGGCCGGCGCTTTCGACCGCCTGGGCGATCTGGCGCGCCACCGTGGCCGAACAGTTGACCGACGTCAGCACGCCGATGTAGTTGCGCGTTCCCACCCGGCCGCCGGCGCGCACGTATCCCTCGAAGGTCCGCCGTTCGCCCGCCGCCGCCAGCGGCGTGTCGCGGCAATCTGTGCAATAGGCGTAGTCGCGTTCGAAGGTCTCGAACGCCAGATTGTGGGTATGGACGTGCTCGCCTGGCGCGATGTCGCGGGACGCGAACCCGATGATCTGGTTGAACTTGCGGGCCGGCTCGCCCTTGGCGATGGCTCGGGTCGCGACCTTGTGGCCGCGCGGCACCGGGCCGGCCGTGGCGATCCCCTCGCCCGGCAGGGTTTCGCCGGCACCGAGATCGGCACGCGCCACGACCACGTTGTCGGCGCCGTCCAGACGGATGCTCAGGGGTTTGTCATCTATCATCGGAATCCTCCGCTCGGTTTGCCGCCCGGTCTCCATAGGAACCGCTCCGCCTGCCGCGATCAAGCGCCGGTCGAAGCCGGATTATCCGATACCACTTGAAGCCAGGGGCAATCTCGTCGATATTTCGCCGCGATTGTGATCTTGCCGTAGGCGTCCGGACTTGCTCTGCCGCCTCCAACTCGTCGATACCGATTGGAAAGCCGCGACAAGGATGAATTCGATCCCGCCCGCCAATCCCAAAAACCGAGATTTGGACCCGCCCGGCCCGGGAACCGGCCTGTCGTCGGTTTCGTCGATTTTCGGCGTGGTTTTCTTCGTGCTGCTGTCGGCGCTGATCGTGTTTTTTACCGATCGCGACATCGACACCCACGAGAGCACGCAGCGCACGATCCTCGACGCTTCCATCGAAAAAGCGGGATACACGGTGGAAATCTTCATCGACACCCGCAGGCGCCATATCGAGGCCTTTTCCAAGGACAATGCGGACCTGATCCGGGGATACGTGGACAGTCCCGAAGACCAGGAGGCTCGCGCCACCATCGACACGCGCCTGCGGCTCTGGTTCCCGGAGTATTTCACCTTCACCGTCGCCGATACGGCAGGCAATGATCTGATCGACGACCTGGAAGGGTTCGTTGGCAGAATCTGCCAGGCGAGCATCCAATCGTTCGCCGAGGCACGAAGCGGACAGGAAGACACCGGCCATATGGATGAGGTCGTCATCCATCCCATGGCCAACAACTATCACTTCGATATCATGGCGCCATGGCGGCCGAGCCGCGAATTGGCGGGTGTGTTCTTCGTCAGCTTCTTTCCGGGCTCCATCGCCGAGATTCTCCGCTCCTTCGAAAGCCCGGGACATCGGCTGGTCCTCGTCAATCGCGATCGGCCGGGCCTCATCGAGGTCACTGCGAAAGGCGCGCGCGACGTGATCTCGACGACGCGCGAGATCAACCTGAGCGCGGAGGAAACAGAGGCCATCCTGCATCGCAAACCGATCAACGGGTCGCGCTGGGAACTGGTCGGGTATCCCGCTGCCGGACTGTTCGCCGCATATGCCGCCGACGCGTGGCGGGACGCGACGATCCTGATCGCCGCGCTGTTCTTGGCGACGGCGCTTGCGATCATCGCCATGCAGCGGCTGGAGCGCCGGCGGATGCAGGCGCAACGCGCCCTGGAGCAGAAGACCGACGAACTTTCGAATACCGTCGACGCGCTTTCATCTTCCAAGGCCGCGCTCGAAGCCCAGGCGCAAAGGTTGCGCGAATTGGCCGATCAGCAGAAGACCCTGCGCGAAACGGCGGAAGCCGCCGAAAAAGCGAAATCCGAGTTTCTCGCTTCCATGAGCCATGAAATCCGGACGCCGATGACCGGTGTCGTCGGTTTCGCCGACCTCTTGTTGCACCAGAATCTCGAGCCCGAAAGCCGCCGCATGGTGCACAAGATCAAGGGCTCGGCATGGTCGCTGATGC
>JAYOFL010000114.1:0-3113 GCA_038117205.1 Rhodospirillales bacterium | reverse complement strand
CCGTGGCCGACACCCGCCGGCGCATCGTCGAGGAAACCCGCAACGCCTGGCAGGATCTGCACACGGCGCGCTCGACCGCCGCGTCGCGTAAGAACCAGGCCGACATCGCCGCCGCGTTCTTGGAACTGGCGCGCGAGGAGCGCAAGCTCGGCAACCGTTCGCTGATCGACGTGCTGACCGGCGAGACCGAACTGATCAATGCCCAAAGCGACGCCGAATCGGCCGAGAGCGACGTCATCATCGCAGCCTACAAGCTGCTCAACATCGTCGGTGAACTGACGCCCGCGGTATTCCGCGGCCAACCCACACTGGCGCCGGCGAAACCCAGCCAGGCCGGCAAGGCGCTGGCGCCGATGCGCGAAGCCAAGGCGAACGACGCGCCGACGGCGGCGGAGGCCGATCCGCTGGCGCCTTACCGGCCGGACCCGGAAATGGTCCCCGACGGCGAGCTCACCGGCGCCGCCATCCAGCCGTTCGCGGATTTCCTCGAGGACGTGCGCGGCCGATTCGAGGAGAACTTCGAGAAAAGCCGCAGCGTCGATCCCGGCCAGCGCCGCTCGCAGAAAAAATAAACGCCCTGGCGGCCTTAGGCGGTTATGCCGCCGTCCACCGGCAGCGCCGCGCCGGTAATGAACGACGCCTCGTCGGAAATCAGGAACAGCGCCGCGCGGGCCACTTCCTCGGGCCGGCCGAAGCGTTTCAGCGGCACCACGCCGGCGCGGCCGGCGACCATCGCCTCGACCTCGTCGGCGCTGCGCCCGGGCGTGTCCGCGCTGGAGTCGGGGCGCGAGACGAAGACCCGAAGCATCGGCGTGTCGATGGGGCCGGGGCAGACGGCGTTGACGCGGATGTTGTCGGCGGCGAGACGCTTGGAGAGCGACTTCACGAACCCGATGGTGCCGTATTTCATCATCGAATAGATCGGACTTTGCGGCGACCCCATGAGGCCCGCCGTCGACGCGGTGAACAGAAACGCGCCGGCGCCGGATTTGCGCAGATGCGGGATGGCGGCCTCGGTGGTGATCAAGTGGCTGCGGAGATTGAGATCGACGGCAACATCGAAGCCGGCCACGTCGACCCCCTCCACCGCCGCCGGACCCGGATGGCCGACGTGGTTCCAGACGAAATCGAGGCGGCCAAAGGCTTGCGCCGCCTGCTCGACGATTCCCCTCGCCGCCGCGTCGTCGGTCAAGTCGGCGGCGATGGCGATGGCTTTGCCGCCGGCGGCGGTAATGGCGTCCACCACCTCCTGCACACCGGCCTCGTCTCAGTCGACGACGGCGACCTCGGCGCCCTCGGCGGCGAAGATTTCCGACCCGGCGCGGCCCATGCCCGACGCCGCAGCGGTGATAATTCCGGATTTCCCCTGAAGTCGCATGTCACGTTCTTCCCGTTATTCAGATTCCTAAACCCAGCCCGCCATCCACGTGGATGGCCTGGCCGGTGATCTGGCCGGCATCGCCCGACAGCAGAAACGCCACCAGCGCCGCCACGTCATCGGGCGTGGCGATGCGCCCCGTCGGCGTGCGCTTCGCGGCGCGCTCCCAGGCCTCGTCGCCGATCGACGAATGGCCGCCAGCGTCCTTTTGCGTATAGCCCGGCACCACCGCGTTGACCGTGACGCCGTGGCCCGCCAATTCGCGCGCCAGGGTCCGCACCAAAGCCTCGACGCCGGCCTTGGCGGCGGCGCTGACGGCGAACAGGCGGTCCGCATCGAACACATGCACAACGAAAGACGAGACGGCGACGACGCGGCCAGCATCGGATTGCTTGAGATGCGGCATGGCCGCCGAGGCAATTTCGAAAAAGGCGCCGGTCATGGCCGCGTGGCTGGCATCGAGCCCGGCGCGGTCGGCGGCTTCGATGCCACCCGCCTGCGCGAAGCCGGCGTTGGCGACCACCTGGTCGAGGCCGCCGAAGACCGCGGCGGCTTGCTCCACCAGCGCCTTTCCGGCACCGGCTTCCGCGAGGTCGGAGAAAGCCCAGTCCACATGCGCGCCGGCGGCGCGCGCCTCGGAGGCGACGGCGGCGAGCGCGTCTTTGGATTTCCGCGTATGCAGGAACAGGCGCGCGTCGGGGTCGGCCAGGCGCCGGACGACGGCGGCGCCGATACCGCTCGCCGCGCCGGTGATCAGCACGCGCCGCGACATCGGCGGCTTATCCGAAATGCTTGCGCAGCCTGAGCCTCAGCGCGTTGAGTTTGATGAAGCCCTTGGCGTCGACTTGGTCGTAGACGTCATCGTCCTCGAAGGTGACCATGGCTTCCGAATAGAGCGAGTTGGGCGACTTCCTGCCCGTCACGATAACGTTGCCCTTGTAGAGCTTCAGGCGCACGGTGCCGGTGACCGGCTCGGAGGCCTTGTCGATGGCGGCCTGCAGCATCTCGCGTTCGGGCGCGAACCAAAAGCCGTTGTAGACCATCTCGGCGTACTTCGGCATCAGCTCATCCTTCATGTGCATGGCGCCCTTGTCGAGCGTCAGGCTTTCCATGGCGCGGTGCGCGTGGAACAGCACGGTACCGCCGGGCGTCTCGTAGACGCCACGCGACTTCATGCCGACGAAACGGTTCTCGACGATGTCGATGGCGCCGACGCCGTTGGCGCCGCCGAGCTCATTGAGCTTGGTCAGCAAATCGGCCGGGCTCAGCTTCTCGCCGTTGACGGCGACGGGATCGCCCTTCTCGAAGTCGATGGTGATCTCTTGCGGGGTATCGGGGGCGAGCCAGGGCGGTGTGACGCGGGTCAGCACGTGCTCCCAGTCGGGCTCCTCCCACGGGTCCTCCAGCGCCTTTCCTTCCGACGAGATGTGCAGGAGGTTGGCGTCCTGCGAGAACGGCGGCTCGCCGCGCTTGTCCTTGGGCACCGGAATTTGGTTCTTCTCGGCGTAGTCGATGAGCTTGGTGCGCGACGACAGATCCCACTCGCGCCAGGGCGCGATGATCTTGATATCGGGCTTCAGCGCATAGTAACCGAGCTCGAAGCGCACCTGGTCGTTGCCCTTGCCGGTGGCGCCGTGGGAGACGGCGTCGGCGCCGGTCTCAGCGGCGATCTCGATCTGCCGCTTGGCGATCAGCGGCCGGGCGATCGAGGTGCCGAGCAGGTAGGTGCCCTCGT
>JAYOFL010000113.1:0-3180 GCA_038117205.1 Rhodospirillales bacterium | reverse complement strand
CCGTGGCCGACACCCGCCGGCGCATCGTCGAGGAAACCCGCAACGCCTGGCAGGACCTGCACACGGCGCGCGCCACCGCCGCATCGCGCAAGAACCAGGCCGACATCGCCGCCGCGTTCCTGGAACTGGCGCGCGAGGAGCGCAAGCTCGGCAACCGCTCCTTGATCGACGTGCTGACCGGCGAGACCGAACTGATCAACGCCCAGAGCGACGCCGAATCGGCCGAGAGCGACGTCATTATCGCCGCCTACAAACTGCTCAACATCGTCGGCGAACTGACGCCCGGCGTGTTCCACGGCCAGCCGGCCCTGATGCCGCCGAAGCCAAGTCAAACGGAAAAAGCCCCGGCGCCCATGCGTGAAGCCAAGGCCGATGAAGCGAATGGTGAAGCGACCGGCGATGCGCCGCCGACCGCCGAGGCCGACCCGCTGGCACCCTACCGACCGGATCCGGAAATGGTTCCCGACGGCGAGCTCACCGGCGCCGCCATCCAGCCCTTCGCCGATTTCTTCGAGGGCGTGCGCGACGTGTTCGAGGACAACTTCGAGAAAAGTGGGCCCGCCGGCCTCAAGCGGTGATGCCGCCGTCCACCGGCAGCGCCGCGCCGGTGATGAACGACGCCTCGTCGGAAATCAGAAACAGCGCCGCGCGGGCCACTTCTTCCGGGCGCCCGAAACGTTGCAGCGGCACCACGCCGGCGCGGCCGGCGACCATTTCCTCGACCTCATCAGCGCTGCGGCCGGGCGCTTCGGGGCTGGAATCGGGGCGCGAGACGAAGACCCTGAGCATTGGCGTGTCGATGGGGCCGGGGCAGACGGCATTGACGCGTATATTGTCGGCGGCGAGGCGCTTGGAGAGCGACTTCACGAAGCCCACGGTGCCGTACTTCATCATCGAATAGACCGGGCTCTGCGGCGAACCCATGAGGCCCGCCGTCGAAGCGGTGAACAAGAGCGCGCCGGCGCCGGACTTGCGCAGATGCGGGATCGCGGCCTCGGTGGTGATCAGGTGGCTGCGCAAGTTGAGATCAACGGCGAAGTCGAAGCCCGCCATGTCGACCCCCTCCACCGCCGCCGGGCCGGGATGACCGACGTGGTTCCAGACGAAGTCGAGACGGCCGAAGGAGCGCGCCGCCAACTCGACGATTCCCTTCGCCGCCGCGTCGTCGGTCAAGTCGGCGGCGATGGCGATGGCCTTGCCGCCGGACCTGACGATCTCGTCGGCAACCTGGTTGACGCCCGCCTCGTCACGGTCGACGACGGCCACTTCGGCGCCCTCGGCGGCGAAGATTTCCGCTCCGGCGCGGCCCATGCCCGACGCCGCGGCGGTGATAATTCCGGCTTTCCCCTGAAGTCGCATGGTTCGCTCCTCCCGTTTCTATGTTCCCAATCCCAGACCGCCGTCCACATGGATCGCCTGGCCGGTGATCTGGCCGGCATCGTCCGACAGCAAAAACGCCACCAGCGCCGCCACATCGTCGGGCGTGGCGATGCGCCCCGTCGGCGTTCGCTTGGCGGCCCGCTCCCAGGCCGCGTCGCCGATCGACGAATGGCCGCAGGCTTCCTTTTGCGTATAGCCCGGCACCACGGCGTTGACCGTCACGCCGTCCGCCGCCAGTTCGCGCGCCAGGGTCCGCACCAGCGCCTCGACGCCGGCCTTGGCGGCGGCGCTGGCGGCGAACAGCCGTTCCGCATCGAACACATGCGCAACAAACGACGAGACCGCGACGACGCGGCCCGTATCCGATTTCTTGAGATGCGGTACGGCCGCCGAAGCAATCTCGAAGAAGGCGCCGGTCATGGCCGCGTGGCTGGCATCGAGCTGGCCGCGGTCGGTCGCTTCGATGCCGCCCGCTTGCGCGAAGCCGGCATTGGCGACCACCTGGTCGAGGCCACCGAAAACATCGGCGGCTTTCGCCACCAGGCCCGCGCCGGCGCCGGCTTCGGCGAGATCGGAGAAGGCCCAATCCACATGCGCACCAGAGGCGCGCGCTTCGGAAGCGACGGCGGCGAGCGCCGCTCCGGATTTCCGCGTATGCAGGAACAGGCGTACGTCAGGGCCGGACAGACGCCGGGCGACGGCGGCGCCGATGCCACTCGCCGCGCCGGTGATCAGCACGCGCCGTGTCATCGCCGGTTTATCCGAAGTGCTTGCGCAACCGCAGCCTCAGCGCGTTGAGCTTGATGAAGCCCTTGGCGTCGACCTGGTCGTAGACGTCGTCGTCCTCGAAGGTGACCATGGCTTCCGAGTAGAGCGAGTTGGGCGACTTGCGCCCCGTGACGATGACGTTGCCCTTGTAGAGCTTCATGCGCACGGTGCCGGTGACGGGCTCCGAGGCCTTGTCGATGGCGGCCTGCAGCATCTCGCGTTCGGGCGCGAACCAAAAGCCGTTGTAGACCATCTCGGCATACTTGGGCATCAGCTCGTCCTTCGTGTGCATGGCGCCCTTGTCCAGCGTCAGACTCTCCATGGCGCGCTGCGCGTGGAACAGCACGGTGCCGCCGGGGGTCTCGTAAACGCCGCGCGACTTCATGCCGACGAAGCGGTTCTCGACGATGTCGATGGCGCCGACGCCATTGGCGCCGCCGAGCTCATTGAGCTTGGTCAACAGCTCGGCCGGGCTCAGGTTCTCGCCGTTGACGGCGACGGGATTGCCCTCTTCGAAGTCGATGGTGATCTCTTGCGGGGTGTCGGGGGCGAGCCAAGGTGGCGTCACGCGGGTCAGCACGTGCTCCCAGTCGGGCTCCTCCCACGGGTCCTCCAGCGCCTTCCCTTCCGACGAGATGTGCAGAAGATTGGCATCCTGCGAGAACGGCGGCTCGCCGCGCTTGTCCTTGGGCACGGGGATCTGGTTTTTCTCGGCGTAGTCGATGAGCTTGGTGCGCGACGAGAGATCCCACTCTCGCCAGGGCGCGATGATCTTGATGTCGGGCTTCAAGGCATAGTAGCCGAGCTCGAAGCGCACCTGGTCGTTGCCTTTGCCGGTGGCGCCGTGGGAGACGGCGTCGGCGCCGGTCTCCAGCGCGATCTCGATCTGGCGCTTGGCGATCAGCGGCCGCGCGATGGAGGTGCCGAGCAGGTAGGTGCCTTCGTAGATGGCGCCGGCGCGGAACATGGGGAAGACATAGTCGCGGACGAATTCCTCGCGCAGGTCGTCGATGTAGATTTCCTTGATGCCGA
>JAYOFL010000112.1:0-3432 GCA_038117205.1 Rhodospirillales bacterium | reverse complement strand
GCCTTGTCCAACCTGTCGGCGATCCTGCGCCAGACCGATTAGGTCCTCATCGATCGCGGCGACCTGTCGCGCGAATTGCCGCTGGAAAAAATCCCGTTCCTGCAGCGCCGCATCGTCTCCATGGCGAAGGCGCACGGGGTTCCAGTCTATATCGCGACCAACTTGCTCGAATCCATGGTCGAGGCGCACGCGCCGACCCGCGCCGAGGTCAACGATGTCGTCAGTTCGTTGCTGATGGGGGCCGACGAGCTTGTTTTGGCCGCGGAAACGGCGATCGGTCAGTATCCCGCCGACTGTGTCCACATGGTGCGGCGGCTCGCCGATCTGCAACTTAAGTGGACCGAGCATTCGAGCATCGACGATATCTTGGTATTCTAGGACCCGTCCCTTGAAATCCTTCATCCTCTGGCTCATGGGGCCGACATCGGCGGGGAAAACCACCTTGGCCAAGTTGTTCGTGGAAAATTGGCGGCAACGAGGCCTGCCGGTCATGCATTTCGACGGCGACGAGGTACGCGATTTTTTCGGTCCCGGCCACGGGTTCGATCCCGGCGACCGGCTGCGGGTGGTCTCGACCCTGGTGTTCCTGGCCGGAAAGGCGAACGAAGCCGGGGTCAGCGTCGTCATTTCAGCGTTGACCGCCCATGAGGACGCCCGCACCTTGATTGCCGAGGGCCTGCCCGGGGCGCTCGTCGGGTATGTCGAATGTTCCATTGACCAGTGTGCCGCGCGCGACCCCAAGGGGCTCTACGCCCGCGCCAAGGCCGGCGAGATAGATACGCTGGTTGGCTGGAACAGCGAATACGTACCGCCGGCAAACCCGGATCTTGTGCTCAACACCGAGCGCGCCAGTCCCGATGAGCTCTTCGAACTGACCGACAAGTTCGTCTCCGAGCGCTGATCCGGGCGCCGGCTCCGGCGCGGCAGGTTTTCCCGCCCCGCATACGATTACATGTGGACATGGGCGGGGACCGTTCACATGTAGTGTGCTTGAGTTCACCGCCCGCCGGTTCGATGCCGGACCCGCTCCCGCCCGCCACCGCATAGGATTTCCAAACATGACGAATGTGCCGCGAACCGCGCCGTTACGCGCCGTTTTTCTCGTTCTCTCTATTCTCGCAGTTGTTTCGTCGACGGCTGCCTGGGCCGCCGGCGAGCGTGCCGGGCGGGTGGAGCGTCAGAAGGGCGGCGCCAGCCGCGTCGCGGACGGCCAGCGCGAGGCGTTGGCGTTGCACGGCGGCATATTCGTCGGCGACGAAATCGAGACCGGGGAGGACGCGCGCCTGGTGATCCGCTTTCTCGACGACTCCACCCTGACGCTCGGCGCCAAGGCGAAAGTGAAGATCGACGCGCTGGTCTATGACACCTCCGGGCTTGGCGATGCGCCGGACGCCCAGGCGCTCAATTTCCTGCAGGGCGTGTTCAAGTTCGTCTCCGGCCGGGTGGCGAAGGCCGACCGCCAGGCCTTTGCCTTTTCCACCCCGGTAGCGACCATCGGCATCCGCGGCACTGAGTTCGTTGGCGGCGAACTCACCGTCGGCATGCCGCCGGGCACCTCGCATATTGGTTTCCAGGTGCGCGATGGCGCCATTGAGGTCACCAATAGGCTCGGCTCCGTGACCTTGGATCGGCCCGGTGAGGGCACCTTCATTCCGCTCAACGGGTCGGCGGCGCCGACGCCGGTGCGCCAGTGGACCGTCGAAGAGGCCGCTGAGGCCGACGCGCTGCTCGCGTTCTGATCGTCGTTTCCGGCCCGAATCGAAGCCGCAACGGCGCCCCCGCCGGTGGTGCCGGGAGGCTGGAACGTGTTCGGAGGGGCCAAGGCCTGGGCCGGTGCGGAAACGTCACAAAATCCGGCCGCGACTGTTGGAAACGTTTAAAATCAATGGCTGTTTTGAAATCGAAACTAAATGCCGATGATGATTTGACACGGCTTCAGGCGTGTGCTGGCCGGTCACGGCGGGTCCGGCGCGGCCCCGTCGGAGCTTGTCGGATCGGGGCCGCGTCGCTGCCGGCGGAGGCCGGCCGGGTCGAACGCCTAGTCGCCGGGCCGTGGTCTTGCCGGGCATCGACCCGATCCTTTCCGGTGTCGTTCAGAGATCGCCGCGAGGTGAAGCGACGCGGTCAACCAGCCAGCGGATACGCCCCGCGTTCGAGTCGGAAGCGGTGATGTCGACGCGCGTTTGCCGAGGCGGCGGCCCGGGGCTATTGCCGCGGGCCGGCGCACGCCACTACCGGCCTCTCCTGCGTTAAGAAAAAACAATGTAATTACAGCGGTTTATCTCCTTTCCGTCGGGCGCTGCCACTGCAACTTCATGCGTAGTTACGGAAAAGGTTAACAAGGGGTTAAATTCCTCTATCGATTCGAATCGGATCGGATTCGGCGCTAATTACCGGACGCCGGATGGTAAAACGGCTGTCGCCGCAGCTGATCTTTCACGCCGCGCCGGGACGCCGGCACGGTGCATATCGCCGGTATGAAAGGTGAAAAAAATTAAATAAATTCAATAAATTAAATAGATTTCATGAGGGTAAATCGGAGGGCCGAAAGATGCCGGATGGGACCGCTGGTGCCGACGATGGTAGTTGACGCGGGGACTGGTTTCGTCCTAGGTATTGATACTTACAATCTTATGTCCGCACCGGTGCCGGGGTCCTGGGAATTGCCTCGCGGTGCGGCGGAGGAGCCGGCCCATGTTGACGTCGCCATCGCTATCGCGATCCCAGCCCGCCGAAATGCCCGACCCGGGCGTCAAGCGATCCTACACAATCCCCTGTGCCAGCGGTTTCCGCGATTCGGTGCTGGCGTTGGCACGCCGGCGCGGCGTCAACGTCGCCGACTTGGCCCGGTCGGTGGCGCTGATGGTGCCGGCGGAGACGCTGGCGGCCTTCCCCGATCCGGGCGAGCCGGAGGCGGACGACCGCGAGACCGTGGTCATCAAGTCCGGCCCCTCGGCGGGACGGCCCTGGCAGCGCAAGCCTCGCCTACAGGTGCGCATGGCGCCGGGCTTCGAGGTGGTGGCGCTCAGGCGCGCGCTTGGTGTGGCGCTGGCCATGGACCGGGGCGAGGCGGCGGTGTTGATCGATGCGCCGGCGCTGGGCCTCGGTGGTTCCGGCGCCGACCGCGAGGAGATCGACCGTCTGAAGGCGATGGTCACGGCGCTCGCCTTCGATCCGCTCGAGGAGGGCGTGCAGAACCGCGCCGAAGCGTTGCACGTGCTGGGATTTCCGCCCGGCGCCAGGCCCGACGCCCGGGCGCTCCGCGCCCGCTTCCGCATACTCGCGACCATCCATCATCCGGACGGCGAGACCGGCAGCCACCACCGCATGAGCCAGCTCAACAGCGCCATGGAACTGCTCAGGGACGCGCCGCCGCTTTATACCATCGAGCATTGATCAAAACCCATGTGCCCACTTCCGCATGCCGATGGA
>JAYOFL010000111.1:0-3469 GCA_038117205.1 Rhodospirillales bacterium | reverse complement strand
ATGGGCGTCGGCGGCGGCTTCATTCTGGTGCCGGCGATGATCTACATCCTCGAAATGCCGACAAACGTGGTGGTCGGCACCTCGCTGTTCCAGATCGTCCTTGTCGCAGCCAACGTGACGTTCCTGCAATCGATCGAATTGCAGTCGGTCGACGTGATCATTGCGCTGCTTCTTCTCGCGGGCGGTGTCGTCGGTGCGCAGTACGGCACCCGGCTCGGCGCCCGGCTGAGCGGCGAAATCCTGCGTATGCTGCTCGCCGCGATCGTCATCGCCGTCGGCGTTGCAATGGCCGTTCGCCTCGTGGCAAACCCGGAAGATCTTTATGAAATCGAGACCAGCAACATCCAATTCGCTCCGGGAGTCGTCATAGCCGGGTAATTCAGGTCGCCGTCACGTAGCGGTCATCAAACCGTCACGAATCTCGTCGATACAGGCGACCAATCAGGAGAATGCGGTCCATGTCAGCAGCGCCATACAACGTTCTTTTTCTGTGCACAGGCAATTCAGCGCGCAGCATTTTGGCGGAGGCCATCCTTCAGCGCGAAGGCCAGGGCCGGTTCAACGCCTATTCGGCAGGGAGCCACCCGGCGGGACGGGTCAATCCCCACGCCTTGGCCCTCCTCAAGAAACTCAACTATGACGTCGACCGGTTTCGCAGCAAATCGTGGGACGAGTTCGCGACGCCCGAGGCGCCGAAGATGGATTTCGTCTTCACGGTTTGCGATGCGGCCGCCAGCGAGGTCTGCCCCGTCTGGCCCGGCCAGCCAATGACCGCCCACTGGGGATTATCCGACCCGGCGGCGGCGACAGGAACGCCGGCAGAAATCCAGCTCGCGTTCTCCGACGCCTATCGGATGCTGGCAAACCGCATCAGCGTCTTCGTCAGTCTGCCCCTGACCTCGCTCGACCGTCTAGCCTTGCAGAAGCGGCTGGACCAGATCGGCGGTCAACAGAACGTCGCCGAGACCGCCTAGCGCTCTACTCCGCGGCCGTCTTCCTCGCGGCGTCCTCGGCCTTTTGGCGGTCGATGATCATCTGCTGCGCGTTTCGGGCGTTCTGTTTGAATTCTTCGTGGCTCTGGCGCACCCAGGCATACGACTGCTCGCGCTGGATGTTGTGGCGCTGGAAGTGCGGCATGACGAAGCGTGCGATGAGTTCGTATGACTTCAGCTTGTTCTCGAAGGTCGTCCAGTTGGTGTCGGTGATCAGGTAGGCGCCAAACCCGCCCGTTGCAGCGATCAGTTTTTCGATCTGCGCGATGGCATCGTCCGGCGTTCCGATCACCGCCCGGCCAACCTTGACGAGATGCTCGGCCGGATCGCCCTTGCCTTCCGGCGGCACCATGGGATGGGTGGCGACGTCCTCGAAGTACTGGATCCACTCGTCGATGCCGTAGCGTACGTTCGCGAAGGCCTGTTCTCGGGTTTCGGCAATGTGGACAATCCCAACGAGCCGCCACTTGGAGCGGTCCATCGTGTGGCCATGCTGGGCCGCCATATCGTTTGCGATCTCCCAATTGCGCACGGCGGCCTGGAGGCTCTCCGGCGACGTGCCGCCGAGCGCCAGCATTCCTGTACCGAAGCGGCCGGCGGAACGCGCCCCCGACGGCGAGGCAACGCTGGCCGTCGCGATCTCGATCGGCTCGTTGGCGTAAGGCCGCATCTGGAGCCGTGCCTGGTTGAGTTCGAACCAGTCGGTCTTGACCGTCACTTCCTCACCGTTGAACAGGCGGATCATCACGTCGAGCGCCTCGTCCATCATGTCGCGCTGGCGCGCGGGCTTGATGCCCATCGCCATGGCGTCCGAAACGAGGGCGCCCGGTCCGGCGCCCAACATCGCCCGGCCCTGGGTCATGTGATGCAACTGCATGAAACGGTCGGCGAGGATCAGCGGATGATGGTACGGCAGCGACGACACGCCCGAGCCGAGGCGGATACGCTTGGTGCGTTCGCCCAGAACGGCCATGACCAGTTCCGGCGAGGCGATGACCTCCGCGCCGGCGGAGTGGTGTTCGCCGATCCACGCCTCGTCGAACCCGAGCGCATCGAGGTGCTGCACGAGCTGCATGTCGCGTTCGATGCAGAGCGTCGGGTTTTCCCCGATCGGGTGGATCGGCGGGATGAACGTACCAAAACGCAGATGGTTCATGGGAGCCTCCGTCGCCGCCATTCTATCAGCGGCGGTGCACATGTTGTCCGCACGGCCGGTCGCGCCGTCCGAGGGGTGGTCTAGAACGGTTCCGGGGGAAACTGCATGACCAGGATGGCTGCCCCGCTCTCCCAGGCGCGGAAGACGGACTCGTCCGCCGGGCCTATGTGGAGACAGCCGCCGGTGTCGATGGCGCCGGCGTCGGTCTCCACGGCGCCGCTGAGAACCAACGCGTAGCGGCCGGCGCCCGGACGGGCCAACGCCAGCATCGATTCGGCGGCCGGGCCCAATGCAAACAGCGAGACGCCGAGCCCGTCATCCTCGCACGGCAGGACGTCGTCGCGCCGGCAGGTGCCGGACGCCAGCCCCGCGAGTTCGGGCAGCGCAAAGTCCTCGACCATGCGGAAGCGCCGCGGCAGCCGACGCAGCGTGGGCCGGCACTGCGGCATGGTCTTGCCCCCGGAATCCCAGCGGTTGCGCAAGGTGAGATAGTGAATCTCGCGGTCCGTCGTGACGATGGGGCCGTAGGGCGTGTGGCCATTGGCGTAGTGGACGGCAAGCGCCCCGACCGGCTTCTTGCCGAACAGGCCGCGGCCGCGCAGGAACACCTGGAACTGGTTGGTATCGTGGTAGTGCGGCGGCACCGTCGCCTGAGGCGGCTGTTCGACATAGTAGGCCTGCGGCTGCTCCAGCATCTCGGCCGAAGGGTTCGGGTCGACGTTGGCCGGCAACGCGCCGAAATAAGGCGTGACGTAGTAGCTTTCGTCGCTGTCCGTCTCGGTGTAGTCCGCCACCATCAACGGCTGACGGCGGGTGAATGCCTCCTGGTAGGAAACGATGGCGGCCACGGCGTCCTCCTTGTCTCGGGCGGCGATTGTGCCGGGCCACGAGCGGCCCTGTACAGCCCTTCCTGAGAAAACCTTGCGAAACCGGCTTTCCGGCCGTCCCATAGGGCCATTCTCGACGCAAAGGAACTCGACATGGATGCGCATCAAATCAAGACGGACCCCGATCCGTTCGAACCTTTCTTCATCTCCCAGGGATTTCGGGTCGGCGATCTGGTCTTTCTGTCGGGTCAGGTGGCGCTCAACGACGCCGGTGAGACCGTCGGCATCGGCGACTTCGACGCCCAGGCGGACCAGGCGATGCGCAACGTCCAGCGGGCGCTGCGGGCGGCGGGCAGCGACGTCGACCGGATCGTCAAGGTCACCATCTACGTGACCGACATGCAGTACCGGCCCAACGTGTTCGCCCTGCGCCAGCGCTGGTTCAAGGAGCCCTACCCCGCCGATACCTTCGTCGCGGTAGCCGCCCTGGGCCG
>JAYOFL010000110.1:0-3507 GCA_038117205.1 Rhodospirillales bacterium | reverse complement strand
GCCCGGCGCGCCGTCGGGCCGCGCCCGGGCGCGCACCAGACCGGGCTTGAAGGCAATGTGCGGATCCGTGGCCGCCGGTACCGGTTCCGCCGGCATGGCGCGCAGGAGGCCGAGGGAGTGGGCCAGCCGGTAGCCGCGTGCCGTCGGCCCGTCCGGAAGCACCAGACCGTCCTCGATCAATCCACCGTCGCGCGTCAATCGGCCGATCAGACGCTGACCGCTCCTGATCCGCGCCAGCAGGTTCCCGGCGGAGCTATCGGTGCCGAGTCCGATCGCCTGCAACGCCTTGTCGACCAACGCCACGTCCTCGGGGGCGTTCCGCCCGCCGGCGCCGACGGATCCGGAAAGCCTCGGCAGATCATGTTCGGTTGCGGCAGTGCCGATGCTGGAATTCGGCCGTCGAGGTTCGAGAATTCCCATCGCGTTCCCTCCTTGAGCGAGGCGTCCACTTTCCGGCCGATGGGCTTCCGTTTCGGACACCAATAGCGGGAGACACCTTTTTTCCTCAAATGGGACCGTACTCTCTCAAAAGTAGTATAGTCAAATAGTTACACTAAAATAGTGTCATTTCGCTTTTTCGACGTTCAGGCCAGCGGCGCGAAAACGCGCCGGATCAATGCCGAGAACTGGGTCCGCTCGGTGATGGAAATCTGCCGCGCCTTGTCTTCCGACCAGCCGTAGAACTCCGTGGTTCCGAAGCGGTCCTTGAAGCGTTGCTTGTAAGATGCGATCGGATTCTTCTCGTGACGGCGGCGGTCGTAATCGTCGAGCGCGGCTTCCAGGCCGCTGTCGTCGTAGCGGTCGGTGTGGACCGTCGCCGACATGGGCAGGCGAACGCTGACGGCCGGATCGTCCGTGGGATAGCCGACGCAGAGACCGGCGACGGGGAACACCCGGTCCGGCAGCCCGGCGACGCGCACCACCGTGTCGGCGATCTCGCGGACGGCGCTGACAGGACAACAGCCGAGGCCGGCAGCCTCGGCGGCGGTGATGAAATTCTGCATGACGAGCGCGGCATCGACGGCGGCGTTCATGAAGGCGTCGACGGTGTCGTGCGCGAACGGCTTGCCGCGCAGTTCGCACATCCGCCGCGCCCGGCGGCCGTCGCCGCAGAACAGCAGGAACACGGGCGCCTGCTTGATCCACGGCATGGACGGGGTGCCGTCGGCAATCTCGTCGGCGCCGGCCTTGTCCTTCATGTGGATGATCGCGACCTGTTGCAGGTCGGATTTCTGCGGCGCCGATAGCGCGCAGGCGAACAGCACCTCCAGCAGATCGTCGGCGACCGGATCGGGCCGGTAGGCGCGGCGCGAGCGGTGGCCGAGGATCACCGCCTGGGCGCCCTCCGCCGGCCTGGCGGCGGCGACGTCGACGGGCGTGGCGAAACGGGCAGAGATCAGGTCCGCGAGGGTCTTGCTCATGCTTGAAATCTCCTTCAGCCGAAAGGTCGGGATGCGGCCGGGCGGCTATTACCCGTTATTTCCGGGCCGCGTTGATGGCGCCGAAGACGACCATGCCCAGCATGATCGCCGGAAAGACGATGGCCGGGTGGCCGTCGATGGCGGCGACTGCGGCGCTCGAAAGTCCCCCCGCCGTCATCTGCGTCGCGCCGAGGAGTGCCGTCGCCGCGCCGGCCCGTTCCTTGAAGGGGCCGAGGGCGCCGGCGACGCCGACCGACAGCACGATGCCGAGGGCAAATCCGTAGGCCATCATCGGCAGCGTGAAATTGACGACGGTGGCCTTGCCGGCGAGGCCCACCGCGAGCATGAAGATCACGGCGAGGGCCATGGCGACGGAGCCGAGCGTGGCGACCCGCGCCGGATCCTGGACCCGTTCCGAGAACCGCGTGACGGCGATGCCGCCCAATATGTACGAGCCCGAATGCGCCAGCGCGATCAGGCCGAACTCGGGCGGCGTCAGGCCGAGGTGGTCGATCATCAGCGCCGGGCCGCCGGCGTGAAAGGCGTAGAGTGCGCCCAGCGTCAGCGCGTTGGTGCCGGCGAAGCGGCGGAACGTGCGCTCGCGGACGATGGCGAGATAGCCGCCGAGAATGGCCGACGGTGTCACCGGCCGGTCGGACGGCGCGGCGGTTTCCGGGATGTACGCCCAGGCCAGGGTGAGGATCACCAGGCCGGCGACGGCGGTGGCGCCCATGCTGGCCTGCCAGCCGTAGGCGTTCTGCAGAAAGCCGCCGACGATGGGGGACAGGCCCGGCACGAAGCCCATGGCGAGCGTGATCATGCCGAGGATGCGGATCAGCTGCCGGCCCTCGAACAGGTCGCGGGCGATGGCCCGCGCGATGACGAAGCCGGCGGCGGCGCCGAGACCCTGAATGGTGCGCGCCGTCAGCAGCGCGCCGAAGGATTCCGTCAGCATCGCGGCGACGCCGAGCAGCGTATAGAGGATCAACCCCGGCAGCAGGATACGCCGCCGTCCGAACCGGTCGGAGATGGGCCCGACGATCAATTGCCCGACGGAAAAGCCGATCAGGAACATCGACAGCACGAGGCGCTCGGCGCCCGGCTCCGGCGCCAGCTCGCGCCCCAGCGCCGGCAGGGACGGCAGCACGATGTTGATGGCGAGCTGGCCGAGCGTGCCCAGCGTCATCAACAGCAGAATGACGATGAGCGCGGGTTTGGCTGGCGGCGGTTGGTCTGGCACGGGGCGGCCTTGTCCCTGGCGCCGCCCGGGTGGCGACGGCGCATGATGCCCGGAGGACCGCCGCCGGGCAAGGCGCGGAACCGCGCGAAAACCGGGCGAAATCGGGCCCGTCGCGGTTGACGCTACCGGGGCGGACGCGTATTTTCCGCCGGTCGTCGGGGGCCTCCCCGGCGGACCCTGCGGAGGGGTGGCCGAGAGGCTGAAGGCGGCGGTTTGCTAAACCGTTATACGAGGAAACTTGTATCGTGGGTTCGAATCCCATCCCCTCCGCCAGATTTTTTATACAGCCCATTGAAAACAATATGTTTTCGTGGGCTGTATTTATTTTGGGGTACAGAATGGGGTACAAATTCGAGCGATCTCTCGAATGCCTTCCCCCTTAAATCATCCTGCCCATAGCTAATCGAGAACCAGGGAGCATGCGGTAGTGCGGACCGAGCGAGTGACTGAGGGCTAAGGTAGCTTATTACGCGTAGCGCAGCGCAGCGTAATAAGCGTTAGTCCAAAGGAGCGAGCGAGGGAGAGCACTACAGGCATGCTCCCGGAAATAAAGATAACTCGCCCTATAAAAATCGAATACCAAGAACCGGATAAATCGGACCTTTACGCTGGTTCAATGGGGAACGTCCGCTGTCCGGATTTAAGCAGCCATTATTATAGATTCCCGTGCGGGTCAGCCTTTCGTCACAACCGGACTGGTCGTGAATGAGATTCAATTATTTTACTATTCCGATGGAAAAAGCAGTCAATTGTCATTGCATTGTCTAGGTTTAACGCGCCGCGGCAATACGAGACATAGTGCTCGTTTGCTGCGAACAATCATGGCCTTACCTCCGTAGATGAAGT
>JAYOFL010000109.1:0-3633 GCA_038117205.1 Rhodospirillales bacterium | reverse complement strand
CCACCCTCGCGGCCGCCGCCACCACGGCCAACGAAGCCAACACCACGGCGCAGGCGGCGCTGACGACCGCCACCAGCGGCCTCGCCGCCACGCAATCGGCCTATGACGCCACGCAGTCGGCGGCGACGTCCAACAGCGTCACGACGGCGCTCTCGCAGTCGCAGGCGACCCTCGCCGCCGCCGAGGCCATGGGCTACACCCAGGACACGACGGCGACGACGGCGAGCGCCAACGCCTCGCAGGCGGCGACGGATTTCGCCACCGCCGACACGGCGGCGCTCTCGGCGGCGGAAACCGTCGCCAAGAGCTCCGGCATGACGCTCAACGTCGGCACCGTCAGGTTCAACATCAATACCGGCGAAATGACCTTCAACGGCAAGCCGCTGACCGGCGCGTCGGAGGCGGAATTGGCGGCCCGCTGCCGCGAGATGCTCGGCAAGAAGAAGTAGGGGCTTCCCGGCCCCATCCTTCGAGACGCTCGCTTCGCTCGCTCCTCAGGATGAGGGCATTTTTCCCGCCTCATCCTGAGGAGGCCGAAGGCCGTCTCGTGCGCTAAGCGGGCGGAACGCCAAGGACGAGGCGGAGAACCCTAAATGCAGTTGGTGCGCTGCTTGCGGCAGGCGGACTTGCAGTTGTTGTCCTTCTCGCACGCCGCCATGCACTGCTTGTAGATGGCGCCGCAGTCCTTGCCCTTCTGACCGCCCGCATTGTTCGAGCCGTAGCCGCATTTGAGCGCGCAGGACTGTTTCTTGTCCGCCCCTTAGGTATCCATGCAGGTCTTCATACAGACCATCGGGTCGCTGGTCGATTGCGCGTCGGCGATGCCGATTCCCGCCCAGGTGGCGAAAGCGGCGATCGCGAGGCTCAAGATCAGGCGGCGCATGGCGGTCCTCCATTCCTGTCTATCCGGCAAGGATAGCATCCGCCGGCGGATTGGCGAAAAAAAGCACTTCACGACGGGCGTTGACTGCCGGGGGCGGCATTCTAACCTGTCGCCCGGTTAAATCGCCGGGGAGGAAACGAAAACCGATGAGCGGCAAAGCCCACAAACACGACACTTGGTCACGTGCCCTTTTCAAGCAGTTCAAGGACGCGGGCGTCACCATGTTCACCTACGTGCCGGACGCGGGTAACGCACGGCTGGTGGAGTTGGCCGAGGAAGACAACGAAACCCGCGCCATTCTGCTCACCACCGAGGAAGAAGGCATCGCCATCGCCGCCGGCGCCGATCTGGTCGGCAAGAAGTCGGTGCTAATGATGCAATCCTCCGGCACCGGCAACTGCCCGAATTTCCTGTCGTTCGTGAACGGCGGGCGCTTTCCGGTCCTGATGATGATCTCCATGCGCGGCGAGTACGGCGAGCAGAACCCCTGGCAGTACCCGATGGGGCAGGCCGTCGACGCCATCCTGGAAGCGATGGGTGTCCTGGTGTTCCGCGTCGACCGCGAGGACGAACTGGAAGGGGCCGCCACCGCCGCCATCAACGCCGCCTGGCGCGGCGGACAGGGTGCGGCGCTGGTGCTGACGCAGAAATTCCTGGGCGCCAAGGCGTTCTGACGGCGAAGCCGTCATCCCCGCGAAGGCGGGGATCTGGATATGAGGATAGAAAGAAGATGACCGAGATCACACTGGACCGCACCGACTGCCTGCCGCACATTTTCCCCGATCAGGCCGATTGGCTGTTCGTCACCGGCCTCGCCGGGCCGGCCCGCGACGGCGCGGCGCTGACCAAGGACGGCGCCAACATGTTCACCATGGCGGGCTGCATGGGCGCCGCCATCACCACCGGCCTCGGCATGGCGCTCGGCGCGCCGGACCGTCAGGTGGCGGTGATCGCCGGCGACGGCGAGATGATGATGAACATCGGCTCCTTGGCGACCGTCGCGTCGCAGGGGCCGAAGAACCTGACGCTGGTCTGCGTCGACAACGGCTCGCACGGCGAAACCGGCGGCCAGCCCGGCCACACGGCGCGCCGCACCAACCTCGCCAAGATGGCGGAAGGGGCGGGCATCGAGCGGGTGCTGACGGTGACGTCGGCGAAGGGGCTCAAGGAAGCGAACGACTTCGTGCATGCCGGCGACGGCCCGCGCTTCTTGTGGCTCCGCGTCATGCCGGGCGAACCCTGCGCCTTCAAGCGCAACATGAACCCGACGGAATGCCGGATGCGGTTCCGGAGCGCTTATTTGGGGGCGTGACGTTTACCCCCTTCACCCTGCCTCTCCCCCGTTCCGGGGGAGAGGAGAAGTTGGGGAGCTGCCCCTATTCCTCTCCCCCACGTGTGGGGAACAAAACGCCATATCCGCGCCAACACCTCTCGGCACCCCGGACTTGTTCCGGGGTCCACTGTTCGACGTTGTCCGTTGCGTGAGAGTGGACCCCGGGACGAGCCCGGGGTGACGGAAGAAGAGTGGACGGCGGATCACTCCGCCGCCGGCACCTTCTTCGACGCGTCCAAGTACTCTTCCTTGTAGAGCTGGCCGCCTTCCTGCTGGAAGCGTTCGGCCATCTGCTTCATGCCGTCGTTGGTGTAGTTGCGCACCAGATTGGTGATCTCCATGGCGCAGAACTTCGGCCCGCACATGGAGCAGAAGTGCGCCGTCTTGTGCGCCTCCTTCGGCATGGTCTGGTCGTGGAAGTCGCGCGCCCGGTCCGGATCGAGGCCCAGATTGAACTGGTCCTCCCAACGGAACTCGAACCGCGCCCGGCTGAGCGCGTCGTCGCGGGCCGCAGCACCCGGATGGCCCTTGGCCAAATCCGCCGCGTGCGCCGCGATCTTGTAGGTGATCACGCCTTCCTTGACGTCGTTGCGGTCCGGCAGGCCCAGGTGCTCCTTCGGCGTCACGTAGCAGAGCATGGCGGTGCCGTACCAGCCGATCATCGCCGCGCCGATGCCGGACGTGATGTGGTCGTAGCCGGGCGCGATGTCGGTGACGAGCGGCCCGAGGGTGTAGAACGGCGCTTCGCCGCAGACCTTCAACTGCTTTTCCATGTTGATCTTGATCTTGTGCATCGGCACGTGGCCGGGGCCCTCGATCATGACCTGGCAGCCCTTTTCCCAGGCGACCTGGGTGAGCTCGCCCAAGGTTTCCAACTCGGCGAACTGCGCCGCGTCGTTGGCGTCGGCGCCGGAGCCCGGCCGGAAGCCGTCGCCCAGCGAGAACGACACGTCATAGGCGGCGCAGATGTCGCAGATTTCCTCGAAATTCGTGTAGAGGAAACTTTCCTTGTGATGCGCCAGACACCACTGCGCCATGATCGAGCCGCCGCGGCTGACGATGCCCGTCACCCGGTTCGCCGTCAGGTGGATGTACGGCAACCGGACGCCGGCGTGGATCGTGAAGTAATCGACGCCCTGCTCGCACTGCTCGATCAGCGTGTCGCGATAGATTTCCCACGTCAGGTCCTCGGCGCGGGCGACCTTTTCCAGCGCCTGATAGATCGGCACCGTGCCGATCGGCACCGGCGAATTGCGGATGATCCATTCGCGGATGTTGTGAATGTTGCGGCCGGTCGAGAGATCCATGACCGTGTCGGCGCCCCAGCGGATCGCCCACACCATCTTGTCCACTTCCTCGGCGACCGAGGAGGTGACGGCGGAGTTGCCGATGTTGGCGTTGATCTTGACCAGGAAGT
>JAYOFL010000108.1:0-3836 GCA_038117205.1 Rhodospirillales bacterium | reverse complement strand
AGGTGATGTCGCTCGGCAATTTGACCATGGACGCGCGGTCCAGAACCGCATACTCGGCAAAGCACGACACGCCGCCGGCGTGGTTGATCGGCTTGCCGTTCAGGCTGAGGCGCCTGCCGCCGCCGACAAGCTCGCCCTTCATCTTGCTCTCGAAACTGGCGCCGCACAGGTGCGGACGGCCGCTCGTGCATTCGAAACACTTGCCGCAGCTCATGACCAAAACCACGTGATCGCCTTCCTTCAGGTCGGTGACGCCGGGGCCGACTTCGCGGACGATGCCCGCCGCTTCGTGGCCCAGCACGGCCGGCAGCGGCCGCGGGCGGATACCCTCGATGGTCGACATGTCGGAATGGCAAAGCCCGGCGGCGCGGATTTCGACCAGAACTTCGTTCTGCTGCGGGCCGTCCAGATCGAGCAATTCGATCTTCAGCGGATTGGACTGGCTGTAAGGCCGTGGCAGACCCTGTTCGTAAAGCACGGCACCGCGCATTTTCATTCGCTCATATCCTTCTTGGTCGGGGTTGGTCAGACAACGATGGACCCGTCGCCGCGTTCGTTGAATTTCTTGGCGATGACGTATTTCAGTTTGCGCATGGCGGCCTGCTTCAGGGCCTTCTCGCCGGCGCTCGGATCGCCGACCATGGTGATCTCGACATTGCTGTGCGGATCGACGGCGATGACGCGAATGTAGCTTCCCACACGGTGGAATTCGAAAAGCACTTCGCGCAACTGAACTTCATCGGGTGTCATGTCCCGAGTATATGGGGTTTCTGGTTAATGAAAATAACCCAGTGCCGGCACGTCATGCCGGTGAATGCTTTCCAGCGGGCAAGCTACGGCCGGAATCCAGTACGCATGTAGTATGGACTCCGGCTTTCGCTTGGGGACGTCATTTCCTGACGGGTGGTGTGTCAGCCGTTACGATAGGTGTAGCTGTATCCGTTCAATGCCGGCGCACCGCCCAGGTGGGCATACAGGATTTTGGAGCCTTTCGGGAAAAAGCCCTTCTTCACGAGGTCGATCATGCCCTGCATCGATTTCCCTTCATAAACAGGGTCGGTGATCATGGCCTCCGTGCGCGCCGCCAGACGGATTGCCTCGATGGTCTCCTGGCTCGGCACGCCGTAGGCGGGATAGGCGTAGTCGCGGTTGATGACGATCTCGTCGTCGCGCACATCGCGGCCCAGCTCGACCAGTTTGGCGGTGTTGGTGACGATATCGCGGACCTGGGCCCAGGTCTGGTCCGGCGTGCCCGAGCCGTCGATGCCGATCACGCGGTCGGCACGGTCGTCCGCGGCGAAGCCGACGATCATGCCGCCCTGGGTCGAGCCGGTGACGACACAGACGATGACGTAATCGAAGCTGAAGCCCAGGTCCTTCTCCTGGGCGCGCACCTCTTCGGCAAACCCGACGTAGCCGAGCCCGCCCAGCTTGTGCACCGAGGCGCCGGCCGGGATCGCATAGGGCTTGCCGCCGGCGGCCTCGACCTCGGCCAAGGCGTCCTGCCAGCTTTGGCGGATGCCGATGTCGAAATTGTCGTCGGTGACGCGGCTGTCGGCGCCCATCAGGCGTGTCATCAGGATGTTGCCGACGCGATCGTAGACCGCGTCCTCGTGCGGCACCCAGCTTTCCTGCACCAGCCGGCACTTGAGGCCGAGCTTGGCGGCGACGGCGGCAACCATGCGAGTGTGGTTGGACTGCACGCCACCGATGGAAACCAGCGTGTCGGCATTCGACGCGATGATGTCGGGCACCAGGTATTCCATCTTGCGGAGTTTGTTGCCGCCCATGGCGAGACCGGAATTGCAGTCGTCGCGCTTGGCCCAAATCTCGACCTTGCCGCCGAGCGCCTCGGTCAGGCGCGGCAGGAACTCGACCGGGGTAGGCCCGAAGGTGAGCGGATAGCGTTCGAATTTGGCGAGGTTCACGGCGGGCCTCCGAAATCGGTTATTGAGGAGGCCGGACGATAGCAAAAGGCGCGTGAAAGGTGTTCTCTAATTTGCGTATAAATTATGGATAAATCGTGATGATTTATATAAATTTGATTTTAATTTCCGTGTAATTTGATTTTTCAGGAAGATTCTTCCATGTCCGAAATTCTCGACCGAACCGACCGCCGCATCCTCGCCCTGCTGCAAGAGAACGGCCGGCTTTCCAACGCGGAATTGGCCGAGATGGTCAATGTCAGCCCAGCCACCTGCCATCGCCGTACCCAGCGCCTGTTTCAAGACGGCTTCGTCATGGGCGTGCATGCTCATGTCGCGCCCGGGCGCGTAGAGCGCGGCGCGCTGGTCATGGTCGGCGTCGTGCTCGACCGCTCCACGCCGGAAAGCTTCGCCGCCTTCGAGGACGCCATCCGCACCCTCGACTTCGTGCTCGACTGTCACCTGGTCGCCGGCGACTTCGACTACTTCCTCAAGATCCGCGTGCGCGACATCGCCGACTTCAACAAGCTGCACGGCGAGCGGCTGATCGCGCTGCCCGGTGTGCGCCAGACCCGCACCTTCTTCGTCATGAAGGAAGTCACCGACAACGCGCCGCTGGCGTTCTAGGCGGACGCGCCGAACGCTATTCCTCGGCTTCCAGGCGCTTCAGCGCATAGACGAAATCGAGCGCCTCCTTGGCGGTCATCTCGTCCGGGCTGACGGCGGCGACGGCCTTTTCGACAGCGCTCGGGCCCTTGGCCGGCGCAGGTCCGGCGCCTCTCGGCGCGGACGCGGGGGCCGCCTGGAACAGCGGCAAGTCGTCGGCGAGACCGGAGAGCGCGGAAGACGCCTCGTCGGCCTCGAGCGTCTTCAACACCGCATTGGCGCGTTCGATGACGGCGGCGGGCAGGCCCGCCAACTGGCCAACGTGGATGCCGTAGGAGCGATCCGCGGTGCCGGCGGCGACCTCGTGCAGGAAGATCACGTCGCCCTTCCACTCCTTGACCCGCATGGAATGGCAGCGGAGTTGCGGCAGCGTCGCGGTCAGCTGCGTGAGCTCGTGGTAATGCGTCGCGAACAGCGCGCGGCATTTGTTCTTCTCGTGCAGGTACTCGACCACCGCCCAGGCGATGGAAAGGCCGTCGTAGGTGGCGGTGCCGCGGCCGATCTCGTCGAGGATAACCAGCGCGCGCGGGCCCGCCTGGTTCAGGATCGTCGCCGTCTCGACCATCTCGACCATGAAAGTGGACCGCCCGCGCGCTAGGTCGTCGGCGGCACCGACGCGCGAGAAAAGCCTGTCGACGATGCCAATGCGCGCCCCCGCCGCCGGCACGAAGGAGCCGATCTGGGCCAGCACCGCGATCAGCGCGTTCTGGCGCAAAAAGGTGCTTTTGCCGGCCATGTTCGGGCCGGTCAGCAGCCAGAGCCGCCCCGACCGCTCGGCGTCGCCCTCCGGGGCTGCGTCGCCGTCCTCGAGGCGGCAGTCGTTGGCGACGAAGGCGTCGCCGTTCTTCTCCAGTGCCGCCTCGACCACCGGATGGCGCCCGCCGGTGATATCGAAGGCGAGGCCGGCGTCGAGCTCGGGCCGGGTATAGCGGCGCGTCTCGGCGAGTTCCGCCAGGCCAGCGGTGACGTCGATCTCGGCCAGGGCCCCGGCAGCGCGCTGCACCGCCTCGGCCTCGTCGGTGACGGCGGCGACCAGGCCCTCGAACAGTTCCAGTTCCAGCGCCAGCGCGCGATCGGCGGCCTTGGCGATGCGGCTTTCCAACTCGCTCAGCTCGACGGTGGTGTAGCGCACGGCGTTGGCCATGGTCTGGCGATGGATGTAACGCCCGCTCTTATCGCCAGCCGCCTTATCGCCGACGGCGGGCATGCGTTCGGCCTGCTTGGCCGGCACCTCGATGAAGTAGC
>JAYOFL010000107.1:0-3999 GCA_038117205.1 Rhodospirillales bacterium | reverse complement strand
CTGCGGCGCCGAATAACGAATTCGGCGCGCCTGTGGCAGCCGATCTGTTGGCCGAGGTCGAAGCGGCGATGGCCGACGGCAAGCGCGCCGCGACGGATGCCGAACTTGCCGCCGAGATGGCCGCCGAGCGCGCCGCCGAACAATCCAAGGAAGCGCCGGCGCCTGCCGCGCCGCCGGCGCCCCGTGCCCAACCGCCGGCGAAGCGGGCCGAGACGGCCGCCGCCAAGGCCCCCGCCGAGTCCAAGGACTCCGCAGGCGCCCAGGCCAGCATCCGTGTCAACGTCGACGTGCTGGAAAACCTGATGACACTGGTCAGCGAGCTCGTGCTGACGCGCAACGCGCTCCTGCAAATGGTGCGCGGTCTGGAAGACCACGAGTTCACCGTGCCGTTGCAGCGCTTGAGCCACATCACGTCCGACCTGCAGGAAGGCGTCATGAAGACGCGCATGCAGCCGATCGGCAACGCCTGGGCGAAGCTGCCGCGTATCGTTCGCGACCTCTCGCTGGAAGCCGGCAAGAAGATCGAACTGGTGATGAAGGGCGCGGAGACGGAACTCGACCGTCAGATTCTCGAGCTCATCAAGGATCCCCTCACGCACATGGTTCGGAACTCCGCCGACCATGGCCTCGAGGACATTCCCGGCCGCGAGGCGGCCGGCAAATCGGAAACCGGCACCATCCTGCTCAACGCCTTCCACGAGGGCGGCCACATCATCATCCAGATTTCCGATGACGGCCGCGGCCTCAACATGGCGCGCATCAAGCAGAAGTGCATCGACAACGGCCTCGCCACGGAATTCGAGCTGGAAGGCATGTCCGACCAGCAGATCCAGCAGTTCATTTTCAAGGCCGGCTTCTCGAAGGCCGAGAAGGTGACGAGCGTGTCGGGCTGCGGCGTCGGCATGGACGTGGTCAGGACCAACATCGAAAAGATCGGCGGCACCATCGAGCTCAAGTCCATCGAGGGTAAGGGCACGACGTTCACGATCAAGATTCCGCTGACGCTGGCCATCGTGTCGGCGCTGATCGTCGCCTGCGGCGGCGAGCGTTTCGCCGTGCCGCAGATCAGCGTTCTCGAGTTGGTGCGCGCTTCGTCGAAGAGCGAGATCAAGATCGAGATGATCAACATGTCGCCGGTCATGCGCCTGCGCGACCGGTTGCTGCCGCTGGTGTCGATGAAGAACCTGCTCGGACTCAGCGACGAGACGATCGACCGCGACGCCGACAATTTCATCGTCGTCACGCAGGTCGGCAACAACACCTTCGGCATCATCGTCGACAAGGTCTTCGACACCGAGGAAATCGTCGTGAAGCCGGTGTCGCCGGTGCTCAGGAACATTCCTTTCTATTCCGGCAATACCATTCTCGGCGACGGCAGCGTCATCATGATTCTCGATCCGAACGGCATCGCCACGGCGGCCGGCCAAATGACCGGCGAGGAGACCTCGGCGGAAATGGATTCCGGTCCCTTGCACGGCGACGAGGAAAAGACCTCGCTGCTCATCTTCCGCGCCGGCGGCAAGGAGCCGCGCGCGGTGCCGCTCGCTCTCATCGCCCGCCTGGAAGAGGTCGAGCTGGAACGGGTCGAGTTCACGCACGGTCAGCCGATGGTGCAGTACCGCGGTGCCCTGATGCCGCTGATTCCGTTCGATCCGGCGTTCCAGTTCGGCAAGACGGGCCGTCAGCCGGTTCTCGTCTTCACCGATCGCGACCGGTCGATGGGTCTCGTCGTCGACGAAATCGTCGATATCGTCGAGGACCGCCTGAAGATCGAGATCGCGGCGGACATTCCGGGCATCATCGGCAGCGCCATCGTCGCCGGCCATGCGACCGACGTGGTCGACGCGGCGTACTACCTGACGCAGGCCTTCGACGACTGGTTCGGCGAAAAGACCAACTCCGGCGCCTTGATCGAGCGGGCCGACCGCCGGGCGCTTCTGGTCGACGACAGCCCGTTCTTCCGCAATCTGTTGTCGCCGCTGCTGTCGGTCGCCGGTTGGCGGGTGACGGCGGTCGATTCGGCCAGCGCGGCCTTGGCTTATCGAGACAAGGGCGCGATGTTCGACGTCATCATCAGCGACATCGAGATGCCGGAAATGGATGGCTATCAACTCGCGGCGGCCATCCGCGGCGACTCCCGCTGGCAGAACGTGCCCCTGGTGGCATTGTCCGGCCGCACGGCGGGCGACGCCTTGGAGAAGGGCCGTGCCGCCGGCTTTGACGACTATGTCGCCAAGAACGACCGCGATGCCTTGATATCAAGTCTTGCGCAGACGGTCTCCATGGCGGCGAGGAACTGAGGGCAGGGGAACCGGACGCGCCGGGACCGTGGACGCCCAATGGCTTCGCCGTGTCTCGGTCAACTGTCGTGGAAACTTGGACGGACCGCCGGTTGGTGGCGCCGATGAAGTAAGGAATTTCGGACATGAAACGTTGTTTGATCGTCGATGACTCCAAGGTGATCCGCATGGTGGCGCGGAAGATCCTTCAGGAACTCGACTTCGAGACCGAAGAGGCGGCGGACGGCAAGGAGGCACTCGAGGCCTGCCAAAAGCGCATGCCCGAGGCCGTGCTGCTCGACTGGAACATGCCGGTGATGAACGGCATCGACTTCCTGCGCGCGCTGCGCGGGGCGCCCGGGGGCGCCGCGCCCGGGGGGGTCGTATGGACCACCGCAAACGACAAGAAAAACAAACACGAAGCGCTCGAAGCCCGGGCCAACGAATACATCATGAAGCCCTTCGACAGCGAGATCATCCAAAGCAAATTCGCCCAGGTCGGCCTTCTGTGACCGGACGCCGCCCGGCGCCGGTGGAATGAAGCTTGCCCATAGGAAACATCGTTAAATCACGGACCCATGCAGGACAGTAACTCGATCAATGTGATGGTTGTCGACGACTCGCTGGTGATCCGCGGCATCATCGTCCGTATGATCGACGGCGAGCCCGGGATGCAGGTGGTCGCCTCCGTTGCCGACGGCGCCAAGGCGTTGGCGCGCATCGCGCAGGGCGACGTCGACGTCGTCGTCCTGGACATCGAGATGCCCGTCATGGACGGCCTCTCGGCGTTGCCGCAACTTCTCAAGGCGTCGCCCAACACCAAGGTCATCATGGCGTCGACGCTGACCGAGAAGAACGCCGACATCAGCCTGAAGGCGTTGGCGCTCGGTGCCGCCGACTATCTGCCGAAGCCGTCTTCCACCAAGGACATCAGCGGCGTCGGCGGCAGCAACGATTTCCGCCAGGAGCTCGTCTCCAAGGTCAGTTCGCTCGGCATCATGGCGCGCCGCAAGGCCGGCCGATCTCGCATGCCGGCGTCCGGGCCGCCGCCGCGACGGCGAGCGCGCCCGCCCAGAAGGCGGAGCCGGCGCAGCCGGTGCTGCTCTATACGGGGCCGGTAACGCTGCGTCCGCAGGCGATGAAACGCCGTCCGAAGGTGATCGGTGTCGGCAGTTCGACCGGTGGCCCGCAGGCCCTGATGACGTTCTTCTCCAAGCTGGACCGGAACCTAGGCGTGCCGGTGGTGATCACGCAGCACATGCCGCCGAAATTCACGACCATGCTGGCGCAACACATCACGCAGCGGTCCGGCTTTCCCTGCGCCGAGGGTGAGGACGGCATGCCGCTGCAAGTCGGCAAGGCGATCCTGGCGCCCGGCGGATTCCATATGGAAGTGGTCAACGAAGGCGGGCAGGCGGTCGTGCGCCTCAACCAGAATCCGCCGGAGAATTTCTGCCGGCCGGCCGTCGATCCGATGTTCCGGTCCCTGGTCAACGTATACGGCGATCGCGTTCTCGGCGTCGTTCTGACCGGCATGGGCGCCGACGGGCTCAAGGGCGGCAAGGTGATCGCCGACGCCGGCGGCACCGTGGTGGCGCAGGACGAGGCGACGAGCGTCGTCTGGGGCATGCCGGGCGCGGTGGCCACGGCCGGCGTCTTTTCCGCCGTGCTGCCGCTCGACGACCTCGCTCCCCATATCGCCGAGAGTTTCCGGAAGGCC
>JAYOFL010000106.1:0-4023 GCA_038117205.1 Rhodospirillales bacterium | reverse complement strand
CAAGGCCTCGACCATCAAGGGCAGCGACGAACCGCTGGCCGTCAGCGTCGACAAGGAAGGCCGCGTCTCCATCCAGGACACGGAGACCTCCGTCGACGCCGTCGTCGCCAAGCTGCAGGCGATCACCGGCAACAACCCCGACATCCGGATCTTCGTGCGCGGCGACGCGCAGGTGAATTATGGACGTGTCATGGAAGTGATGGGGGTGATCAACGCCGCCGGCTTCCGCAAGGTCGCGCTGATCGCCCGCCAGCCGGGCAGCCGCGATCCGATTCGGGCGCGCCCGGAGAAAAAGGACAAATAACCGGCATGCGCGGCGGGTTGTTCGCCTCCCTGGTGTTCCACGCGGCAGTCGCGGTCGTCGTCTATCTGGGGCTGCCGCACCTCGACGCGCAGCCGCTGATCACCGAGGCGCCGATTTTCGTCGACGTCGTCAACGTCGCCGACGAATCGAACCCGCCGCCGCCCGCACCCGAACTCGAGCCGAAACCCGAGCCCGAAAAGGCGAAGGCGCCCGAACCGCCGCCGCCACCACCCAAGGAAACGCCGCCGTCGCCCCCGCCGGAACCCGTCGCGCAGTCCGAACCGGAGCCGGCGCCGGAACCTGAACCCGAACCGGTGGCCCAGCCCGAGCCGGAACCGGAGCCCGAGCCGGAGGTCGCCAAGTTGCCGCCCGAGCTGGAACCGAAACCCGAACCCAAGCCCGAGCCGAAGCCGGAACCGAAGGCCGAGCCGAAACCGAAGCCGGCGCTGACAGGCATCCGCCCGCCGCGAAAGCCGAAGCCCCCCGACACCTTCGCCTCGGTGCTGAAGACGCTTGCCGAACTGCAGAAGAAACCGAAGGTGCCGGCGCCCGAGCCGGAGAAGAAGCCAGACACCAAAACCGCTTTCGAGCAGTCGATCGCCGAGGCTTTGAAATCGACCGCACAAAAACGCCACAATCCGTCGCTACCCGTATCGATGAGCGAGACGGACGCTATCCGGAAGCATTTCCAGCAATGCTGGAACGTGCCCGCCGGCGCCAAGGACGCGGAGAACATGGTGGTCGAACTGGAGATCAATTTCCTCAGGGACGGGTCGGTCCGCGCCGTGCAGGTGCTGGATGCGGCGCGCATGCACACCGATCCGTTCTTCCGCACCTCGGCGGAAGCGGCGCAAAGAGCGGTCTTGCATCCGAAATGCAATAAGCTCAGTCTGCCCCCCGACAAGTTCCCGGACTGGCAGGACAAATATCAGGAATGGCAGAAGATGACCCTGGTCTTCGATCCCAAGGATATGTTTTAGAAGTTTTCGAAGAGGCCTTTTTTATGCAGCGATTTATTGACCGTGCCGCGATGGTGCTGGCGGTTTGCCTGGTCGCCGGGCTGTTCGCGTCGAACGCCCGCGCCGAACTGCGCATCGACATCACCAAGGGCGTGGTCGAGCCGATCCCGATCGCCGTCACCGACATGGTCGGCCCGTCCGGCGAGCCGTCGCAGTACGGCGCCGACATCTCGCGGGTGATCGCCGCCGACCTGGAGCGCTCGGGCCTGTTCAAGGCGCTGGACCGCAAGGCCTTCATTCAGCAGGCCGGCGCCATCAACACGCTGCCGCGGTTCGGCGACTGGCGGGTGATCAACGCCCAGGCGCTGGTTCAGGGCCGCGCGCATCTGGTCACCGACGGCCGGCTGCGGGTCGAGTTCCGGCTCTGGGACGTGCTGGCCGAGCAGCAGATGGTCGGCCTCGCCTATTTCACCATTCCCGACAACTGGCGGCGCGTCGCCCACATCATCGCCGACGCCATCTACAAACGGTTGACCGGCGAGAGCGGCTACTTCGACACGCGCATTGTCTATATCTCCGAGTCGGGGCCGCCGACGCGCCGCGTCAAGCGGCTGGCGATCATGGACCAGGACGGCGCCAACCACCGGTTCCTTACCGACGGCTCGTCGCTGGTGCTGACGCCCCGGTTCTCACCGACCCTGCAGGAGATCACCTACGTCTCCTATTACGGCAACCTGCCCAGGGTCTACATCTTCAACATCGACACCGGGCGCCAGGAAATCCTCGGCGACTTCCCGGACATGAAGTTCGCACCCCGGTTCTCGCCGGACGGCCGCAAGGTGATCATGAGCAAGGCGGAGCGCGGCAACACCGAAATCTATACCATGGACCTGCAAACCCGCAGCGTGCAGCAACTGACCAAGCATTCGGCGATCGACACCTCGCCCAGCTACTCGCCGGATTCCAAACAGATCGTCTTCAACTCCGATCGCGGCGGTTCCCAGCAGCTTTACGTGATGGACGCCGACGGCTCGAAGGTGCGTCGGATCAGCTACGGCAAGGGCCGCTACGCGACGCCGGTATGGTCGCCGCGCGGCGATCTGATCGCCTTCACGAAGATCCTGAGCGGCGTCTTCTACATCGGCGTCATGCAGCCCGACGGCGGCGGCGAGCGCCTTTTGGCCCAGGATTTCCTGGTCGAGTCGCCGACCTGGGCGCCGAACGGCCGCGTCCTGATGTTCTTCCGCCAGAGCCGCACCACGGCCGACGGCAAGGGCGGCCAGCCGCGGTTGTGGTCGATCGATCTCACCGGTCATAACGAGCGTGAAATCCTCACGCCGGTCGATGCCTCCGACCCGGCGTGGTCGCCGCTGATCCCTTGATGGCGGCGTTGGTGGGATTTTCGCGAAGGCCGCGTCACAGTCCTGTCATATCTTTGGTAATCAACGGTTTTTATTGAAAAAGTACTTGGAATCACCGGTGTTCCCATATAATTAGTCAGGGTCCGGACCCTGAAAAGGATACGTGGCGAACGACGCTAGCGAAGACGGCCGCTCCGGACGTTGGTGCGAGCGACGACCATCACCGGTAAGAATCCCGATAAAGGGGAGAGGTAAATGCGTATCAAGATCCTGAGCCTTCTGGGCGCCGCGGCGCTGCTTGGCGCCTGTGAAACCGCTTCCGTCGGCAGCGGTTCCAGCAGCGGGTCCGGCATCATCAATGCCAAGCCCGCCGAAACGTACACGGCGCCCCTCGGCATGGCAAAGACGATGGTCAAGGCCGGCTCGCAGGAAGATCTCGTCGTCAACGTCGGCGACCGTATCTTCTTCGGCTTAGACGAATTCAGCCTGACCAACGACGCCCGCCAGACGCTCGACAAGCAGGCCGCCTGGCTGAAGGCCAACGCCTCGGTGACCATCCGTGTCGAAGGTCACTGCGACGAGCGCGGCACGCGCGAATACAACATCGCGCTCGGCGAGCGTCGCGCCAATGCGGTCCAGGACTACCTGGTTGCCCAGGGTGTGAACCCGGCGCGGATCGTGACGATCTCATGGGGCAAGGAAAAGCCTGTCGCCAACGGCTCCAATGAGGAAGCCTGGCGCCAGAACCGCCGCGGCGTCACCGTCGTCAACGGCGGCGGCAGCTAACGCCGTTCGCCTTCGAGTTTATGGCGCTTGCCTGCGGCTTCGAGCCGATCGGGCAAGCGCCATAATTTTGCCTGGAAATCGGCGCAGGGTGACGGCAGAGTCCGGTTCCCCCTTGGCCAGCGGATTTCCAGGAGGCAATTCATGATGACTGCAACGCACAAGCCGCCACGCGTACGCCGATGGCTGGCCGCCACTGCCGGCGGGTTGACCGCCGTTCTACTGACCGCCGCTGCGGCGACGGCCCAGGATATCGGCCCCGTCATGGACCGCCTGGACCGGCTTGAGCGCGACATCCGTACGCTGAACATCCGGGTCAACCGCGGCCCCGACGCGCCTGGCGCCGACGCGCCGGTCTCGGCCGGCGGCGGCGGCGGTGTGTCCAACGCCGGCGTCGCGCGCCTGACGCAACGCCTCGACAGCCTTGAGCAGGACATCCGCGCCGCAACAGGCACGATGGAGGAAATCGGCCACCAGATCCGGCAGTTGACAGAACGCCTCGACAAGCTCGTCGCCGACGTTGATTTCCGCCTCGGCTCGCTCGAGAACAAGCTGGGCGGGCCGGCGAGGTCCGGCACCATGCCGCCGGCGCCCGGTGCGCCGGCCGGCGACGCGC
>JAYOFL010000105.1:0-4158 GCA_038117205.1 Rhodospirillales bacterium | reverse complement strand
CAGCCGGCCGCCGGGCAGGCCCAGCCGGCGGCGGCAACCGGCGCCAAGGCGCCCGAGACGGCGAATGCGCCCGCCGAGGGTGAGGCGACGACGGTCCGCCAGGACCCGGGCCGCCTGATCAAGGACGACCCGACGCTGTTGACGCCGGCCGAGATCGAATTGTTGCAACGTCTCGCGGAACGCCGCGACGAACTGGAAAAGCGCGAGCGCGAGATGGTCGCCCGCGAAGGACTGTTGAAGGCGGCCGAAAGCCGAATCGAGCGGCGGGTCAGCGAATTGGAGCGGTTGCGTCAGGTGATCGAGGACCGCATCAAGGTGTTCGACGAGCAGCAGGAAAAGAAACTGACCAGCCTCGTCAAGATCTACGAGAACATGAAGCCGGGCGAGGCGGCGCGGATTTTCGAGGACCTGGAGATGAATACGCTGCTCGAAGTCGCGGAGAGGATGAAGGAACGCAAGCTGGCGCCGGTCATGGCGAAAATGAACCCGGACAAGGCGAGGGAAGTGACGGTTGAACTTCGTGCTTTACGTGAATTGCCGCGTGCCGGAGCGCCGGCCCAATAACGGAAAAATTGCCTTTGCAAAAAGACAGAAATCTTGGTTTTCCGTGGGATAGGCGCTAGAAATCGAGTTCGCTCGGCCGCTTGACGCGACGAGCGACAGTTACGAATTGGAGGAACTAATGGCCGTCGATATGAACATGAAGATTCTGATCGTGGACGACTACAAGACCATGCTCAGGATTCTTCGAAATCTTCTTCGCCAGTTGAACTTCGCGAATGTCGATGAAGCCTCCGACGGCGCCGAGGCATTGCAGAAGCTCAAGCAGGACAAGTTCGGTCTGGTCATCTCGGACTGGAACATGGAGCCGATGACGGGCATCCAACTCCTCCGCGCGGTTCGCGGCGACGAGTCCCTGAAGCACTTGCCCTTCGTGATGATCACGGCGGAAAGCAAGTCCGAGAACGTCATCGCGGCGAAGGAAGCTGGTGTTTCCAACTACATCGTCAAGCCGTTCAACGTCGAGACACTGAAAACCAAGCTGGTCAGCGTTCTGGGCGATTTCTAAACGGCTGTCGAAAGGGGTGTGACGGCGGAAAACGACCTGATGGACACGCACGATCCGGAATTTCAGGCGATGCTGGAAGGCATCCGTGAACGGCGTGGCGACAGCGTCAGCGTAACCGACATCGGGGACGTGGTGCATAGCATGCTCGCGTCCCTGCGCGGCGATATCAGCGCCAGCGACATCGAGTTGTATACGGAGATCGAATCTCTCGCGAAATACATCCGGGCGGCGAAGGCGGAAATCGCGTCGCTCAGGCCGGACGAGGTGAAGGACACGCACCTGCGCACCGCGTCCGACGAACTCGACGCCATCGTCGACGCGACGGCCGGGGCGACCAACGCCATCATGGACGCCACCGAGCAGATCGAGCGCGTGATGGAGCAGGTCGACGTCGATCAGCAGGCGATCCTGATGAACGCCACGACCGGCATTTACGAAGCGTGCAGCTTCCAGGACATCACCGGCCAGCGCATCACCAAGGTCGTGAAGGCGCTGAAGCACATCGAAGAAACCGTGGACGGACTGCTGACCGCCTTCGGCGACGAGATCGCCAAATATAAGGAGTCGCAGCCGAAGGAGGAAAAGCAGGCGGAAGCTCCGATCGAGGACGCCGACCTGCTGCAAGGCCCTCAACTCAAGGGGAAGGGCAACACCCAGGAAGAGATCGACGCGCTACTGGCGAGTTTTGACTGAAGCGGCGGCGGAGAGCCGATGATCGATCTTAATGTCATGGCCGAACCGGAGGAGCCGGTTCAGGGCGCCGACATGGTCCCGATCTTTCTCGGGCTGTTCCTGCTCGTGCTGGCGTTCTTCATCATGCTGGTGTCGATCTCGACCTTCGAAAACGTCAAGTCGGACGCCGTGAAGGACAGCCTGACGTCGGCCTTCACGGCCGTGCTGCGGCCGACGTCCGATCCGACGTCGTTCAACGCCAAGGACGGCGACGTCATCGCCGGCGAAGCCTTCCAGCAGCAGGTGACGGGCATCTTTTCGACGTCCGTCCAGGTCGAGCGGATCGAGGTTGTCCAGCCGGGCCGGCTGATGCGCGTCGTCATGCCGGTGAGCGCGCTCTACCGCGAGGGCGAGTCGGCGCTGCGGACCGATCAGGTGCAACTGTTCGACCGGGTCGTCGCCGCGCTCAGCAACCGTCCGGTCGGACTTCGCCAGGACATGGAATTCGTGATCGGCAGCGCCGTCACCGGTGAGGGAACCCTGCCGGTCGGCGAGACGCTGGAGATGCAGCGCGCCGGCGGTTTCGCGCGGATGCTGGCCGAGCGCGGGGCGCCGCCGGATACGGTTTCCGTCGGCATCCAGCGCGGCGACGCCGGCAAGGTGACGCTCTGGTTCTGGGTCCGTCCGGCCGCCGAGGGCAAGCTGCAATTCGAGATCAAGATCGACAAGCCGGCGGCGCCGTCCGATCCCGCGCCTGCCGCCCCCGCGGCGCCGGCCGCCAATCCGTCGGGAGCGACGTAAGATGGCGACGCGGCCGGGATTGGATTTCGAGCATACCGTCGAGCCGGAACACGAGAAAACCCGGATGTGGATGCTGACGTTCACGGATCTGGTGTCGCTCATGATGACGTTCTTCGTCATGCTGTTCGCGATGTCGAACGTCAAACTCGACCAGTGGGAAAAGATCGTCGACTCGCTGTCGCAGACCCTCAATCCGGTTCCCGAGGATACGATCAAGAAGCCGACGGCGACATTCAACATCGGCACGCTGTTCCGCCGCCGCGCCGTCGATCTCGACTATCTGGCGTCGGTCATGCAGGAAACCTTTTCCGCCGATCCGGTGCTCAAGGACGTGGTGATGAGCCGCCTCGAGGATCGGCTCGTCATCGCGTTGCCGGGCGATCTCCTGTTCGACGCCGGGCAGGCGCTGCTCAGCGAGCGCGCCAAGCGGGCGATGTTCTCCCTGGGCGGCATGCTGCAGAACATCGGCAACGGCATCGTCGTCTCGGGCCACACGGACCCGGCGCCGCCCACCGGCGGCAACTTCACGTCCAACTGGGAACTGTCGGTCGCGCGGGCCGCCGCCGTCGCCAATGCCATCCGGCGCGCCGGATACAGCGAGGAGATCGTGGCGCTCGGCTTCGCGTCCAGCCGCTACAACGATCTGCCGGCACTGCCGGACGAGCAGCGCAACCGGCTCGCCCGCCGTGTCTATCTGATGATCATGCCGACGTCGGGCGGGCTCTGATGCGGCGCTTCCTCAAATCGTCGCGGATCGCGGCTGTTGCCATGGCCTTTGCCGCGGCCTTCTTCACGGCATCGCCGGCGGCGGCGGAAGTGCCGGTCGGTGCGCGGATGGACGGCGACGTCGGCGTCATCACCTTCGCCTGGAAGGAACCGGTTTCCTATCAGACCAAGGTCGACGCCAAACAGTTGACGGTGCGTTTCAGCCGCGCGCTCGGAACACCGGTCCAGGCGCTGGCGAGGCAGTTGCCGGATCTGGTTGAGTGGGTTCGGCCCGGCGCCGACGAGCGGACGGCGGTTCTCGGCCTCAAGCGGCCGGCGAAGGTCTTCGCCTATTATGCCGGGACGGCGGTGATGGTGGAATTGGTGCCGATGGCCGAGGCCGCGCCACCCAAGCGGGCGGCGGCGGAACCGGAAACGGTCGGCGAACGGGCGGCGAAAGCCGGCGCGCAGGCGGTGCAGGCGCCCGCGGCTCCGCCCGCCAAACTGCCCCGTGTCGGCGTGCGGACGGGGGTGCATCCCGACTACACGCGGCTCGTCTTCGACTGGTCGGAGGACGTCGGCTATTCGGTCAAGAACGCCGGCGGCGTCGTCACCGTGACGTTCCAGCGGCCGGCGGACATGGACCTCAACCGCATCCTGCGCGGCAGCCCCAGGTTCGTCGGCGGCGCGCGCAGCAGCGTCGGCGCCAACTCGACGATCGTAACGCTGGCGGTGCCGGCGGGGGCGGAGATCAAGGATTTCAAGTCCGGCAGCAAACTCGTTCTCGACATCAGGGTTCCCGGCGGCGACGAGACGCCGGTGGCGCTTCCGGCGGCGACGCAGGCGCCGGCGACGGAAACCGCCGCGGCGCCCGCGCAAGCTCCCGCCGCGAAGCCGGCGCCGGTGGCGGC
>JAYOFL010000104.1:2483-4225 GCA_038117205.1 Rhodospirillales bacterium | reverse complement strand
TCCGCCGGCGCGCTGGCCGCCGCCTTGACGGCGCGCATCTTTTCGATGGTCGCCGCCGGATCGCCGGCGACGGGACTGACGTCGATCGGCGTGGAGCCGGCCACGGCGTACTGGCGGCCGTCGGGACCGGTTTCGTATTCGTAGCTTGGGGTGCCGGCGTGCTGGCCGCTGGCCCGCGCGTGGGCCTGCTCGTGGCGGCGGACCTCGGCATCGCGCTTCTTGAGTTCGCGGACCTCGGCCTTTTCCTGTTCGGTCAGGGTCTGGCCCGGCAGGCCGCCGCCCTGTTCGGCGCCGGCGGACAGTTCGACCACGGTCGCCGGCCCGCGCGAGAACGGATCGGCGTCCTGGGCGTCGGCGATCGCACCGGCCTGGGGGGCTTCGAAACTGCCGCCACCGCCAGGCCGGGGAACCACGACCTGAGAGAACGCAGATACCAATGAACCGATACTGGCCATGATGATCGAACCACGCGTGTTACCGGACGTGTCGATCTTAGGAAGGCGGCGCGGCGAATCGGAAAAAAGTTATGGTTAACAACGCGTTAACCATGGAGAGACGCATGGCGCCACAGGCGCCTCACGCGGCTGTGAAGACCGCGGGACGGCGTGCGGCGCGGCTATCCGTTGGTTTTGCGCACGTCCTCGAAATAGGCCTCGACCTCGGCCCGGCCGACCACGTCGGCGTAGCGCCGGCCGACGTCGCGCAGGTTGTCGCGATGCGGCCCCTCGTCGGCATCGCCGACGCAGGATTCCGGCACGATGGTGCGGAAGCCGTGCGAGAAGCTGTCGATCACGCTGGCCCGCACGCAGCCGCTGGTCGTGCAGCCGGTGACGATCACCGTGTCGACGCCCTGCTTGGTCAGGAACGTGGTGAGCGGCGTCTTGAAGAAGATCGACGGCGCCGACTTGGAGAAGACGTAGTCGTATTTCGGGTCGGTCGTCTTTTCGTCCATCTCCATGCCCGGCGTGCCGAAGAAGAACTCGTCGCGAACCGCGCCGATCTTCCAGTAGGGCATGTCTTCCTTGGTCCAGTAACCGGTGAAGCAGCTGGCGACGGGAATGCCGCAGCGGCGCGCCACGTCGAGCAGGCGGCCGGTTTCGTCGCGGGCGTCGTGGATATGCTTGAACCCGCCGATCGGGAACGCCGGATCGGTGAATGCCTTCTGAAAATCGACGACGACGACGGCGGGCCGCTTGCCATAGCCGATCTTGTACTCGCCGTAAGTCGCTTCCTGATAGGCGTCCGCCATGACGTCGCTCCCCGTGGGTGGTTGTTTCTTGCGGTCTAACCTAGGACCCGTCCGCATTGCAGGCAAGATGCCGAAACCCTCAATACTTCAGAGCCTTAGCCCGGTCCGGCGTCTTGCAAAGGGACTTCCGGATGCTAGGATTGCCGCCATCCCGTCACACCGGAAAACCTTGGAGACAAGCCAAAATGAAGGCACTTGAGGACATCGTCCTGATCGATCTGACACACATGCTGTCCGGACCGTACGGCGCGATGCTCCTGACGGACCTCGGCGCCCAGACCATCAAGGTGGAGCCGCCCGGCAAGGGCGAAGGCACCCGCGCGCTGCAGGCCAAGGACCCGAAGAATTCGATGCACGGCATGGGCTCCTACTTCCTGACCCTGAACCGGGGCAAGAAGAGCGTCTGCATCGATCTCAAAGGCGAGGAAGGCCTGGCCCTGTTCTACGAACTGGTCAAGAAGGCCGACGTGGTGATGAACAACTTCTCGGCCGG
>JAYOFL010000104.1:0-2383 GCA_038117205.1 Rhodospirillales bacterium | reverse complement strand
CATCGGCTAGAGGACATCGATCATGAGCGACAAAGTCATCATCAACGAAGTCGGCCTGCGCGACGGCCTGCAGATCCAGCCGAAATACGTCCCCACCGAGGGCAAGCTCGAACTCTGCCAGGCGCTGGTCGACGCGGGCGTGCGCTCCTTCGAGGCGACGTCGTTCGTTTCGCCCAAGGCGGTGCCGCAGATGGCCGATTCGGCGGAGCTGTTCCCGCAATTGCCGGCCAAGGACAAGGTCTACTACTCGGGCCTGCTGTTCAACGACAAGGGCTACGAGCGCGCCATGGGCGCCGGCGTCAAGTCGGTCGCGGTGGCGCTGGCCACGACCGAGAAGATGAACATGGCCAACATCCGGATGACGCTGGACGAGGCCACGAAGAATCTCAGCGGCCTGATCGGCCGCGCCAAGAAGGACGGGCTCGACGCCCGCGCCTACGTCTCGACGGCGCTGGGCTGTCCCTACGAGGGCGCGGTGCCGGTGAAGGTGGTGGTCAACCTCGCGGTCAAGCTGGCCGAGGCCGGCGCCGACAAGATCGCCATCGCCGACACCATCGGCTCGGGCTCGCCGCAACTGACCAAGGACGTCATCACCGCCGTGGCCAAGGAGGTCAGCGTCGACAAGCTGATCGTCCACTTCCACGACACGCGCGCCATGGGCCTGACCAACGCCTGGGTCGCCCTGCAGGAAGGCGTGCGGGAGTTCGATACCTCGATCGGCGGCCTCGGCGGCTGTCCGTTCGCACCCGGCGCCGCCGGCAACCTGGCGACCGAGGATCTCGCCTTCATGCTCAACGAGAGCGGCTATGAGACCGGCGTCGACGTGCGCGGGCTGCGCCGCGCGGTGCTGATCGCCGAACGCCTGACCGGGCAAAAGCTGGGCGGCCGCATCACCCAGTGGTGGCTGTCGCAGGAGCGCAAGCAGGCCGCCGCCGCCGCGGAGGCCGCCGAATAGGCGCGCCCGACCAGACAACGAAAAAGGGCCGCATTCGCGGCCCTTTTTTGTGCCCGAAGTACCGCGCCGTTCAGGCGGCCATGCCGATCTGCTTCAGGTCGATCTTGAACTTGAGGAAGATCTCGCAGAGCTGGTCGTAGCAGACCCCGACCCGGATGGTCTTGAAGTCGCGGAAATCGATGATCGTCGAGGAACGCCCCTCCTCGTTCGCGTATTTCGAGCGCCCGCCGTCGATCAGGATGTCGCCCGCTTCCAGGACCGGCGGATCGACGTCGTTGAGCTCGTACTTCGAGCCGGTGAGCGAGGTGTTGGCGGAGGACCCGAGGATCGGCATGCCCCGCTCCATCGACTGGCGCGTCATTTCGTTGTGGAACACGCCGGCATTCAGCAGCATGTCGAGCGTGCCGACCTTGGTCGAGTTCTTGAGCACGAAGGGGGCGACGTTCCTGAACATCGGGTGGTCGGCCTTGAACGGCGCGACCGTCGACATCGGCAGGTTGGCGTCGTGGATCACCGCCTTGATGATGTCGTGTTTCCACGGCTCGATGATCTGGATTTCCTTGAGCAGGTCGTAGTTCGAGAACATGCCGGACGGCTTCTCGAAGGAGCGCTGCTTGCAGGAAAAGATCGTGCGGATCGAGGCTTCCGAGTTGCCGACGATCGCATAGGCGACGTCGAGCGGGATGATCGCCACGCCGCCGCCGGCGATGACGTCAAGGACTTGCCGGGACTGTTCTGCGACGTTGTCGGCGGTGAGCCGGATCTGTTCCTTCGCCACGCTTTCCTCCTTGGACGGGTTGGTTCTTCGGCCTAGGCCCGGTTTCCGATCCGGGTCAGGTAGTCGATGGTTTCCTGCTCGCTGACGACGTCGGCGTATTTCGCGTTCATGTCGAACAGGTTGGCTTCGTGGGGCCGTTCGTCGCGGTCGCCGCAGGCCTCGCGCACCACCATCGGCCGGAAGCCGTACGAGACGGTGTCGATGCAGGTGGCGCGGATGCAGCCGGACGTGGTCAGGCCGGTGATGATCAGGGTATCGATCCCGGCGGCGGTCAGCGTCGAGGACAGCGTCGTGCCGAAGAAGGCGCTGGGATACTGCTTGGAGATGACGAGTTCGTCCTCGGTCGGGACCAGCCCCTTGGGCCAGGCGCCCATCGGGCGGCCCTGTTCCATGATATGCAGGGTCGGCACCTTCTTGATGAACATGCCGCCGTTGAAGCCGCCCTTGTTGAAGACGACGTTGGTATAGATCACCGGCACGCGCGAGCGGCGCGCCGCATCCTGCAGGCGAATCGCCGAGGCGAGGGCGTCGTCGACGCCGGCGTAAAGCGGCGAGGACTTGTCGAAATAGGCCTCGACGAAGTCGATCAGGATGAGCGCCGGGCGCTCGCCGAAGCCGAGCCGCTTGTTGTAGCCGGCGCCGTCGTAGTC
>JAYOFL010000103.1:0-4362 GCA_038117205.1 Rhodospirillales bacterium | reverse complement strand
ACGCCGACTTCGCGGCGATGGTCGAGGAGCACGGGATCACCTTCATCGGCCCGTCCCCCGACCACATCCGACTGATGGGCGACAAGATCGCCGCCAAGAAGGCGGTGGCCGAAGCCGGCATCCCGGTGGTGCCGGGTTCGGACGGCGAGGTGACCAGCCTGGTCGAGGCCCGCGCGGTTGCCGAAACGACCGGCTATCCGGTGCTGATCAAGGCCGCCGCCGGCGGTGGCGGGCGCGGAATGAAGGTCGCCCAGTCGGCAGCCGACCTGGAGGACGCCTATCGTTTCGCGCGCGCCGAAGCCGAGCAAGCCTTCGGTAACGGCGCCGTCTACATGGAGCGCTTCCTGGCGCGGCCGCGTCACATCGAGGTCCAGGTGCTGGCCGACGGTCAGGGCAGCGTCGTGCATTTGGGCGAACGCGACTGCTCCTTGCAGCGTCGCCACCAGAAGGTGCTGGAAGAAGCCCCCTCGCCGGCCCTCAACCGGGCGCAGCGCGAGGCCATCGGCGCGACCGTGGTGAACGCGATGAAGGCGATCGGCTATCGCAGCGTCGGCACCATCGAGTTCCTGTTCGAGGACGGCGAGTTCTTCTTCATCGAGATGAACACCCGCCTGCAGGTCGAGCACCCGGTGACCGAGATGATCTGCAGGCTCGACCTCGTGCGGGAGATGATCCGGGTCGCCGGCGGCGCGCCCTTGGGCTTCGGCCAGGATGACATCGACTTCAGCGGCCACGCGATCGAATGCCGGATCAACGCCGAAAATCCGGTGACCTTCGCGCCGTCGCCCGGACGCATCGGCGACTACCACGCGCCGGGCGGGCTCGGCGTGCGGGTCGATTCGGCGCTCTATTCCGGTTACGCGGTACCGCCCCACTACGACAGCATGATCGCCAAGCTGATCGTCCACGGCACCAGCCGCAACGAATGCCTGATGCGGCTTCGCCGCGCGCTCGGCGAGTTCGTCATCGACGGCATCGAAACCTCGATTCCCCTGCACCAGCGGCTGATGAACGCCACCGCCTTCGTCAACGGCGAGTACGACATCCATTGGCTGGAGCGCTTCGTCACGGCGGGCGACGAGACGGACGATCAATGAGCCGGCACGACAACGACCTCGAAATGACGCCGGAGTTGCTGCTGCGCGCATACGCCGCCGGGATTTTTCCGATGGCCGAAACGCGTCACACCGATCACGTCTTCTGGGTCGACCCGAAGCGCCGCGGCGTGCTGCCGCTGGACGAGTTCCACGTGCCCCGGCGGTTGCGCCGGACCGTGCGCGGCGGCCCGTTCACGGTGACCTGCAACAGCGACTTCGCCGGCGTCGTCGCCGCCTGTGCGGAAGCCGCCTCGGACCGTGCCGACACCTGGATCAACCCGCCGATCGAAGCCGCCGTCAACGAACTGCACGCCATGGGCTTCGCGCACAGCGTTGAATGCCGGATCGACGGCGAATTGGTTGGCGGACTCTACGGCATCTCGCTCGGAGCGGCGTTCTTCGGCGAAAGCATGTTCTCACGGGTCCGCGACGCTTCGAAGGTGGCGCTGGTGCATTTGGTCGCGCGGCTGCGCCTGGGCGGCTACCGGCTGCTGGACGCGCAGTTCATCACCGACCATCTGGCGCAGTTCGGCGCCGTCGAGATCCCGGCGCGGGACTACCTGCTCCTGCTGGAGGATGCCCTCAAGTACCAGGCCGCCTTCCCGGCCCGGGCGGACGGCATGGAATGGCAGGCATGCCTCGACAAGACCCTCTTAAGCCGATCGCCAAATATCTGAAATAAATGAAATAATTTATTATTAACTTGATTTGAGTTTAAGATATTTCGACAATCACTGGCTGGCTGGCGCTAGCGGCGGGACGGGCGCTTCGGGATCCTCGCCGGTGGCCAGCGGATCGTGGCAGTCCAGCACCCAGACATCGTAGACCGGATGCTCCAGGGCGCTCAGCGCCGGGCTGGACGCGAACATCCAGCCGCGATACAGCGACACCGCCGATTCGCCCGGCCGGACCTGCCAGATGTCCAGGAACGCCGCGCTTTCAGGCTGTTCCTCGGGCGGACGCTTGTCGCAATGCCGCGCGATGATCTCCAGCGTGCCGAACCGCACCGTCTCGCCGATCGGCGCCGTCAGGGTGGAGACTCGCGCCGTCACCTTGTCCAGGCCCTGCAGCACGGCCGTCCGGTACGGATCGGCGTCGGCATTGGCGGCAATCAGCAACGATACGGCGAACAGGGCGCCCGCGGCGGCGCGGCGGACGGCGCGGCAGGGCACGGCCTATTGGTTTCCCTTGCCGCCGGTGGCGAGGAAGATGATTTCACCCACCTGGTCTTCAAGGGAGCGGAAGTCCTTGGTGCGGGAGATCGCGCCGCCGGCCGCCAGCATCTCGGTGGCGGTGCCGGGCTCGAGCCGCACGTACTTGCCGCCGACGATGCCCTCGCTGCCGATCCCGGCGGTGGTGTCCTTCGGCAGCTTGATCGCCGACGAGATCGACATCACGACGACCGCGTCGTAGGTCTTCGGGTCGAGCCGGGCCGTGAGGACCGAGCCGACCTTGATGCCGTTGATGCGCACGTCGCTGCCGGGCGTCAGCCCGCCGATCTTGAAGAACTTGGCGGTCACCTCGTAGCCCTTGACGGCCTTCACCTGGGCCGTGCCGTAGGCGAAGACCACGAACATGCCGGCGACCACCAGCACCACGGCGCCGAGCACCGTCTCGACGGCGTTACGCCCCATGCGTCCCCTCCTCGCGCGTCATTTCGCGCTCTCCTCCGGTTTGCCGCGGGCGACCTTGCCCTCGGAAATAATCAACTCCAGCAGGTCGCTGACGACCACGGCGTCCTGTGTGAACGTCAGCGCGCCGCCGGTCGTCACCAGTTTCTCCTCGGCGCCGGGTTCCAAGACCACGAACTTGCCGCCGAACAGGCCGTCGGTGTGGATCGCCGCCGACGTGTCGGTCGGCAACGGCACGCCCGGATCGATCGCGAAGGTGACCACGGCGCGATACTGCGAATCGAGCGTCATCGACGCGACCTCGCCGATCTTGATGCCGCCGAGTCGCACTGCCGACCCGGCGACCAGGCCGTCGACCTTGTTGAATTTAGCGGTCAGCATAAGCCGGTCGGAGGCGGCGGCAATGTCTTGGCGCGCGTTCATGAATGCCAGGACGCCGACGAGCACCGCCAGGGTGGCGGCGCCGATGAGGATTTCTCGAATTTCGCGGATCATGGCGGGGACAGTCTATCGCCCGGGCTGCGGCGTTGCCAACCCGGCGGACCTCATTCCGGCGTCCAGGCCTCGTAGTCGCCGGTGGCGCGGGCCCGCTGGCTGCCGCGCGACGCATGGCCGGCCGGCCGGTAGGCGGCGGCGGTGCCGGTGTGGTTCGGTTCATGCTCCTTCTGCCACGGCTTCATCTGCGTCGACAGATGGGTCAGCGGCTCGGGGACGGTGTGGTGCAGCCAGGCATGCCACTCGGGCGGCACCTTCGACGCTTCGTCGCCGCCCTTGTACAGGCACCAACGCCGCTCGCGGCCCAAGAGCTTCTTGTTCTTGGCGCGGTAGTAGCGGTTGCCGAACTCGTCGGTACCGACCAATTCGCCGTTGATCCAGATATGCAGGATGGTTCCGATCTTCATGGTCCGCCGTGTTCCCTTGGCTGACGCCACCGATGTCGCGGACTATGGCACTCCGTGCAGCCGCCGTCCAGCCTGCGAAGCCCGGACGCCGCACGGGTTCGCCCGCGATCGGTCGCGCCGGCACAAGATTTGGTGCCGCGACGGTCGCGCAACCGTCTCACGACGTTCGGAACGCTCGGCGACGGGTAATCCGTTGACGCCAAACGATATCCGATTCGTACCAATGAATCCACCGATTCGCTGCGGCTGCGAATATCCACAGCTTTTACACAAAATACAGTATTTTCCCGCAAGCAACCCCCCAAGATATGGTAATTTCCTGTTGCGGGCCAAAAATTGATACGCTACATTTCGCACCTGTTGCACCTGGGCAGACACGATATCTGGTGGCTTCGGAACCCGGTTTTCACCGGGCAAATGAAGCGAATTCCCCCAGAATCGCCACAAAAATGGAAGACTCGCTCGAGAAAGGTCGCAACCGGGGCGCCGAGCAAGGGTCCAAAACAAGTCGATAACCCGAGACCGAACGTGGGGGCAGAATGCGGATAACGCGACAGTTCACGAAATCAGTCGAAACGCCTTACGAAGCCTTCGATTTTCGTATCACATCCAGTGAGATCAAGAACCCGGACGGGTCCATCGTCTTCCAGTTGTCGAAGATGGAGGTTCCTACCGCGTGGTCGCAGGTCGCCTGCGACGTCCTGGCGCAGAAATATTTCCGCAAGGCCGGCG
>JAYOFL010000102.1:0-4419 GCA_038117205.1 Rhodospirillales bacterium | reverse complement strand
ACGCCGATCAACTGGTCCTCGAAGCCGGGAATGAAGCTGCCGGAGCCGAGCTCCAGCTGGTAGCCCTCGGCGGAACCGCCCGGGAACGCCTCACCGTCGATCTTGCCGACGAAGTTGATGACGACGACGTCGCCCTTCTTGCTCTTGCGCGGCTTGGCGATCGGCTTGGAGGTCTTGTTGGCGTCGGCGATGCGCTGCAGCGTTTCCTCGACGTCCTTATCCTCGACCTGCGGCACGAGGCGCTCGAGCGAGATGGCCGAGAAGTCCACCGGCGCGATTTCCGGCAGCACTTCGAGGGACATGGTGTAGGTCAGATCCTTGCCGTCCTCGAATTCGGTGATTTCGAACTCGGGCTGCATGGCCGGACGAAGTCCCTTCTCGGCCAGCGCCTGCTTGGCGGAATCGGTCACCGCCGCTTCCAGGATTTCACCCATGACGCTCGGGCCGTAACGCTTGCGGAGCAGCGAAACCGGCACCTTGCCGGGGCGGAAGCCCGGCAGGCGGGCGCTCATGGCGATTTCCTGCAAACGGAAGGAAATCTTCTCTTCGATTTCCTTGGCCGGGAGCGCGATCTTGAATTCGCGGCTCAATCCCTCGGATTTGATCTCGGTAACCTGCATGGTCGTCCCAATCTATGAATACAGCGGCTGAAAACTGAACGGCGTGCCGGTGGCCGGCGAATTGGTGCGGGCGGAGGGACTTGAACCCCCACGACTTGCGTCACAGGAACCTAAATCCTGCGTGTCTACCAATTCCACCACGCCCGCGGCGCGCCATGCGGCCAGCCCGGTCCGCGACGGTTGCGCACTCTACTTATTTCGCCCCACCTGTCAATCTCGGGCGGACGGAGCCGAAACGGCGGGTTTTCAGGCTTTTAGGAGGGCCCGGACGGTGCTCGACGCGGCGACCTTGCCGCTCGAGGTATAGGCCTCGTGGTTCTCTTCGATCTTCGACAACTGGTAGAGGTAGTTCACCATCATGCCGGCGGCCTGCTTGATGCCCTTGTCGGAGCGGTCGCCGAGCCAGTTGAGCCGCTCGACCCGGGCGCCGTTCGACAGGTGGAAATGCGCCACCGGGTCGCGGGCGCGGCCGTCGCGGCGCTTCTCCTCGCAAAGATAGCGCGCGGCAAGCCGCGTAAGCGGCGCCTTCAAGGCTTCCGCGAGGTCCATGTCGGTGGTCCAGTCCGGCGTCGCCAGCACGTCCTTGAGCGCGCCCTTGGCACCGCCGGAAACGCCGGTTGCCGCCTTGATGGCGTTGCGCTCGGCGGGCAGCAGAATCTTCGGGTCGCCTTCCTTGATCAGGCCGTCCAGCCACTTCGAGAAGCCGGGAATGGGCGACAGCGTCGAGTATGTCTTGAGGTTCGGGAACTCGTCCGCCAAATGCGCCACGACGCGCTTGATCAGGAAGTTGCCGAAGCTAATACCGGCCAATCCCTGCTGCGCGTTGGAAATGGAATAGAAGATCGCCGTGTCGGCCTTCGTCGGGTCCTGCACGGGGGCGGTCTCGTCGAGCAGTTCCAGAACGTCGCCGGCGATCCCGTTCACCAGCGCCACCTCTACGAAGATCAGCGGCTCGTCCGGCATGCGCGGGTGGAAGAAGGCGAAGCAGCGGCGGTCGGAATCGAGCCGGTTCTTCAGATCGTCCCAACTCGCGATGGCGTGCACCGCCTCGTAGGCGATCAGCTTTTCCAGGAGCGCCGCCGGCGCCGTATCCCAGGTGATGCACTTTAGCTCGAGGAAACCGACGTCGAACCAGGACACCAGGATGGTCTTGAGATCGCGCTCCAACGCCGCCAGCGCGTGATCTTCCTTGGCGGTCCGGAGCAGCTCGGCCCGCATGTCCACCAGGAACTTGACGCCGTCCGGCAGGTCGTTGAACTGGGTCAGCAGCTTCATCCTGGGCGCTTCCAGCGCGGCGCGCAGCGCGTGTTCCGCGTCGCGGCGGTCGTCGGCCGATTTCGCCGCCTGCACGACCGCCATGGCGGCGTCGACGCGGGAATGGTCGGTGTCGAATTCCGTTGCCATGACGCCGAGGAAGCGCTGCCGCCCGACGGCGTCGAGGGCGAGGTAGACCTGGCCGAGGGCGGCGGCCTGGGCGCGCGCCGAGACCTCGCCGCCCTTGTTGTCGAGGCAGGCCTGCATCTGCCGGCGGATCGACGCGAGATCGTCGTCCGGCAGGTCGGGACGGGCGCTGGCGGCATCCGCATCGTAGGTGGTGCCGGCAATGGCGCGCCATCCGCTCTTGAGGTTGCGGAGGGTGCGGTCGAGGAAGCTCTGCGGTTCTGCGTTCATGCCGCAAAAATGTGCCGGAATCGGACCGAGTTCAAGCGACGATCCCGAGAACGTCCCTGAGTACGCCGGGAATGCCGTCGGCGATGTCTTCCGCGATCAGGCCGGGACCGAAGGCCGACGCGGCCTCCCCGTGGCACCAGACGGCGGCGGCCGCCGCCTCGAACGCGGGCGCCCCTTGCGCCGCAATGCCGGCGATCAGGCCGGCCAGCACGTCGCCGCTGCCGGCCGTCCCCAGCCAGCGGGGTGCGGCGCCGTTGATGGCGGCGCGGCCGTCCGGCGCGGCGATCACCGTATCCGCGCCCTTCAAAAGAACGACGGCGCCGGCGCACTTGGCGGCGTCACGGGCGCGGGCGAGCTTGTCGCCGGTGATTTCCGGGAACAGGCGTTTGAATTCCCCCTCGTGCGGCGTGAGGACCGCCGCCGCTTCCGTCGCCGCCTTGATGGCGTCGAACAGGCTTGCCGGCTTGTCGCCGAAGGACGTGAGCGCGTCGGCGTCGATGACGACGGTCCGCTCTCCCTTCGTCAGCGCCGCCAGGACGAGTTTCCGCGTCGCCGCGCCGATGCCGAGGCCGGGGCCGACCACGGCGGCGTTGCGGCGCGGATCGTTCAGGCTGTCGGCGAAATCTTCCGCCGTTTCGACGATGGTGCCGGGATCGCCAGCCCGGTAGACGTCGGCGATCCTTTCCGGCGCCGCGATGGTGGCGAGGCCGGCGCCGATGCGCCTCGCCGCCCGGGCGGCCAAGCGCGCCGCGCCGGTCATTTCCGCGCCGCCGGCGATCAGGACGTGGCCGCGCGCGTATTTGTGCGCCGTCGGATCGGTGTTCCCGAAGCAGGCGTCCCGCCAGAGCTCCGGCCCGTTCTCGTGCGCCTTCGGCGCGATCTCGTCCAAGGCGGCGGCCGGAATGCCGATGTCGGCGACGACGATGCGCCCACAGAGGCCGCGCCCCGGATAGAGCAGATGTCCCGGCTTCTTGCGGAAGAACGTGACCGTTACCGTCGCTTGGCAGGCGATGCCGAGCACCTTGCCGGTGTCGCCGGAAACGCCGCTCGGCACGTCGACGGCGACGACGGGCAGTTCCAGGTGCCGGATGGCGTCGAGGACGGCGGCCGCTTGCCCTTCGACGGGGCGCGCCAGGCCGGCGCCGAACAGCGCGTCGACGACGACGGCGTTCTCCTGCAACACCATCGGCGCCAGCGTCTCGATGGGGGCGTTCCAGCGGCGGCGGTTTTCGGCGGCGTCGCCCTTGAGCGCGGCCGGGTCGCCCAATTGCGCGACGCGCACCCGGTGCCCGAGCTTCTTGAGATGCCGGGCGGCGACGTAACCGTCGCCGCCGTTGTTGCCGGGACCGCAAAGAATGACGATGGGACGCCTGCCGGCGAGTGCCGCGGCTTCCCGCGCGACGGCGCGCCCGGCCCGCTCCATCAGGGTCAGGCTCGGCACGCCGGAACCGGCCGCCAGCCGGTCGGCGGCGTACATTTCCTCGACACTCAGTAATTCATTGCCGGTCATCGCATCCTGCCCAGGGTGGCTCCGGTCCGGGAATCCTACACTCTGTCGGAATCCCGCGGCAAATGATTGCTGCGGGCGGCATAACTTCCTCTCCACCCGCCACCCCGGGCTTGCCTGTCCCGGCCTATGCTTCCCCCACCCGTCACCCCGGGCTTGTCCCGGGGTCCACTGTTTGAGGTACGTCGGATGTTCGAGTGTGGACCCCGGTACAAGCCCGGAGTGACGGGTGTGGGGCGTGTGTCGCGCCGGGGTTTCTCCTTGCGGTCACCCCGCACTAACTCGTCATTCCTCCTTCCCTCTCCCCACCTCCCGCCCCTCGATTGACAGCCTTCGGAATCGTGCTAGAACAAAAAGAGAACAAAAATCATTAGGCCAGCCCCCCGGAAGAGGACCATGTCGTCTGCCGACGCCCCCGCGCCCCCGAAAACCGCCCCCGATCTGGCGGCGTTGCGCGACGCCATCCGCCGGATCGAACGGGGGAACGGCGGCGCGCGCCGGGCCGGGCCGGTCGAAACCGGCGCACCGGACCTCGACGGCGTCTTTCCGGAGGGCGGCCTGACCCGGCACGGCCTGCACGAGATCGTCGCGGCCTTGCCGGAAGCGTCGCCGCCCCCCGCC
>JAYOFL010000101.1:0-4475 GCA_038117205.1 Rhodospirillales bacterium | reverse complement strand
CGGCTGCGGCGCGGGGCCGGCCGATGGATTGGCCGGTGGATTGCCGCGTAGCGCGGCCTGGTTGGCGGCGGCCAAGGCGCCTTGAACGTTGCCGCCGTTCTGCAGGGCATTGACGAGCGCGTCGGCGAAGGCGCCGGCGGCGGCGCCGGTGGCGTCGCCCTGTAGGGCGCCGACCGCCTCGCCGATATTCTCGCCGCTGGCGAGCGCCGCGATCAGCGCGTCGGACGGCGGCCTCGCCGCCAATTCATCGAGGACGGCTTGTTCGCCCTGTTGCGCGCCGGCGGCGGCGGCGAGGGCCTGGCCGATTTCGGCGCCACCCGCCAATGCCTGCTGCAAGGCCTGTTGGAACGCCTCGGCGGTGGCTTCCGCGTTGCCGCCGTTCTGTGCCAGATCGCCGACGACGCCGTAGATGTTCTGGCCGGTCGCCAGCGCGTTGGCGAGGGGAGCGTTGGCTTCGCCCTGCGCTTGTTCCTGCGCCACCCGCAAGGCGGCGAGGAACGCCTGGTCGGCGGCGATCATCGCGTTTTCCGCCGTCCTGCCGGTGGCGATGTTTTCGATCAGGACCGCGCGGAAGGCCTCGACGGCCTGGACGATGGAGTTTTGCGAGGCGTTGATATCGGATGCGCGGGCCAGATTTGCCTGCAGCATGTCGTTCATCGCCTTGTCGACGTCGACGCCTTGCGACACGGCGCGCAGAAGGGCGGCGAGCGCTTCCGGGTCGAGCTCGACCGCCGGACCCGGGCTGCCCGGTTCGCCGGCCGGCGGGGTTGCCGGCGGCGCGTCCGACTGGGCGCCGGTCTGTGCTTGCGCGACGAGCGTCTCGTCCGTTGCGGCCTGCGCGACCTGGACCTCGCCGTCGGCGCGCGCATCGTCGCCGTCGGCCACCTTGTCGCCGTCCGCGGTCAGATCCTTGGGTGAATGGTCGAGCGCCATGCGCCGCTTATGCTCCCCTCGCGCGCACTAAAAATTGAATTGCCACGACATCATACCCGGAAAGCCATAAATTCCAAGTGACAGCGGTCACATTCGCGGTCTGTTTCGACAAGTCTAGAAAATTGATTTCAAACGACAATTTTTGTCCGTTCCTGACAGTTTCCTGACATCTTCCAAAGACCGGCTGCCGCCTCCTATTGCGATGCCTGCCGGCTACCGTGCGGCGGACGCCCGCACCATGAATATTACGATGCGGCAGGGGGCGGTTCATGCGCCAAAAGGTGTCGATTTGTAACGTTTCGTTTCATGCGCGCCGGTCATGTCCGGGCCATGTCCCGTCGAGGCGCGCTATCGTCATACCGACCTGATAACGACGAGGCCGTTATCTGCCTGAAAGAGCCATTTAACTAATAACGAGTTAATAAATATTTTGATGGTGCCGGCGGCAGGATTTGAACCCGCGACCTTCGGTTTACAAAACCGCTGCACTACCACTGTGCTACGCCGGCGACCGGGGTGCGACCGGCGCAACCATAGTTGCCTGCACCATCGACGGCAACCGCGAAGTACCGATGGCCGGGAGAGAAGAATATTCGCACATATTGCGCCTTTTGGTGGACAAATTCCTGTATTCGCTGTTAGTGAGTTCGATGCGAGCCCGTCGCCCGCCCCGGTTGATCCCGCTGGGTGGCGGCGGCACGCATCGCGGTTGCAATACGCCCGCTGATTGCATAGGAAATGCTTTCAAACGCTGGGATCGGGAACTCCGCCATATGCCTACTTGGCGCCAAAAATTGGGAGACGTCGTCGACGGTCCCGTCTGTCAACGTTTCGTCGTCTTCGTCCTATTGCTGAACGCGCTGCTGCTCGGTCTCGAGACGTCCGACACCGTCATGGCCATGTACGGCGAGCCAATTTCGTTCATCAACGACGTGATCCCGTTCATCTTCGTCGTCGAGGTCGGGGGACGCTGGGTGGCGCGGGGCTGGCGGTTCTTCCGCGAAACCTGGAACGTCTTCGATTTCGTGATCATCTCGATTTCGTTCCTGCCGTCGGGCAGCGCCTTCGCGGCGCTGCGCGCGCTTCGCGTCCTGCGTGTCCTGCATGTCATTTCGCTGGTGCCGCGCATGCGACACGTGGTGGCGGCGATGCTTCGTTCCCTGCCGCAGATCGGGTCGATCCTCGGATTGCTCATCATCCTCAATTACATCGGCGCGGTCATCACGACGCACCTATTCGGCGTGGATCATCCTGAAATCTTCGGATCCATCGGCCTTTCGATGTTGACGCTGTTCCAGTTGATGACGCTTGAGGGATGGGCGGCGGAAGTCGTTCGTCCGGTGATGGAAACGGCGCCATATTCCGTCTTCCTGTTCATTCCCTACATGCTGATGACGGCGTTCGCCATCCTGAACCTCTTCACCGCCGTCCTCGTCGACAGCATGCAGATTATTCAGCAGAACTACTCCTACGAACGCACGGAGCAGGAATTCGCCGACATCTTCGCCGAGGAACTCGTGGCGGTGAAATCCGACCTGCAGTCCCTGACGCGCGAGATCAGGGCGCTCCGCGGCACCTCGGCGGAGCCGGTGCCGGTCGGCGACGAGATCGCCAAGCTTCGCGCCAAGCTCAACGAGAAAAAGAAGTCGGGCTGACCCGTCAATTTCGCGGCTGGACTTTGCAGCGCGAAACGGATGTGTCAGCATGCGTGACCGGCGTTTGGGTGGACGGCTCGGAGGGCTGCATGTTTCTCAATTTGCTGACGGATCGCCAGAAGGCCTCGTTCCTCGCATTGGCGACGAAAGTCGTGATGGCCGACGGTGACGTCGTGCCGGAAGAAAACGTGCCCCTCGGGGTCCGGGTTTCGGAAATGGGCGGCAGCATAAAGGCGCCGCCGGAGGAAATCTTCGGCCATCCGAACACCGACGTATTCGATACCCGCAAGGCACAGATCATCGTCATTCTCGAACTGATGGTGATCGCCTATTCGGACCAGGAATACCACAAGCACGAGAAGCCGATCATCGACGCCTTGGCGGACGCCTTCAGCATTTCCGCGGCGGATATGAAACGCTATGAGGATTGGGCGATCAGGCAGTCGCCGTTGAGCGTCGAGGGCTGGTCATTCATCGACAGCCTGTCGAACTAGCTCAGTCCTTTTTCTTCTTTCGATTCAAGGCATAAAGGGCGACCGCGGCGGCGTTCGACAGGTTCAGGCTGTCGGCGCCGGGGGCGATGTCGATGAAGGCGACAAGATCGCATGTCTCCATCGTCAGCCGGCGCAATCCGGCCCCTTCCGCGCCGAGAACCAGGACCGATCGGTCCGAAATATCCACGTCGCCGATCTCCATCGTGCCGCCGGCGTCCAGGCCGACGCACCAGAAGCCGGCGTCTTTCAGGGTCCACATGGCGCGCGCGATGTTGGTGACGCGGACCAGCGCCACGTGCTCGGCGGCGCCTGACGCCGCCTTCGCCATGACGCCGGTCTCCGCCGGCGAATTCCGGTCCTGCAGGATGACGGCGGCGGCGCCGAAGCCCCAGGCGGACCGCATGACGGCGCCGATATTGCGGGGATCGCTCGCCTGATCGAGGACGACGACGGTCGCCGGCCCCTGGATGGCGGCGATATCCTCGATGGCGACGTCGGGGCGCGGCGACACCAGAACGGCGAGTCCCTGATGCACCGCGTCGGGCCCGACGACGGCGTCAATCTCGCTGCGGTCGACAACCTCCGGTCCCGTTCCCTTGGCGGCGACGGCGGTCAGTTGCGCCGCGTGCTGCTGCGCCGCCGCTTGCGTGACGAGAAGCCGGTGATAGCGGCGTCCCGGATTGGCCAGCGCGGCCAGGACGGCGTGGGTGCCGAAAAACCAGGACAGACCGCCGGAAGCGCCGGCGCCGTGCTCTGGCGGCGGCGCGGTCTTCTTGGCGCCGGCGGTCGGCCGTCCGCTTTCCGGGCGTGGTGCCTGGACACGGCCGCGGGCGGAGCGGGGAGGGCGCTTGCGTTTGCTCATCGGCCCTTGTTATCCTCCTTCCCACGCGGCCTGTGCAAGCCTCTCTCGTCGAGACGGGGGAAGCAGGGTTTTTCGACGTGTTTAGGCGTTGACAACAGGTGGGAAATCTTCATATTCCGACCGCTCGATCCGGCGCGAAAGCGGCGGAACGGCCCCGTTTTGTTAGGAGGGGTGCCCGAGTGGCTAAAGGGGACGGACTGTAAATCCGTTGGCGTACGCCTACGCTGGTTCGAATCCAGCCCCCTCCACCATTACATCCGGGGTTGGCTCGGAGGAATCGGGACGGGGTAGCGACGCGTCGGCGGGTGTAGCTCAATGGTAGAGCAGAAGCCTTCCAAGCTTACGACGAGGGTTCGATTCCCTTCACCCGCTCCAGCGCCGGCGGTGGATCGAGCGGATTGAGAGATTTAGGAATACGCTCCGGGGCAGCCCCGGAACGGCCAAGGGATTAAGTTCAGGAAGAGGTTGACCTAAGGATGGCCAAGGAAAAGTTCGAGCGCACGAAGCCGCACTGCAACGTCGGTACGATCG
>JAYOFL010000100.1:0-4680 GCA_038117205.1 Rhodospirillales bacterium | reverse complement strand
GATACGTCGCACCCACATGAACGATCTTCCGACGACCGTGATCCAAAATGACGAGCCCAAACAGCAACTTGAAACCTAGCGTCGGAACAACGAATAGGTCGATGGCGGCAATGACATCGGCATGGTTCCGCAGGAAAGTTCGCCAACTTTGAGAAGGTGGTCCTTGCTGCTTAATGATGTATTTGGCGACGGTAGACTGGGACACGTTGATGCCAAGCTTTAACAATTCGCCATGAATTCGCGGCGCGCCCCAGAGCGGGTTATCTATGCTCATCTTGCGGATTAGCTTGCGTATCTCTGCAGGCATTTTCGGCCGCCCAATGACATTCCGGCACTTTATCCTCCAAAACAGTTGGAAACCGGCCCGGTGCCAGCGGACAACGGTATCCGGCTTCATGATCAATATGTCGACGAGTGAGCGCGGATTAACTTTGTAGACTGCTGAGAAGAATAATCGGTCCCAAGCTGTCAGCTTCGGTCGACCAGGAACTTGACGCCGCAACGCGGTGACCTGATGACGAAGCGCCGCAATATCTGCTTCGGTCGCCGTGCCACGGAGTAACCGCCGAAAAATGCACCATATGATGGATCTGAATACATCGAGCATGACTCGGCAATCGTCACCGGATGAGCCAACCGGTCAAGCCCAGATCAGCGGATGGAATTTTTGGTAGGGACACTCCGAAAGCCCCGGAAACCCGGGAGTTTGCTCCGCACGCGGTTTGGTGACGAAAAATCGCAAGAAGGAGTGGTGGGCCCGGCAGGACTCGAACCTGCAACCAGACGGTTATGAGCCGTCAGCTCTAACCAATTGAGCTACGGGCCCCCAAGGGAACACGCCCCCAAGGGAATATGCCCCGGCGGGGCGAGAACCGATAACACACCGCCCGGGACCAGGAAACAACGGAGCCGACCGATCGCGGTCTACGGGCGGTTGGGCGACCCCAGCGTCACGCCAAGTTCATCCAGCAGCGCCGGAAACTCAGTGCCGGCGAGGTAGCGGTATTCTTCCTCGCGCGGCGTCGTCAGCGTGTCCGCCGCCCGGAGCGCGTCGTCGACGTACCCGGGGTGGCACATGATCAAGGCACCGTCCGGTACGCCGGAAAGCCATGTCCGCATCAACGTGGCGTAGGGCGGCTCGCCCGAAAAGTCCCTGACGCCGGAGAAGGAGCGGTTGCCGGGAACCGAGGCGCGGTCCAGTTGCGCCGCGAACGTCCGGCCGAGCGTGCCGATGGCGAGGGCACGTCGGACGGCGACGCCGGTGCGCAGGATCGCGCCGATGGGGGCGGTGCAACGCCGAACCCAGACCCGGCCGGTCGGAAACCGCGTCTTGTAAAGATGGAGCACCACGTCGCGGACGACCGGCAGCTGATGCACATGGTGGTGCCCGTCCAGGAAGTCCGGCGGCCGGCCCCAGGCGGACTCGAACTCGTCCAACTGGGCGGAGAGCTCGGCGGCGACGCCCCGCGCATCGAGACGGCGGGTAAGCGCCAATCCGACCAGCCGGCCGAGCGGCGGCAGCCGCCCGTCCGGCGCCATACCCGGGGTGCGGGTAAGCGACGGCTGGTCGGTCAGCGTCAGATGTACGCCGACTTCGAAAGGCCGGGCGGCCCGGACGTCCTTGAGGAGCGCTGCCTCCGTCGGCCAGTGCGGCCCGGACGTCATGCAGCCGGTGGCGCTCAACCGGCCGGCCGCCAAAAGCTCGCGGATCGCCCGGCCGATCCCCGGCGCGAGGCCGTAGTCATCGGCGCTCAACGTTACCCGGCGCTTGCTCGCCCCTTGGCCGACCCCGTCGTTCGCGCCCACGCGATTGCTCCTTCCCAGGTCCCCCGACATCAAGTATATAGCTGCCCTTCGGTCCCGTGGCACGGCCTCGTCGACCGAAGGGGGTACGGGAAACATCACCGAGGTAACAGCCGCCATGTCCGGCTCACCCGCGGCGCCGACGGCGAGGACTGGCGACCCCAGGCTCCTCAGCGTCGTTGTGCCGATGTTCAACGAAAGCGCCAACATCGATGCGTTTTTGGATCGGCTGACGCCGGTCCTGGACAGCCTCGGCGTGGCCTGGGAAATCGTCTGCGTCAACGACGGCAGCGCCGACGACACGCTGGCCCGGTTGATTGCGCGCGCGGCCAGGGAGCCGCGCCTGACGGCCGTGGACCTGTCCAGGAACTTCGGCAAGGAAAGCGCCCTTTCGGCGGGCCTGGCGGAGGCGCGGGGCGACGTGGTCGTGACCATGGACGCCGATCTTCAGCATCCGCCGGCGGCGATCCCCGAACTGTTGGCGAAATGGCGCGACGGCTATGAGATGGTTTTCGCTTGCCGGCACCGCCGGGTCGGCCAGACCCTGCCGCACCGCATCGCCGCCAGATTGTTCTATTTCGTCATGCGGCATCTGTCCGACGTGCCGTTGCCCGCCGAGGCTGGTGACTTTCGGCTTCTCGACCGTTGCGTCGTCGACGCCATCAACCGGCTGCCGGAACGGCAGCGGTTCATGAAGGGCATCTTTGCCTGGGTCGGCTTTTCGCAGACCGGCATCGTCTATACGCAGGAAGCGCGGGCCGGCGGTGCGTCGAGCTTCCGACCGATGAAGCTGTTCCGCTTCGCCTTCGATGGGTTGACGGCGTTCTCGACCTTTCCGCTGACGGTGTGGATGATCATCGGCGCGACGGTCTCCACCTTCGCCTTCTTCTACATCGTCGTCCGCCTGATCTACGTTGCCCTGATCGGCATCGACGTCCCCGGTTACGAATCGACGATCGTCATCATCCTGTTCCTGGGCGGGTTTCAGTTGCTCGGCCTCGGCGTCCTCGGCAGCTATCTCGGCCGGGTGTTCGGCGAGGTGAAGGGACGACCCCTCTACATCGTGCGCAAGGTGCACGGCGGGCATGCCGACGCGGACCGCCGGCAAGCTGAGCCGCCGGGTCGATGAGGAACGGGTTCGGCAGCGCAGCCGCGAGTTCGGCGGCCATCGCTTTCGCGACGCTGATGTTCATGGCACCGGCGATCTGGAACGGCGCGCCGCTATTCTATTGGGACAGCGTCGACTACGTGCACCTGCCGTTTTCCTGGAGCCTGCCGGTCTACCGAACCATGCCGTATGGGCTGTTCGCCGGCCTCGGACGGTTGACAGGAACGCTCTGGAGCCTCGTTGTCGTCCAGGCGCTGCTGACGGCCTACGTGCTGCACGAGACCCTCGCCACCTTCACGCCCGGTCGTGCGGCGGGCTTGCTGGCGCTCCTCAGCGTACCGCTGACGATCCTGACCGGCGCCGGATGGATCATCGGCCAGGTCATGCCGGACGCCTTCACCGCCCCGGCCGTGCTCGCCGTGATCACATTGGCGTTCTCGCGCGGGCGTCTGCATACGGTCCGGCGGCTACTGCTGGCCGCCGTGCTCGCCGTCGCGACGACGGTGCACACGACGCACGTCGCCGTCGGCGCCGGTCTCGTGGTCGTCATGTTCGGCGCGTTTCTCTATCTCCGCCGCCGCGATCCCGCCCTCGCGCCGCGCGTTGCGTTGCCGGCGGCCGCCATCGTCGCCGGCATCGCCCTGATCGCCTCGATCCATTGGGCGACCGTCGGCCGGCCGTTCGTGACGCAGCCCTCCGCCATCCTCTGGCTCGGCCGGCTGGTGCAAGACGGCATTGCGCAGCGGTTCCTCGACGACAACTGCAAGACGGGCGACGAATACCGGCTCTGCCGCATGAGCGGCAAACTGCCGAAGACGGCCAACTCGTTCCTGTGGGACTGGGGCGGCGCGCCGCTCAAGCTTTACGGCAACTGGGAAAAGATGCGTCCCGAGGCACGCAAGATTCTGGAAGAGAGCCTTCGCGACTATCCGTGGTTGCACGCCAAGGCGGCGGTGACGCTGACCGCCGAGCAACTGGTCCGCTTCAAGACCGGCGACGGCGTCGAGAACAAGATGGAATGGTTGCTGACCGGCACCCTCCGGCGATATTATCCCGGGGATCGCAAGGCCTGGCTGGCGTCGCACCAGATGAGCAAATCCGGCATCGACTTCGAGGCCGCCAACATGCTGCAGGTGCCGTTGCAGGCAGTGTTGCAGTTGATGCTGATCGGCATGGCCGTTCTCGCCTATCGCCGCGGCGACCGGCTGTCGGCGGCCCTGGCGGCGATGGTCGTGGTCACGCTGCTCGGTAACGCCTTCGTCTGCGGCGCGCTTTCCAATCCGAACGACCGCTATCAGAACCGCATCGTGTGGCTGGCCATGGTCGCGCTGGCCGTCGGCGCGCAGCGCGCCCGAACCGAGCGCGAAGCTTCCGCCGACGACGCATGAGCGAGCCGTCCACCGCGCGCGCCCCCTGGGGGCTCGTCGCCGTGATGTGCGGCGCCCAGGTGCTGGTGCAGATCGGCGCCTTCTTCTGGCCGGCGCTGCTGCCCGGCATGATGTCGCTCTGGCAACTTTCCAACAGCGACGCCGGTTGGATCACGGCGATCTTCTACGGTGCCTACATGGTGTCGGTGCCGGTTCTGGTGACGCTAACCGACCGGGTCGATCCGAAGCGGATTTATCTCTTCGGCGTCGCGGCGACGATCCTCGGCCACTTGGCGTTCGCCCTGTTCGCGGAGGGCGTCTGGTCGGCGCTGGCGGCGCGCGCGCGGACCGGCATGGGCTGGGCCGGCACTTACATGACCGGGCTCAAGCTGCTGGCCGACC
>JAYOFL010000099.1:0-5176 GCA_038117205.1 Rhodospirillales bacterium | reverse complement strand
TCGGCCATCAGCTTGCGATAGGGCTTGTGCAGCGCTTTCGGCGCGATCATGCCGAGCGGTTTGAGCAGCGGGTCGTCGGCGTCGACGGGGCGCGGCAGCCAACCCTGGGTCTGCACGAAGGCGGTCAGGCGGAAGACCAGCCTTGCGTATCGTTCCGAGCCGAGCGCCGCGCGGACCTGTGCATAGGCTTTCGCGCGGCGCGCCGCGGCGGCCTTCGTCATCGCCGCGATGGCTTTGTCGTCGATACCATAGGCGGCGACCGACGCAAGGGTCTCGCCGATGTAGACGTCCCAGTCACGTGCCGGTCCCAGCTGGTTGCCCAGCCATTTCAGGTCGCCGGCCATCCAATCGACCCGCCGGGCGTCCAGGAACGCGCCGAACACCTTCAGCGATGAGCGCAGCCGCCGCAGCGACACGCGCATCTGGTGGACGCCCTCCGGGTCGGCGCCGTCGCGGCAGGCTTCCTCGTTGTCGATGATGTTGCCGACGCAGGCGGCGAAGATGTCAGCCATGGCCGCATGCAGGGTCTCGATCCGGGTAAGTTTGAACTTCGGCAGGAAATGGACGGGCGGCGCGCCGCCGTCTAGAACCCGGCTGCCCCGTTGCGCCTTCGACAGGCGAGACAGCGGCAGCGGGCAGGCGTCGTGAACCTCGGCGGCGAGACGGAAGAAGGCGTCGACGTCGCCGTCCAGGAGCTCCATCTCGCATTCGGCGAACCGCTCGGTCTTGCCGCCGGCGACGGCCACGCCTTTGTCCAGCGCGACCTCGACTACAAGGTCCGGTCCGATCGGGTTGGTCCGGCGTAGCGTCGTCGTCTGGCGCTGATAGGCGACCTCGATGCCGGGTGCCAGATCGGCTTCGGACACGGCGCCGAGCGCACGACGCGCCTCCTGGGGCAGTCCGTCGAGATCAAGCGCCGGCGACGGCACCGTAAACTCCCACTCGCGCCGCGTCAGCATGTCGCCGGATCCGACGGTTGCCGTTTTCAGGGTCTGGACGATCTTGTCGCCGTTGGTCCGCAGCCGCAGCGCGGCGCCATTCCGCGCAAGCTGCCGATCGGCGGTATCGAAGTAGCGGCTGACGAGGCGTTTCGTCGACCATTTGGGGGTCGCCGGCGCGGCCGAATTGACCGCGCGTTTGACGGCGGCCAGATCGCCGGCGCGCGCCCTGAACTTAAGCTCGATCTCCCTGGTATCCCGATCTGCCGTCATGAGCCCTAGCTTTCATGCGTCGCGACTTGCGTATTCTCCACGATTTATTGGCGTTTCACAGAACCATCACGAAGGTTTCATACTTCCGAGCACCGAATGCGAGCAATATACGCACACAGTGCGAGTCATCAAGCCTCTGACACGGACTTGCCGGACCGACAGGAGACTGCTCAATGCTCAACCACCTGATCCTCGCCCGGGCAACGCTGCTCCGCGCACATCCGATGTTGGCCAGCGGCGCGCCGACCGTCCATGACGAAAATCAAAAAGCCTCGGAAATCTGCGCCACTCAGGAAGGCGCGTCCGGCGCCGTGCGGCCGCTCGGCGGGCGTCCCTGACCGCTTTCGCCGTTCCGTCCTTGCGCCAGCAGTGCTATATGCCCTGACGGCGCCAATGACCGAGGGCGAGACATGTTCGACGATTTCGAAACCCTGCGGATCGCCGCGGGCGATCTGGTGATCAACTTGCGCGTGGCTGGTGACGGGCCGCCGGTGCTGTTGCTGCACGGCTATCCGCAAACGCATGTCTGCTGGCACGCCGTCGCGCCGGTGCTGGCGACGGATTTTCGCGTCGTCGTTCCCGATCTTCCCGGCTATGGCGACAGCGCCTGTCCGGTCCCGGCCGCCGACCACGCGCCGCATTCGAAACGCGCCATGGCGGCGACGCTGCGCGCGGCGATGACGGCGCTTGGTCACGACGCCTTCGCCGTCGTCGGCCACGATCGGGGCGCCAGGGTCGGCTACCGCATGGCCCTCGATCACGCCGAGGCGGTGACGCGGTTCGTCACGCTGGACGTGATCCCGACGCTCGATATGTGGGACGCCACCGACAAGAAGCGCGCCATCGGCGCCTTCCATTGGCCGTTCCTGGCCCAGCCTGCGCCGCTGCCGGAACGGATGATCGGCGCCAATCCGGCGTACTTCGCCGAGTGGCTGATGCGCAGCTGGGCGGCGCCCGGTTTCGCATTCGCGGCTCCGGCGATGGCCGAGTATGTGCGCTGCTTTTCGAAGCCCGAGGTGATCGAGGCGACCTGCGAGGACTATCGCGCCGGTGCGACGGTGGACCCCGCCCTCGACCTGGCCGACCGCGACGCCGGCCGGCGGCTCGGCTGTCAGGTGCACTTCCTGTGGGGCGGCGACCGGGGCTTCGGCGGGCCGCAAGGCGGCGACGATCCGCTGGCTGTGTGGCGGCGCTGGGCGGACGAGGTGACCGGCGGCGGCGTCGCCTGCGGCCACTTTCTGCCCGAGGAGGCGCCGAACACAGTGATCCGCGAGGTTCGGGCGTTCCTGGGCGCGGCCTGACGAGAGCCGCCTCGACGGAGAGGAGACGAGCATGACCGAAACGATCACCGGCGGATGCCTGTGCGGCGCGACGCGGTTCCGGTATGCGGGCGAGGTCGGCGGTGCCGGGTATTGCCATTGCACCGATTGCCGCCGGGTCACCGGCAGCGCCTTCAATGTCAGCGTCGGCCTGGACGCGGCGCGCTTCGATATCGTCGCCGGCGCGCCCAAGGGGCACGCGAAGTACGCCGAAAGCGGTCATGAACTGACCCGGTGGTTCTGCCCCGATTGCGGCTCGTCACTCTATACGGCCTCGCCGGTGCATCCCGACACCGTCTACGTTAAGGCCGGCGCTTTCGACGATCCCACGGTGGTGCGGCCGACGCACCAGAGCTGGACCCGATCCGCGGTCGAATGGGCGCGGATCGATCCCGATCTGCCAGGGTTCGAGGCGGATCGCCGCGGCTGAGGCCGCGGGCGGCGGTTCAGCCGCCGTTGCCGCTGAATCGCTGGACGACGCGGTCCAGGGTGGCGACGGTGTCGGCGCCCATGCGGGCGACGAAGGTCTCGCGCGAGGATTGGTTTTCGAGCGCCGGCCGGACATCGCGGAACAGGCCGGCCAACAGGGCCTCGGCGGCGTCGGTGTTGAACGCCCAGGGTTCGTGCGGGTGCCTGTCGTCGGGCGGTATGATGTTGGAATTGACGATCGCGATCATCCAATCGAAGCGTTTGTCGATGTTGCTGAAGAACTTGGCGATCTCGATCTCGGCGCGAAGCGATATCCGTCGCGCTTCCGGCGATCGTTCTAGTTCGTCCCAGTCGACCTGGCCGTTGTTGTTGGCTTGGTGCTGATCGACAAGCTTTTGCATCCGCTGTTCGTAGTCCTCGATTCGTGGTCGTCCGAACATCAACGACAGCATGCTGAAGAACCCGGGTAGCATGCGGCGCGACAACAGGTCGGGGTGGCTGCGCAGTGTCCGTTCGTCGGCGAACCGATCCGATAACTTGCCGACCATCAGGCGGTAGAAGAACTGCGAGCGGTCTTGCTCCGGGCGTCGGTCCGTCTGCGCGAGGGCATAGGTCTCGACCAGTTTCAGGAAGACGGTTTCGATGGTTTCGAGTTCGCGGCGGAACTCCGCGCCCATTTCATCGACGTCGTCCGGCGTCAGCCGTCCGTCCGTCTCGCGGACCTTGTCGTTCAGCAACTGCATGAACTTGGCGTGCAGCGCCTCGCCGAGTTCCTCGGCGTGCCGTTTGGCTTCGACGACCGCCTGCGAGGCGTCGCGTTCGGCCACGGCCGTTTCCCCATCCGCGCCGCCGGGCGCTGCGTGGCGCGCGGCGTCTGGCCGGTGGCCAGCGGGCGTCGGTCGGATTCCCGTTCCGCGCTCACCCCTGCCGAATGCGGTGTCTTCCCAATTATTCTGACGGGCGTCAGTCTGGTGATCGCCGTCTTGTGGATCTTGAGGTCTTTTGGCCATGTGCTCCTGTCCCTGCCTGTGAGAGCATGCGAAAGTCCCCTCGGTGCCCGGCCTTCGTCTTGGCTGCGTTACGTGGGACTATTACACGGGAATCGATCATTCCGAAGTTCACTGGCCCGGTTATCCGGGAAAGCTCAAGGCGATGAACGTATTCGCCGAGACTGCCTACAATAGGATGCAATCAGATCGCGGTGCCGGCTCGTTGCGCTTGGGTCGGATCGGCGGCCAACGCGGCGCGGATGTCGGCGGGGATCGGGATCGTCGCGTGGTTTTCCTGCAGGAAGAAGACGTTGACGCTCTCCGCCGTGGCGATGCAGTGGCCGTCCTTGAACACCCCATAGCCGGTGGTCATCGACTTGTTGCCGAGCTTCAGAACCCGGGTTCCGACCTCGACCGTGCCGGGGTAGTGCGCCTCGCGCCGGTAGTCGATCACCAGCCGGGCCAACAGGAAGTCAATCCCCGGATGCTTCGCCGGATCGACAAGGCCGCCCAGGAACTGCACCCGACCGACCTCGATGTAGGCGGCGTAGGAACAGTTGTTGATGTGGCCGATCTCGTCCTGGTCCGAATAACGGGTGGTGACGCTGGTGAAAAAGGCGTAGCTGGCGCGATCCGTGAGGTCGACGGCGGGCAGCTCGAGCGTATCGGTCATGGCGGGGGCGATTCCGTGGCTTGGCGTGGCGGCAATGGCCGACCTTAACCGGCGCGGCGCGGCTTGGAAACGTCTGACAGTAAACGAAAGACGGGGCCGGACGCCCGCCCCGAACGCACCCGGCCCCGTCATCAACCAGCGGGTTGCCGCCGATTTGAACTTGCGGCCGCGAGGGGTAGCGGCCTTGGAAACTTCGACAAGGTTAGAACCCCGGGCGGTCGCGCGACACACACCGACAGGTGGTAGGGCAGGAAATTAGAGGTGGTTAAATAACCACCCTTTTGAGTGGCTTCCGTTAGGCGTTGCCATGCCTGAAATCCTGTCCCTATAGTGACGTTGACCTGCGGTGGGGTGCGGTGGAGCGGCGACTTGAGCGACATTCATACCTGGACCGCCTGGCGGATGGCGGAAGCCGTCAACCAAGGCGAGGTGTCGGCCGAGGAGGTGACCCGCGCCTGCCTGGCGCGGATCGAGGCGCGCGAGGCCGACGTCGGCGCCTGGGCGCACCTCGACCCAGACGCGGTGCGCGACTTCCTCGCCGCGCTGCACCGACAG
>JAYOFL010000098.1:0-5856 GCA_038117205.1 Rhodospirillales bacterium | reverse complement strand
CCGTGGTGCGGCCAGTGGACCCCGGAACCCCTGTTCAAGCCAGGGGCAAGTAAATTCGGAGTGACGAGTGTGGGAGGTCGCAACGCCAATTCAACTCACTGCCGTCACCCCGGGCTCGTCCCGGGGTCCACTCTCAATCACCTGCCGTGGTGCGGCCAGTGGACCCCGGAACCCCTGTTCAAGCCAGGGGCAAGTAAATTCGGAGTGACGAGTGTGGGAGGTCGCAACGCCAATTCAACTCACTGCCGTCACCCCGGGCTCGTCCCGGGGTCCACTCTCAATCACCTGCCGTGGTGCGGCCAGTGGACCCCGGAACCCCTGTTCAAGCCAGGGGCAAGTAAATCCGGAATGACGAGTTAGGGGGACTGAACGCCCGCCGGCGAAATCTACCCGTACAGCTCGTGCGCCCGCTTCTCGAAGGCGGCGATCATCTTCTTCACCGCCTCGTTGAAAACGGCACCGATGGCGGCCTGCAGGACGCGCGAGCGGAACTCGAAATCGACGTAGAAGTCGATCTCCGTGCCGCCTTCGGCCGGAATGAATTTCCAGTGATTATTCAAATACTTGAAGGGGCCATCCTCATACGACACGTGAATCAGGTCGGGCCGTTCCGAGCGCACCCGTGAGGTAAAGGTTTCCCGGAACATCTTGAAGCCGATGATCATGTCGGCGACGACCAGATCGTCTCCTTCCCGCCGCCGGATGCGGCAGCCGAGACACCAGGGTAGGAATTCCGGATAGCGATCGATGCCGATCACCAGATCGAACAGCTGGTCCGGCGTGTAGGGAAGGAAGCGCTTTTCCGCGTGCGTCGGCATGGTGGCGTTTTGCCTTCCGCCGGCCCGGTCGGTCAACGGGTATCTCGACAGCCGCCCGGGCCGGACCTTAAATGGCGGCACGTCAATAAGCCGGGAGAAGCATCCGCATGGACAGTTTCGCGTTCGCCATCGTCATCCTGGCCGCCGCCCTGCACGCCGGGTGGAACGCCTTGGTGAAGGTGGAAGGCGACCGGCTGGTCGCGGCGGCGGCGCTCTGCGTGTTCGCCGCCATCGCGGCGGCCGTGGCGTTGCCGTTCTTCCCGCCGCCGCACCCGGACTCGTGGCCGTTCATCGCCGTTTCGGCGACACTGCACACCGGTTACATGATGTTCCTCATCAAGGCCTATCAGCATGGCGACCTCAGCCACGTCTATCCCCTCGCCCGCGGCTCCGCGCCATTGATGGTGGCGCTCTTCTCGGTGTTCGTGCTGGGCGATCCGCTGCCGCCGACGGCGTTGTTCGGCGTCGTCCTGATCGGCGTCGGCATCATGAGCCTGGTGCTCGCCACCGGCGTCGAGTGGCTGGCGAACCGCCGCGCCATCTTCTACGCGCTCGGCACCGGCGTCTTCATCGCCGTCTACACGGTCTGGGACGCCATCGGCGCCGGCAAGGCCGGCGGCGCGCACGGCTACGTTCTCTGCATCTTCATCCTGGTCGGCCTGCTGCACGCCGCCATCGTGTTCGCGAGGCGCGGCCCCGCCGCCTTCGACCTGACGCGGGCCAAGTGGCAGATCGGCGCCATCGGCGGCGCCTGCTCCCTCGGCGCCTATTGGCTGGTGGTGCACGCCCTGACCCTGGCGCCGATGCCGCTGGTCGCCGCGCTCCGCGAGACGAGCATCGTCATCGCTGTCCTGATCGGCGTTTTCGTGCTGCGCGAGCGTTTGAATATCGTCCGGGTGCTGTCGACGGCGGCGACACTCTTGGGTGTCGCACTGGCGAAGATCGGCAGCCGGTGACGGGAATTACCGGCCGAGCTTGGCCAGCCGTGCCGCGCGGAGTTCCTGGAAATCCTTGTCGGCGTGGTAGCTGGAGCGCGTCAGCGGCGACGACGCCACCTGCAGGAAGCCCTTGGCGAGAGCGATCTTCTTGTATTCGGCGAACTCGTCCGGCGTGAGGAAGCGCTGCACCGGCGCGTGCCGCGTCGTCGGCGCCAGGTACTGGCCGATGGTCAAGAAGTCGACATCGGCGGAGCGCATGTCGTCCATCACCTGCAGCACTTCCGCCCTGTCCTCGCCGAGCCCGACCATGATGCCGGACTTGGTGAAGATCGTCGGATCGGTCCGCTTCACGGTATCGAGCAACTTGAGCGAGTGGAAATAGCGCGCGCCCGGCCGGATCGTCGGGTAGAGCCTCGGCACCGTTTCCAGGTTGTGATTGAAGACATCGGGCTTGGCGGCGATGACGCGGTCCAGCGCGCCCGGCTTGTCGCGGAAGTCGGGCGTCAGGATTTCGATGGTGGTGTCCGGCGTCGTCTCGCGGAGCCGGCGGATGCACTGCACGAACTGATCGGCGCCGCCGTCTTCCAGGTCGTCCCGGTCGACGGACGTGATGACCATGTGCTTCATGCCGAGCTTGGCCGCCGAGATGGCCAGGTTTTCCGGCTCCATCGGGTCGACGCGGCCGGGCTTGCCGGTGGCGACGTTGCAGAACGCGCAGGCGCGCGTGCAGATGTCGCCGAGGATCATCACGGTCGCGTGCCGGGCCGACCAGCACTCGCCGATGTTCGGGCACGCCGCTTCCTCGCAGACCGTGTGCAGATTGCCGGTCCGCATCAGCTTGCGGGTCTCGTGGTAGGCGTCGGACGTCGGCGCCTTGACGCGGATCCACGACGGCTTCCGGAGCGGCGTGTGCGGCTCCTTGTGCGCCTTTTCCGGATGGCGCGGCTTGCCGATGTCGTCGATCTTGCTCATGCGTCCGTCTTTTCCGTCCCAGGTCTGCCCGCCCCTAGAATGTGGTGCGCGGGCCGCCCGCTGTCAAAACTGCCCGTCAGAGTTCGTAGTCGAAGACGATCCAGTCGGATTCCTCGGCGGTGGCGCGGAAGAACGCCACCGCGCCGTCGTCGGTACCCGGCACCGCCATGTAGAGCCGGCCCCAGCGGTTGATGTTGGCGATCCGGTGGATGTCCTGCAGCATCCGCTGGCCGACGCCCTGGCGGCGGGCCTCGACGCCCACAAAGATGTCCTCGATGAAGCAGGATTCCCGGGTCTGCCACTTGGAATCGTGCAGGAAGTAGTTCACGAAACCGACCACCTTATGCTCCGGCGTCAGGGCGATGCGGCAGCGAAGCGAATGCGTCCGGTCGACCAGCCGGTCGAAGGTGGTGAAGGTCAGATCGGCCGATACCTCGTCGCCGTAATGCGCGTGATAGGCCCGCCACAGCGCCAGCCAGCCGTCCTTGTCGTCGCGGTCGAGGGGGCGAATGGTCAGTTCCATGCGGACGCCCGCGGAGGCCCTCCGATCACATGTGGATGACGCGGCCGTAGGCGTCGAGAACGCTCTCGTGCATCATTTCGGAAAGCGTCGGATGCGGGAACACCGTGTGCATCAGGTCCTCTTCCGTCGTCTCCAGCGTCATGGCGACGACGAAGCCCTGGATCAGTTCCGTGACTTCCGCGCCGACCATGTGCGCGCCCAGCAATTGCCCGGTCTTCTTGTCGAAGACGGTCTTCACCAGGCCCTGGTCCTCGCCCAAGGCGATGGCCTTGCCGTTGCCGATGAACGGGAAGCGGCCGACCTTGACGTCGTAGCCGGCGGCCTTCGCCTTCGCTTCGGTGAGGCCGACGGAGGCGACCTGCGGATGGCAGTAGGTGCAGCCCGGAATCTTCAGCTTGTCCATCGGATGCATGTGCAGGCCGGCGATGGTCTCGATGCAGATGACGCCCTCGTGCTCCGCCTTGTGCGCCAGCATCGGCGGCCCGGCGACGTCGCCGATGGCGTAGATGCCCTTCTCCGACGTGCGCAGGTATTCGTCGACGACGATGCAGCCCCGGTCGGTCTTGACCTTGGTGGTCTCGAGGCCGATGCCTTCGATGTTCCCCTGCACGCCGACCGCCGAGATCACGCGCTCGACGGTGAGCTCCTGCTTCTGGCCCTTGGCGTCCTCGATGGTCGCGGTGACGCTGTCGGCGCCCTTCTTGACGCCCGTGACCTTCGCTTCCGTCATGATCTTGAGGCCGAGCTTCTCCATCTGCTTGCGGGCGAAGGCGGAGATTTCCTCGTCCTCGACCGGCATGATGGTCTTCATGACCTCGACCACGGTGACGTCGCAGCCCAAGGCCTGATAGAAGCTCGCGAACTCGATGCCGATGGCGCCCGAGCCGATGACCAGCATGGATTTCGGCATGCGGTCCGGCACCAGCGCGTCGAAGTACGTCCAGATCAGCTTCTTGTCGGGCTCGATGCCGGGAAGTGCCCGCGGCCGTGCCCCCGTCGCGACGATGACATGCGGCGCGGTCAGCGCCGGCATGGCCTTGCCGTCCTTGCCCGTGACCTCGACCTTGCCGGGGCCGTTCAGCTTCGCCGTGCCGTCGATGACGGTGACTTTGTTTTTCTTGAGCAAATGCCCGACGCCGCCGTTGAGGCGCTTCGAGACACCACGCGAACGCTCCACCACCGCCTTCAGATCGAACTTCACGTTCTCCGCCGACAGGCCGTAGTCCTTGGCGTGCTTCATGTAGTGATAGATTTCCGACGTGCGCAGCAAAGCCTTGGTCGGGATGCAGCCCCAGTTGAGGCAGATACCGCCCAGGTGCTGCTTCTCGACGACGCAGGTCTTGAAGCCCAGTTGCGCGGCGCGGATGGCGGTGACGTACCCGCCGGGACCGGCGCCGATGATGATGACGTCGAACTTGGTGTCGCTCATTTTCAAATCCTCTCGCCGGTGCCGGCGGTCAATTCGCCCGGCGTCGCATCGCCGGTGTTCACCACACCCTTGCGTTCGAGCACCATGATCCGGCATTCCGAAACGGCACGCGGACGGTGTTCGGTCCCCTTCGGCACGACGATCATCTCGCCTTCGCCGAGATGCACGGTGCGGTCGCGGAAATCCATGTCGAACGCGCCGTCGAGGACGAGGAACATTTCGTCTTCGCCTTCATGCTTGTGCCAGACGAACTCACCTTCAATTTTCACCAGCTTGACGTCATAGTCGTCGAGGCTGGCGACGATCTTCGGACTCCACCGCTCCGAAAAACGGTCGAACTTTTCCGCAAGGTTGACCTTGTCGATAGCCATACCGAACCCTGCCCCGTCCTTGCTCACAGCATCAGTTGCAGCGGTTCTTCCAGGATCGACTTCAATTCCTTGGCGAAGGCCGCCGCCGTCGCGCCGTCGATGCAGCGGTGATCGACCGCCAGCGTCAGCGACATGACGTTGGCGATGGCGATGGCGCCGTTCTTGACGACGGCCCGCTGTTCGCCGGCGCCGACCGAGAGTATCCCCCCCTGCGGCGGGTTGATGATCGAGTTGAACGACTTCACGCCGAACATGCCGAGGTTCGAGATGGTGAAGGTGCCGCCCTGGAATTCCTCGGGCGCCAGCTTGCCGTCGCGGGCCTTGGCGGCAAGCGCCTTGGCCTCCTCGGAAATCTTGGCGAGGCCCTTGGCGCCGGCGTCCTTGATGATCGGCGTGATCAGGCCGCCCTCGATGGCGACCGCCATCGAGATGTCGGCGCGCTTGAAGCGCAGGATTGCCGTGTCCGTGTAGGCGGCGTTGCAGGCCGGCACCCGCTTGAGGGCGAGCGCCACCGCCTTGATGACGAAGTCGTTGACGGAAATCTTGTAGTCCGCGCCGTCGCGGTTGTTGAGCCGCGAGCGGAGCCGCAACAACTCGTCGATTTCCACGTCCATGGTGACGTTGAAGTGCGGGATGTCGCGGGCCGCCGCCGTGAGACGCGTCGCGATCACCTTGCGCATGGAGGTGTTGGGAACCTCCTCATAGTCGGGCAGCAAGGACAGCATGCCGGCGTCGATGCCGGCGGGCGGCGCCGAGGGTGCCACCGCAGTGGTCGCCGGGGCCGCCTTGGGCGCGGCCTTCGCGC
>JAYOFL010000097.1:0-6267 GCA_038117205.1 Rhodospirillales bacterium | reverse complement strand
TCTTGATGTCGGCCTGGATGCCGGCGCCGCCGCCGGAATCGGAACCGGCGACGATCAGCACGCGGCCCTTCATCGCCGTCACGTTCAGGCGGCCTTGGAAATGGCGTCGCAGATGTCGTCGACGACGCTGGCGACGAGCGCGGCGTCTTCGCCCTCCGCCATGACGCGGATCAGCGGCTCGGTGCCGGATTTCCGGATCAGCAGCCGTCCGACGCCGGCGAGACGGTTCTCGCCATCGGCGATGGCCTGCTTCACGGTGCCGTCGTCGAGCGGCGCGCCGCCGTTGAAGCGGACGTTCTTGAGGCGTTGCGGCAGCGGCTCGAACGGACGGCAAACCTCGCTCGCCTTCTTGCCGGACGCCGCCAGCACGGCGAGCACCTGCAAGGCGGCGATCAGGCCGTCGCCGGTCGTCGCATAGTCGTCAAAGATCAGATGGCCGGACTGCTCCCCGCCGAGGTTCCAACCCAACTCACGGATCGCTTCGCCGACGTAGCGGTCGCCGACCGGCGTCCGCTTCAACTGCAGGCCTTGTCCGCTCAGGAACCGCTCGAGCCCCAGGTTCGACATCACCGTGGCGACGATGCCCTCGCCGCGCAGCCGGCCGGTGCGGCGCCAGTCGCTCGCGATCAGCGCCATGATCTGGTCGCCGTCGACGACGCGGCCGCGTTCGTCGCAAACGATCAGTCGGTCGGCGTCGCCGTCGAGGGCGATGCCGAGGTTGCAGTTGTGCGCCATCGTCATGCTTTGCAGGAAGTCGGTATCCGTGGAGCCGCAGCCCTTGTTGATGTTGGTGCCGTCCGGATCGACGCCGATCGGCACGATGTCGGCGCCGAGTTCCCAGATCACCTCCGGCGCGACCTTGTAGGCGGCGCCGTTGGCGCAATCGAGCGCGATCTTGAAGCCGTCGAGGCGGAGCCCGCGCGGGAACGTCTGCTTCACGTATTCGGTATAACGGCCGCGCGCGTCCTCAAGACGGCGGGCCCGGCCGAGCTTGCCGGCCGGCGCCAGATCGTCGGCGAGACCGTTGCGGCACTTTTCCTCGATCGCCGCCTCGACCGCATCCGAGAGCTTGTAGCCGTCCGGCCCGAACAGCTTGATGCCGTTGTCCTCGTAGGGATTGTGCGACGCCGATATCATGACGCCGAGATCCGCGCGCATGGTGCGCGTCAGCATGGCGACGGCCGGCGTCGGCATCGGCCCGACCAGGACCACGTCCATGCCCATGGAGACGAAGCCCGCCGTCAGCGCCGGCTCCAGCATGTAGCCCGACAGCCGCGTATCCTTGCCGATGACGACCCGGTGGCGATGGTCGCCGCGGGTGAATTTCAGCGCCGCCGCCATGCCCACCTTCAACGCCACCTCGGCGGTCATCGGGTGCGTGTTGGCGCGGCCGCGGATGCCGTCGGTGCCGAAAAGTTGTCGCTTGTTGGAACTCATGGGCGTTTCCGGTTCGTGACAGGTCAGGAAATGCCCGAAACCGGGGCTTCGGGCAAGGTTTCGAGGTTCACGTTTTATTACAGAATCTTTCCGAAAGCCTTAACGGAAGCTCACACCTCGTCCGCCGCGTCGATGGCGAGCCAGACGGCGATGGCCTGGCGTGTCTCGGCGACGTCGTGCACGCGGAACAGCTGAACGCCCCGCTCGACCCCGGCGAGAACCGCCGCCAGAGAACCGGCGAGCCGCCCTTTTGCCGGCATTTCGCGGTCGATGCGGCTGATGAAGCTCTTGCGCGACGCGCCGAGCAGCACAGGCACGCCGAGCTCGTGGAACATGTCCAGCTTGGCCAGCAGGGTCAGGTTGTGATCCAGGTTCTTGCCGAAGCCGATGCCGGGGTCGACGGAGATCCGCGTGCGCGGAATGCCGGCCTCGCCGAGGACGTCGATGCGTCCGGCCAGGAACTCGGCGATCTCGGCCACCACGTCGTCGTAGTGCGGATCCTGCTGCATGGTGCGGGGCTCGCCCTGCATGTGCATCAGGACGACGTCGACGCCGGCCTCGGCGCAGACCGCGACGGCCCCGGCGCCGGCGAGCGCCGTCACGTCGTTGACGATTTTCGCCCCGGCGCCGATGGCGGCACGCATGACCTCGGCATGGCGCGTGTCGATGGAAACGAGCGCCCCTTCCTTGGCGAGGCCCTCGATCACCGGCAGGACGCGGCGCAGTTCTTCCTCGATGCTCGTCGGTTCGGCGTTGGGCCGTGTCGACTCGCCACCGACATCCAGTATGTCGGCGCCCTCCGCCAGCAGGGCGCGGCCATGCGCGATCGCGCGTTCGGCATCGAGGAAATCGCCGCCGTCGGAAAAGCTGTCCGGCGTCACGTTGACGACGCCCATGATGCGCGGACGGTCGAGCGTGAGGCCGGCGAAGGTGGTCGGAATATCCGTCACGGGAAACGCTCCGTCATCCGCGAACGGACGGCCATGGATATCCGGCCGCCGGTCAGGATTCCGGCTGCGGCTCCGGCCCGATGCCGCCCGGCCCTTCCGAACGCTTCGGACGGGATTTGCTACCGCTGGACGGCACCGACGTGCGCCGCGGCGTATCGGCATTGGAGGAATCGTCCTCGTCGCGGAAGATGCTCTCTCCGCGAAGCAGGGCCTTCACCTCGTCGCCCGACAGCGTTTCGTATTCCAGGAGCCCGTTGGCCACGGTTTCCAGATCGTCGCGCTTTTCCGACAGGATGCGCCGCGCGTTCCCCTCCGCCTCGTCGATCAGGCGACGGACTTCCTCGTCGATGAGGGCGGCGGTCGCGTCGGACACGTGCTTCTGGCGGGTCACCGAATGACCGAGGAAGATTTCTTCCTCGTTGTCGGCGTAGCGCAGCCGGCCGAGCTTGTCGGAGAAACCGAATTCCGTGACCATGCGGCGCGCCATGTTGGTGGCCTGCTGAATGTCGTTGCCGGCGCCGGTGGTGACGTTCTCCTTACCGAAGACGATCTCCTCCGCCAACCGACCGCCGAACATCACGGCCAACCGCGAGGTGAGCTGGACTTCCGACTGGCTGAGCTGGTCGCGCTCCGGCAGGCTCATGGTGACGCCGAGCGCCCGGCCACGCGGAATGATCGTGACCTTATGCAGCGGATCGGTCTTCGGCATGTTGAGGCTGACGAGCGCGTGTCCGGCCTCGTGATAGGCGGTCAGCTTCTTCTCGTCCTCGGTCATGACCATGGAACGCCGCTCGGCGCCCATCATGACCTTGTCCTTGGCTTCTTCCAGATCGCTCATGGTGACGACGCGCTTCGACTTGCGCGCGGCCAAGAGCGCCGCCTCGTTCACCAGGTTGGCGAGATCGGCGCCGGAGAAACCGGGCGTGCCACGGGCGATGACGCGGGCATCGACATCGGGCGCCAGCGGCACCTTGCGGAGATGCACCTTGAGGATCTTCTCGCGGCCGAGGATGTCCGGGTTCGGCACCACGACCTGACGGTCGAAGCGGCCCGGGCGCAGCAGCGCCGGGTCGAGCACATCCGGCCGGTTGGTGGCGGCGATCAGGATCACGCCTTCGTTGGATTCGAAACCGTCCATCTCGACCAGCAACTGGTTGAGCGTCTGTTCGCGCTCGTCGTTGCCGCCGCCGAGACCGGCGCCGCGATGGCGGCCGACGGCGTCGATTTCGTCGATGAAGATGATGCAAGGCGCGTTCTTCTTGCCCTGCTCGAACATGTCGCGGACGCGGCTGGCGCCGACGCCGACGAACATTTCGACGAAGTCGGAACCGGAGATGGTGAAGAACGGCACGTTCGCTTCGCCGGCGATGGCGCGCGCCAGCAGCGTCTTACCGGTGCCCGGAGGGCCGACCAGCAGACAGCCTTTGGGAATCTTGCCGCCGAGGCGCTGGAATTTCTGCGGGTCCTTCAGGAATTCGACGATTTCCTCGAGCTCCTGCTTGGCCTCGTCGATGCCGGCCACGTCCTCGAAGGTGACGCGGCCCGTCTTTTCGGTGAGCAGCTTGGCGCGCGACTTGCCGAAGCCCATGGCCTTGCCGCCGCCAGACTGCATCTGGCGCATGAAGAACACCCAGACGCCGATCAACAGCAGCATCGGGAACCAGGAAATCAGGATGCCCCAGAGCGTCGGCGTGCCTTCGTCGGAAGGCTCGGCCTTGATCTTTACGCCCTGCGTGCGCAGCCGCTCGATCAGTTGCGGATCGTCCGGCGCGTAGGTCGCGAAGCTGCTGCCGTTCTGGTACTGGCCAAAAATCTGCCGGCCCTTGATGGTGACGCCCTTGACGTCGCCGCGCTCGACCCGCTCGACAAAGTCGGAGAACGCGAGCTCGTTCATGCCCGGCCGTTGCGCCGATCCCTGGAACAGGTTGAAGAGCGCCAGCACGAGCAGGCCGATGATGACCCAGAGGGCGAGGTTCTTACTGAAATTCAAGCCGGTTCGTCCTTTTTCGCAGCGTCCCGGATCGGCGTCCCAGTCCCAGGCTTCCGACCCATCGTCAACGTCATAAAATCACGTTTCGTCCCGTTTCGCACGGTGAAAGCCACGCCCGTCGGGAGCGGCTCCCTAGAGATAATGCTTTTGTACGCTCACGCAATGGTAAATCCGACGCCGGCAATCGGGATTTTCGGCCTGAACCGAACGGTATAGCCCGTTTCTTCCGGCGCCGACGGCAGCAGCGGAAAAATGCCGGCGGCGGCCTCGACGGCAGGCAGCGTCAGCCGGACCGGATGCGGCATTCGGACGAGCGGCCCCGCATACCCGTCCGAACTGAGGCGACGCCATCCCGCGTCGCCCAGCGGGCGGAGGCGCGCGCCCGCTGCCATCGGCCCGGCCGCAATCTCGAATCGGCCGTCCCAGGTGAGGCGATCACCCGGCGAGAGGTCGAGCGCGGCCGGCAAATTCCGCGCCTCGCGGCAGATCAGGATATCGGTTCCCGCCGGATCGAAGCGGCAGCCGGCGAGGGTCCGCCCACGGCCATCGCCGAAGAGCGCCGACGCCACGCCCTCGACGGCGGCGACGGCCGGCGGATAGTCCTTGCCGCCGATGGCCGTCGCCAGCCTGGAGAGGCCACGAATGACGATCTCTTCCGGCGTGTCCCAGATGCCGGCCCGGTCGAGCCTGGCGAAACCGAGGGGGCTCAACGAAACATGCCGCGCCAGCCAGCGCGCCGTTTCCCGTTCCAGCGCGACGCGGGCGCGGGCGAACCTGGCGGAGGCGACGACGAACCCGGCAGCCGCGCTTTCCGCCGCCGGCCGTTCACGCAACGCGCTCCGGGCGAACCTGGGGTCGGCGTTCGACGGATCCTCGATCCAGCCGACGCGGCGCGCGTCGAGATAGGCCACGAGGCGCGCCTTCGAGACGTCGAGCAGCGGGCGGATCAACCGCACCGCCGCCGTCTCGCGAACCGGCGCCATGGCCGCCAGACCGTCGGGGCCGCTGCCCCGCGCCAACCGGAGCAGCATGGTCTCAGCCTGATCGTCGGCGTGATGGCCGAGCGCCAGATGCAGGATGCCGGCTTCCCGGCAGTATTCTTCCATCAGGGCGTACCGGACGGCACGGGCCGCCGCCTGGATGCCGGCGGACGGTTTGCGGCCGCGCCACGTGAGCGTCTCGTGTTCGATTCCAAAATCGCGGAGGCGGTCGCGGACCGACGCGGCCTCAGCCGTCGAGCCCGGCCGCAGTCCATGATCGACGGTGAGCCCAACCACGCGCCCGCCCCGCGCCCGCGCCCATTCGTGCATGAGCAGCGTCAGCGCCAGACTGTCGGCGCCGCCGGAAACGGCGATGGCGATGAGAGGACGGCTTTCGAACGGACCCAGCGCCGCCATGCGGGCGGCGAATTCGGCGTCCGCCAGGGGGACCCTGGAGGACGACGGCGCTAGACGCAGCCGTTCTTCTGCCATTCCCGTTGCAACGTGCTCTTGAGGCCGGCCGGCGCCTGCGGATAGTCGGTCCGGAGTTTCTCGAACGCGGCGCAGGCTTCCTGTTTCTTGTTCAGGCTGGAGAGCGACATGCCGAGTTTGAGCAGCGCGTCGGCGGCCTTCGGCCCCTGCGGGTTGGACTGGTAGCCTTCGAGGAAGGTTTCCGCCGCCTCGACGAAGGCGCCCCGGACGTAATGCGTCTCGCCGAGCCAGTAGCGGGCGTTGCTCGCCAACTGGTCGTCGCCGTGCTGGTCCAGGAACGCCTTCAAGGCCACCGCCGCCTGATCGTACTTGCCCTGCCGCAACAGGCCGAAGGCGTGCATGTACTTGTCGCGCGGCGTGCCTTCCGGAAGCGCCGCCCTCTGTGTCGCCGGTGCCACGGGGGCCGCCGCCTGCGGCG
>JAYOFL010000096.1:0-6422 GCA_038117205.1 Rhodospirillales bacterium | reverse complement strand
GGAAAACGCCATGCAGGTCTGGCGACGCCTGCCGGAATGGGAGGACCGGCCGCGCGAGACGCCGCCCGGCAATCTGCCCGTGCCGCCGGCGGACGCGCGCACGCGGCTCGGCATGCTGCTCGGCCGCACCGCCGAGCGCCGGCCGGAACAGCAACGCTACGCCGAAGCCTGCAGCGCCGCCTTCCTGCCCCGCGACGAACGGGGCCAGCCGAATATTGTGCTGGCCGAGGCCGGCACCGGCGTCGGCAAGACGCTCGGCTACGTGGCGCCGGCGAGCCTGTGGGCGGAGCGGAACGAGGCGCCGGTCTGGATCAGCACCTTCACGCGCAACCTGCAGCGCCAGTTGGACACCGAGCTCGACCGGCTCTGCCCCGATCCCGGAGAGAAGTTCGAGCGCGTCGTCGTGCGCAAGGGCCGCGAAAACTATCTCTGTCTTCTGAACGTGGAGGAAGCGCTAGGCCGCGCCCGCACCCGGACCGCCGATCTGATCGCCCTCGGCCTGGTCGCCCGTTGGGCGACGGCGAGCCGGGACGGCGACATGGTCGGCGGCGACTTTCCGTCCTGGCTGCAGCATCTGTTCGGCCGCGACCTGACCACGGACCTCACCGACACGCGCGGCGAATGCATTTATTCCGCCTGTCCGCACTACGGCAAATGCTTCATCGAGCATACGCAGCGGCGCGCCCGGCGCGCCGACATCGTCGTCGCCAATCATGCCCTGGTGCTGATCCAGGCGGCGATCGGCGGCGGCGACGACGGCCGGCCGCTGCGGTTCGTGTTCGACGAGGCGCACCACCTGTTTAACGCCGCCGACGCGGCGTTCTCGGCGCATTTGTCGGGCCTCGAGACCGCCGATCTCCGGCGCTGGCTGATCGGCGCCGAAGGCGGCAGCCGGTCGCGCTCCCGCGGCCTCAAGGCGCGGATCGAGGATCTGATCGCCGGCGATCACGTGGCCGAAAAGGCGTTGGACGAAACGCTGCACGCGGCCCGGTCCCTGCCCGGTCCGAGCTGGGGCCAGCGCATCGCCGACGGCCGGCCGGAGGGACCGGCGGAGAAGTTCCTGGCCCTGGTACGGGCCCAGGTATATGCCCGCACCGCCAACGCCGACGGCGCCTACGATCTGGAGGCCGAGCCGCTACCGCTGATCGACGGCCTAGCCGACGCGGCGGCGAAGCTTGCCACCGCCCTCGCCGCCCTCGCCAATCCGGTGGCGACGCTGACGACGCGGCTCCTCGCGCTGCTCGACGAGGACGCGGCGGAGCTGGAAACGGCGACGCGCACCAAGATCGAGGCGGTGGCGGCGAGCCTGGACCGTCGCGCCGTGCAGCACCTCGCCGCGTGGCGCGGCATGCTGTCGGCGCTACAGAGCGAGACACCGCCCGAGTTCGTCGACTGGTTCGGCGTGGCCCGCGCCTATGGCCGCGACATCGACGTCGGCTTTCACCGGCACTGGGTCGATCCGACCGTGCCGTTCGCCGAGCATGTGCTGATGCCGTCCCACGGCGCCGTCATCACCTCGGCGACGCTGCGCGATTCCACCGGAAATCCGAACGCCGACTGGGGCGCCGCCGAGGCCCGCACCGGCACCCGCCATCTCAAGCTGCGCCCGGCGCTGGTCGCCGAACGCTCGCCCTTCGACCACGCGGCGCGGACCCGCGTCATCGTCGTCAACGACGTCTCGAAGTCGGACATGGACGCGCAGGCGGCGGCGTACCGGGAACTGTTCAAGGCGGCGGGCGGCGGCGGTCTCGGCATCTTCACCGCGATCTCACGGCTGCGCGCCGTGCAGAGCCGGATCAAGCAGCCGATGGAAGCGTTGGGCATTCCCTTGCTGGCGCAGCACGTCGACGTGCTCGACACCGGCACCCTGGTTGACATCTTCCGCGCCGAGGAGGACGCCTGCCTGCTCGGCACCGACGCGGTACGCGACGGCGTCGACGTGCCGGGCCGGTCGCTACGCCTGATCGTCTTCGACCGGGTGCCGTGGCCGCGTCCGGACATCCTGCACAAGGCGCGCCGCGCCGCCATGGGCGGCAAGGCTTACGAGGAAATGCTGACGCGCCTCAAACTCAAGCAGGCCTATGGCCGATTGTTGCGGAGAGCCGGCGACAAGGGGGTCTTCGTCATGCTGGACAGGGCCATGCCGTCACGGCTCGCCGGCGCGTTCCCGGATGGCGTCGAGATAATGCGGCTGGGCCTCAGGGATGCCATCGAGACGACGCGGAGTTTCCTCGCCGCCGAGGACTGAGCCTCAGCCGTGCGAGAAGGCGCGGAGCAGCGTGCCAAGCGCCAGCAAGCCGCCGGCGATCCAAAGCGCCATCGGATCGTAGGCCGGAACCTCCATGAAGATGGCGACGACCCGCCCGACGCCGCAGGACGGCGTTTCCCAATAAAAGCATTCGCGAGCCAGTTGGAATTGGTCGCCGAGGATCTCGTGATAGAAGGCGTACCACCACGCCGTCGCCGCCACGAAAGCGGCGGCGCCGAGCGCCAGGAAACCGTTGCCGAGCCGGCGGATCACGGCGCCACCGGATGCATGATCGGCGTCAGGAACAGCGCCGATACGGTGAGCACGGCGGCGATGGTCGTCAGCAGGATCGCCGCCGAGGCTCGCTGGACGTAGACATTGTAGTTCTGCGCGACGACGAAGCAGAGCGCGCCAGCCGGCAGCGCCGCCATCAGAATACCGACGGCCTGCCAAAGCGGGTCGACATCGAAGACGTAGAGGAACAGCAGCCACGTCAGCAGCGGATGGATGAAGAGCTTGAGGAAGCTCGCCGCCGCCACCTCGGAAAAACCGTGCAGCAACGGCTTGCCGACGACGAACAGGCCGATGGCGAACAGCGACGACGGCCCGGCGGCGCCGGACAGGATCGAGCAGAAGGTGTCCACCGACTTCGGCAGCGGCCAGCCGGACAGCGACCACGCGATTCCGGCGATGGAGGAAACGACCAGCGGATTCTTCGCCAAGGGACGAATGACGCCGGCGAGAGCGCGGAGTCCCACGCCGCCCGCGAAGTCCATTTCGATCAGCGTGACGGCGACGGTGATCATCACCGTCGATTGGAACACCGTGGCGACGATCGCCGGCAGCGCCGCGCTGTCGCCGTAGGCGACGATGACCATCGGGATACCCATGTAGCCGGTGTTGCCGAAGATCGCGACCATGCCGAACAGCGACTGATGCGCGAGGCGGCTCTTGAAGACCAACTTCGCGACCAGCATGCCGATGACCAACGTCACGATGCTGCCGCCGGCGAAGGCGCCGATGTAGGGCCAGTTGAAGATCTGCTGCGGATCGACCCGCGCCATGGCGTAGAACAGCATGACCGGCAGCGCCACGAAGTAGACGAAGCGGTTGATGGCCTCGCTGCTGGACGCGCCGAGCAGGCCGAGCTTCCCCGTGCCGTATCCGCAAAGGATGATGGCGAAGACCGGCAGGACGACGTTGAGAATCGTTTCCATGGAACTCCCGGCGGATGGCGGCGGGAACGTTGCCGTCACGGGTCCGGGTATCTAATCTCTCGACCCGGCGACCACAAGGACATTCGCGACATGCGGGCAAGGAGACTCCAATGAACGCGCTTGACGGCATGACCATCGGCTTCATCGGCCTCGGGCTGATGGGAAAACCGATGGCCCGGAATCTGAAGGCGGCCGGCGCGCGGTTGCTCGTCGCCAACCGCTCGCAAGGGGCGGTCCGGGAACTGGCGGCGGAAGGCATGACGCCGGCCGCGAACCCGGCCGAAATCGCCGGCAAGGCGGACATCGTCATCACCATGCTGACCGATACGCCGGCCGTCGAGGCCGTCATGATGAGGCCGGACGGCGTTGTTTCCAGCCTTCGCCCGGGCGTCCTCGTCATCGACATGAGCACGACCACGGTGCCGAAGACCCGGGAATTCGCCGCCGCCGTCGCGGCCAAGGGCGGCGAGTACGTCGACGCACCGGTTTCCGGCGGCACCATCGGCGCCGAGAACGGCAACCTCACCATCATGGCCGGCGGTTCCGAGGCGGCGTTCGAACGTGCCAAGCCCGTGCTCGACGTTCTCGGCGGCCGCATCACGCACGTCGGCCCCACCGGCACGGGGCAGGTCGCCAAGGCGGCGAACCAGGTGATCGTCGGGCTCACCATCGGCGCCGTCGCCGAGGCATTGACGCTGGCGCGGCACGCCGGCGCCGACCCGGCCCGCGTCTGCGCTGCCCTCAAGGGCGGCTTTGCCGATTCCCGCGTTCTGGAGGTGCACGGCGGGCGCATGGTCGCCGGCACGTTTGAACCCGGCGCGCGGGCGACGGTGCAGCGGAAGGATATGCAGCAGGCACTCGACCTTGCGAAGGAACTGGGAATTTCGCTGCCGGCAACCGCGCTCAACCGCGATCTCTACGATTCCCTGATCGCCGCCGGTTTCGGCGATCTCGACCACGCCGCTCTGATCAAGGCCCTCGACCCGACGGCCTGATCGTCAATCGGGACCGTCATTCGATCGTCATTTGCCGGCCCAGTGATCGTCGCTGCGCGCCCACGACTTGACGATGCGCCAGCCGTCGCCGTCCTTCTTCAACAGATAGGACTGCCCCGTCTCGGCGAGCGCCATATTGAGGGCGGCGTTGACCTCGGGCGTGACGGAATGAACCAGCAGATGCGACGGAGGCGTTCGGGCCAGAACCGTTTGGATGAGTTTCGCCGTTACGCCGTGGAACGCCGCCAGATACCCGACGTGCTCGTTCTGGCGATTGCCCAGGGGATAGACCGAGAGAACGGCGGACTCGCCCGTTCCCTTCGGATCGAGGATGAAAACGCGCGAGCCCTCGGGCATCAGCGTCGTCAGTTCCGTCGCGACGGCGCGGTAGAACGGCTTCGGGTGCTCGTAATCGAAACGGAGCTTCTCGGCAAAGACGAAAGGCGCCGCCACGACCAGGGCGAGGAGTGCCGCCGTCGCCAGCCGCGGCAGGTCCCGTTCGCCCATCCGACGCCGCCACAGGACGCCCAGACCAAAGGCGCCGAAGGCAACCGCCATCAGTCCGAGATGATGATTGTAGCGCCAGAAGGAGACGGCGCGCGACGCGTCGAATTCGCCGAAGTGCGTCACGAACGTCATATAAAGAAAGGCATTGTGACCGAGGAACGTCACGCCGACGATCAGTGCCATTCTGTCGAACGGTCCGCGGCAGCGGATCAGCGCCCGGACCGCGAAGACGGCGGCCACCGCCATCACGCCGAAGTAGCCGAACTTCTTGCCGGCGATGATCAGCATCTGCTTCAGGATCGGCCACAGGATGTGCAGGTTCCACTGCGCGAACGGCATGAAGGTGGCTTCCGAGCTCGCCGGCAGATGGGCGGCGATATGATAGCGCCAGATGACGTAGATGAGTACCGCCGGCGCCAGCATGATCGGCGCAAGACGCAGGAAGGCCGTCAGCTTGATATCCGGATCCCGTAGCGCGGCCAATCCGCAGCCGGTCATCAAGAGGACGACGGCGATCAGGTTGGTCTGCTTGATATCGACCAGAACCAGCAGCACGAGACCCAGCTGCCACGCCAGCACGCGGGCGCGCGCATCGTTCCCGACGGCGAGAGCGGACAGCGTGAAATGCATCAGGACCGTGGCGATGCCGACCGCCGCAGCGGTGCTGGCGTCGGCATAGACGGTCATCACCACCTTCTGCACGAAGGTCGGGTTGAGCAGGGTCGCGACGAGAACGGCAAAAAGCGCGCCGGTCCAGCCGAGCGCGGCACCGCTCGACATCGGCCGGCCGACGGCGTCGCACCAGAGCCGCACCGCGCCGATGCCGAAGGTCAGCAGCAGCAGGATATTGAGGGTCGAGCCGGCGCTTTCGACGGCGCGCCCGGCCAGCATGTTGGCCATGTAGACGAGCAACGGCCAGGCGAACGGATACCCCGGAAACTGTCCGCCGTTCTCGCCGGCGGCGCCCGTGGGAAACCGCTGGCTCTCGACGATGAAGCGCGCCGTCGGCAGCCAGTGCGAGAACTCGTCCCATTCCGACGCCATGCGGGCCGACGCGATCAGCAGCAGCGGCAGGGCCAGGAGCGCGACCCGCCACCAGCCGGCCGGACCGACCCGGCGCTCGCGGCGGGCGAGATAGACCGCCGCCAGCACGGCCGCGCCGGCGGACGGCCAGAACACCCAGTCGAACGGAATCCGGAACAGCACGTTGCCGGCTGTCATCAGGGTGACGACGAGCGCCCAACCGCCGAACAATTCCGCCTCGGCGAAGCCGTTTCGCCCGGCCAGCAAGCGTCCGACAGCGGCAAGACCGAGCATGAGCGCCAGCGCCGCCACGAGAATGGCCGCCTGCTCGGGGCCGGAAATGAAGTAATCGACGTATCGGGAAACTTCAGACATCTCGAGGCGGCGTCACTCTTTCGGGGAGGGTTTCAAGCATCGACGGCGGATCGTTTC
>JAYOFL010000095.1:0-6612 GCA_038117205.1 Rhodospirillales bacterium | reverse complement strand
AGGAATAGTAGGTGACGTTGTTGACGTGACCGTACAGGTCGTTGTCCATCCAGCGGGTCTGCAGGGCGACGAAAAAACGGTAGTCGCCGCGGCGCTCGACGGATGCCGTCATTGTCTTCTCCGATTTCCGGCTGGCGCGGCGCCCCGATAAATTCGGGGGCCACCGTTCCCGGTAGCCCCCGTATATTTTTGAAGCCTCAACCCTGTCAAACTCGCCGCTTCACTTTTTTGACACAGCGATTAAACCGTTCGCGCGGCGCCGCGTCAAGTGGCGGGTTGGCGCTCCCGGAATTCGCTGGGGCGGATCAAAAAGACCGCCCCCGAAGGGGCGGCGAGTTTACAGGGAGGCGTCAAAGTGTGGGATGGAGAACCCAGTCCCACGCCGCTACAATCCCACGCAACCGTTAACAATCCTTTAAGGCGGAGACGCTAAGAGGCGGCGATTCCCGCCGGTTCCGAATGACGTCCCGCAGGAAGCAGCAAGGAAAAAACATGACACCTGAGCTCGCGCTCGCCGTGCTGTTCGTCGGTTTCGTCCTGCCGCTCGGGCACGTGATTTTCTCGAAATCCGCCGGGCCGTGGCGCATGCCGCCCGGCAGCAGTTGCCCGTTCAGTCCGCGCATCGGCTGGCTGGTGATCGTCCTGCTGCTCGGCCCGATCGGATGGCTGATGTTCGTGACGCGGAACCGCCGGCGTCCGAAGACTTGACCGCTATCGCTTGAAGAACGCCTCGGCGCCGGCGCGCGCCTTTTCCTTGAGCTGGATGGCGGCGCGCGTGCGTTCGATCTCCGCCTGCAGTTCCTCGATGTATTCGCCGAGCGCCTCGATGGACATTTCCTCGAGGTTCTTCTTCGGCGGCGCCTTCTTGATCGGTTCCAGATCGTCCGGGTTCATGGCGTCTCCTCCGTCGCTGCGCACGGGCCGGGCGTGGCGGCCTTGCCTTGCGCCCGGTAAGATACTAGACGAAAACGACCCCCAACAAGAGGTGGCGACATGACCGTTCCGGCCGACATGAACTGCATCGAAATCGTCGAACCCGGCGGCCCCGAGGTGTTGAAGCCGACGCGCCGGCCGACACCCGTCCCCGCCGACGGCGAGGTGCTGATCCGCGTGATCGCGGCCGGCGTCAACCGGCCGGACTGCGTGCAGCGCCAGGGCCATTACGCGCCGCCGCCGGGCGTCACCGACATCCCGGGCCTGGAAGTGTCGGGCGAGGTCGTCGGCTTGGGCGCCGGCGTCAGCGGCATTGCCGTCGGCGACATGATCTGCGCGCTGGTGGCCGGCGGCGCCTACGCCGAGTACGTCACGGCGCCGGCACCGCAGGTGATGCCGGTGCCGAAGGGACTTTCCATGGTCGAGGCGGCGGCGCTGCCGGAAACCTGCATGACGGTCTGGAGCAACATCTTCGAACGCGCTGCCTTGAAGCCTGGCGAAACCTTGCTGATCCACGGCGGGTCCAGCGGCATCGGTACGACGGCGATCCAGATGGCGGCCAACCTCGGCTCGCGCGTGCTGGCGACCGCCGGCAGCGCCGAGAAATGCCAGGCGTGCCTGGACCTTGGCGCCGAGCGGGCGGTCAACTATCGGGACGAGGATTTCGTGAAGGCCGCCAAGGAATTCGGCGGCAAGGGCGTCGACGTGATCCTGGATATGGTCGGCGGCGATTACATCCAGAAGAACATCCAGGCCGCCGCGCCTGACGGGCGTATCGTCAACATCGCCTTCCTCAAGGGCTCGGAGGCCACCGTCAACTTCATGCACCTGATGCTGAAGCGCCTGACCCTGACCGGCTCGACGCTGCGCCCGCAGCCGATCGCCCGCAAGGGCGAGATCGCCCAGGCGCTCCGCACCAGGATCTGGCCCCTGATCGAGGCCGGCAAGATCAAGCCGTTGATTTACAAGACTTTCCCGCTCTCGGCGGCGGCCGAGGCGCATGCCCTGATGGAAAGCAACGCGCATATCGGCAAGATCATGCTGCAAGTCACGGAATCCTGAATTCCGGTCCCGATATCAGGCTTTGACCCTGGGGGAGCCTGGGCGTTATAAAGACGTCCGGATTGCCGAGCCGACGGTTCGGCATAGGTGCTATTTATCAAAAAAAGGGACGCGGGTTATGGCGCATCCTCTGATGCCGAAGGCCACTGCCGTTTGGCTGGTCGACAACACGACACTGACGTTCAAGCAGATTTCCGAATTCTGCGGCTTGCACGAGTTGGAAGTACAGGCGATCGCCGACGGCGACGTCGCCACCGGCATGCAGGGTCTCGACCCGGTCCAGGCCGGCGCCCTGACGGCCGACGAAATCGTCCGCTGCGAAGGCGACACCAACGCCGTCCTGCAGATGCTGAAGCCGTCCATTCCGATGCCGAAGGCGCGCCAAAAGGGCGCGCGGTACACCCCAGTCTCGAAGCGCGGCGACCGCCCGAACGCCATTGCCTGGCTGATCAAGAACTATCCCAAGCTTTCGGACGCGCAGATTTCCAAGCTGATCGGCACGACCAAGCCGACCATCACGTCGGTGCGCGACCGCTCGCACTGGAACGCGACCAACATCAAGCCGGAAAATCCGGTCGGTCTCGGTATCTGTTCCGCCGTCGATCTGGAGAAGGCCGTGGCGCTCGCCCGCGCCCGGGCGCGCACCGTGCACGGCCCGAAGGCCGAGGCTCAGACCGCCGGCGAGCCGCCGGTGGCGACGCCGCCGGTCGCCATGCCGCCGATGCCGCAGGCCGACAGCGGCGAATAAATCCTTTCGCCATCGCAAATAAAAACGGCCGGCTTTCGCCGGCCGTTTTTTTGTCCGCGTCGCCGCGGCGGGTTCACTTGCCCTTGAGGTACTCGATGACCGCCTTGCGTTCGGCCTCGTCCGGGAACTTCTGAACCATCGTGGAACGCTGCTTGGTGCGCGCCATGGTGAACTTGCTCGGATCTTCGAGATACGCCATCAGGTTCTCGTCCGTCCACTTCCAGTCGGCGCCCTTGAGGCCCTTGTAGCGGGTATACCCAGCCGCCGAGCCGGCGGTGCGGCCGACGACGCCCGCCAGCGACGGACCGACCATGTGCTTGCCCGCATCCAGCGTGTGGCAGGCCTTGCACTTCTTGAAAACGGCTTCGCCGTCGGCGGCCTGAACCGCTCCGGCAAACCCGAGCGCCACGCAGCCCGCGGCGGCGGTCATGGCGATGTCGCGAAACTTCATAATCTCACCTCTTCTTATGCCTGCCGCCGCATTCGGGCGCGGCGGCGATGCCCAACCTTAGGATATCCAGCCGGCCCGAAAAAGCGTCATTCGGCCCCGCCGGCGCTCAATTTCCGCGTCGCCGCCAATTCCACGGCGGCGCAGAAAACCTCCATCGCGCTCTTGATCTCGTCGACGCCGGGCAGCGTCGGCGCGATCCGCAGGTTCCTGTCCCGGGGATCCTTCCCGTAGGGATAGGTAGCCCCTGCCGGCGTCATCTTCACCCCCGCTTCGGCGCAGAGCCGAACCACCTCCTTGGCCGTGCCGTCGACCAGGTCGACGCTGACGAAATAACCGCCCTTCGGCGCACTCCAACTCGCGATCCCCTTGCCGCCCAGGTTCCGCTCCAGGCTCTCGGCGACGGCCTTGAACTTCGGCCCGACGATTTCCGCGTGCCGGTCCATGTGCCGCTTGAGACCCGCCAGATCGCCGAAGAAGCGGACGTGACGAACCTGATTGATCTTATCAGGTCCGATCATGGCGAAATTGATCTTTGTCAGGTGATCCTTGACGTTCGCCGCCGACGCCGCGAGCGCCGCCACGCCGGCCCCGGCATAGGTGATCTTGGAGGTCGAGCCGAAGACGATGGGGCGGTCCGGATTGCCGGCCTTCTCGGCGGCGGCGAGGACGTTCTTCAACGGCGCCGGTCCGTCGCCCAGATGATGAACGGCGTAGGCGTTGTCCCACATGAGACGGAAATCCGGCGCCGCCGTCTTCATCGACGCCAACCGTTCGACGGTCTCGTCGGAATAGACCTCGCCGGACGGATTGGAATATTTGGGCACGCACCACATGGCCTTGACGGCGGGGTCGGCGACCAGCGCCTCGACGGCGTCCATGTCCGGGCCGTCCGGCGTCATCGGCACTGTCGGCATCTCGATCCCCAACTGCTCGCAGATGGCGAAATGACGGTCGTATCCCGGCACCGGGCAGATCATCTTCACGGGGCCCTGCCCCCGCCATCCGCCCAAGCCGCCGGGCACGCCGTAGGCCATGGCGTTGGCGAGCACGTCCCACATCATCGACAGGCTGGAATTGCCGCCGACGACGACCTTGTCGGGCGTCGTCTCCAGGAATTCGGCGAAGAAGCGCCGGGCCTCGGGAATGCCGTTGAGGCCGCCGTAGTTCCTGAGATCGACCCCGTCTTCGCCGGTCGTTTCGCCCGGCTTGACGACGGTCAGGATGTCGTCGCTCAGGTCCAACTGCTCGGGCGATGGCTTGCCGCGTGTCATGTCGAGGGTCAGGTTGCGCCCGCGCATCTCGCCCATGCGCTTCTCGGCGCCGGCGACGGCGCTCTTCAACTGGTCCGAGGTCGCTTTCGTCAGGTCCATGGCGTCAATCCTTCACCGGCACCGTGTAGTTGAGCGGCAGTCGGCCGCCGTCGCAGTAAATCGTCTCGCCGGTGATGTAGCTGGCGTCGTCGGAAGCGAGGAAGACGCAGACCGACGCCACCTCGTCCGGCTCGCCGGGCCGCCCCATGGGGGTGCGCGACATGACGCGGCGCCGCGCCTCGTCGTTGGCCATCATGGTCTTGCCCATGTCGGTGGCGATGGTGCCGGGGCCGACGGCGTTGACGCGGATGCCGCTCGGCGCAAGCGCCAGCGCCATGGACTTGGTGAGCTGCAGCACGCCGCCCTTGCAGACCGTGTAGGGCATCGCCACCGGGATGGCGACGACGGCGTTGATCGACGACATGTTGATGATCGAGCCGCCCGTTCCCTGCGCCACCAGTTGCCGGGCCGCCGCCTGCCCGGCGTAGAAGAAGCCGGTCAGGTTGACGCGGAGCGTCTTCTGCCAGTCGTCCTCGGTCAGATCGAGGAAGTCCTTGGCCACCAGGATGGCGGCATTGTTGAGATGCACGTCGATGCGGCCGAACGCCTTGACTGCCTCGGCGATCAGGTTCTCGCAGGACTTCTTGTCGCCGACGTCACAAGGCACGAACACCGCCTCGCCACCCGCCTTGCGGATGGCCTGGACGACGTTTTCGCCCTTCTCCGCCTGCACATCGGAAACGACGATCTTGCCGCCCTCGCGGGCGAAGCGGAGCGCGCATGCCTCGCCGATCCCCTGCGCCGCGCCGGTGATGACGCAAACCTTGTCCTTGAGCCGCATGGCTTCCTCCCATAACGCGAAACGGGGACACCTTGACCGTCAGGGCGTCCCCGTTCAAGGCCGTTTCCGCCGGCTATCACGCCCGGCGGGATTTCCCGTATCCGACCCCTTCCAGAGACGTCGTGATCTCGTCCAGAATGACCGGATCGTCGATGGTGGCCGGCATCTTCCAGGTCTCGTTATCGGCGATCTTCTGCATGGTGCCGCGGAGAATCTTGCCGGAGCGGGTCTTCGGCAACCGCTTGACGACGACGGCCTGCTTGAAGGCGGCGACCGGGCCGATCTTTTCGCGGACCAGCTTCACGACCTCGGAGACGACGGTCTCCTCGTCCTTCTTGACGCCGTCCTTGAGGACCAGGAAGCCGAACGGCAACTGCCCCTTCATCTGATCGGCGACGCCGATGACGGCGCATTCGGCGACGTCCGGATGGGACGCCAGGACCTCCTCCATGCCGCCGGTGGACAAACGGTGCCCCGCCACGTTGATGATGTCGTCGGTGCGGGCCATGATGTAGATATAGCCGTCCTCGTCGAACATGCCCGCGTCCGCCGTCTTGTAGTAGCCGGGGAACGGTTCGATGTAAGCTTCCAGGAAGCGCTTGTCGGCGTTCCAGAGCGTCGGCAGCGCCGACGGCGGCATCGGCAATTTGACGCAGATGGCGCCGATGGTGCCGGGTGGCACGGGCTGATGCGTTTCCTCGTCCAGCACCATCACGTTCCAGCCGGGCGCTGGCTTGGTCGGCGAGCCCGGCTTGATCGGGAAGCGGTGCAGGCCCATGCAGTTGGTGGCGATGGCCCAGCCGGTTTCCGTCTGCCACCAGTGATCCACCACCGGCACGCCCAGGATCTTCTGCGCCCATTCCAGCGTGTCGGGATCGGTCCGCTCGCCGGCCAGGAACAGCATCTTGAACTTGCTCATGTCGTATTTCTTGAGAAGCTCCGCGTTCGGGTCTTCCTTCTTAATGGCGCGAAACGCGGTCGGCGCGGTGAACAGCGCCTTGACGCCGTATTCCGCGATGACGCGCCAGAACGCGCCGGCGTCCGGGGTGCCGACGGGCTTGCCTTCGAACATCACCGTCGTCGCCCCGTGCAGGAGCGGCGCGTAGACGATGTAGGAGTGACCCACCACCCAGCCGACGTCGGAGGCGGCCCAGAACACGTCTCCCGGATCGATGTCGTAGATGTTCTTCATCGACCACTTGAGCGCCACGGCGTGGCCGCCGTTGTCGCGCACCACGCCCTTCGGCTGGCCGGTGGTGCCGGAGGT
>JAYOFL010000094.1:0-6979 GCA_038117205.1 Rhodospirillales bacterium | reverse complement strand
ACGGTGCCGGCCGCGCCCTCATCGGCGGTTCCCGCGCCGACGCAAACCGCGCAGGCCCGGATGGCGCCGACGCCCGCGCCCGCCATGCCCAGCGCCGATCTGACCAAGGTCTATCGGGTGCAGTTGGCGGCGGCCCGCTCGGAAGAAGCCGTGAAGTCCGAATGGGACAGCCTGCGCCGCCGCAACATCGACCTCCTGGGCGAATTGGCCTTACAGGTCGCGAAGGTGGATCTCGGGCCGACAAAGGGCGTGTTCTACCGGCTTCGGGTCGGGCCGCTCACCGACGAGACGGCGGCCAAGACCCTTTGCGAGCGGCTCAAGCAACGCAAGCTCGGTTGCCTCGTCGTCAAGCCGGGCGGCTGACCTCCCCCATGACCGCTTCATGACGATGGGCCAGCGACCGCGCGCCGCCATCCTCGGGTGCGCCGGGCCGGAATTGACCGCCGACGAGCGGTCGTTCTTCGCTGACAGCGACCCGCTCGGCTTCATTCTGTTCGCCCGCAATTGCCGGGAGCCGGTCCAGGTTCGAGACCTTGTCGCCGCGTTCCGCGCCGAGGTCGGGCGGCCCGACGCGCCGGTGCTGATCGACCAGGAGGGGGGCAGGGTACAACGCCTCGGCCCGCCGCATTGGCGGAAGCGCCCACCGCAGGCGGTGTTCGCCCGCCTGTACGCCGAGGATGCGGACGCGGGGCTGGCGGCGGCGCGGACGAACGCCCGGCTGATCGCCTGGGACCTCAAGGACCTCGGTATCGACGTCGATTGCCTGCCGTTGCTGGACGTGCCGCAGCCCTCCGCCCACGACATCATCGGCGACCGCGCCTACGGCGCCGATCCTGTGGTGACTGCGGCCTTGGGACGGGCCGTCTGCGAGGGACTGGCGGCGGGCGGCGTGACCGCCATCGTCAAGCACATCCCCGGACATGGGCGGGCGCAGGTCGACAGCCACCTGCAATTGCCCGTGGTGGACGCCGGCGCGGAAATCCTGGAAGCCGTCGATTTCGCGCCCTTCAAGGCGCTTGCCGACGCTCTCGACATCGCGCCGTGGGCGATGACAGCGCATGTGGTCTATAGGGCATTCGACGCGGAACGGCCGGCCACGACCTCGCAGGTGGTGATCGAAACGGTCATCCGGGGTCTGATCGGCTTCGACGGGTTCCTGATCTCCGACGATCTCGGCATGAAGGCGCTGGGTGGCGATTTCGGCGACAGGGCGGCGGGCGCGCTCGCTGCCGGCTGCGACGCCGTGCTTCATTGCAGCGGTGACACGGCGGAAATGCGGGCCGTCATGGCGCGGACGCCGGTCATGACCGACGCGGCGTGGACCCGGTTCCGGCGCGGCCTTGACGGGCGTCCGGAACCTGACGACATCCAAAGGGAAGAGTTGGAGGCCGAACTCGCCGAACGGATCGCTTCATGGAAATGAACTCAATCGCATATACCGTTTCCGTCTGGACCCTGCCGGTCCTGCTGGCGGTGACGCTGCACGAGGCGGCGCACGGCTGGGCGGCCATGAAGCTCGGCGACGATACGGCGCTGCGGCAAGGCCGCGTCACCTTCAATCCGCTCCGCCACATCGACCTGTTCGGCACCATCCTGCTGCCGGCGCTGATGCTGTTCGGGAGCGGCGGGCGGATGATGTTCGGATTCGCGAAACCGGTACCCGTGGACTTCCGGAATCTGCGCCGGCCGAGGCGCGACATGGTCCTGGTGGCGGCGGCCGGTCCGGGCATCAATCTGGCCATTGCCGTGGCCTCGGCACTGGCCATCCACGCCGCCGCCTACCTCACCGGCGACGTCCGGGAATGGGCCCTGCACAACCTGTTTAATTCCTTGTGGATCAATGTGTTGTTGGCCGTATTTAACATGCTCCCGCTGCCGCCGCTGGATGGCGGCCGGGTCGCCGTCGGGTTGCTGCCGCTGCCGCTCGCCCGGCCGCTGGCCAAGCTCGAGCGGGCCGGCATCTTCATCGTCCTGGTGGCGTTCTTTCTCGTGCCCTGGATCGGTGGCAATATGGGGCTTGATCTCAACCCGTTCCGGTGGCTTGTAGGCAACCCCGCGAGCCTGGTGCAGGACGCGATCCTCATTCTGACCGGCCTCCGTTAACCGCGGGCCGAAAACAAGGGGCCGCATGGGCGAAATCGTCGAATTCGAACCGCGAGACGAGGCGGCGCCGACCGTCCATCCGTTCGTCGTCGACCTGAAGGGCTTCGAAGGACCGATCGACGTCCTGTTGCAGCTCGCCCGCGATCAGAAGGTCGATCTGGTCCACATTTCGATCCTGGAACTCGCCGACCAGTATCTCGCCTTCGTCGCCGAGGCGCGCCGCCACAACCTGGAACTGGCCGCCGACTACCTCGTGATGGCGGCATGGCTGGCCTATCTCAAGTCGCGTCTGCTGTTGCCCGACATGGAAGCGGGTGACGAGCCGACCGGCGAGGAAATGGCCGCCGCCCTGCAATACCAGTTGCGCCGCCTGGAAGTGATGCAGGAAGCCGGGCAGGCGCTGATGGAGCGGCCCCGGCTCGGCCAGACGTTCTTCGGCCGCGGCATGCCGGAACGGTTCAAGCCGAAGCAGGTCGAGGTGCTGGACGCCACGCTCTACGACCTGCTCAAGGCCTATGCCGACCAGCACAAGCGCAAGCAGGCGCACGGCCCGATGCAGATCGAGCCGTTCAAGATCTATACCGTCGAGGACGCGCTGCAGCGCCTGCGCGGCCTCGTCGGGCGGACGCCCGACTGGGACAGCCTGTGGCGCTATCTGCCGGAGAACCTGAAGAAGGGCATCCTGACGCGCTCCGCAGTGGCCTCGACCTTCGCCGCCAGCTTGGAAATGGCGAAGCAGGGCAAGGTGACGCTGCGCCAGCCCGACCCGTTCGGGCCGATCTATTTCCGGAGCCCCGATCCGGCGACGGTACCGCAGGAGGCCCCGGAACCGATGCCGGAACCAATGCCAGAACCGATGCCGGAACCGATGCCACAACGGACATCAGAGCCGGCCCCTGAACCGATGATGCAGACGTCTCCGGAAACGACCCCGGAAGAGACCCCAGAAAAGACTGACGAGGAGCCAGCGTGAGAACATGGATCACGCCATGACCGAACCTGCGAACGACGACGATGTCCGCAAGGAAGAAGAGTTGAACGAGGCCGTCGAGATGGATGCCGAGGACGAACCGCTGACCGACGAGGACGAGGCGGCCATGGCCGGCGTCGGTCCTGACGACGAGATCGGCGACGAGATTTCCGATGAGGACGCCGAGGCGCTGGCCGCCGAAGCCGAAGGCGAGGTGTCGGAGGAAGGCGCGGAAGAAGATGCCGCCGCTGCCGGCCCGAAGGCGCCGATGGACCCGGAACTGGAGGCACGGTGCCTCCGTATCTGCGAGGCGTTGCTGTTCGCCTCCGCCGAGCCGCTCGGCGAGCGGGCCATCGCCAACCGCCTGCCGGACGGCGCCGACGTCAAGGTCCTGCTGAAGCGCCTCAAGGAGGAATATGCCGAGCGCGGCGTCAATCTGGTCCGCGCCGGCTCGTCCTGGGCTTTCCGCACGGCGCCCGACCTCACCGATTTCCTCAACAAGGAAGTCGAGGTGGCGCGCAAACTGTCCCGCGCCGCCATCGAGACGCTCGCCATCGTCGCCTACCACCAGCCGGTGACGCGGGCCGAGATCGAGGAAATCCGCGGCGTCAGCATTTCCAAGGGCACCATGGACGTGCTTTTGGAAGCGGGCTGGATCAGGCCGCGCGGCCGGCGCCAGACGCCCGGCCGCCCGCTTACCTGGGGCACCAGCGACACGTTCCTCGACCAGTTCGGGCTGGAATCGATCCGCGACCTGCCGGGCGTCGAAGAATTGAAGGCGGCGGGCCTTCTCGACGCCTCGCCGGCGATCAACGCCTACCGGGCGACGGCCGGCGGCGCGGACGGGGAAGGAGAGGACGGCGAGGGCGAAGGCGGGGACGAGGACGCCCTGCCGGACGATCCGCTGGACATGGACCTCGTGGACGAGGACGAGGCGCCGCTCGATCCGGACGACGGGGCTGGTCCCAAGGACTGAGGGGCGGATCGACGTCAGCGCCGGGCCGGGGATTTTACCGATAAATCCCTTGCAAACGGGACGTCGAATAGCAACTCTATGCCGCAACTGGGAGGGGTGGCGCCGCAAGCGCGCCGCCGCCGGGGGGGACGGGGACAGGGTCGCGAGGACCGGGTTCACGGCCATCGGCGAAGCAAAAATGGGAAAAGATGATATGGGTACCTTCAGTATCTGGCATTGGCTGATCGTTCTTGTCGTCGTGCTGGTTCTTTTCGGCGGCGGCGGCAAAATCTCCCGGCTCATGGGCGATTTCGGCAAGGGTTTGAAATCCTTCAAGAAGGGCATGAAGGAAGACGAGGCCGAGGCGGTCACGGACGGCGACGCGCCGAAGAAGGCGATCGACGAAGCGGCCGCGAAACCGCAGGCGCGCGAAGCCGAAAAGGACAAGGCCGCCGGCAGCTGATGGCTGTTCCGCCGGGCGCCGAAACGGTCCCGGCCGTCATTTCTCAAGTACTCTAGGGGCCTCCCGCCATGTTCGATATCGGCTGGCAGGAAATTTTCGTGATCGCGGTGGTCGCGCTGATCGTGATCGGCCCGAAGGACTTGCCGCGCACGCTCCGCACCATCACCGGCGTCATCCGGAAGATGAAGGGCATGGCCCGCGACTTCCAGAGCGGCCTCGACGACATCGTCCGCGAGAGCGAACTGCAGGACATCCGCAAGCAGCTCGAGGACGAAACCGGCGGCGACATCCGCAAGCAGATCGAGGAAGCCGTCGATCCGACCGGCGAGATGGCCAAGGACCTGGAAGAGCTGACGAACGTCGAGAACGATCTGAACAAGGCGGCGAGCGGCTTCCAGGACGACATGGAAAAGACCGCGTCGGATAGCCCACCGGCCGAGAATTCGATCCGCGGACCAGAACCGGTCGCCGAAGCGGCGTCGGAGCCCAAGACCCAGAAGAGCGAGGGCTGATCCGCCGTGGCCAAGGACGACGACAACCTCGACGATAACAAGATGCCGCTCATGGAGCATCTGGTGGAGCTCCGCCAGCGCCTGATGTGGTCGGTGCTGTGTCTCTTCGTGCTGTTCTTCGTCTGCTATTACTTCTCCGCGCACATTTACGGCTTCCTGGTGCAGCCGCTGGCCGACGTGTTTCACGAAACCGGGCGCGACCGGCGCCTCATCTACACCGCCCTGCACGAAGCCTTCTTCACTTACGTGAAGGTGTCGTTCTTCGCGGCGCTGTTCCTGGCGTTTCCGTTCATCGCCGGGCAGATGTGGATGTTCATCGCGCCCGGCCTCTACAAGCACGAGAAGAAGGCGTTCATGCCGTTCCTGATCGCCACGCCGATCCTGTTCTTCCTGGGCGGCGCGATGGTCTACTATTACATCCTGCCGGTGGCCTGGAAGTTCTTCCTCGGCTTCGAGCAGGCGGCGGGGGACGGCTCGAATCTGGCGATCCAGCTGGAAGCCAAGGTCAACGAGTATCTGTCGCTGGTCATGCAGTTGGTGTTCGCGTTCGGTCTCTGCTTCGAGTTGCCGGTGGTGCTCACGCTGCTGGCACGCGCCGGCATCACGTCCGCCAAGGGACTGCGCGAGAAGCGCCGCTACGCCATCGTCATGGCGTTCGTCGCCGCCGCCGTGCTGACGCCGCCGGACCCGATCAGCCAGATCGGCTTGGCGTTGCCGACGATCCTGCTCTACGAGATTTCCATCCTCTGCGCCGCCTTCGCCGAGAAGAAGCGCCGCGAAGCGAGCGGCGAGACGGAAGAGGAGGATGACGACGACGACGAGCCGGAGGAAAAGCCCGGCACCGAGGTCCAAAAGACCTGAGTCCCGGCCCGTCCCGCCTTCCCAAAGGGCGGGCGAGCCCCTATAAGTCCCGTATTCGATTCCAAGCCTGACCAGAAAGCCGAGGAGCGACGGCTCTAGCATGTTCGACATCAAATGGATCCGCGAAAACCCGGATGCCTTCGACCGCGCCATGGCGCGGCGCGGCCTTCCGCCGCAGACGCCGGCGCTGTTGGCGCTCGACAAGAAGCGCCGCGACGGGCAGACGCGTGCCCAGGAAATCCAGACCGAGCGCAATACGCTCTCCAAGCAGATCGGCGCCCTCAAATCGAAGGGCGAGGACGCGTCCGAGGTCATGGCCAAGGTCGCCCAATCGAAGGACGCGCAGGCCGCCGCCGAAGGTGAAGCCGACGCCGCCGCGAAGGAACTGGACGACGCGCTGGCCGTACTGCCCAACATGCCGCTGGACGAGGTGCCGGACGGCAAGGGCGAGGAGGAAAATGTCGAGGTGCGGCGCGTCGGCACGCCGCCCAAATTCGATTTCCAGGTGAAGGACCACGTCGACATCGGCGAGGGGCTCGGCCTGATGGATTTCGACCGGGCCGCCAAGCTGGCCGGCGCCCGGTTCGTCGTGCTCTCGGGCGCGCTCGCCCGCATGGAACGCGCCTTGGCCGCGTTCATGCTCGACCACAATACGCAGTGTTACGGTTATACCGAGGTCAATCCGCCGGCGCTGGTCAACGACGCCACCATGTACGGCACCGGCCAGTTGCCGAAGTTCGGCGCCGATCTGTTCCGGACCGAGCAGGGTTATTGGCTGATCCCGACCGCCGAGGTACCGCTGACCAATCTCGTCGCCGACGAGATCGTCGAGGCGGAAACGTTGCCCCGGCGCATGACCGCCATGACGTGGTGCTTCCGTTCGGAAGCGGGCGCCGCCGGCAAGGATACGCGCGGCATGATCCGCCAGCACCAGTTCACCAAGGTCGAGATGGTCTCCGTGACCCGGCCCGAGGACTCGCTGGACGAGTTGGAGCGGATGACCGGGTGCGCCGAGGATATCCTGAAGCAGCTCGGCCTCGCGTATCGCACCATCGTGCTCTGCACCGGCGACATGGGCGCGGGTGCGCGCAAGACCTACGACATCGAGGTCTGGC
>JAYOFL010000093.1:0-7140 GCA_038117205.1 Rhodospirillales bacterium | reverse complement strand
GGCGGATCCTGGCCGGGCCGGCGGCGGCCTCGACGGCGCGTTCGGTGCCGTCGATCACGCAGATGCCGGCGTCGCGCAGCGCCGTCCGCGCCGCTTCGGGCGCTTCCAGCCAGCAGACCACGAACGGCTTCGCCGCCTCGGCCTTGATCCGTTTGAACACCTCGACCAGAACGTCGGCGTAGCCGTGCATGAGCTGCAGCCAGATGACGCCGACGTGCACCGCCGGGTCCTCCAGCACCAGGCGCACGCTCTCGGTGAGGATCTTCGGTTCGGCCAGGAACTGACCAGTGATGTCGACAGGGTTGCCGACGGCGCCGAAGTCGGGGATCACGCCCTTCAGCGCATCGCGGGTCGCCGCGCCCAGCTCCGGCACCCGGAGCCCCAACTCCTCGGCGCGGTCCGCCATCAAAACGCCGGCGCCGCCCGACTGGGTGACCAGCGCGATGCCGTCGCCTTCAGGCACGTCGCAATGCACGAAAGCCGAGACGAGGTCGAGCATGTGCGCCTCATTGCGCGCCCGGACGATGCCGCGCTGACGGGCGACGTCATCGAACACCGCGTCCTCCCCGGCGAGCGATCCGGTGTGCGAGGCCGCTGCCCGCGCGCCGGCCGCCTTGCGCCCGACCTTGACGGCGACGAACGGCTTGCCGAGCCGCACCGACTTGTCGGCCAGTTCGACCAGCCGGGCGCCGTCGCCGACGCCCTCCAGGTAAGCCGTGGCGACGCGGATGCGGTCGTCGTCGAGGGTCCTGGCCAGCGCCTCCATCAGGGTGATGTCGGACTGGTTGCCGGTGTTGACGAAGTAACCGATGCCGATGCCGCGGGCTCGCGCCAGCGCCGCGATGCCGGTGCCGAAGGCCCCGGACTGGCTGGCGAAGGCGACCGGACCCGCGTGCGGCGGGCTGTCGGCGTACTGGCTGAAGGTCGCCGGCATGTTGGCGAAGGCGTTGATCAGGCCGAGGGTATTCGGCCCGCAGAGCCGGATACCGTTGGCGCGGGCGACGGCCAGCAGTTCCGCCTCGCGGGCGCGGCCGGCGTCGCCCATCTCCGCGAATCCCGAGCTGAAAAGCACGGCGACGGGCGTGCCCTTTTCGCCCAGCGCGCGCACCGCGTCGATCGCCCGCGCCGCGGCGACGGCGACGACCGCCAGGTCGGGGGCCTCCGGCAACGACGCGACGTCCGGGTAGCACGTCAGGCCGCCGATCTCCGCGTACTTCGGATTGACCGGGTAGATCGCGCCGGCGTAGCCGTCGCGCTGCAGGAAGTGCTGCGGCCGGCCGTTCAGCTTGTTGGCGTCCGGGGAGGCGCCGACGATGGCGATGGCGCGGGGCGCCAGCAGCGCGTCGATGGCGTCGCGGATCGGGGTATCGGTCATGGGATGGCGAAGCGCCCCGCGGTTTCCGGTAGCGCGCCACCGGCTCGAAAATCGACCGGACGAATCGCCCCGGCGGCCTCCGATGTCAAGTCCGTGGCGGCGCATCTGGTGAAACGCACGCGACTCCGCGATTCGCCGGATTCGTTAATTTTTTCGCCGCGGTGTAACGCCCGTCACAGCCAACGCCGAATTATCTACGTAAAATCAGCAAGTTCGACGGGATTCGGCGGTTAACCTTGCGCCCGAATCCGCGCCGGAATATGGTTAACACGCTTCCGGGCGAGATCAAAAGGGGCGACGCATGCGCGTACTTCTCGTAGAAGACGACCCGACGACCCAACAAAGCGTCACGATGATGCTTGAGTCGGCAGGCATGGTGGTCGACGCCACCGACCTCGGCGAAGACGGCCTGGACCTGGGCAAGCTCTACGACTACGACATCATCGTCCTCGACCTGATGCTGCCCGACATGGACGGCATGGACGTGCTGCGCCGGCTGCGCGACGCGCGGGTCAAGACCCCGGTGCTGATCCTGTCCGGCTTGACCGAGGCCGAGAACAAGGTCAAGGGCCTCGGCACCGGCGCCGACGACTACCTGACCAAGCCGTTCAACAAGGAAGAGTTGATCGCCCGCATCCAGGCCATCGTGCGCCGCTCGCAAGGCCATTCGCAGTCGATCATCGACACCGGCAAGCTGACGGTGAACCTGGACGCCCAGACCGTCGAGGTCGAAGGCCAGTCGATCCACCTGACCGGCAAGGAATACGGAATCCTCGAACTGCTGAGTCTGCGCAAGGGCACGACCCTGACCAAGGAGATGTTCCTCAGCCATCTCTACGGCGGCATGGACGAACCCGAGCTGAAGATCATCGACGTCTTCATCTGCAAGCTCCGCAAGAAGCTCTCCACCGCGACCGGCGGCGAGAACTACATCGAGACCGTCTGGGGTCGCGGCTACGTGCTGCGCGACCCGGAGGACATTGAGGTAAAGGCGAAAGCCGCCACGGCCTGATCCCCCAATTTCATCCTGCGCTTGTCGAAGGATGGACAACCGGCACGGCATCGCGGCCCGTCCTTCGACAGGCCCGCGATGAGGCGTGACGGTATTTCGGGAAAAGTCGGCCCGGCGCCTCAGATATTGCGCTTGTAGATGCCGCGCTGGCCGGGTACCGGCACGAACTTGTCGGTGATGCCGAGCACGGTCTCGGCGCCGCCCAAGAACAGGAAGCCGTCGTCCGGCATCAGCTTGGAGATTCGCTCCAGGACCTGGCCCTTGGTCTGCTAGTCGAAGTAGATCAGCACGTTGCGGCAGAACACCACGTCGAACTTGCCGAGCGAAGTGAGGTCGTGCAGCAGGTTGAACACCTTGTACTGCGACATCTGGCGGATCTCCGGCTTGATCTGCCACTGGTCGTCGACCTTGTCGAAATACTTGACCAGCAGCTGGATCGGCATGCCGCGCTGGACCTCGAACTGCGTGTAGACGCCGGATTGCGCCTTCTTGATGATTTCGCTCGAGAGGTCAGTGCCGACGAGCTCGTAGCGCCAGCCGGCAAGCTTGGCGCCCTGCTCCTTGAGCAGCATCGACAGGAAATAGGACTCCTGGCCGCTGGACGCCGCCGCCGACCAGATGCGGAACGCCTTGCCGGTCCCGCGGTGCTCGATCAGGTGCGGCAGGACGTGGTCGCGGAACAGGTCGAAGGGTTTCTGGTCGCGGAAAAAGAAGGATTCGTTGGTGGTCATCGCCATCTGGACCAGATCGTCCAGGCCGCTGTAGCCGTGGCGGCGGGACACTAACAACCGGCACTCGAGCAGGTAGCCCTTGTCCTCGCCAAGCACGAGACCGAAACGCTCTTTCAGCAGGTTGCGCATGAAATTGAACTGTTCGGGTATCATAGCAGCCCCTTGGCGATGTAGTCGTTGATGTAGCCGGGAATCTTGTCGAGCGGCAGGACGGCCGTGCAGTGGCCCGCGGTGGCCGGCGCGCCGGGCATGCCCCATACCACGCTGGTGGCCTCGTCCTGGGCGATGACTGTGCCGCCGGCGGCGACGATGTCGCCGGCCGCCTTCGCGCCGTCGGATTCCATGCCGGTCAGGATCACCGCCAGCACGCGATCGCCGTAGGCAGCAGCGATACTGCGGAACATCGGATCGACGGCCGGCCGGCAGAAGTTCTCCGGCGGGTTCTGGTTCAGGCGCAGCACCTTGGTCGCGCCCCTGGTCTCGACGACCATGTGGTAGTCGCCGGGCGCGCCGTAGATGTGGCCGGCGGCGATCGGCTCGCCGTCACGGGCCTCGGCCGACGGGCGGCCGCTGGCGGTGCCCAGATGCTTGGCCAGGATCGTCGTGAAACTCGCGGGCATGTGTTGGGTGATCAGGATCGGTTCGCGGACGCCAGGGCCGATCTTTCCGATGACGTCGAGCAGCGCCTGGGGGCCGCCGGTCGAGGACCCAATGGCGACGACCTGCGGGCGCCGCTTCGGTCCCGAAACCGACTTCAGGGTGACCGGCGCCTTATAAAGCGAACGCTTCTCCGCCGGCATCGGCGGCACCGCCGTGGTCGCGCCGCGTGGCGCGGCGATCCGCCCCATGACGGCGCAGATCTTGTCGACGAGCTCCCGTTTGAAATCGCTGGCGCCACCGATTTCACAGGTCGACGTGGGTTTCGGCACGTAGTCCACGGCGCCCAGCGCCAGCGCCTTCATGCTGATTTCCGCGTTCTCCAGGGTCTGCGTCGACGCCATCACCACCTTGACGTCCTTCTTCGCCGCGATCAGCAGCGGCAGCGCCGTCATCCCGTCCATGACCGGCATCTCGCTGTCCAGGATGATGACGTCGATGGCCGCCGGGTTGCGTTTCAGCGTTTCCACGGCGCGCTGCCCGTCCTGCACGGACGCCGCGACGGCCATGTCGGGGCTCGGGGTCGATCATCCGCGCGATCAGGCCGCGAATGACCGCCGAGTCGTCGACCAGCATGATTTGAGTCGGCTGATCGGCGCCGCGCCGCGCTGTCGTTGTTTCGGCTCTAAACGCGCTTGCAGACAAGTTGCGAACTCCCAGCGGGCTGTAAGGTCAGAGCAAGCCCACCTGGGCGAACTTCGCCTGGATGATTTCGCTGTCAAAGGGCTTCATGATGTATTCGTTGGCCCCCGATTCGATCGCCTTCTGGATGTGTTCGATATCGTTTTCGGTGGTGCAGAACACGACGACCGGGGCGTCACCGCCGGGCAGCTGTCGCAACGCCTTGAGAAACTCAAGCCCGTCCATGACCGGCATGTTCCAATCCAGGAGCACGGCGTCCGGCATTTTGGCCTTGCAGGCGTCGAGAGCCTGCTGGCCGTCGGCCGCCTCCTCGGTTTCGAACTCGAGCTCCTGGAGAATCTTCCGGGCAACCATACGGATGACTTTGGAATCATCGACAATCAGACACGATTTCATGGCATACGGGCCTTATTTCCCGTGTGTCGTCAGTGGCCGCGTTTCCCCGGCCGGCCGAAGAACGGCATACGGTATTACGCGGATTTGGGTTCCGTATCGGAGGCGATTATGCCGCCCAAGGGAGTACGTGGCAACGCCCCCCTTCATTACTTCATAACGCCGGCAGAGGCGCCGCAAACGGGGCCGGCCTAGGACGCGTTCTCCTTCACGGCCAGAGCAACCGCGTGCGCCAGTGAGGGCACCAGGGCCTCGCAGTCGAATTTCGCGACATAGTCGTTGAAGCCCACTTCGCGGCCTTTCTGGAAATCCGCCTCGGAGGCATGACCGGAGAGCGCGACCATCGGCACGCTGCGCCAGCGGGCGTCGCCGCGGATCTCCCGCGCCAGCTCGACGCCGTCCATTTCCGGCATCTCGATGTCGCTGATGATGGCGTCGAGGGTCACGCCGTTGTCGCGCATGCGCAGCGCGTCGGAGGCGGATTCGACGGTCGTCACCTGCCAGCCGGCCACCTACAACAGCGGCGACAGCAGATTGCGGAAGAACGGGCTGTCGTCGACCAGAAGCACGCGCTTCGGTCCGGTCGTCTCGTAGGACGCGCCATCGGCCGAGCCGAACCAATCGGCGAATACCTGGGTCAGGAAGTAGCCGGCGGCGATGACGTCGGTCGCCTTGCCGTCGATCACGGCGCTGCCGATCAGGCCCGGGATGTCGGCGGTCAGTTCGATTTTCAGGCGGTCCTCGACGATATCGACGATCTCGTCGACGACCAGGCCTATCGACCGGTCGTTATCGGTGAACACCAGGATCGGCTGACGGCCTTTGGCCTTCCACTGATGCATGTGGTCGAACGGGATCAACGGCATGAGCTGGCCGCGGTACTGGACCATCATGTGGCCGTGCGAGGATTCGACCTCGGCCATATCGACATCCTCCAGGCGCGCGATCAGCGCCAGCGGCACCGCCTTCAGCTCCTGGCCGCCGGCCCGGAACACGAGCACCGAGGTCTTCTAGTCGGAGGTCGCCGCCGAGGCGCGGTCGGCTTCCTCGTCGCGGCCGTCGGCGTCCATCTTGCCGACGCCGCCGGCGATGCCGTTCGGGTCGAGGATCATGATGACGCTGCCGTCGCCGAGGATCGTGTTGCCCGAATAGAACGGGATGTCGCGCAGGATCGGCGCCACCGGCTTGACCACGATTTCCTCCGCGTCGAAGACCCGGTCGACGATGATGCCGAAGGTGTTGGCGCCAACCTGGGTGACGACGATGAAGACTTCGTCGTCGCTGGAAATCGCCGCCACCGCGGCCCGAAACGCTGGTCACCTTTTCGGCCGTCGAGAACCCGGCGGCGAAGATGTACTGCTGGATCTGCTGGTCGCTCATGTCGTCCAGCTCGCTCTCGGTGGCGACGCCGTTCTCGATGCACTTGCGGCGGATCCGCTAAATACTCAGGCCCTTGCCGTCGTCGCGGATCTCGATGATGATGTGGCCGCCCTCGTGGTAGGCGTTCAGCATGATCGAACCCTTTTCCGGCTTGCCGGCGGCGGCGCGTTCGGCCGGGACCTCGAGCCCGTGGTCGGCCGAGATGCGGACCATGTGGGTCAGCGGGTCCTAGATCAGGTCCAGCACCTGGCGGTCCAGTTCGGTCTCGGCGCCGAGCATGACGAGCTCGATCTGCTTGCCCGATTCCACCGACAGGTCGCGGACGATCCGCGGCAGCTTCGCCCAGGCGTTCCCGATCGGCTGCATGCGCGTCTTCATGACGCCTTCCTGCAGGTCCGACGTGATGTGGCTGAGGCGCTGCAGGGGTACAGTGAACTCGCTGTCGTCCATGCCGCGGACCATCTGCAGCAGCTGGTTGCGGGTCAGCACCAGTTCGCTGACCAGGGTCATCAGGTCCTCCAGCACGTCGACATGGACGCGGATCGAGGAATTCGCCACCGACGGTTCCTTCGCCTTGCCGTCGTCCGCCTTGGCCGGCTCCTTCTTCGGCGCCTTCGCCGGCACCGCGGCCTCGACCTCGGCCAGCAGCTCGGCCGCGACCGGTGCGCCGAACTCGTTCGTGGACGGCCCGGAGGCGGACGGCCTGGCGGCAGGTGCCGGCGCGGGCGCCGCGGCGGGCGCCGCCTTGCCGTCGGCCATGGCGTTGAGCTCGGCGATCAGCTCGCTGTCCTCGCCTTCCGGCTCCTCGCCGGTCTCTTCCAAATCGCCCAGCAACGCGCGGATGTGGTCGATGCACTTGAGGATCAGGGTCACCGCTTCCGGCGTCACCGGCAGAACGCCGTCGCGGAACTTGCCGAGCACGTTCTCGCCGGCGTGCGCCACCGATTCCA
>JAYOFL010000092.1:0-7186 GCA_038117205.1 Rhodospirillales bacterium | reverse complement strand
GCTTCAGCGCCACGACCATCTGGATGGTCGAGCAGTTCGGGTTGGCGATGATGCCCTTGCGCGAATAACCGGCGATGGCGTCCGGGTTCACTTCCGGCACCACCAGCGGCACGTCCGGGTCCATCCGCCAGTGCGACGTGTTGTCGATGACGATGGCGCCGGCGGCGGCGGCCTTCGGGCTGTAGACGGCGGACACCTTGGCGCCCGGCGACGAGAGCACGATGTCGGTGCCCTTGAAGTCGAACTTGGCGAGGTCCTGCACCTTCAGCTTGTCGTCGCCGTAATCGACCTCGCGGCCGACCGAGCGTTCCGACGCCAGCGCGACGACGTCGTCGGCCGGGAACCGGCGCTCGATCATGATGTCGAGAATTTCGCGGCCCACGTTGCCCGTGGCGCCGACAACCGCAACCTTGTAACCCATTTCCTTCTTCTCCTTCAGGGGCCCCTTAGACCCGCGGCGCCGTCCACAAAGTAAATCGGCCCGCGAACTTTGTGCGGGCCGTTTTCATCGTAGACACGAAAAAGCCGCCCGCTATTGCAGGGTCTTGGTCTTTTTCGTGGTGGTCGGCGTCGAAAACATTCGTAGGTTCCTTTGCCGCCGGTCGATCGCGGATTGATCTCCGGCAAAATCGCGCGGACCATACTCCGATCCGGTTTTCTCCGCAAGAGGGTCGATGATGCTGATCAGATACCTTGCCCTGATCCTCGGCTGCCAACTCGTCGGCGAGACCGTGCAGGTGGCGACGGGCCTGCCGGTGCCGGGCCCCGTCATCGGCATGGCGCTGCTGTTCGCTGGCCTTCTGGTCCGGCGCGGCCTGCCGGCCGGGCTGGAGGGGGCGGCCGGCGGGCTGCTCCGGCATCTGGCGCTACTGTTCGTGCCGGCCGGCGTCGGCGTGATGCTGCACGTGCCGAGGCTGGCCGAGGAATGGTGGCCGATTCTCTTGGGCATCGTGCCGGGCACGCTGATCGCTATCGCCGTCACCGCGCTCCTGGTCGAGCGGCTCGGCCGCGGCTCCATCCGCGAGGAGGACAAGGTGTGAGCGCCCCCGACCTCGCGGAAATCTGGGTTTATCTGTCGCAGAAGCCGCTGACGGGGCTCACCGTGACGCTGGTCGCCTATGCGCTCGGCGACTGGCTATACGAGAAATCCGGCCGCCATCCGCTCTTGAACCCGGTGCCGATCGCCATTGCGCTGATCGCCGGCCTGCTGTGGGCGACCGACGTTCCCTACACGGACTATTTCGAGGGCGCGCAGTTCGTGCACTTCCTGCTGGGTCCGGCGACGGTGGCGCTCGCCGTGCCGCTCTATCAGCAGTTGGCGGTCTTGAAGAAATCCGGCCCGGCGCTGGTCGCCGGCATCCTGGCCGGCTCGCTGACGGCGGCGGGGTGCGCCGTGCTGCTCGGCTGGCTGGGTGGGGCGAGCGAGACGACGCTGTTGTCGCTGGCGCCGAAATCCGTCACCGCCCCCATCGCCATGGGCATCGCGGAACAGTTGGGCGGCCTGCCGAGCCTGACCGCCGTGCTGGTGATCCTCACCGGCATCACCGGCGGCGTGCTCGGGCCGCTCGTCCTCAATCTGGTTCGCGTGAAGGATTGGCGGGCCAGGGGGTTGGCGATGGGCGTCGCCGCGCACGGCATCGGCACGGCCCGCGCGTTGCAGGTCAACGCCGTTGCCGGGGCGTTTGCGGGTTTGGCGATGGGCCTCAACGGCCTCGCCACCGCCATCCTGCTGCCGGCGATCTTCGCGCTGGTGTTTTGAGCTAATCCCAACTCGTCATTCCGGGCCGAGCTAAGCGAGGTCCCGGAATCCACTATCCGATCAGTGGACCCCGGGACGAGCCCGGGGTGACGGGATGGTGCGGGTTTACGCCGCCAGCTTGTCGAGTTCCTTGCAGACCGCCTCGCCCATCTGCTGGGTCGAGACCGCGGTCATGCCCGGCTGCATGATGTCGCCGGTGCGGATGCCGCTTTCGAGCACGTTGGCGCAGGCCTTTTCCAGCATGTCCGCGTCGTCGCCCATGTCGAACGAGTAGCGCAGGCACATGGCGAACGACAGCACGGTCGCCAGCGGGTTGGCCTTGCTCTGGCCGGCGATGTCGGGGGCCGAGCCGTGCACCGGCTCATAGAGCGCCTTCCGGCGGCCGCTGGAATCGGCGGCGCCCAAGCTCGCCGAGGGCAGCATACCGAGCGAGCCGGTCAGCATGGCGGCGCAATCCGACAGGATGTCGCCGAACAGGTTGTCGGTGACGATGACGTCGAACTGCTTGGGCCAGCGGACGAGCTGCATGGCGCAGTTGTCGGCGTACATGTGCTGCAACTCGACTTCCGGGAAGTCCTTGGCGACCTCGGTCGCGATCTTGCGCCAGAAGACGCCGGTCTCCATGACGTTGGCCTTCTCGACGCTGTGCAGCTTCTTGTTCCGCTTCATGGCGAGCTCGAAGGCGGCGCGGACCACGCGCTCGATTTCGGCGTGCGTGTAGGACTGGGTGTCGATGCAGCGTTCCTTGCCTTCGTACATCTGCATGCCGCGCGGCTGGCCGAAGTAGGTGCCGGCGGTCAGCTCGCGGACCAGCATGATGTCGAGGCCGGAGACGATCTCTTCCTTCAGCGACGAGGCGGCGGCGAGCGCCGGCATGCAGGTCGCCGGGCGCAGGTTGGCGAACAGGTCCATTTCCTTGCGGAGCTTGAGGAGGCCGGCCTCCGGCCGCGCGTCGCGCGGCACGTTGTCCCACTTCGGGCCGCCGACGGCGCCGAGCATGACCGCGTCGACGCCCATGGCCTTGGCCAGCGTCTCGTCGGCGAGCGACGTCTTGTGCTTGTCGTAGGCGGCGCCGCCGACCAGATCGTCCTCGATGTCGAACGACACGTGCCGGCGCTTGTCGAGCCACTGGACGACCCGCTTCACCTCGCCCATCACCTCGGGACCGATCCCGTCGCCGGACAGCATCAGCAGTTTCTTATTGGCGGCCATTTTCTTGTTCCCTCTCGTCGGAGGCCTCACCCTTCGATACGGCCCCGTGGCCGGGGCCTCCTCAGGATGAGGCGTTCGTTGATTTCCTCACCCTGAGGAGCCCCGGATGCGATCCGGGGCGTCTCGAAGGGTGATAATTTCCGATTACTCGGCGGCGTTGATGTTGAGCCAGGGCTGGCTCGCCTTCTGCTCGCTCTCGTACTTGTTGATCTTGTCGTCGTTCTGCAGCGTCAGACCGACGTCGTCGAGACCTTCCAGCAGGCACTTCTTCTTGAACGGATCGAGGTCGAAGTGCACCTCGCCGCCGTCCGGGCCGGTGATGGTCTGCTTTTCCAGATCGATGGTCAGCGTCGCGTTGGCGCCGCGCTCGGCGTCCTCCATGATCTTCTGCCAATCTTCCTTCGGCAGCTTGATCGGCAGGATGCCGTTCTTGAAGCAGTTGTTGTAGAAGATGTCGGCGAACGAGGTCGAGATGACGCAGCGGATGCCATAATCCAGGATCGCCCACGGCGCATGCTCGCGCGACGAACCGCAGCCGAAGTTGTCGCCGGCGACGATGATCTTGGCGCCGCGGTAGGCCGGCTGGTTCAGGACGAAATCCGGGTTCTCGGAGCCGTCCTCGTTGTAGCGCATCTCGGCGAACAGGTGCTTGCCGAGCCCCTCGCGCTTGATCGTCTTCAAGTACTGCTTGGGGATGACCATGTCGGTGTCGATGTTGATGCGCTTCATGGGCGCGGCGACACCGGTGAGTGTGGTGAATTTTTCCATGTCCGGGTCCTCCCTCAGAGATCGCGCACGTCGATCAGATGGCCGGTAATCGCGGCGGCGGCGGCCATGGCCGGGCTGACCAGGTGGGTGCGGCCGTTGAAGCCCTGGCGGCCCTTGAAGTTGCGGTTGGACGTGGACGCGCAGCGTTCGCCGGCGCCCAGCTTGTCCTCGTTCATGGCCAGGCACATGGAGCAGCCTGGTTCGCGCCACTCGAAGCCGGCTTCGAGGAAGACCTTGTCGAGACCTTCCTCTTCCGCCTGTTCCTTGACGAGGCCGGAGCCCGGCACGACCAGCGCCTGGACGCCTTCAGCGACCTTGCGGCCCTTGGCGATGGCGGCGGCGGCGCGCATGTCCTCGATGCGGCCGTTGGTGCAAGATCCGATGAACGCCTTGTCGATCTTGATCGAGGTCATCGGCTGGCCCGCGGTCAGGCCCATGTACTTGAGCGAGTCGGCGACGACCGAGCGCTTGTACTCGTCGGCGAAATCCTCCGGGCTCGGCACGGAGCCGTTAATCGGCGCCACGTCCTCGGGCGACGTGCCCCAGGTCACCTGCGGCACGATGTCGGTGACGTCGAGCACGACCTCGTTGTCGTAGGTCGCGCCCGCGTCCGACGGCAGCATCTTCCATTGCTGGATGGCATGCTCCCACTGGCCCGCCTTGGGCGCCATCGGGCGGCCCTTGACGTATTCGAAGGTGGTTTCGTCGGGCGCGATCAGGCCGGCGCGGGCGCCGCCCTCGATGGTCATGTTGCAGACCGTCATGCGGCCTTCCATGGAAAGATCGCGGATCGCCTGGCCGGCGTACTCGATGACGTAGCCGGTGCCGCCGGCGGTGCCGATCTTGCCGATCAACGCCAGCACCAGGTCTTTCGCGGTGCAGCCCGGCGGCAGCGCGCCGTCGACGGTGATGCGCATGTTCTTGAGCGGCGCCTGCAGCAGCGTCTGCGTCGCGAGCACGTGTTCGACCTCGGAGGTGCCGATGCCGAAGGCGAGCGCGCCGAAGGCGCCGTGCGTCGCGGTATGGCTGTCGCCGCAGACCAGCGTGATGCCGGGCAGGGTGAAGCCCTGCTCGGGACCGATGATGTGGACGATGCCCTGGCGGATGTCGGTGACGTCGAACAGCGGCACGCCGAAATCCTTGGTGTTCTTCTGCAAGGCCTCGATCTGCGTGCGGCTTTCCTCGTCGACGACGACGCCGCCGCGCTCGGTGGTCGACACGTTGTGGTCCGGCACCGCCAGCGTCAGATCGGGGCGGCGCACCTTGCGGCCCAAGAAGCGGAGCCCCTCGAACGCCTGCGGGCTCGTCACCTCGTGCACGAGATGGCGGTCGATGTAGAGCAGGCAGGTGCCGTCGTCCTGGACGTTGACCAGGTGATTGTTCCAGATCTTGTCGAACAGCGTGCGTGGCTGAGCCATCGTATCGTTTCCTCCGATCGTCGTCGGCCGCGCGGCATCGGCGCCGCGCGGCGCTGGTCGTTGCTGTAGACGCTTATTCCGACGCCGCGGCCTTGGCTTCCGCGCTGGCGGCCTTGGCTTCGAGGGCGTTGCGCTTGTCCTCGGCCGTCAGCTTCGCCGAATAGCCGTCGGTCTTCTCCGAAATGCGCGCCGACTTGCCGCGGCGGCCACGAAGATAATACAGCTTGGCGCGGCGGACGTCGCCACGGCGCACCACGTCGATCGACGCGATGTTCGGCGAATAGAGCGGGAACACGCGCTCGACGCCTTCACCGTAGGAAATCTTGCGGACCGTGAAGGCTTCGTTGATGCCCTCGCCGCCGCGGCCGATGCAGACGCCTTCGAAGGCCTGCACGCGCTCGCGCGTGCCTTCGATGACCTTGACGTTGACGCGCAGCGTGTCGCCGGGCGCAAACGCCGGAATCGCCCGCTCGGCGGCGAGCTTTTCCATCTGTTCCTTGTTCAGTTGTTCGATGACGTTCATGACAGTCTTCCTTCTTTCCTCAAATGTTGCCGCGACCGTAGCGTTCCCACAAGTCCGGACGCCGTTGCCGCGTGATTTCCATCGCCCGGTCCAATCGCCAGGCGCGAACCTTCTCGTGGTGGCCGGAAAGCAGAACTTCCGGCACCTCGCGCCCGCGCCATTCGCGCGGCCGCGTGTATTGCGGGTATTCCAGGAGCCCGCGTTCGAAACTCTCCTCGTCGAGCGAGGCCTCAGCGCCGATGACGCCCGGCAGCAGCCGGACGCAGGCGTCGAGGAGCGCGATCGCCGCCGGCTCGCCGCCGGACAGCACGAAGTCGCCTAGGCTGATCTCGTCGCCCGGATGCTCTTCCAGCACCCGCTCGTCGAGACCCTCGAAGCGGCCGCAGAACGCGATCAGACCCGGACCCTCGGCGAGATCGTGGACCTTGGCCTGATCGAGCGGCTTGCCGCGCGGCGTCAGATAGACGAGCGGTAGGTCCGGATCGGCGGCACGCACCGCCTCGATGGCGCGGGACGTCACGTCGGGGCGCATCACCATGCCGGGACCGCCGCCGAACGGCTGGTCGTCGACGCTGGCGTGCTTGTCCTCGGCGAAAGAACGAATGTCGGTGGCGACGAGCGACCACAAGCCGCGACCGAGCGCCTGTCCGACCAGGGACAGGCCGAGCGGTCCCGGAAACATGTCCGGGAAGATGGTCAGCACGCGCGCGCGCCACATCTTCTTCGCTTCGGTCTCGTTCACGCCCATCGTTCCTTCGTTCGTCCTAGCCTTCGCTCTCGTTCCGCCCGTCGTCCTGCCGCGCCGGCTCCAACAGCCCTTCCGGCACTTCGACCGTCACCTTGCCGCCCGCGATATCGACGTCCGGCACGACGTCCCGGGTGAACGGGATCATCACGCCTCGGCCGATGGGACCGTCGATCTCGAGGATCGTGCCGGCCCCGAAGTCGTGGACGGCGGTTACGATCCCAAGGTCCTCTCCCGCCGCGCTCGCCGCCTTCAATCCGACGAGGTCCGAATGATAGAATTCGTCCTCGTCCGGTTCCGGCAACGCGCCCTTCGGCACGAAGAGTTCGGTCCCTTTCAGCGCCTCCGCCGCGGTCCGGTCCGAGACCCCCTCGATCCTGGCCAGCACCACGCCCTTGGAAGAGCCGGTGACCCGAAGATCGAGAACGCGTCCCGCCCCGTCGGCGAGCGGTCCGTAGGCATCCAGGTCCAAGGGATCGTCGGTGAAGCTCTTGATCCTGAGCTCGCCCTTGATTCCGCGTGTCCCGACGATAACGCCGAGACGGACCCGATCCTGCGCACCCGGCTTCATGCCCGTGGCGCTATCGCCGGCGGCCCGGCGTCAGCCCTCCGCCTGAGCTTCTTCAGCGGCCGGCGCTTCTTCCGCCGGCGTTTCGGCCGGCTGCGCGGCAGCCTCGGCGGCGGCGGCTTCCGCGGCGGCGGCCCGCTCGGCGGCCTCGAGGGCGCGTTCCTGCGCCTTCGCCATCGGCAGATGCTTCTTG
>JAYOFL010000091.1:0-7303 GCA_038117205.1 Rhodospirillales bacterium | reverse complement strand
CCGGCCGCGATTGGCGTTTCGTCGGCCCGATGGGAAACAACGACGCCCTCTATGCGACGGTCGAGGCCGATCTGGCGATCACGGCGCTTCTGCGCTCGACGGTGCCCGACCGGATCGAGATCCTCGACGAAGCGGAGCACGGCCTGCCGGCGTTGCGGCCGTTCCACATCAACCTCTACCTGCCGACCAGCCACACCAACGACGCCGCCGCCGAGCTTGCCGAGCACATCCGCACGCACATCGGCCGGCGCATGCCGGCGCACCGCCCTGAACGCCTGATCGCCTGATGTATCAGCGTTAAATCGCTTGTTCGCAGTTGCGGTAGGCCCAACCGTCCGCTATCACGGCGGCGCTCACCGGAACGGGAACGCCGCGATGACCGAATTCCAGAACCCCTCGCTACCCAAGGACAAGATCAAGGTCCTTCTGCTCGAAGGCATCTCGGAGACGGCCGTCGCCGATCTGAAGACCGCCGGCTACACCAACGTCGAGCGGCTGACCAAGGCCCTGGAAGGTCCGGCGCTGATCGAGGCGATGGCCGACGCCCGCATTCTCGGCATCCGCTCCCGCACCCAGGTCACGGCGGACGTGCTGAACGCCGCCAACCGGCTGATCGCCGTCGGCTGCTTTTCCGTCGGCACAAACCAGATCGACCTGGCGGCGGCGCAACGGCGCGGTGTCCCGGTCTTCAACGCCCCCTTCTCGAACACCCGCAGCGTCGCCGAGCTCACCATCGCCGAGACGGTGATGCTGTTCCGCCGCACCTTCCCCCGCTCCGCCGCCACGCATACCGGCGGCTGGGACAAATCGGCGACACGGAGCCGCGAGGTGCGGGGCAAGACCCTCGGCATCGTCGGTTACGGCAACATCGGCAGCCAGCTCGCCATGCTCGCCGAGGCCATGGGCATGCGGGTCATCTTTTTCGACCAGACCGACAAGCTCAGGCACGGCAACGTCGAGCCGGCGGCGTCCCTCGCCGATCTCCTGCGGCGGAGTGACGTCGTGTCCCTGCACGTGCCGGAGACGCCGGAGACCCGGAACATGATCGGCGCCGACGAGATGGCGACGATGAAGAAAGGCGCGTTCCTTATCAACAACGCGCGTGGCACCGTCGTCGACATCGACGCCCTGGCGGCGTCGCTCAAGGCCGATCATCTCGGCGGCGCCGCCATCGACGTCTTCCCCAAGGAACCGAAGTCGAATGCCGAGAGCTTCGTGTCGCCGTTGCAGGGCCTCGACAACGTGATCCTGACGCCGCACGTCGGCGGTTCGACGGAAGAAGCGCAGGAGCGGATCGGCCAGGAAGTCGCCCGGAAGCTGATCGACTATTCCGACATCGGCTCGACCGTCGGCGCCGTCAACTTCCCGCAGGTGCTGCTGCCGCAGCGCGCCACCGGCACCCGCTTCCTGCAGGTGCAGCGGAACCTGCCGGGTGAACTGCGCCGCCTGAACGAGGTCTTCGCGCACAACAACGTCAACATCGCCGCCCAGTATTACCAGACGGAAGGCGAGATCGGTTATCTGGTGCTGGATGCCGATGGCGCCGTCACCGACGCGGAGGCGATACTGTCGGAAATTCGCGGCCTGGACGGCACGATCCGCGCCCGGCTGGTGCACCGGCCGGGATGACGGCGGCGGGAAGTTATTTCCCGAACAGCATCGTCGTCGGCATCGAATAGTAGAGCGTCATGGAGTTGGCGCCGGGATTGGTATCGCCGATCCCGAGGTTTTCGTAGCGCGACACGGCGACGCCGAGACGCGAGCGATTGTCGAACCGGAAGGCGAGTTCGAGCTGGTAGCGGAACACCAGCGGCGAGTCGAGATCCAGGTCATCGTTGCCGCCCGTATACAGGAATGCGCCCAGGCTCGGCGACAGGACGAACCGACGTCCCATGTAGAAATCCATCATGCCGCCGCCGCCGAAAAAGCCGCTGCCGGTGAAGTGCTTGCCGGGACAGAAATTGAAGGCGCCGGAGATGTTACCCGGACAGACGGTTCCCGCCGCCGCGATCACCGGCTTGATCGGACCGAGCATCTTCTTACCGCGGTATTCCAGCCGGAATTCCGGCTGCATGTCCTCTCCCTTGTAGAAGTCGAATGCAGCGCCACCGATGCTGACGAAAGCCGGTTCGTCGTCGGCCCGCGCGACCGTCCCGCCCATGACCATGGCGGCGGCGACCAAAAGTGCTGCGAGCGGACGGAACATGGACGTCTCCGTGAAAAGGCGGCACACCATAGCAAGGCATTCTTGGCCCGTCACATCTAAAGATGGTTAATCGGACGGTGCCTTTTGCCGTTCAGACGTGCTGGCCCCGGGCGGCGCGGGAAAACTGCATCAGCCAATAAACCTGCGCCCCCACGGCGGCGGCCGGCAGCAGGATCCAGGCAAGATCGAACAACGCCAGGATAAGGACGATGAAACAGAAATCAGCCCGGAACAGCTCGCGAAAGACATGCACCAGCGTGCGGCGCCACTTCGGAACGTGCCTAACGGGGGCGGCTTCCTCGACCCTGTCGGCGACCGTCAGTGCCCGGTCCCGGCTGTCGTAAAAAAGCGACATCAGGTAATTGATCGTGCCGCCGGCGGCGCCGACGACGCCGAGCCAGAACCAGAGGGCCTGACCGGACGCCCGTTCGGCGCCGATACCGAGGGCGACGAAAATCGCCGAATTGACGAACCAATCCACGAAGGTGTCGAACTTTGCCCCGAACTCGGACATCTGATGCTTCGTCCGGGCGACCTCGCCGTCGCAATTGTCGAGCACATAGCTCAAGACCAGCAGGAACCCGCCGGCGACCTGCCACGCCCAGCCGGGTTCGGCGATACAGATACAAGCCGCCACGCCCGCGGCGAGCGACGCCGACGTGATCTGATTGGCGGTCACCGGCAGCCGAAGCAAGACGGGCGTCAAATAGCCGGACAAATGCCTGACGAGGGGAAAGACGGACTCCATGACGCGACGATCCGGTAAATAGTCAACAATGCCCGGGATACGCACAGAGTGCGCATCCCGGGCATTGCGTGATTTATCGTAAAATCGCGTAGAATTCCAGTCCGTCGTTCAGATGCTGCGTCTTAGAAGTTTCGCGCCGGCGCCGAGCGCCTTCAGCTTTCCTTCCGCGACGTGCCGCGGCAGTGGCGCCATGCCGCAGTTGGTACAACCGACGATACGCGCCGGATCGATGAATTCCGTCGCCGCCTTGAGCGTCGCCGCGACCTCCTCGGCCGTCTCGACGACTTCGGAAGCGACGTCGATGGCGCCGACGAGCACATCCTTGTCCGAAAGCAGCCCGATCAGCGACATCGGCACCTTGGAATGCTGACATTCCAACGATACCTGCTTGATGTCGCTGCCGTTGATGGCCGGGAAGATTTCCTCGTACTGGCGCCATTCGCTGCCGAGCGTCTTCTTCCACGCCAGGTTCTGCTCGATGCCGTAGCCGTAGCAGATATGCACGGCGGTGGTGCATTTGAGCCCCTTGGCCGCCCGGTTGAGGGTGTCGATACCCCAGTCCTTCACGTCCTTCATGAAGACGTTGAAGGCAGGTTCGTCGAACTGGATGACGTCGACGCCGAGGGCTTCCAGCTCGCGCGCCTCGTCGTTCAGCAATTCGGCGAACGCCAACGCCATGTCGGCGCGCCGCCCGTAATGCGCGTCGGCGATGGTGTCGCAAATGGTCATCGGCCCGGGCAGCGTGAACTTGAGCCCGCGCTTGGTATGACCGCGGCAGAACTCGGCGCCGGCGCTGTGGACGGACCCCTTGCGCTTCAGCTTCGACGTCACCGTCGGTACCTGCGCCTCATAGCGGTTGTCGCGGATGCCCATGGTCGTCATCCGCTGCCAGTCGATGCCGTCGATCGATTCCAGGAAGCCGTGCACGAAGTGCTTCCGGAATTGTTCGCCGTCGCTGACGATGTCGATGCCGGCGTCTTCCTGGATCTTGATCCAATTGAGCGCCGCGTCCTGCTGTCCCTCGACGAGACCCTCGCCTTCGAGACGCCACGGCGCCCAGAGCTTCTCCGGCTCGGCCAGCCAAGCGGGCTTCGGCAGGCTTCCGGCCACGGTTGTCTTGAACATGTCTCTCTCCCTGTTTGTGGCCGGTCGTTGAAAATTCCCGGCCATCGTTTTCGCCGCGCTGGCGCGGCCGCACCATCCTAAACACGAAAGGCGGCGCCGTGTACACCCTCCCCGATGCCGCCGCTCAAATCCGATGACGTTCCTTGAGGATGTTCAGGAAGTTTCCGGCGAAGATGACCGCCGCGCCGACAACCACCCAGATATCGACGGGATCGTTGTAGAGGATCAGACCGACCACCACGGCCAGGGGCAGGCGCAGGAAGTCCATGGGCGCGACGACGACGGCGTCGGCGAGCGAAAACGCACGCGCCATGGAATAGTGCGCGGTGAGTGCCGTCACGCCGACGACGAAGAGCCACGGCAGCATGGCGACGGTCGGTGTTTTCCAGTCGAACAGCGCCGGGATCAGTCCCATCGGCAACTGCAGCAGCGTCATGTAGAAGATCACCGCCAGCGCCGTATCGGTCCGCGTCAGGCGCTTCGTCATGATGATCGAGCCGGAGAATCCGAACGCCGCGATCAGCACCGCCAGGGTCGGCACGTCGAACGGCACCAGACCCGGCCGCAGCACGATCAGGATGCCGATGAACCCGATGCCGACGGCGGCGATGCGCACCCGTGACAGGCTCTCGGCCAGGAACAGCGGCGCCAACAAAGCCGTCCAGATCGGCACCGTGAATTCGATCGCGAACACCTGCGCCAGCGGCAGATAGGCGATGCCGTAGAACCAGCCGTACTGACCGATGTAGTGCGAGATATTGCGGCCGATGTGCGCCGGCAGCCGCGCCGTGCGGATGACGCCCCAGCCGGTCCGCTGCAGTAGGACGGCGAGAACGACGAGACCGATGAGACTGCGGAAGAACAGGATTTGGAACGTCGTCAGGCCGCTCGACAGCTCCCGGCCGGCAACCGCCATCACCATCAGCGACGACAGCGCGGCGCCCATCCAAAGGGCGGCATGCAGAATTGGATTCACAGGCGGGTCCCCGTCGACGGCGCCTCCGGAGCGCACCCGCGCTCCGGAAACCGCCTATTAAGTCCTTGCGTCGAGGGCCGCCTGCACGCGGACCCGGATCTTAGAAGCTAAGCGAAATGTCGCGGTGATGCGACATGCAGGAGGCGACCTCCTTGACCTCCCGCTCGCCAAGGCGATCCTGCAACCGCAATCCGATGTTGTTCTTGATCGCGTCGTTGTAGGTCTTGAGCCCGGCACCGAGGGACTTCGCCGCCGCGGCGCGCCACGTCACTTCCTCGCCGAGCGCCTTCAGGGCCTTGCCGAGTTCCGTCGCCGCCGCTGCCCGGTCCGGCTGATCGTCGCGGAAGGCACGACGCGTCCGAGACAGCGACGACAGCACCGCCGTCGCGCCCGGAATGGCGCCGACCGCAGCCTCGAGTTCCTTGATGGCTTCCGTCGCCTTGGCGTTGGATTCCTTCTCGACGATCGGCGCGAGCGCCTTGATCCGTGCCTCGAGAGCCGCCAGGGCCGGCCCGCTGTCGATGGTCTTGATCAGGATCGGCACCGGCTCATAGGCGTTGTCGACCGTCCGGCGATAGAGGCGCCGTGCGTTCTGTTCCGCTTTCTCCAATTCGACGTACTTCTTGCGCGCTTCGTCCCAGCCGTTCGGCGCCTGCTTCTGCAGGTCCTCGAGCTTCTTCAGCAACGCTTCCTTCTCGCGGTTCAGCGAGTCGACCTTTGCTTGGCTGGGATTGGCGACGATCCGCAAATAGGACAGATCCTTGTCCACTTCCTCGATCTCGCGCTTCGCGACGCCGATCTCGACACGGATATCGCGCATTTCCGTATGCAGCGGCCGGTAGGTGACGGCGTAGGCGTCGAGCGCCGTTGAGGCGTCGCTGGCGCGTTTGACCATGTCGAAGGTCCGCTTGGCGGCGGTTATGCCGTCCTGCATGTTTTCCTTGTACTTGTCGGGAAGCGCCGAGAGATCAAGCGCCGCGGCGGTCTCGATCGCACCCATCAAGACCTTCTGATTGAGCGCGTACTCGCGGAACAGATGCTCCTCGATGCATGCCTGTAGACGCGGGTTCTGCGGCGGCGGCGCCGTTTCGGCCGACAGATACACGCGCGCCGGCAAATAGTTCACTAGCGGCGGATAGAAGCCGACGATGCCGAGGCCGAGGAGCTGCAACAGAATGAACGGCACGACGCCCTTGTACATGGAGATCGTCGTCACCGCCGCCGGCGCCACGCCGCGCAGATAGAACAGCGCGAACCCGAAGGGCGGCGTCAGGAACGACGTCTGCATGTTGACGCCGATCATCACGCCGAACCAGACGGCGGTGACGTTGGCGGTCGGGTCGGCGAGCAGGATCGGCGCGATGATCGGCACCACGACGACGGCGATTTCGATGAAGTCCAGGAAGAAGCCGAGGACGAAGATGACCGACATCACGACGATGAACTTGGTGATGAAGCCGCCCGGCAGACCGGATAGGAAGTCGCGCACCAATTCCTCGCCGCCGAAGGCGCGGAACGACGCCGTCAGCATGGCGGCGCCGAGCAGAATGATGAAGACGAGAGAGGTCGTCTTCGCCGTCTCGATCATCACGCCCTCGAGGGTGCGGTCGATCTTGAACACGCGCCAGCCGCTCCAGATGATGGCCGACAACAGGCCGAGCGTCGCGATGACCGCCAGGGCGATGCCGAGGGCATCCGTTCCCGTTTTCAAGGACTTGATGTTGATGGCGAAGTTGCTGTGCACCACGAGCACGGCGACCAGCGATACAAGCGCCAGGATGGTCGGCCGGTAGGCGCCGGGCTTTCCTTCCAGGAGCCGGTAGCTCGCCATCACCATGGCGCCGACGGCGCCGATGGCGCCCGCCTGGTTGACGGTGGCGATACCGGAAATGATCGACCCGAGCACGGCGATGATCAGCGCCAAAGGCGGCACGAGAACCATGAAGACCCGGAACGCGAAGGCCTTGTCGTATTTTCCTTCATAGGGCGCCGCCGGCGCCATCTTCGGACGCAGCAACGCCAGGATGAGGATGTAGGTGATGTACAGGCCGACCAGGACCAGACCCGGCAGCAACGCGCCCAGGAACATGTCGCCCGCGCTCGCGGACGTCAGGTCGAATTCGCTCGGCAGGGTTGCCTGACCGGTGCCTTCCTTGAATTCCGCCTTGCGCAGCGCCGCCGCCTGGTCGGTGGCGTTCGACAACTGGTCGGCGAGAATGATCAGCACGATCGACGGCGGAATGATCTG
>JAYOFL010000090.1:0-8136 GCA_038117205.1 Rhodospirillales bacterium | reverse complement strand
CCCGAAAACAGGCCCTGGAATACCTTGAAAATCGGGCGTTTTCCGGCATTGACAAGGGAAAATCGGCGGCTATAGTGCCGGCCTTCCGAGCGGGGCCGGGAACTGGGTATCCGAAAGGGTACTCGCGCGGCCCCTATCGACATGAAATTCAACGAGGCGAGTATGTTCGCAGTCATCAAAACCGGTGGCAAGCAGTACCGGGTTGCCAAGGACGACAAACTGGTCGTCGAAAAGCTTGCGGGCGAGGTCGGCGATATCGTCGAGCTCGGCAATGTCCTGATGCTGGGCGGCGAAGGCCAGGCCCCGACCGTCGGCACGCCCGTCGTCGAGAAGGCCGCCGTGTTCGCCGAGGTCGTCGAGCAGGGCAAGGACGACAAGGTCATCATCTTCAAGAAGAAGCGCCGGCAGAACTATCGCCGCAAGAACGGCCATCGCCAGCCGATCACGGTCCTCAAGGTGATCGAGGTCAGCCCGACCGGCGAGAAGCCGAAGATCGAGGCGAAGAAGCCGGCCGCCAAGAAGGAACCGAAGGCCGATGACGGCGAGGCCAAGAAGCCCGCCAAGAAGACGGCGGCCAAGAAGGCTCCGGCGAAGAAGGCGGCGGCCAAGAAGGCTCCGGCGAAGAAGGCGGCGGCCAAGAAGCCGGCCGCGAAGAAGGCGAAGGAGTAAGACGCCATGGCACATAAGAAAGCAGGCGGTAGTTCCCGCAACGGCCGCGACACCGAAGGCCGGCGCCTCGGCGTGAAGAAGTTCGGCGGCGAAGCCGTCATTCCGGGCAACATCATCGTCCGCCAGCGCGGCACCAAGGTGCACCCGGGCGACAACGTCGGCATCGGCCGCGACCACACGCTGTTCGCGACGGCCGAAGGCAGCGTGAAGTTCCGCAAGACCACGGGCGGCAAGACGTTCGTGTCGGTGGAGCCGTCGGCGAGCTAACGCTGGCTGGCCATCGCGCAAGGTTCGCGGGGGAATGGCCAGCCATTCCCCCGTTTTTATTGAGTGAATGAAAGTCCCTCGCCTGCGGCTCGGTGTACGTTCATTCGACGGAAAAAGGCCATATTCGCCCTTGAGGCGGCTCTGCGGGCGAATATGAACACATACCGTTCCGCGTGGAACGGACGGAAATCAAAGTGCTGAAAAGGAGGCGCAGGGCCGCCCCAAGCCTCCTTTTCGCCATCTGGAGTCGAGAGAAGTACACCGAGCGAAGCGAGGGACTTCTCTCGAATTGGGATTATGAAGTTCCTCGACGAGGCCAAGATCTACTTGAAGAGCGGTGACGGCGGCGACGGCTGCGTCAGTTTCCGCCGCGAGAAGTTCATCGAGTTCGGCGGCCCGGACGGCGGAGACGGCGGACGCGGCGGCGACGTGGTGCTGCGCTGCGTCGACGGCCTCAACACCCTGATCGACTTCCGCTACAAACAGCACTTCAAGGCCGAGCGCGGCACCAACGGCATGGGCCGAAACCGCTCCGGACCGTCGGGCAAGCCGCTGTTGATCGAGGTGCCGGTCGGCACCCAGGTCCTGGACGAGGAAAAGGAAGAGGTGCTGGCGGACCTCACCGAGGTTGGCCAGGAGGTGGTGTTCCTGGAAGGCGGCAACGGCGGCTTCGGCAATGCCCGCTTCAAGTCCTCCACCAACCAGGCGCCGCGGCGCGCCAACCCCGGCCTCGCCGGGGAGGAACGCTGGGTCTGGCTGCGCCTCAAGTTGATCGCCGACGCCGGCCTGATCGGCCTGCCGAACGCCGGCAAGTCGACGTTCCTGGCCGCCGTCAGCCGGGCGCACCCGAAGATCGCCGATTATCCGTTCACGACGCTGCACCCGAATCTCGGCGTCGTCAGCGTCGAGGACCGCACCTTCGTGCTCGCCGACATTCCGGGCCTGATCGAAGGGGCGAGCGAGGGTGCCGGCCTCGGCACCCGCTTCCTCGGCCATATCGAGCGTTGCGGCGTGCTGCTGCATCTGGTCGACGGCACGCAGGACGACGTCGCCGGCGCCTACAAGACGATCCGGGGCGAGCTGGCGGCCTACGGCGGCGGTCTCGACGAGAAGGCCGAGATCGTGGCGCTCAACAAGATCGACGCCCTTGACGAAAAGACGCTGAAGAAGAAGAAAAAGGCCCTCGAGAAAGCCTGCGGCCAAGAGGTTCGGGCGATCTCCGGCGTCGCCGGCATGGGCGTCAGGGAACTCACCTACGAATTGGAGCGCGTGATCCTGGCGTCCCGCGCCGCCGAAGCCGAAGCGGCCGCCGCCGAGGCCGGGGAAGACAAGGCCTTCCGTCCATGAGCGCCGCCGCCGACCTCACTAAGGCGCGCCGCGTCGTCGTCAAGATCGGCTCGCAGCTTCTGGTCGATCCGGAACGCGGCGCCGTGCACCGGCGCTGGCTGGAAACGCTGGCCGCCGATGTCGCCCGGCTCCGCGCGCGCGGCCAGGAAGTGGCGCTGGTGTCGTCCGGCGCCATCGCCGTCGGCCGCCGGCACCTGGGCCTGCCGTCCGGCAAGCTGAAGCTGCAGGAACAGCAGGCCGCCGCCGCCACCGGCATGGTGCGGCTGGCGCATGCCTACCAGGAAGTCTTGGGCGAGCACGAACTGACCGTGGCGCAGGTGCTGCTGACGCTGGATGATTCCGAAAACCGGCGCCGCTACATCAACGCCCGCAATACGCTGATCGAGCTGTTGAATCTGGGCGCGGTGCCGCTGATCAACGAGAACGACACGGTGGCGACCGACGAAATCCGCTTCGGCGACAACGACCGGCTGGCGGCCCGCGTCGCCGCCATGATGTCGGCCGATCTCCTGATCATTCTTTCCGATATCGAGGGGCTCTATACCGCCAATCCGCAGAAGGACCCGTCGGCCCGCTTCGTGCCCGAGGTCTTGGACGAGATCACGCCGGAAATCGAAAGCATGGCCGGCGTCAACATCTCCGGCGACAGCCGCGGCGGCATGGTGACGAAGATCGCGGCGGCGAAGATCGCCATGGGCGCGGGGGCCGAGACCATGATCGCGCTCGGCAAGGAACCGCATCCCTTGAAGCGGATCGAGGACGGTGCGCGTTGCACCCGCTTCGTGCCGAAGGGCAATCCGCGGACGGCCCGCAAGGAATGGATCGCCGGTTCGCTCAAGGCGGCCGGCGGCCTGACCGTCGACGCCGGCGCCCAGAAGGCGCTCGCGGGCGGCAAGAGCCTGTTGCCGGCGGGCGTCACCGCCGTCGACGGCCGGTTCGAGCGCGGCGACGCGGTGGCGATCCGGAACGCCGATGGGCGCGAGATCGCGCGCGGTCTCACCGCCTATTCGTCGGCCGACGCCAAGCGCATCGCCGGGCACAAGACCGGTGAAATCGAGACGATCCTCGGCTATCGTGGCCGCGACGAGATCGTGCACCGGGACGACCTGGTGTTGATCTGAGGGAAATGCGATGGACGGTGCGCACGACATCCAGGCGTTAATGCACGGCATCGGCGAGAAGGCGAGAGCCGCCGCCGCCGACCTGCTGACCGCGTCGACGGACCAGAAGAACACGGCGCTCCGTGAAATGGCGGCGTCGCTGCGCCGCCGCGCCAACGCCATCCTTTCCGAGAACGCCAAGGACATGGCCGCCGGCACCGACAAGGGCCTGACCGGCGCCATGCTCGACCGGCTGCAGTTGAACGAGCAGCGGATCGAGGGCGTCGCGGCGGGGCTCGAAGCCATCGCCGATCTCGCCGATCCCGTCGGCGCCGTCGAAAGCGAATGGGACCGGCCGAACGGGCTGCACATTCAGCGCGTCCGCGTGCCCTTGGGCGTCATCGGCGTCATCTACGAGAGCCGCCCGAACGTGACGGCGGATGCCGGCGGGCTCTGCCTCAAGGCCGGCAACGCGGCGATCCTGCGCGGCGGTTCGGAAAGCTTCCATTCGTCGGCGGCGATCATGGAAAGCTTGAAGGAAGGCCTCAGCGCCGCTGGCATCAACGAGGACGCGATCCAGCTGGTGCCGACCACCGACCGGGAAGCGGTCGGCGAGATGCTGCGCATGACGGATTACATCGACGTCATCGTGCCGCGCGGCGGCAAGTCGCTGATCGAGCGCATCACGGCGGAAAGCCGGGTGCCGCTCTTCAAGCACCTGGAAGGGCTCTGCCATTCCTATGTTCATACCGCCGCCGATCCGGCGATGGCGCGCAACATCGTCGTCAACGCCAAGATGCGCCGCACCGGCATCTGCGGCGCGACGGAAACGCTGCTGATCGACCGCGCCGTCGCGCCCAAGCTGCTGCCGTCGCTGGTCGAAGGCCTTACGGAAGCGGGCTGCGAGGTGCGTGGCGAGGACGACAGCCGCGCACTCGACAGTCGTATCCAACCCGCGTCGCCCGAGGACTGGGATACGGAATACCTCGACAGCATCATCGCCGTGAAGCAGGTCGATGGCGTCGACGATGCCATCGGCTTCATCCGAAAGCACGGCTCCGATCACACCGACGCCATCATCACCGACGACGCGGCCGCCGCCGAGCGGTTCGTCAACCGGGTCGACAGCGCCATCGTGCTGGTCAACGCCTCGACGCAGTTCGCCGACGGCGGCGAGTTCGGCATGGGCGCCGAAATCGGCATCTCGACCGGCAAGCTGCACGCGCGCGGCCCGGTCGGGGTCGAGCAGCTCACCTCCATGAAGTACGTGGTGCGCGGCACCGGCCAGGTGCGGCCTTAGTGAAATCGTCATTCCGGACGCCCGTAGGGCGTTCCGGAATCCACTGCTGATGAAGTGGACCCCGGAACAAGTCCGGGGTGACGGGTGCGGGTGTGTTCGGCTGGCGTCTCGTGCGCGAAGCGGGCGGTACGCCAAGGATGAGTGTTACCCCTCCGCCGTCGCCACCGATTCCATTTCGTGCAGATCGAGGCGCAGGCCGGCCTTCATGACCTGGCCGGGCAGGTCGCGGCCGACGACGGTCTCGACGTCGCAGGCGACATCGACCAGCTTCCGGACGTCGATACCGGTTTCGATGCCGAGCTCGTCCAGCAGATAGACCAGATCCTCGGTACAGATGTTCCCGGTCGCCTTCGGCGCGAACGGGCAGCCGCCGATGCCGCCGAACGACGCGTCGTAGCGATCGATCCCTTCCTCCAGCCCGGCCATGACGTTGACGAGGCCGATGCCGCGGGTGTTGTGGAAATGCAGTGCGATCGGCAGGTCCGGCACCGAGTCCTGCAAGGCGCGGACGAGGCGCGTCACGATCGGCGGCGTCGCCATGCCGGTGGTGTCGCCGAGATCGAGGGAGGTGAAGCCCAAGTCGCGGTACCGCTTGGCGATGGCGACCACGTTTTCGACCGGCACGTCGCCCTCGAACGGACAGCCGAAGGCGGTGGCGATGGCGCCGGCGACGGGAATCCTCGCTTCCGACGCGACCTTGGCCACGTGCTCGAAACCCTCCAGCGATTCCTGGACGCTTCGGTTCACGTTCTTGCGGTTGTGGCTTTCCGACGCCGACAGGAATACGATCATCTCGTCGACGCGGGCCTCGGCGGCGCGGATGGCGCCGCGCCCGTTCGGCACCAGCGCCGCCAGGATGCAGCCCTTGGAGCGGTCGACCCCGGCCAGGACCTCGGCCACGTCGGCCAGTTGCGGCACCGCCTTCGGCGACACGAAGGACGAGAACTCGATGCGCGGCACGCCGGCGGCGATGAGCCCGTTCAGGAAGCGAATCTTCGCCGCCGTCGGAATGAATTCCCGCTCCGCCTGCAGGCCGTCGCGGGGGCCGACTTCGGTGATTTCGACTTTTTTCGGTCGCGCCATGCTGATCCTCCCGGGGATGTCCGCCGGCGATCATTGCACTTTCCGAGTGCGTTCACCGCCGTTCGTGGACTAACTTTCGCCGATGCAGAAGCCTTCCCGCAAGCGCCGCATCGGAATTCTCGGCGGCTCCTTCAATCCAGCGCACGCCGGACACCTCCATATCAGCCGGGCGGCGCTCCGCATGCTGCGCTTGGACGAGGTGTGGTGGATGGTGTCGCCGCAGAACCCGCTCAAACGGACCGAGGGCATGGCCGGGCTGGAGCGGCGGATCGACGCGGCCCGCAAGGTGGCGGCCCGCGACCGGCGCATCCGCGTCACGGATATCGAGGTGCAGCTCGGCACCCGCTACACCGCCGACACGCTGGACGCGCTGATCGCCCGGAACGGCAACGCCCGCTACGTCTGGCTGATGGGCGCCGACAATCTTTTGCAGATATCCCGCTGGGCGCGATGGGCACGGATATTTAACACCGTCCCCATTGCGGTCTTCGCGCGGCCCACGTATTCTTCCAGGGCTGTGTTCGGCACAGCCGCCCGGCGGTTCGCTCGGGCCAGATGGCCTCAAGCGGCGGCGAAACGCCTGGCGGATGCGGTTCCGCCGGCTTGGGTGTTTCTTAGAATGCGTGAACACCCCGAATCGGCGAGCAGCATCAGGGCACGCGGCGGATTTTGACGCGCGCCCGCGACTGGGGCCGCGCCCGATATCGGACCTTGGGCCGACGGGCGCATTCGTGACGAACAGGTGGAAAGGGCCAGACCATACCGCGCAAGAAAAAGCGTCTACCGTCGGGGGCCGAGCTCCTGAACTTGGTGGAACAATCGCTAGATGACGACAAGGCGTCGGACGTCACCGTCATCGACCTCGCCGGCAAGACCGAAATCGCAGATTTCATGGTCGTTGCCACGGGCCAATCGCAGCGCCAAGTGGGCGCCATGGCCGAACACCTCCGCGACAAGATCAAATCCAACGGCTATGGCAACGTGTCCATCGAGGGCGCGCAGCAGTGTGATTGGGTGCTGATCGACGCCGGGGACGTGCTCGTGCATCTCTTCCGGCCCGATGTTCGCGAATACTACGGCATCGAGAAGATCTGGATGATGCCGGACGCGACGGCGGAACCGAAAGCGGATCTTAAGGCCGGTTTGACGGCCTGAGGTTCGCCGCGAGGCAGGGGCGGGCAGCCCCGAACGGCGGTGCCGGCGATGAGCCGGGCGCCGCGGGAGGAACGGCGTGCGCATGACCGTCATCGCCGTGGGCCGGGTGCGCCGTGGCCCGGAACAGGATTTATTCCAGGAATACGCGAAGCGGCTGACGCCGCCGCTCGACCTGATCGAGGTCGAGGAGAAGCGACGGCTCGCCGGCGACGAACTGAAACGCCGCGAGGCCGAGCTGTTGGCGGCGAAGATCCCCGACGGCGCCGTCGTCGTCGCCCTCGACGAACGGGGCAAGGCGCTCTCCAGCCGCGAGTTGGCGGCGAAGCTCGAAACCTGGCGGTCGGACGGCCGCCGTGACGCGGCGTTCCTGATCGGCGGCGCCGACGGCCTCGACGCGGCGCTTCGGGCCCGCGCCGACATGGTGGTTTCCTTCGGCCCGGCGACGTGGCCGCACATGCTGGTCCGCGTCATGCTGGCCGAGCAGTTGTACCGGGCGGACAGCATCCTGGCCGGTCATCCGTACCACCGCGATTGACGAACCCCTTGGAAATGCGCGATTCTTCACGGCTTGGTCCGCTGGGACCGCTCCGTAAAGCCGGGCGGTGGACCGCAGGAACTGGTCAAATGACCTGGGGTGTCGAACGTGTCAGAAGCCGTGACCGACACAGCTAAACTGCCGCCGTCGCCGCGCAAGCCCGACGGCACCGTCGATTGGCGTGTGGTCTTCCTCGACGCCGAGTAGGGGCTGATCCCGGCCATCGAAAAGGCGACCTCCGAAAAAGCGATCCGCTACGTCGTCACCGCGGCCGCGCAACATCTCTACAAACGGCGGAACGACGAGGGCTCGCGCGCCGCGTTCCTGGAAGAGATGGAGCAGCTCTACGCCGGGACCGACGGCGATCTCGACCGCATGCGGCGCGCCGTCGTCACCCGCCTCGGCAAGGAACAGGCGGAGCGCGAGCGCAAGGCGGAGCAGTACGTCCGCCAGAAGTCGAAGAGCCAGAGCCTGGAGCGGCGCGGCGACAGCCTGAGCGCGCGTCTGTCCGCCGCGCTCCTGTCGTCCGCCAACCGGATGATGGTGCTGAGCGGCCTCGGTGCGTTCGTGATCCTGTTGGCGGCGTTCGGCGCCGGCTGGATGTTCTTCCGCGATCCGCCGCCGCCACCGCCGCCGCCCGCCGTTGCCCAATCGGCGCCGCCGCCGGCCGAAGGTCAGGC
>JAYOFL010000089.1:0-8201 GCA_038117205.1 Rhodospirillales bacterium | reverse complement strand
GGCGCTGTTCCTGTTCGGCGCCTATTTCGGCGCGCGCGGCGTGATCCCGAAAGGCCGCCCACCGGAGGGACGGCGTTGGATCTTCTGGCTTGCCGCGGCGGTTGCTTTCGTGTGCTTCGCGCTCAAGATCAACTGGACCATCAGCGATCATTTCCAGGTCCTGACGCCGTTGTTCCTGAAGGAGATCGGCTCGTTCCTCAGCAAGACCGACATGTCACCCGTCCGTTTCGTCAACGTGATCGCGCTCGCCGTCGTCGTCGCCTGCCTGATGGAGCCACAATCGAAATGGCTGAAGCTGCGGGCCGCATGGCCGTTCCTGGTCTGTGGCCGACACTCTTTGGAGATTTTCTGCCTTGGCATCCTGCTGTCCGTGATCGCGCATTACGGACTGACCGAGTTTCTTGGCAATACGCCGATGAAGGTGGCGGCGTCCGTCGCCGGTATTGCCGTCATGGTTGGTGTCGCGGCATTGATCGACTGGGTCGGATCGATCGGCGCCAAACCGGCGCACCGCGAGCCGAGCCCCAAACCCGCCAGCGAGGGACGCGCATGAAAAATCGTATCGCAACGCTAGCGGTCACCGCTTTCGCCGTGGCGGCGATTGCCGTCGGAAACGAAGGACGCGCCGCCGATTGCAACGTGGCGCCGGATGTCTTCACCGATCAGGTGCCGCCATTGACGACCCGTGAGCGGCTGGCCAAGGGCGCGGAAGTCGTCATCGTCGCCATCGGCAGTTCATCGACCGTGGGCGCCGCCGCCGGCGGGCCGGAATTCGCCTGGCCGGCGAGGCTCGGCGCGGAACTCGCCCAGCGCCATCCCGGCGCCACGATCACGGTGCACAACCGCGCGGTGGCGAAAAGCACGGCCGAAGCGGTGCTCATCCGCATGGACAAGGATGTGCTGCCGCTGAAACCGACCCTGGTGATCTGGGAGACCGGCACCGGCGATGCCGTGGTCGGCGCCGACCTCGATGCCTTCCGCGATTGGCTGCAGGCCGGCATCAGCAAGCTGTTGGCGGCAGGCGCCGAGATCATGTTCGTCGACCAGCAATTCTCTCGGCAGACCGAGATGATCTTGAACCTGGCGCGCTATTCCGAGACGCTCCGTGCGGTGGCCAGCGCCAATGCCATCGGCGTCTTCCCCCGCCACAACATCATGCGTGCCTGGGTCGATGACCAGATATTCGATTTCGACATCAAGGAACCGCGCAAGCGCCAGGAAGTCGCACGGCGGCTCTACGACTGTATCGGCCGTGCCGCCGCCACCTTCATCGAACGCGAAGCCAAGCCCCAGCCCGGAAAGTAACCGGAGCGGGCGGAAAGCGGGCTTAGTCGTTCATTTCCGCGCCGCCCGCGCGGCGAAGGCGTAGGTGTCCTCGACCAGCTTCAGCGTCGCCAGGTTGTCGGGGCCGTCCGTCTCGAACGGCTCGCCGCCGGCCAGACAATCGACGAAATGCTGGACGGCGGCATCGAAGCTGGCCTGGTAGGATTGATCGAAGTCAAAGGTCTCGGTCCGCGTCTCCGGCCCCGACAGGGAGAGGACGCCGTCTTTCAGGTCGATCACGCCTCGCTCGCAAACGATCTTGAGCCGGTCACGGGCACGTGGCGCTTCGCCCGCTGCGGTCATGTTTCCCTCGACCAGCACTGGGCGGCCATCCGCCGTCTCCATGAAGATGCTCGCCGCCGTTTCACCGGCAACCTCGGCGCAGGTGCGCGCGATATAGGCGGCGCGTATGTCCAGCGGCCCCATCAGCCAGCGGGTGACGTCAAGCTGATGGATCAGCGACTCGGCGACCAGCAGGGGCGCTTCGGTGCGCATGAAGGGCTGGCGTTCGCGCGCCGGTAGCCGGCCGTTCGCATCCGGTAACAGGCTGCTCGAGTACAGCGTCAGTCGGTACTGCAGGGGTGCGCCGGCAACACCGGAATCTAGCCATTCCTTGACGCGCCGGAAATACGGGCGGAATCGCCAGTTCTCGTGCACCATCAGTGGAATCTTTCCGGCGGCCTCGGCGACCACAGCCACTGCCTCTACAAGCGTCGGTGCCGCCGGTGTCGAGCATGGCTTCCGCCGAGTCGTAAACCGCATCGATACCGAACTCGCGTGCGCGCGTCTCGGCGCTGGCGCGGACCGGATCGCAGACCGCGACGATGCGCGCGCCCGTCGCCTTGGCCCAGGCGACCAGATGGAAGCGGGTGATCATACCGGCGCCGATCAGGCCGACGCGCAACTGTCCATCGGGTTTAATCAAGCGCTTGCTCACGGAAAATTGACGCGGATATGAAATACATCGGCGGTGAAGAAACAGTGCAATTCGATAAACAGACCATCGAACGCATATGACACGATATCGTTACATGCACCAATCGACGTAACAATAATTTATCGACACTATCTGTGGTAGAAGATATCATAAAGCAGTCAAACCGCTCATACATACCGCAGTAGTCGCGGACGAGCGTCCGCATTAGAATGTATGAAACCAATCGTTTTCGATAAATGGACCGGCAACCGAAACCACGACCTATCAATAAGCGTTCCCCGCGAGACGGCATTGTGTCGGTTCTCGAAGAAGACATCATTTTCGGCCGCATGAGTCCGCGTGTACGTTTGGTGGAGGACGAGCTCATGGCCCGGTTCGATGCCAAGCGCCATGTCGTCCGCCAAGCGTTGATGTCGTTGGAAAATATGGGACTGGTGAGCCGGACGCCGAACCGTGGCGCCATGGTACGCGACTTTTCGCTCACCGAACTCGACCAGATCTACGAGATGCGCCATCTGCTCTAGGAACGCGCCATCGCGCGCATGCCCTTGCCGGCCTCGCCCGAACTGCTCGCTGAATTACGCCGTATCCACGCGGAGCACGCGACAGCTGTCGATGCCTGGGACCTGCCAACGATCTACCGTCTCAACAACAACTTTCACGACACTTTGTTCGGTGCCTGCGGTAACCGTCATCTGGCCGACGCCATCGAACACTACACCTGGCTCGCCCACGCGGTGCGCTCATATCGTATGATCCACCGCAACCTCGCCATCCAGGCGCCGAAAGAGCACGAGGAAATGATCGCCGCCCTTGAGGCCGGCGACCGCGCTCGGTTGCAGCAACTCTGTAAAGAACACATCGAGCCTTCCAAGGATGCCTACAGGGCTGCGCGGGCGGCAATCGAGCCGAAGGCCGCTGTTGGAGATTGAATACGCGGGCCTTTATTGAGGTCTTATCACGGGTCTTTGCCGCCGTTGCGATAGCAACGGCGGAACACCACATCGGTGTAGCGGAAGGCGCCAGTTCAGCTCGACGATAGAGTGCGCCGGACGGCGTCGGTCCAGCCGGCATACCGATTGTCGGCGACGGCGCGGTCGAGTTTTGGCGAGAACCGGGCATCGAGCCCCCAGCCCGACGCGAAACCTTCCATGTCCGGCCACACGCCGGCCTGCCGGCCAGCCAGCCAGGCGGCGCCCAGCGCCGTGGTCTCAGTCATCTTCGGCCGGTCGACGGGGATGCCCAAGGTGTCGGCCAGGCACTGCATGGTCCAATCGCTGGCGGTCATGCCGCCGTCGACGCGCAGCACGGCGCCGTCCTCTTTCATTTGCCAATCCGTCTGCATCGCCGCCCACAGATCGCGAGTCTGATAGGCGACGCTTTCGAGCGCGGCGCGGGCAAATTCCGCCGGTCCCGACGCCCGCGTCAGGCCGAAGACGGCGCCCCGGCATTCGGCATCCCACCAGGGCGCGCCGAGGCCGGTGAAGGCCGGCACGATGTAGACGGCCTGTTCCGGGTCGGCCGCTTCGGCGAGCGCGTGGGTGTCCCCTGCCGCCTCGATCAGGCGAAGGCCGTCACGCAGCCACTGCACGACGGCGCCGGCAATGAAGATCGAACCTTCCAGCGCGTAGGTCCGTTTGCCGTCCAACTGGTAGGCGATGGTCGTCAAAAGCCGGCTGGTCGAGCGCACCGGTACATCGCCGGTATTGAGCACGGCGAAGCATCCGGTTCCGTAGGTGGATTTCATCATGCCGGGCTGGAAGCAAGCCTGGCCCAGGGTCGCGGCCTGCTGGTCGCCGGCGACGCCCCGGATCGGGATCGCGGCGCCGAGGATCTCGGGCTGGGCCACACCGAAGTCGGCGGCGCAGTCGCGAACCTCGGGCAGCATCGCCATCGGCACGCCCAATATCTGGCAAATCTCCTCGTCCCACGCTCCCTTGTGAATGTCGAACAGCAAGGTGCGCGAGGCGTTGGTCGCATCGGTGGCGTGGACGGCGCCGCCGGTCAGGTTCCAGATCAAAAAGCTATCGACGGTTCCGAACAGCAGCTCGCCGGCTGCCGCCTTGCGCCGCGCTCCTTCGACGTTGTCGAGAATCCAGGTGATCTTGGTGCCGGAGAAGTAGGGATCGAGCAAAAGGCCGGTCTTGTCGACGACGACGGCCTCGGCGCCTTCGACGTTGAGCCGGCGGCAAGCGTCGGCGGTGCGGCGATCCTGCCAGACGATGGCATTGTGGATCGGGCGGCCGGTCTTGCGGTCCCAGACCAGGGTCGTTTCACGCTGGTTGGTGATGCCGATGGCGGCGATCTCGTTCGCGGCGACGCCGGATTTCGCGATCGCGCCCCGCGCGGTCGCCAGCGTCGTCGCCCAGAGGTCTGCCGGATCGTGTTCGACCCAACCCGACCGCGGCAGGTGCTGGGTGAACTCCATCTGATCGAGGGCGACGACATTGAAATCGGGCCCGATCACCAAGGCGCGGGACGACGTGGTTCCCTGGTCGATGGCGAGAATGTAGCTCATGTCGGTTGCCCCCGTCACGGCGCGGGCCGCCCGCGCGCAGACGAAATCATAGGCGAAGCCGCAGCACGCCACCAGTTCGGCGAGCGTGCCTGTACCGTCTCCCTCTTAGGGTGTCTTTGCCGTGAACGGGCGCTTGGTCAGGAAATCGAAATCGGCACCGTCTCCGGCCTGCATGACATGATCGAGGAAGAGCTTACGATAGCCGCGCTCGCCCTCCGGCCGCGCGGGCGGGCGCCAGGCGGCGCGACGCGCTTCCATTTCCGCCGCGTCGATGTCGAGCGTGAGTTTGCGCGCCGGTACATCGAGGGTGATGGTATCGCCGGTTTTGACCAGCGCGAGCGGCCCACCGGCCGCCGCCTCGGGCGTCGCGTGCAGGATGATGGTGCCGAACGCGGTGCCGCTCATCCGGCAGTCGGAAATGCGCACTATGTCCTTGACGCCCTGGCGTGCGATCTTGCGTGGGATCGGGATGTAGCCGGCCTCCGGCATGCCCGGCGCGCCGACGGGCCCGGCGTTGCGGAGCACCAGCACGTCGTCCGCCGTGACGTCGAGATCGTCGCTGTCGATGCGTTCGGCCAGGTCTTCGAGCGAGTCGAATACGATCGCTCGCCCGCTATGGGTCAAAAGCTCGGGCGAACAGGCCGATTGCTTGATGATGGCGCCGTCGCCGGCCAGGTTGCCGGTGAGAAACGCGATGCTGCCGCCCTTGTGGATGGGGTTGTCGAGCGGCCGCACGACGTCTTGCGGAAATGCAGCCGGCATGTCGGCGATGTTTTCGCCGAGCGTGCGGCCGGTCACCGTCATGCAGTCGAGATCGAGCAACGGCGACAGCGCGCGCAGCACCGGCGCCATGCCGCCGGCCTTGTGCAGGTCGTCCATGTAGAACTTTCCACTCGGTTTGAGATCGACCAGCACCGGCGTGTCTCGGCCGATGGCATCGAAGGCGGCGAGGTCGAGTTCGATGCCGAGCCGGCCGGCGATCGCCGCCGTGTGCACGATGCCGTTGGTCGATCCGCCCAATGCCAGCAGCACGCGGAGCGCGTTGCCGATGGCGGCGGGCGTCATGATGCGCGACGGCTTGAGCCCACTTTCGGCCAGCGCCATGGCCTGGCGCCCGGTGGCTTCCGCGTGGCGCAGCCTATCGGCGTAGACCGCCGGGACGGTGGCGCCGCCCGGTAGCATCATGCCCATGGCCTCGGTCATGCAGGCCATGGTCGATGCGGTGCCCATGACGCCGCAGGTGCCGCCGGTCGGCACCAGGCGGTTGGTGACCTCGTCGATCTCGGCGCGGTCGATGCGGCCGCCGCGGTACTCACCCCAGAAGCGCCGGCAGTCGGTGCAGGCGCCGACGCGTTCTTCCTTGTGCGTGCCCGACAGCATCGGACCGGTGACGAGAGAGATCGCCGGGATGTCGGCGCTCGCCGCCGCCATCAACTGTGCCGGCACGGTCTTGTCGCAGCCGCCGATCAATACGCAGGCATCCAAAGGCAGGGCGCGCAGCATCTCCTCGGTGTCCATCGACATCAGGTTGCGGAGATACATGCTGGTCGGATGCGCGAACGACTCGTGTAGCGATATGGTCGGGAACGGGATCGGCAGGCCGCCGGCCAGCATGACGCCGCGCTTGACCGCCTCGATCAACTGCGGCGCGTTGGCATGGCACGGATTGAACCCCGAGCCGGTGTCGACGATGCCGACGACCCGCAGGCCGAGCGCATCGTCCGAATAACCGGCGGCCTTGATGAAGGCCGTCCGCAGGTAGAGGGAAAACTCCTCGTCGCCATAGCTGGTCAGGCCGCGTCGCAGCCCTTTCTTGTCGTCCATCAGGTCCAGTCCTTATGCCGCGACGTTTCCGGCGGGTGTTGCCAGGGATGACTTGTTGCCGACGCGCGGTGTTGCCAGCGTCGGTCGATTGCAGCGGACCATAATTCACCCGCCGCATCAAGATCGGCAACCGCCAGCCGGAAACCCGATTTTGTCGGTCGCCGCATCGCCGGGGGCGAATTATAGTTGAGACGGAACCGATGGCTGCCGTGCATTGAAGGATTGAAAAAATGATCGAGCCCGAGAAGACATTTTGCGGCCTGCCGTTCCGCCGCTTGGATGATCTTGCCGATGCCGACGTTGCGATCTTCAGCGCCTGTCACGGCTCACCCTACAAGCCGGGCGTGCCCAGCCACGCCGCGAATGCGCCGACGGCGATCCGCGGAGCGCTTTCCTGGTACAGCTCAAATCCCGAACAGCTCGATCTCGATACCATGAAGCCTGTCTTCGGCGGCAAACGGGTGTTCGACTGCGGCGATACCGGCGGCAGCCTCACCGATGGTGCCGCCAACCGTGTCGCCATCGGTGCGGCGACGCGCGCCATGCTCGATGCCGGCACCGTGCCGATCGTCATCGGCGGCGACGATTCCGTGCCGATCCCGTTCATCGAGGCGATTTCCGAGCGCATACCCGTGGTTGTCGTGCAGATCGACGCGCATATCGATTGGCGCGATGAGGTCGATGGCGAACGCTTCGGATTTTCCTCGACCATGCGGCGCAGTTCGGAATTCGCCGGAGTCACCGGCATCGTTCAGATTGGCGGGCGCGGCCCGGGCTCGGCGCGCCAGGGAGATCTCGATGCGGCGCGCGATTGGGGCGTCGATTTCTTCTTCGCCCGGGACGTACACCGGCACGGGATGGGGCCGGTCATCGCCGCCGTGCCGGAAGGCGCCAACGTGGTGCTCGCCGTCGATGTCGACGGCCTCGACCCCTCGGTGGTGCCGGGCGTGGTGCTGCCGGCCTTTGGCGGACTGACCTATGCCCAGGCGATGGAAATCGTTCTCGGGATCACGGCGAAGGCCAACATCGTCGGCGCCGATTTCGTCGAGATGATGCCGGAGCGCGACCCCGCCGGGCTCGGCGCCATGGCGGTGGCGCGGCTGGTCTCGAATACCGTCGCCTCCGCCGGGCGTTTGCCGGGCGCTTAAGCCTCGGCGCCGGTCAGGTAGTCGTAGGCGGCGAGCACGTGGGTCCTGAGCACGTGCAGGAAATCCTCGATCGGCACATGCTCGTCCGGCATCGACATGGTTTCCGGCGACGGCCCGTATACGAACGCCGGCACGTTCTTGTAGCGGAAGAACTTGCAGTCGGTGGCGCCGATGCCGGCGATGCCCTCCGGCCGGTGGTCGCTGGTCTCTGCGATGACGCGCTTCAAGATCGCCATCATCGGATGGTTCGGATCGCTCGCCGAGGCCGGATTGGAGGCGGCCTCCTGAACGCTCAGCTTGACCTCGGGATAACCCTTGAGAATGCCGTCGATGCGCGCCAGCACGTCGTCGCGTGTGACGCCGAAGGGGAGGCGGATGTCCGCCTCGACGCGGCAATGCCCCGGCATCATGTTGACCTTGAGCCCGCCCCGGATGACGCCGATGCTCATGG
>JAYOFL010000088.1:0-8364 GCA_038117205.1 Rhodospirillales bacterium | reverse complement strand
TCACGTCGTGCGAGCCGGCGAGGATGTTGTCGTGCGCCAGCATGGTCGCCTTCATGGCCGAGCCGCACATCTTGGAAAGCGTCGTGCAGCCGGTGTCCCACGGCAGCCCGGCGTGATGCGCCGCCTGGCGCGCCGGCGCCTGCTTGAGGCCGGCGAACAGGCAAAGCCCCATCACCACGTCCTCGATGTCTTCCGGCTTCACGCCGGCCCGCTCGACGGCGGCGCGGATGGCGACGCCGCCGAGTTCCGGCGCGCTGACGTCGCTCAAGGAACCCTGGAAGCCGCCCATCGGCGTCCGGGCCGCACCGACGATGACGATCGGATCTTCACGCATGTTCGAAACCTCCCCCTCTCAAAACGCCGAGATTAGAAACGAATGGACATGAGCGGCAGTGCCCATACGCCCACATAGACGGCGACGACGGCGCGCGCCGCCAGCGTCCAGCGCCGGTCGATGACATTCGGCGAGCAGCGCCAGACCGATATCAACGACCAGCCGATGAACAGGACAGCCACCAGCGCCACCAGCGACGCCGCGACCATGATCGAGGAAAACGTCGCCGAGAACCGCTGCGGCTCCAGCGCCATCCCGAACGCGGTGGCGAACAGCAACAGACCGATGCCGAAGGCGATCAGAAAACCGTGCCCGAACACGAAACCGCCCCAGAAAACCTTCCACAGCGCCTCCTGCCCGAGAATGGCGCGCTTCCAGAACGGCCCGTCCGGATGCGGCCCCTGGCCCATGCCGAACGGTCCGCCGGCGCCAGGCCGGCGGCGGCCGGTGCCATAGAGATCGACGAATACCTGATCGCGTTCGGCCATTGCGTCTCTTTCCGTCTCGCGCCGTCCGGCGACGTCACTCGGTCTCGAACGGCGTGCCGTCCTTGCGCGTGATGCGTAATCCCATGGGGGCGGACGCATCGGGTTCAGCCCGCATGTCGACATCCGGATAGCGGGCGGCATCGCCGGGCGTGCGGTCGCCGACCTCGAGGTAAACGCCGACCGACGCGCCCTTGTTGACGATATGATGGCCGTTCTCAACGCCCGCCGGAAATCCCGCCGCCATACCGGGCCCAAGCACATGCTCGCCGCCGTCGTCGATCACCGTCAGTTCGCCTTCGAGGACGTAAATGAATTCGTCCTGCTTGGTGTGCCAGTGCCGATGCGACGACCAGCTGCCGGGCTCGAGGTGCACGAGGTTGAGGCCGAAGTTGTTCAGCCCGGCCGCGTTGCCGAGTGCCCGCTTGGCGCGGCCCTGTAACTCGCCGGCAAAGGGCGCCGGATAGATCGTCGTCGTTTTCGCCGGCAGCGACATCGGGTCGAAGCCGCCGGAGATCCGTTCCTTTCCGCTCATGCGGTTTCCTCGAACAATTCGCGGCCGATCAGCCAGCGGCGGATTTCCGACGTGCCGGCGCCGATCTCGTAGAGCTTGGCGTCGCGCAGCAGCCGGCCGGTCGGCGACTCGCTGACGTAGCCCATGCCGCCCAGGCACTGGATCGCTTCGAGCGCCATCCACGTCGCCTTCTCGGCGGCGTAGAGGATCGCACCCGCCGCGTCCTTCCGCGTCGTGCGGCCCTTGTCGCAGGCCTTGGCCACCGCATAGACGTAGGCCTTGGTGGCGTTCATGGTCGTGTACATGTCGGCGAGTTTCCCCTGCATCAACTGGAACTCGCCGATGGATTTTCCGAACTGCTTCCGCTCGTGGATGTACGGTACGACGATGTCCATGCAGGCCTGCATGATGCCGAGCGGACCGGCCGCCAGCACCGCGCGCTCGTAGTCGAGGCCACTCATCAGCACGTTGACGCCGCGTCCCTCGCCGCCGAGCACGTTCTCCGCCGGCACTTCCACGTCCTCGAACACCAGTTCGCAGGTGTTGGAACCGCGCATGCCGAGCTTGTCGAGTTTCTGCGCCTGGCTGAAACCCTTGAATTCCCGCTCGACCAGGAACGCCGTGATGCCACGCGGCCCGGCGTCCATGTCGGTCTTGGCGTAGATGACGTAGGTTTTCGCGTCCGGACCGTTGGTGATCCACATCTTGTTGCCGTTGAGGACGTAGCGGTCGCCCTTCTTGTCGGCGCGGAGCCGCATCGAGACCACGTCGGACCCGGAGCCCGGCTCGCTCATGGCCAGCGCGCCGACATGCTCGCCGGAAATCAGTTTCGGCAGATAGCGCTTCTTCTGGTCCTCGGAGCCGTTGCGGCGGATCTGATTGACGCAGAGGTTCGAGTGCGCGCCGTAGCTGAGCCCGACCGACGCCGACGCGCGGCTGATTTCCTCCATGGCGACGCAGTGCTCGAGATAGCCCATGGCGGCGCCGCCGTATTCTTCCTCTGCCGTGATGCCGAGCAACCCCATGTCTCCCATCTTGCGCCAGAGATCCATCGGGAATTCATTGTCGCGGTCGATGTCGGCGGCGCGCGGCGCGATCTCGTCGGCGGCGAAACCGCTGATCGACTGACGCAGCATGTCCGCGTCCTCGCCGAGGTCGAAATCGAGCGTGGGATATTCGTTCGGAATCATGGAGCCTCCCGGTATCGCCATTCGGCGAATTTCACGCGCGAACATTATGCCGCCGGGCGGCGTTCGCGCCATGCTTCGTTGATGCGTCAGCATAGTTAACGTTTACGTAAACGTCAACTATGCCCCATCTAGAACAGACGGGCGCCGGCGAACATTGCGGATGCGGCGCAGGCCGCCCAGAGCGCCGTCGCCACGTAGGGTTTTCGGACCATACAGCCGCCGGCGCCGCCGAAGACCTGCACCACCACGCGGGCTAGCGCCAACGCCACCACCGCCGCCAGCATGGTCAGCAGCGGCAGGAACGTCAGATGAATGACCCAGAACCCGGGGCCGAGGTCGATACGGCCGGCGGTGTCCCGCCCGACGAGAAGCCAGGGCGGCGCGTCGAGACCGGCCAGCGCGCCGGCGCCGAGCGCCCCCCACACGGCGATGATCAGCCCGGCGATCAGGACGCCCGCGGCATGTCCACGGTCCTTGCCGGCGACTCCCCGGTCCAGCACCCAAAGCGTCGCCGCGACGGCGAGAGCGCCCATGCCCATGGTACTGGCGAGTCCTTGCCAGTCACGGGCCGGGGCCGGATCGAACACGGCGAAATGGCCGGCCAACAGAGCCAGGAAGTAGAGGATGAAGTAAATCGGCAGCGCCAGGAGGGCGCGGGCCAGGAACCGCTCCCAGGCGGTCATTTCGCCGAGCCCGCCGCCACGCCGCAGCATCGTCCACAGCCCGGCCGCCGGCACGTAGCAGAACACGACCAGCAAAAAGCTGTTGAGGACCGCGTGCGCGAAGCCCGTGTGCATGGCGTGCGTCGTCAGCGACACCAGCGCGTAAGCCGGCAGAAAGACGAAGACGCCGATGCCGATGGCGAGCGATATGGCGGCATTTAGCGGCGCCAGCGGCCGCCATTCGCCGGCGGCGGCCAGGAACGCGCATCCGCCGGCGGCCGCCAGGTAACTGGTGAGCATGAACGGTGATCCGCCGGCCAAGAAGTTGAGCGTCGCGAGGAGCGGCAGGACGACGACGCAGATCGTCATGACGATCGGTGAAAACAGCAGCGTGCGATCACACTCGACGATGGCGGCGTCGGCGAGCGCATCGAACAGGTCGCGCGTCCACCTGAGACCGACGACGGCGATGCTGCTCCAGGCGATGGCGGCGACCGTCGACCATCGCGCCGATAGCCATCGCCGTCCGCTTTCGACGCTAGGGCCACGAACCGTCTCGACGCAAAGCAGCAGCCCCGCGAGGAGCGCCAGCGCGACGCCGAGGCCGACGAGCAAGGCCTCGACGAAATGCAATCCGGAAATCACGTGTCCCCCGCCCTCGCCGGGCGCGGTCTCAGCCGACGACGCCCTCGCGCCCGACGATACGCATCAGGGTTTGTTGCATCAAGGCGCAGGGCTTGCCCTTGCCGTTCTTGACGGCGACCACTTCGCCGGTGGTGACGGTGAGCGTCCGGCCGGGCCGCACCACCTGTCCACGCGCCAGCAGGTATTCGCCGTCGGCGGGCGCCATCAGGTTCAGCTTGAACTCCACCGTCAGCACACCGTCGTGTTCGCCGAACAGGCTATAGGCGGCGTAACCGCCGGCGGTGTCGACGATGGCGGCGAGGCCGCCGGCATGAAAGAATCCGTGCTGCTGCGTCAGTCCCGGCGCATAGGGCATCTTGATGGCGACGAAGCCGGGGCGCACGTCGACAAGCTCGCCGCCGAGGGTGTCCATCAGTCCCTGCTTGGCGTAGCTGGCCCGGACCATCCCGTCGTATTCCGGGTTGTCCGGCGCGAAATCGGGCAGCGCCGCCAGCGTCGTCGGCAAACCGTCGTAGGCCGTCATCCGCGCCGACCTCTTCACGTGCCGATGCGGAACGGCGTGACGAGACCGTCCAGCGTTGCCATGACGGCGAGCGGCGTCAGCTTGCCGGTGGCGGGATTTTCCTCGGTCGGCACGCCGGCGATGGTGAAGTCGAGGCGGGTCGCGTCGCTGTCGAGCTGGACGCGGTGCGTGTTGCGGTCGACCGCCGGGTCGGCCCAGATTTCGTACTCGGTCTTGTCCGGTCCCGGACCGGCGAGGCTGAGCGCCACCGCCACGTTGACGTTGGCTGGAAACTTCAGCGCCGCGTCGCGCACACTGCCCTTGTAGAGACACACCGGCTCCTTGAGATCGCTGAGGTCGATCCCCTGCTCGACCACGAACGGCGCCTTCACGAGGCCCTTCGGCGGCTTCCGCGTCGCCATGACCAGGGAATTGATCTTGCCGAACGACGCCGCGCGCACGGCGTCGAAGGCGGCCAGCGCACCGGTCGTGACGACGATCCTGGCACCGGTCTTCTTCGCCTTTTCGACCAGGTCGAGGCGATCGAGGATCTGCGTCACCGTGCACAGCACGAGGATCTTGCCCGCTTCGACGGCGGGCTCGGCGAGATCGAAGAAGCGCTCCGGCGGCAATCCCTCGACGACGATGTCGGCGCTTTCGATCAGGTCGGGAAGGTCCAGGACCGGCGGCTTGACCTTGAAGTCGGCGACGCGCTTCCGGGCGCGTTCCTTGTCGCCCGCCGCCACCGACACCAGCTTCAGGCCGGGCCGGCCGGCGTCGAGCCAACGCGCCACCGGCATGCAAACCGCGCCGAGACCGGCGACACCAACCCGATATTCCCGAACCGTCATGTCTTCCTCACCTGTTTCTGCGCCAAGAGGTCGGCACACTGTTTTTCCAGTTTGCGCATTTCGTCCAACGAGTCGTCGATGTCCTGACGCTGCCGCTCCAGAACGGCCATGCGCTTGCCGATCACTTCGATGAATTGCCGGAGCTGCGTGACCTCGCTCGGGTCGACGTCGTAGAGGTCAATCAGTTCGCCGATCTCCTCCAGCGACAGACCGAGCCGCTTGCCGCGCATGATCAACTGCAGCCGCACCCGGTCGCGCGGCCCGTAGATGCGGCGCTGCCCGTCGCGCTCCGGCGTCAGCAGGCCCTTGTCTTCGTAGAAGCGGACGGTCCGGGTCGTGACCCCGAATTCCCGCGCCAGCTCGGCGATGCCGTAGGTTTCGCTCATGCGCGGATGCTATTTGACCTTTACGTTAACGTAAAGATATCTCAAAGCAGCACGAGCGCCGCCAGTCCGAGGAAGGCGAAGAAGCCGACCACGTCGGTGACGGTGGTCAGGAACACGCTGGACGCGATGGCCGGGTCGGCGCCGTAGCGTTCGAGCAGAATCGGGATCGTCGTGCCGGCGAGCCCGGCGACCATCATATTGATCACCATCGCCGTGGCGATGACGGCGCCGAGCACCGGGCTCTGGAACCACAGCCAGGCGACGATCCCCGTCAGCACGGCGAACAGCACGCCGTTGAAGCAGCCGACGATCACTTCCTTCCAGATGACGCGCATGGCGTTGGCGCTGGTCAGTTCCTTGGTGGCGAGGGCGCGCACGGTGACGGTCAGGGTCTGCGTGCCGGCGTTGCCGCCCATGGAGGCGACGATCGGCATCAGGACGGCGAGCGCCACGGCCTGCTGAATGGTGGCGTCGAAGAGCCCGATCACCAGCGACGCCAGGATCGCCGTCAGCAGGTTCACCAATAGCCAACTAAACCGTGCCCGCGTCGTCGAGACGGATGCCTGATACAAGTCGTCCTCGATGACGCCGCCGAGGCGCATGATGTCTTCTTCGTGCTCCTCGTGGATGACGTCGACGACGTCGTCGATGGTGATGGCGCCGACCAGCCGGCCGCTGTCGTCGACGACGGCGGCGGACACAAGGTCGCGCTGACGGAACAGGAACGCCACCTCTTCCTGGTCGGTGGCGACCGGGATGGCGTGCGTGTCCTCTTCCATGATGTCGGTGACGGGCACCTGACGGCGGGTGCGCAGCAATTCGCTGAGCGATACGGCACCGACCGGCTGACGCTTCGAGTCGATCACGAAGATGTCGTAGAAGACGCTCGGCAGTTCGCCCTCGTCGTCGTCGGCGGCGCGCCGCATGTAGTCGATGCACTGGCCGACGTTCCAATTCATCGGCACCGTCACGACTTCGCGCTGCATCAATCGGCCGGCGCTGTCCTCCGGGTAGCTGAGGCCCTCTTCGATGAGGGTCCGTTCCTCCTCGGGAATGGCGTCGAGAACGGCGCGTTGCTGCGCGTCGTCCATTTCCTCGAGGACGAGCACCGCGTCGTCGCTATCGAGTTCCGTCAGCGCCGAGGCCAGGTCCTCGACGCCGAGCACCTCGACGACCTCGTCGCGGACGGTGTCGTCGAGTTCGGAGAGGATTTCCGGATCGAGGGTCGGGCGAAGCAGCTCGACCAGGCGCACGCGGTCGTCGCGGCTCAGGCGCTCCAGCAAGTCGGCGACGTCGGCGTAATGCAGCCCTTCGACCAGCGAGAACACGCGGTCGTCCTCGCCGGACGCCAGCGCCGCCGACACCAATTGGTCGAGCGTCGCTTCCGTCGCCGTTTCCGGCGCCGCCTCCGGCGCTTCCGGCGGCGGAGCAGCGGGGCTCTCTTGCTGCTCAGGCTTTTCCGACACGACCAGTCTCCCGTTACAGGCGGCTGGGACGAAATCCGTCCCGGAAAACGAAAGACCCGCCTTAGAGGCGGGTCGTTGAAAAGGCATGGGCGAATGACGTCCGTTCCAGGCCTCGAGGGCCTCACCGCGTCGTCCGCCGTCCCGGACCCGTTCTTCTAACCTATCGCTTAACTCCCTCCGCCGGGCCACGGAGGCCGGCGAAAAATCTTGGTGCGGTCGAGAGGACTCGAACCTCCACGTCCTACGGACACTAGCACCTCAAGCTAGCCTGTCTACCAGTTCCAGCACGACCGCGCGGGCGTTGACGTAACAGGTCGCCGCGCCACGGTCAAGGACCGCTTGCCGCCCCGGCGCGGCCCGGAAATTGGCCGAAATCCGACGGATTTGGGACCCGCTACCCGGCGGGCGGGAATGCCCCTTGCCCACGCCGCCGCCACTCCCCATAACAGGCGCATGAGCGCGACCGATACCCTGCCGCAAGCCGAAACGGGGGCGCCCCAAACCGTCGAGTGGCGCATCGCCGACGCGCCGGTTTCCTATCCCGACGCCGTGGCGTTCATGGAAGCGCGCGCCGCCGACATCCGCGCCGGAACGGCGCCGGAAACGATCTGGCTGGTCGAGCATCCGCCGCTCTATACCGCCGGCACCAGCGCCGACGAGGCGGAGCTGTTGGACGCCGCCCGCTTCCCCGTCTACCGCACCGGACGCGGCGGCCGCTTCACCTATCACGGCCCCGGCCAGCGGGTCGCCTACGTGATGCTGGATCTTAAGCGCCGGAAGCCCGACGTGCGCCGGTTCGTCTGCGATCTCGAGGAATGGGTGATCCGGACCCTCGGCCACTTCAACGTCATCGGCGAGCGCCGGGACGGCCGGGTCGGCATCTGGGTCCGTCAGGGCGCGCCCGGCGCGCCGGCGTCGCGCGAAGACAAGATCGCCGCCGTCGGCGTGCGCATCCGCAAGTGGGTGACGTTCCACGGCATCTCGATCAACGTCGAGCCGGACCTGGAGCATTTTTCCGGCATCGTGCCTTGCGGCATCGCCGAGCACGGCGTCACCTCGCTCTGGGACCTGGGCGTCACGGCGACGATGGAAGACGTCGACAACGCGCTGGCCGCCACCTTCAAGGAGGTGTTCGGCTCCAAGCCGCGGTTCGTTCGCGGGAAAGTAAAATAACCACAGAGACACAGAGGCACAGAGGCACAGAGGCACAGAGAAGAAGAATTGGCGCGCCGCGAAGCGGCGCATAAGTATCTGCGGTCGCGGTGAAGACGAATTAGGTCATGGACTCATTAACGCGTAGCCAAATTCGCACAGCGGCCAGCTTGACCA
>JAYOFL010000087.1:0-8515 GCA_038117205.1 Rhodospirillales bacterium | reverse complement strand
TGATCAGCACGTAGGTCGACAGCGACGAGATTTCCAGGAACACGAACAGGTTGAAGGCGTCGCCGGTGACGGTCATGCCGATCAGGCCGGCGAGGCAGAGCAGGAACATGCTGTAGACGAGGTATTGGCGCTCCGCCGGCACCTCTGCCTCAATGCTCTTCTTGGCGTAGGGCAGCACGACGGCGGCGATGCAGGCGACGATGACGACGACGAAGGCGCCGATCTCGTCGACCCGGTAAACGATGCCCCATGGACCGGCCCAGTTGCCGAGCTCGTAGTCGATGGTGCCGTTCGCCATGACCTCGAGCAGCATCCGGGCCGACAGATAGGCGGTGCCGAGCGACGCCGCGACGGCGATGACCCAGGCCGTCAGCGCGTGCCGGAAGATCACGCAGAACGGCGCCGCCATCAGGGGCAGGATCACGGTGAGGACGGGCAGATGTTCCTGGACGACGATCACTTCTCTGCGTCCTTCATGGTGTCTTCCAGGGCGTCTTCCATGTCGCGGATGTCGTCGTCCTCGATGGTGCCGTACTGTTCCTTGATGCGGACGATCAGCGCGAGGCCGAGCGCGGTGGTCGCCACGCCGACGACGATCGCGGTCAGGATCAGCACGTGCGGCAGCGGGTTCGAATAGACCGGAATGTTGTCGGCCAGGATCGGCGCGGTGCCGCCCTTGATCTTGGCCATGGAGATATAGAGCACGAACACAGAGACCTGGAACACGTTGAGGCCGACGATCTTCTTAACCAGGTTCTCGTGCGCCATGACGATGTAGAGACCGATCATCATCAGGACGACGACGATCCAGTAATTCAGATGGCCGGGGAAGGAATAGGCTTCCACGTCAGTCGTCCCCCCCGGCCTTGACCTCGGCGACGCGTTCGCGGCCGGCGAAGGCGCAGAAGATCGTCACCATGGCGGCGAAAACGGTCAGGCCGACGCCGGCTTCCACCAGAAGGATACCGAGGTGCTGGCCGTGCGTCGGGTCGTGCGCCAGCATGTCGTAGTCGAGGTATTGACCGCCGAGCAGCATGGCGACGACGCCGACACCGGCGTACAGCAGAACCCCGAGACACAGGCAGAGCCGCGTCAGCCAGGATGGCAGCACGCGGCGCAACGTGCCGACGCCGAACAGGATGCCGTACAAGATGAAGGCGGACGCGAAGATGACGCCGGCCTGGAAGCCGCCGCCCGGGCCGAAGTCGCCGTGCCACTGAACATAGAGGCCGAACAGCAGGATGTACGGGATCAGGAGCTTGGAGACGACGCGGAGGATGATCTTGCGATGCATCATGACGAGGCCTCCCCGTCCTTCCTTTCGCCCTTATTCTGGCGGCGGCGCGGCCGGCCGATCAGCACCAGCACGCCGGCGGCGGCGGTGAAGATCACGAAGGTCTCGCCGAGTGTATCGTAGCCGCGGTAGCTGGCCAGCACCGACGTGACGACGTTGGGCAGGCCGATCTCGTCCATCGAGTCCTGCAGATAACGTGGCGCCACGTGATGGTTGATCGGCGCGTTCGGATCGCCGTAGAGCGGCATGTCGGTGGTGCCGTAGATCAGCACCGCACCGATGGCGACGGACAGCAGGCCCGCGAACCAAGCCTTACGCGTCGGCGTCGCCTTCTCGCGGCTCGACGTGAGCGCCAGGGTGCCGAGCATAAGGACCGTCGAGATGCCGGCGCCGACGGCGGCCTCGGTGAACGCCACGTCGACGGCGTCGAGCACCACGTACAACGTCGCGCCGAGCAGCGAATAGATGCCGGTCAGCATGACGACCGCGAACAGGTTGCGGAGCCGTGCCACGGCGACGCCGGTGATGCCCATGAAGAGGAGCAGGGCGACGTCGAGCAGGTCGGAGCCGAGGATATCGACGCTCACGTGCCGTACTCCGTCGGCTTGGTCTTGTTGCTGGCGGCCATCTGCCGTTCTTTCTCGGTGTCGACCAGGGGCAGAACGTCGTCGTTGATGGCGGCGCGGGCGAGGGCGTGCGTGGCGACCGGGCTGGTGAACAGGATGAACACCAGGATCAGGATCAGCTTCACGGTGACGAGGGTGAAGCCGGTCTGCAGCATCAGGCCGATAAAGACGAGCCCGACGCCGAGAGTGTCGATCAGACTAGCCGCGTGCATGCGGGCGTAGACATCGTTGAGCTTGAGCATGCCGTAGGCGCCGATCAGGCAGAATACGATGCCGCCGACGATCAGCGCCCAGCTCGCGATGTCGAGGACCATCTGCATCAGATGTCCCCCGCGTCGTCGCGCTCGACGCCTTCGCCCATGCCGACGAAGGTCACGAACTTGGTGACGGCGATGGTGCCGATGAAGTTGATCAACGCGTACACCAGGGCCAGATCCATGAATTCCGGGCGCTTGCTCAGGAATCCGTAGACGGCGATCAGCATCACCGACAGCGTGCCGAAGGCGTTCACCGCCAGGATGCGGTTGTAGATGTTCGGGCCGGCGACGGTGCGCACCAGCACCAGGAACATGGTGACGACGATTCCCGCGGCGGCGGCGGCGAACATCATGACTGTGCGCTCCCGCCGGCGATGCGGGGGTCGGCGTCGCCTTCCAGCTTGCAGACGCGGGCGTCCATGTCGCCGGTCCTGAGCCCGTCCGCCGTTTCGTCCATAAGTGCGTGAACGGTAATCACGCCGTCCGTGATGCCGATGCTGATGGTGCCGGGCGTGAGCGTGATGGAATTGGCGTAGGTGACCTGGCCGACTTCGTCCCTCTGGCTCGCCGGCACCTGCAGCACCTGCGGCCGGATGGCGCTGCCGCCCTTCAGGATCGCCTTGGCGACGGTGATGTTGGAAAGGACGATTTCCTTCAGGAGCCACGGAAAATAGGTGAGGCCCCGGATGCTCATATGGATCGGGTGGCCTTCGTGGTCGGCGATTTCCATGCGGTGCGCGATGACGACGCAGAGTACGATCGAGGCCACGCCCAGGCACAGGATCAAGGGAATCCAATAGCCGGACAGCAGCACCCAGAATATCGTTAACGCGGCGGCAAGGCTGAACGCGTGCAGCACCCGGTCGGCTCCCTCACTCTCCCAGAACTAAATCCCCGGTCGGCCGATTTTCCTTGTTCCGACCGTGGTTTAGCCTTTTTCTTGCGGGCAAGATTAAGTGCCCGCCCCGGAGGTGGCCAGTACAATTTTCTTAACAATTCGCAAGTTTCGCGGCTTTCGGTGCGCATTTCTCGCGGCATTGCTCATGTTGCAGGTCGGATGGGCCGGCGCACAGGAAATGCCGATCGGCCGCGTCGCCATCGAAAGCGGCGGCAAAATTCACGAATTCACCGTCGAATTGGCGCTGACGGCGGAGAATCGGGGCAGGGGGCTCATGTTCCGCAAGGAGGTGCCGCCCGGCACCGGCATGCTGTTCGATTTCGGCTCGCCGCCGACCATCGCCACCATGTGGATGCGCAATACCCTGGTTTCCCTCGATATGCTGTTCATCGCCGAGGACGGCCTGATCGTGAACATCGCCCGCGACACGACGCCGCATTCCGAGGCGACCATCTCGTCGGCCGGACGGGTCCGCTATGTCTTGGAACTGGCAGCGGGAACATCGGGCCGGCTCGGCATCAAGCCGGGCGACAGGCTGAGGGTGCCGGGGAAGTGACCGAAGTCGTCATAAAGCCGCCCCCCCCGTCACCCCGGATTTATTCCGGGGTCCACACTCTGGTGCACGCCCCATTTGGAAGAGTGGACCCCGTGATCCCGGAACGGCGTCCGGGACAGGCGAGCCCGGGGTGACGAGAAGGAAATGACCCGCCGCTTACTGCTTCTTCAGGCTCTTGACGAAGAACGCGACGACCTTCTCGCGCGAGTCCTCGGAAACGGCGCTGTCGGGCGTGAAACGGACGGATCCGCCCTGGCCGCGGTGCGACACCGGATCGTTAATGGTCCGCCCCTTGCCGGACGGCGTATCCCACCCGTGCGTCGCCGTCGGATAGAACTGCACCGCCATGTATTTGCGGGTTTCCTCGGGGAAGCCGGCGATCAGGTCCTTGCAGTCGTCCGGTCCGCCATAGTCGTCCTCGCCGCCGGCGAACAGCAGCAGCGGCGCGCCGGTGAAAGCCTTATAGGTTTTGTTATTCGGGTCCACCGACATCTTCTGATGCGACCAGCACACAGGATAGAAGGGGGCGTGCGCGGCGAAGCGGAGCTGTCCGTCCGGCCCCATGAAGGCGTCGCTCACTTCCTTCGATGCCGAGCGGAGCGAGACGTTGCCGCCCCAGGAAAATCCCATCACGCCGATGGCCTTCGGGTCGATCTCCGGCCGCGACGCCAGATATTTGAGCGCGCCGAACGCATGCGTCAGCGTCGTCGTGTGTCCGGCCTTCGGACGGCCGCCCCTGTTGAACATGAAGATTTCCAGGGTCGCGATGCCGGCCTTCCTGAGCGCCTCGGCATGAAATTCGCCACGGCCGTCGATGCCGCCGGAACCGTGCACGAGCAGGACCGCCGGGACCTTGCCGGTCGCACCTTCAGGAAAGAACAAATCGCCTGTGACTTCGTCGACCGAGGGGAAACCCTCGCCCTTGGCGCCCGGAAAAGAAACCTTCTCGGCAAGGGCGGAGATGGGAGCGTGCGCAACCGATATCGCCGCGACCATGGAAATGGCCGCGGTCCACAATGTTCTCGTTTTCATGAATGACCTTCCTGTTCACCGCAAAAAGCACCCACGCGGTTCGGCATCCGCAGCACCCTTTGAGTGTGCCAGGAAGTGGGTTTCGCGTTTGTCGGCGTCAGGACTGGCCGGCGATCTTCGCCCAGGTGTCGCGGAGCGTCATGGTCCGGTTGAACACAGGCTTTTCCGGGGTCGAGGTCTTGTCGGCGCAGAAATAGCCGAGCCGCTCGAACTGCAGCGTCTTGCCGGCGAGCCAACCGGCCAGCGACGGCTCCAGCATGCAGCCTTCCAGGACTTCCAGGCTGGCCGGGTTGATATCCTGCAGGAAGTCCCGGTCCTTGCCCGGCGTCGGCGTCGCGAACAGATGGTCGTACAGACGCACGGTGGCCGGCACCGCGGCTTCCGCCGACACCCAATGCAGCGTTCCCTTGACCTTGCGGCCGTCCGGGGCGTCGCCGCCCTTGGTGGCGGGATCGTAGGTGCAGCGGATTTCGACGATATCGCCCGCCGCGTCCTTCACGACGTCGGTGCAGGTGACGAAATAGGCCCAGCGCAGCCGGACCTCACGGCCCGGCGCCAAGCGGAAGAACTTCTTCGGCGGGTCTTCCATGAAGTCGTCCCGCTCGATGTAGAGCTCGCGCGTGAACGGCACCGTGCGGGTGCCGGCGCCTTCGTCTTCCGGATTGTTGACGGCCGGAAGCTCTTCGCGTCCGCCTTCCGGGAAATTCTCGATCACCACCTTGAGCGGGCGCAGCACCGCCATGCGGCGCTCGGCTTCCTTGTTCAGAAGCTCGCGCACGCAGCTTTCCAGCATCTGCACCTCGATGGTGCTGTCGGTCTTGTTGACGCCGAGCCGCGAGATGAAATCGCGGATGGCGGCGGCGGGGATGCCGCGCCGGCGCAGCCCGGAAACCGTCGGCATGCGGGGGTCGTCCCAGCCGGCGACATGCTTCTCTTGCACGAGCTGCGTGAGACGGCGCTTCGAGAGCACCGTGTGCGTCAGGTTGAGCCGCGCGAATTCGTACTGCCGGGGCTTCGACGGCGTCGGCAGGTTGTCGATGAACCAGTCGTAGAGCGGCCGGTGATCCTCGAATTCCAGCGTGCAGATGGAATGCGTCACGCCCTCGATAGCGTCCGACTGGCCGTGCGCGTAGTCGTAGGTCGGATAGATGCACCACGCCGTGCCGGTGCGCGGGTGCGGCTTCCGCTGGATGCGGTAGAGCACCGGGTCGCGGAGATTGATGTTCGGCGCCGCCATGTCGATCTTGGCGCGGAGCACGCAGGCGCCGTCGGCGAATTCGCCGGCGCGCATGCGGCGGAACAGGTCCCGGTTCTCCTCGATGGAGCGGTTCCGGTGCGGGCTGTCCTTGCCGGGCTCGGTCAGCGTGCCGCGGTATTCCCGCATCTCGTCGGCGGAAAGATCGTCGACGTAGGCCTTGCCGGCGTCGATCAGATGCTCCGCCCAGGCATACAACTGCTCGAAATAGTCCGACGCGTGGCGGAGGTGCGGCCCCCAGTCGAAGCCGAGCCATTTCACGTCGGCCATGATGGCGTCGATGAATTCCTGCTCTTCCTTGGCCGGGTTGGTGTCGTCGAAGCGGAGCGTGCAGTGCCCGCCGAATTCCTTGGCGATGCCGAAGTTCAAGCAGATCGATTTGGCGTGACCGATATGCAGATAGCCGTTCGGCTCCGGCGGAAAGCGGGTGACGACGCCGGCGTGCTTGCCGGACGCCAGGTCGGCCCTGACGGCGTCGCGGATGAAGTCGCGCTTGTCGGTTCCGTCGTCTGGCGTGTCGTTCATGCGGGTCTCGCGGTTGCGGGCACGTTTTCGGGCCGCCCTAAGTGCCAAAATTTCCGCGAAAGGGAAAGGACTTACAATGCAAAACCCCGGCGCCTGGCCGGGGTTTCAGCGTTCGCAGGTCATGGGAACCTCAGATCAGGGCGGAGACGATCGCGAGAATGGCGACGGCGCCGACAAAGCTGCCCATCACGGTGTTGACGATCTTCAGGTCGTTCATGGCGGTAACTCCAAAGGGACGCATCGTTGCGTCGCGGCTCATATATTGATGCTTCGATTCCGACACCAGTGACGCTTTTAGACCTCTGTCATGCGTTTTATGCATGCCGTTGCGAACGAGGTCCTGACGCCGAAATTGGCGCCTATCGGGCGATTGCACCCCGACAATGAGGCGATTGCCGTGAAATCCGGGTGGCGACTATCATGCAGGACGGGAAGAGGTAGGAACCAAATGACCATCAGCGCCGAAGCCTTCATGGAATCGCTGGACCGGCGCGTCGCCGGGATCGTCGACGCGTGCACGCGCTGCGGCAAGTGCGCCGAGGTCTGTCCGACGCCGGCGCTGGCCGGTATCGGCGGCGCCGATCCGAAGGATCTGACCGCCGGCGTCATCGACATCCTCAAGGGCGCGCCGCATGCCGGGGCCGCCGAAACCTGGGCCAGGGCGTGCTGCGGCAGCGCGTTCTGCATCGACGCCTGCCCGGAAGGCATCAATCCACGCTTCATGCTGGCGATGGCGCGCCGCGCGCTGAACGAACGCCGCCCGGGCGCCGAGGCCAAGGCCGACGGCCGCACGGCCTTCCAGGCCATGAGCCGGGGCGTGCGCATGCTCTCGAAGATGCAATTGCGGGCGGACGTGCTGGCCCGGCTCAACCCGCCCGCCAACCGATCCAAGGATGGTCCCCGGGCCGAGACGCCGCCGGACCTGATCTTCTACACCGGCTGCAATCTCTTGAAGACGCCGCACATCGGGCTTCTCTGCCTCGACGTGATGGACAAGCTCGGCATCCGCTACGAGGTGCAGGGCGGCCCGTCCAACTGCTGCGGCATCCTGCAATTCCGTCCCGGCGACACGCCGAACGCAGCCCGTCAGGCGATCACGACCATCGAGCGGTTTCAGGCCACCGGCGCGGCCAAGGTGCTGGCCTGGTGCCCAACCTGCCAGATCCAGTTCGGCGAAGTCGCCATGCCGAGCATGCCGGAGGCCACGTTCGATCTCGGCATCTTCCCGGTCTATCTGGCGAGCCGGCTGGACGAATTGCGCCCGATGATGACGACGCCGGTCCGCAAGAAGGTGGCGCTGCACGAATTTCCCGGCGCCAAGGGCGTGACGGAGGCGGTCGTCGCCCTGCTGACCGCCATCCCGGGGCTCGAATACGTCGATCTGCGGCGGCCTCGCGTCGGTTATGCGCTGTCGTCCCTCGATCTGCTCGGCGATTACCGGAAGGACTCGATCGCCGGCACGTTCCGCGCCGCCGAGGAGGCCGGCGTGACGGCGCTGGCCGGCATTTTCCACTCGGATCACCGGGAACTTTCGTCGCACCAGAGCGAATGGCCGTTCGAGATCGTCAACTACATGGACCTGATCGGCGAAAGCATGGGCATCCGCCGGGACGACGTCTTCAAGCGGCTCAAGCTGATGCGGGACGCCGACGCCGTCGTCGCCGCGTCCGCCGAGAGCATCGCCGAGCACGGGCTCGACCTCGAGGACGCGCGGGACGCCGTTCTCAAATACATGCTGGAAGATCAGTACCTGCCGGTCGACCGCTCCCTGCATCCGGCGGAGTAGGGCTCAATCGATGAGGGGCGGGATTTCTTGCCTTCGGGCCCCTTTGACACTAGGTTTCCGGCGCTCGGGGAGTAGCGCAGCCTGGTAGCGCATCTGCTTTGGGAGCCCGGGGCAGACTCTGTGAAATGAACAAAATCAATACGTTACGGGTCGAAAAATCGACCCTCCCAGGAATGGTTTGGAAAAATGTACGTTTGGCAGACGCTAGGAAAATCGATTTCTTGATCGGTAGCATCCGCCTGTTAAAAGACGTCGCGTCGGGGAATAGGACAGCCTTGTAGTGCGC
>JAYOFL010000086.1:0-9094 GCA_038117205.1 Rhodospirillales bacterium | reverse complement strand
ACCAAGGGCATCGGGCATGAACTTCTGGTCGAACCGGGGAGCGTGGAGCCGGGCGCGGCGGACGCTTCGCCGACCGACCCCTTCGCCGACATCGAGACCCGGCCGTTGACCGAGGAGGAGGAGAAGGCGGTCGCCGCCCTGCCGCCGATCGAGGAACTGACCAAGGATTCCGACTTCACGCCGTTCATGCAGGCCGGCATTCCGGATTTCATCAAACGGCGGGCGCTTCGGGCGCTCTGGCGTTCCGATCCGCTGTTCGCGTTCCGCGACGGCATGAACGAGTACGACGACGATTTCAACATCCTCCACAAGACCATCGAATCGACCTTCGGTAGTTACAAGGTCGGACGCGGGCACCTTAGCGAGGAAGAGCTCCGCGAAATGATGCCGGAAGAAGCGCGCCACGCCTTCGACGAAGACGAGGAAAACGAGGACGAAGACGCCCTTAAGTCGGCATCCGACGAGGGAGACTCGCCCGAGGGCGCGGCGGACGACGGCGCGCCCGAGGACTTGGGCGAGATCGCGGACGATGACCTGGGCGACGGGGAAGACGAACCACAGCAGGTTTAGAGCGTCTCTGGGTTTTTCCGCAAACCCATGTTTTTTCTGCGGTTTCTTCCCAATCACATCGAAGTGTTGGCCCGAATATCCGTTGACTTTGGGTAATTTTCGGCCCGATAATAGGTCACTAAATACTGGAAGGTTGCCTTGGTCATAAATGACCGGTCGGTTATCTTTCCAAAAAAGATCAAGTTGCCGCGCCTGTTTAGGCGCAAGGAAACACCAAGGGAGAGTTCGTGAACACGTCTCGCAAGGACGCCGCGACCAGCCAGTTTCCGGTGAGCCACGCTCCCGCGACCGAGGAAGACGTCCTGAGGGCGAATTTCTACGGTCTGTTGTCGCGCGTGCTGGCGCGTCCCATGGACGAGGAAACGCTGACCGCCATGCGCGGGCTCGCCGCCCACGACGACGGCACAGATCTCGGCCGGGCCCTCGCCTCATTCGGCGCGATGGCGACCCGCACGCCGCGTGGCAAGGCGGAAGAGGAATTCACCCTGCTGTTCTACGGCGTCGGCGCCGGCGGCGAGCTGTCGCCGTATGCGTCCTTCTATTTGACGGGCCTGTTCTACGATAAGCCGCTCGCGGAATTGCGCGGCGACATGGCGGCGATCGGCATTGCCGCCGCCGACGACAACCGCGAGCCCGAAGATCACATCGCCAGCCTCTGCGAGATGATGCACGGCATCATCACCGGCGCCTACGAGGGCGCGTCCGGCGGTCGGGCGGCGAAGGCCTTTTTCGAGCGTCACATGGCGCCGTGGGCGGGCAAGTTCTTTCAAGACCTCGAGGGGGCGCAGGCAGCGGCCCTTTATATGCCGGTCGGCACGATCGGCAAGTTGTTCATGGAGATCGAGCGCGAGGCATTCGAAATGGCGGCATAGCCGCGATAGGCACCGGAGCGGCCTTCCGCCCGCCGAATTGGGGGCGAGGACCGGGTCCAAGAAAACGTAACAACCACGTGGTCAATAGTTAGGGAGACAGCCATGAAGAAAACGGAAAAATCCGACGCGTTGGCGCGCCGCGATTTTCTGAAGGGAGCGGGACTCGCCGGCGCAGCCGGTGCGGCCACCGTCGCTCTCGGCGGAAAGAAGGCGGCGGCGGCGACGCCGGAGCAGCTCAAGACGGGCGGCTACCGGGAAACCGAGCACGTCATGAAGTACTACGAGCTGAGCCGCTTCTGATCCATCGATCGGACACGGTTCGAATTCCGAGACCATTCAAATTGGGAGACAATTTTCATGCTCAGTAAAAAGAGCGCCGGGGTGGCGGGACGCCCCCGGTTGACGAAGGCGCTGGCCGGCGTCGTCGGCGGTTCGATGGACCGTCGTACATTCCTGAGAAATTCGGGAGTGGCTGCCGGTGGTGCGGTGCTGGCGTCGGCGTTGCCGGCCGGCATGGTGAAGCAGGCGAAGGCGGCGGCTGCCGCCGGCGAGATCAAGCAGATCAAGTCGGTGTGCACGCACTGTTCCGTCGGCTGCACGGTAGTCGCCGAAGTTCAGAACGGCACCTGGGTCGGCCAAGAGCCCGGCTTCGATAGCCCGTTCAACTTGGGTGCGCATTGTGCGAAGGGCGCCTCGGTGCGTCACCACGCGCACGCCGAGCGCCGCCTGAAGTATCCGATGAAGCTTGCCGGCGGCAAGTGGACGAAGATCTCCTGGGAACAGGCGATCAACGAGATCGGCGACAAGATGCTGGAAATCCGCAAGGCATCCGGTCCGGACTCGGTCTACTGGCTCGGTTCGGCCAAGTTCAACAACGAACAGGCCTACCTGTTCCGCAAGTTCTACGCCTTCTGGGGCACCAACAACGGTGACCACCAGGCGCGTATCTGTCACTCGACCACGGTCGCCGGTGTCGCGAACACCTGGGGCTACGGCGCGATGACGAACAGCTACAACGACATGCACAACTCGAAGGCGATGTTCCTGATCGGGTCGAACCCGGCCGAGGCGCATCCCGTCGCCGTGCAGCACATCCTGAAGGCCAAGGAGCAGAACAACGCGGCCCTCATCGTGTGCGATCCGCGTTTCTCGCGGACGGCGGCGCATGCCGACGAGTTCGTCCGGTTCCGTCCGGGCACCGACGTTGCGCTGATCTGGGGCATCCTCTGGCACGTTTTCGAAAACGGCTGGGAGGACAAGCAGTACATCAAGCAGCGCGTCTGGGGCATGGATCAGATCCGGGCCGAGGTGAAGAAGTGGACGCCGGAAGAGACCGAGCGCGTCACCGGCGTGCCGGGCGCTCAGCTCCGCCGCGTCGCCAGGACCCTCGCCAACAACCGTCCGGGCACCATCGTGTGGTGCATGGGCGGCACCCAGCACACCAACGGCAACAACAACACGCGGGCCTACTGCATCCTGATGCTGGCGCTTGGCAACATCGGCCGCTCCGGCGGCGGCGCCAACATCTTCCGCGGCCACGACAACGTGCAGGGCGCGACGGACTTCTGCGTCCTGTCGCACTCGCTGCCGGGTTACTACGGCCTCGCCAAGGGCTCTTGGGGCCACTGGGCGCGGGTTTGGGACGTCGACTACAACTATCTGGTCGGCCGTTTCGAATCCGAGAAGCTGATGCAGTCGAGCGGTATCCCGGTCAGCCGCTGGATCGACGGCGTGCTCGAGGACAAGGCCAACATGGACCAGAAGGACAACCTTCGGGCCATGGTCTACTGGGGCCACGCGGTCAACTCGCAGACCCGTCTGCCGGAAATGAAGAAGGCGATGGAGAAGCTGGATCTGATGGTCATCATCGATCCGGTGCCGACGTTCGCCTCCGTCATCCCGGACCGCAAGGACGGCATCTACGTGCTGCCGGCCTCGACGCAGTTCGAGACCTACGGCTCGGTGACGGCCTCCAACCGGTCGCTGCAGTGGCGCGAGAAGGTCGTGAACCCGGTCTTCGAATCGAAGCCGGACCACACGATCATGTATCTCTTCGCCAAGAAGCTCGGCTTCGAGAAGGAGATGTTCAAGAACATCAAGGTCACGAACAACGAGCCGTCGATCGAAGACACGACGCGGGAATTCAACCGCGGCATGTGGACGATCGGCTACACCGGCCAGTCGCCGGAGCGCATGCGCGCGCACATGCAGAACCAGTCGACCTTCGACAAGACGACCCTTCTCGCGAAGGGCGGCCCTGTCAGCGGCGACTACTACGGTCTGCCGTGGCCGTGCTGGGGCACGCCGGAAATGAAGCATCCGGGCACCCCGGTGCTTTACGACACCTCGAAGCCGGTCGCCGAAGGCGGTCTCTGCTTCCGGGCTCGTTTCGGCGTCGAACGCAACGGCGACAACCTTCTCGCCGAGGGTTCGTATCCGGCCGGTTCGGAGATCAAGGACGGCCATCCCGAGTTCACGATGGCCATGTTGGTCAAGCTCGGCTGGGATAAGGACCTGACCCCGGAAGAGCGGGCGGCCATCGACAAGGTCGCGGGCGAAAAGACGAACTGGAAGACCGACCTCTCGGGCGGTATCCAGCGCGTCGCGATCAAGCACGGTTGCGCGCCGTTCGGCAACGCCAAGGCGCGGACGGTGGTGTGGACGTTCCCGGATCCGGTGCCGTTGCACCGCGAGCCGCTGTACACGCCGCGTCGTGACCTGCTGCCGCAGTACGAGACGTACCAGGACAAGAAGATGTACCGTCTTCCGACCAAGTTCGCCTCGATCCAGAAGAACGACTTCTCGAAGGACTTCCCCGTCATCCTCACGTCCGGCCGCTTGGTCGAATACGAGGGCGGCGGCGACGAGAGCCGTTCGAACCCGTGGCTGGCGGAGTTGCAGCAGGACATGTTCTGCGAAATCAACCCCATCGACGCCAACAACAGCGGCATCAAGGACGGCCAAATGATGTGGGTGGAAAGCCCCGAAGGCGGCCGGGCCAAGGTCAAGGCGTTGGTCACCGAGCGTGTGGCGGCCGGCGTCGTGTTCATGCCGTTCCACTTTGGCGGCCACTGGATGGGCGCGAGCCTCCGCAAGAAGTATCCGGACGGTGCTGATCCGTATGTGTTGGGTGAAGCGTCCAACATGTGCGGTACCTATGGGTACGACATCGTGACCAACATGCAGGAAACCAAGGTCACGCTGTGCCGCGTCAAGGCCGCGTGAGATAGGGAGACATCGAAATGGCAAGAATGAAGTTCCTGTGTGATGCCGAGCGTTGCATCGAGTGCAACGCGTGCGTCACCGCGTGCAAAAACGAGCACGAGGTGCCGTGGGGCATCAACCGGCGCCGTGTCGTCACCATCAACGACGGCAAGCCCGGCGAACGGTCGATTTCGGTCGCCTGCATGCACTGCTCCGACGCGCCGTGCATCGCGGTCTGCCCGGTCGACTGCATCTATCAGACCGAGGAAGGCGTGGTCCTGCACTCCAAGGACCTCTGCATCGGTTGCGGTTACTGCTTCTACGCGTGCCCGTTCGGCGCGCCGCAGTATCCGCAGGCCGGCAACTTCGGTTCCCGGGGCAAGATGGACAAGTGCACCTTCTGCGCCGGCGGTCCCGAGGAAGACAACTCGGCGGCCGAGTTCAAGAAGTACGGACGCAACCGTCTGGCGGAGGGCAAGCTGCCCATCTGCGCCGAGATGTGCTCGACGAAGGCGCTTCTCGGTGGCGACGGCGACATGGTCTCGAACATCTATCGCGAGCGTGTCGTGGCCCGTGGCTTCGGCTCCGGCGCTTGGGGTTGGGGTACCGCCTATCAGTTGAAGGCGGGTTCCTGATCTCCAGATCAGGCTGACAGGCATGCGGCGGCACCTCCGAAAGGGGGTGCCGCCCGTCCTGCCTTATCGGCCCAGTCCAATACGGGCGCAGCGCCCTTGGCGTCGTGCGTCCAACAAAGCGACCGAGGGAACAAGAAATGTCCAAGTCTCAGAGGCAGGTCTCGTGTATGAGAACCGTCGCGGTGGCCGGTCTGGCGCTACTCGCGCTCGCCGGGTGTCGGCCCGAAGAACAGGGCCGCGTGATGCACTACGAACAAGGGGTGTACAAAGGCAGCAACCCGGACAAACCGATGTCGGAAGATGCCCTGGCGGAACTCCGCGCACGGGCGACGTCGCAGGGCGGTTTAACCGGCGGGAGCGGTGGGCCGTCGCCCAGTAATTCGGACAATGTCCGACCGCCGGAGGCCTCCGAAGCGCTCAAGCAGCGTATGAAACAGGGTGCGGGGAACTGACGGCGGGCGCTCGCGTCCGACTGTCGCATCTCGTTCAAATGGGGAACATCGCAATGAATTGGCAGAATTTTCGCCGTGGTTTGGCGGGGCTCGTGACGGCGCTGGTCGTGGCGGGTGGCATGTATATCGGCACGACGGGCGTCGCGGTCATGGACGCGTCGCCGGCCCATGCGCAGAGCCAGGGAACGGTACCCGGAAACGTGCTCGGCAGCATGTCGGACGCCGAAATGTGGCGCAAGGTCGGCGGCGGTATCCGCGGCGACGTCTCGATCCCGGACAAGAAAGCCGGGCAACTCGTGCAGCGCGACGGCGACGCCTGGCGCGCCTTCAAGAACGGTCCACTCAGCGTGTACGGCGCCTACGGGCTCGCCGCCATGCTGGGCGTCCTGGTGCTGTTCTTCCTGCTGCGCGGCCGCATCAAGATCGATCACGGTCCGGACCCGCGCGGCCGCACGATCGAACGCTTCAACGCGCTCGAGCGGTTCGCGCACTGGCTGACCGCCGTCAGCTTCATCGTTCTTGCACTGACGGGCCTCAACGTTCTCTACGGCAAGTACTTCCTGCCGGCGCTGATCGGCAAGAACGCGTTCGGCACCATCAGCTATTACGGGAAGATCGCGCACAACTTCATCGCCTTTCCGTTCATCCTCGGCATCGTCCTGATGGTCGTGCTTTGGATCCGCTACAACATTCCGAATGTCCGCGACATCAAGTGGCTGGCGGTCGGCGGCGGCCTGTTCTCGAAGCACATGCATCCGGAAGCCGGGCGTTTCAACGCCGGCCAAAAGCTGATCTTCTGGTCCGTCGTGATCGGCGGCGGTTCGCTGGCGGTCTCGGGTCTGGCGCTTCTGATGCCGTTCGAAATCCATCCGTGGGCCGGAACCTTCGCGATCCTGAACGGCTTCGGCTTCGACCTTCCGACGACGCTGACGCCGTTGCAGGAAACTCAGCTTTCCGTGCTCTGGCATTCCATCGTCGCCCTCGTGATGATCGCGATCATCGTCGCGCACATCTACATCGGCTCGATCGGTATGGAGGGCGCCTTCGACGCCGTCGGGTCCGGTCAGGTCGATCTCAACTGGGCCAAGGAGCACCATTCGCTCTGGGTCGCCGAAGTCGAGGAAAAGGAACGCTCTGTGCCCGCCGAATGACGGTCGGGACATCGGCAAAAAGAATGAGGGCGGCCTTTTTGGCCGCCCTCGGTTTTTAGGAACTTTTTTTCGGCTCAGAGCCGCGTGCTGCTCGTCGAAAACTTTGCGCCCGCAGACATGTCGAGGCTGCTCGTGACGGCGCCGGCGACGATGGCGAGGACGATAGCGGCGATGCCCCCGATCAGAACGGATTTCATGACGGCTGTTCCCTTCCAGTGTCTTGCGGATCGTTTGTCCGCCTGGCCCCTATTTTAGGCCGGATCGTCTGCCGTTCAAGGGGGGCGAGGGTGGCCAGCCAGGTTCGGGCGGTCTAGGCTGGCGGACAGAAAATAAGAAAGGGGGGAATACGATGGCGAACCTACCGGACGAATTGGACGCGCATGCCGTCGAGGCGCTGATGCGCCAAACGGGCCTCGCCGGGTTTCTCGATCAGGTGGGGATGTTGCAGACGACCCTGGAGACCGTCTCCAAGGGCATGTCGGCGCTTGGCGACGCCGCCGTCCGGCAGCGCCAGGATGCCGAGAACATGGCGGCGCACCTGATCGCGCTGGAGGCGGTCCTGAGCGTCGTCCTGCGCCAGATTCCTGTCGACCGCTCGGAAGTCAGGGATGAGGTCGTCCGCCGAACCGAGAATTTCCGGGGGCCGGACGGCGCCGGTTCCGACATCGTCCGCCGCCTCGCCGACGACATCCTGCGCCGGGCCGCCGAGGATTGACGGCCGCCGCCGGCGGCGGAAAAGACGGATTAGAATTTCGTCGTCGGATCGGATAGCCTTTTCCGACGATCGGGTACGGCGGATTTGGCGATGGATGAAGATCTGAGACTAGCGCAACTTCTTTGCTCGCGGCTGTGCCACGACATCATCGGCGCGGCCGGCGCGGTCAATGCCGGGCTGGAAATCCTCGGCGACGGGGACGGGGTCGATGACGCCGCCCTGCATCTCGCCATCAGCAGCGGCGCCGAGATCACCCGCCGTCTGGCGTTTTTCCGTGTCGCCTTCGGCGCCGGCGGCGTCGGGCATGGTGGCAACGATCCGGACGGCCTCAGGGAACTGGCGGCGGAGCTCCTGGAATCGGGGCAGGTCGAACTCGACTGGCCGCCGGCCGACGGAGCGACCGCCCCCGAGCTCTCGCCGACCCTCGGGAAACTGCTGTTGAACCTGGTGCTGATCGCGTCCGAATGCCTGCCGCGCGGCGGCGTCGTCTCGGTCCGTCTGGCGGCCTTGGATGGCGGTGTCGGCATGGCCATCAGCGCCGACGGCCCGGGCGCTAGGCTCCGCGAGGACGTGGCCATGGCGATGACGCCCGGAACGGCCGTCGGCGGCCTCGACAGCCGATGTGTGCACGGCTACCTGACGCAACTGCTGGTCGTCGCCGCCGGTTGCGAATTAGAAGTAGCCGCAGAAGACGATTCCGTAAGTTTTGCAGCCATCGCGGAAAGTTAGCTAATATCTTGCAGAACCGGGTAAATCCGGTCAGATAGCGGTTACTGGGCGTTTGAACGACTGTCCTCAAACGAGGGTATGCGGCTTAGGCAGGGGTGCACCATGCTGCCGGGATATTTTCGGAGTGTGCCATGGACGATCTGCTGAGCGAATTTTTGACGGAGACGGCCGAGAGCCTCGCCGTCATCGACGTCCAGCTTGTCGAGTTCGAAAAGAACCCTAACGACAAGGATATCCTCTCCAACATCTTCCGACTCGTCCACACCATCAAGGGGACGTGCGGCTTCCTCGGTCTGCCGCGATTGGAATCAGTGGCGCATTCCGGCGAGAACGTGCTCGGCAAGTTCCGCGACGGAACGCTCGAGGTGACGCCGGAGGCGGTGACGCTCATTCTCCGCTGCATCGACCGCATCCGCGAACTGCTGGACGCCCTAGGCGAGTCGGGCGAGGAACCGGCCGGTGACGATACCGAATTGAAGGCGGCGCTCGACGCCATGGCGGAAGGCAAGTCGCCCGCCGCCGCCGCGCCCGCGCCCAAGGCCGCGGCGCCTGCACCGGCCGCGAAACCCGCCGGCGACGGGGCGCCGACGAACGAATTCGGCGCGCCCGTGGCGGCCGATCTCTTGGCCGAGGTCGAAGCGGCGATGGCCGACGGCAAGCGCGCCGCGACGGACGCTGAGCTGGATGCCGAAATGGCCGCCGAGCGCGCCGCCGAACAATCCCACGACTGTCGCGTATACACATCTGACGCTGCCGACGACCGTCG
>JAYOFL010000085.1:0-9842 GCA_038117205.1 Rhodospirillales bacterium | reverse complement strand
TCTATCTGTGGACGCTGCCGATGTTCCACTGCAACGGCTGGTGCTTCCCGTGGACCGTCGCCGCGCTCGCCGGCGTCAACGTCTGCCTGCGCCGCGTCAACGCCGCCAACATCTACGACGCCATCGACCGTCACAAGGTGACGCATTTCTGCGGCGCGCCGATCGTCCTCAATTTCGTCATCAACGCCACCGACGCGGAACGCCGGCCGTTCAGCCATCAGGTCAACGTCATGACCGCCGCCGCGCCGCCGCCGGCCTCGACGCTGGCGCGCATGCAGGAACAGGGCTTCAACGTGACGCACGTCTACGGCCTCACCGAGACCTACGGCCCGGCCGTCATGTGCGCCTGGAAGGACGAATGGAACGCCGAGCCGATCGAAAAGCAGGCGTACCTCAAATCCCGTCAGGGCGTGAACTATCACGTGCTGGAAGGGCTCTCCGTCATGAACCCGGAAACCATGCAGCCGGTGCCGGCGGACGGCGAAACCATGGGCGAGGTGATGTTCAAGGGGAACATCGTCATGAAGGGCTATCTGAAAAACAGGAAGACGACGACGGAGTCCCTCGCCGGCGGCTGGTTCCATTCGGGCGATCTCGGCGTTTTGCAGCCGGACGGCTACATCCAGCTCAAGGACCGCTCCAAGGACATCATCATTTCCGGCGGCGAGAACATCTCCTCGATCGAGGTCGAGGGCGTGCTCTACAAGCACCCGGCGGTCATCGCCGCCGCCGTCGTCGCCAAACCCGACGACAAGTGGGGCGAGACGCCCTGCGCCTTCGTCGAGGTGAAGGAAAGCGCCGACGTCAGCGCCGACGAGATCATCAAATTCTGCAAGGACAACCTCGCCAGCTACAAATGCCCGAAGCACGTCGTCTTCTGCGAGCTGCCGAAGACGTCGACGGGGAAAATCCAGAAATTCAAACTGCGGGAATTGGCGCGGGAAGCGGACTGACGATCCGCCTTCGCAACGGGCGCACGAAAACGCGCCCCACATCGTTCTGTCCCAGAACGAACAAGGCCGACCCTTTCGGGGTCGGCCTCGTTAGCTGAACGTTCAGCCGGCGCGCATCAACTGGCGCCCATGCTCAACAATTCGTCCTTGATCCTGAGCTTCTGTTTCTTGAGGTCGTGAACGGTAAAGTCATCGGGATGCGGTCTGTTTTCTTCGCGTTCGATCTTTTCCTCGAGAGCGTGGTGTTTTTCCTTCAGCGCATCGATCCGTTCGACAGTGCTCATCGTCATTCCTCCTCAGGCAAAATTTAGGTGCCTCATTTCACGGTTATGACACACGAATAGTGTAGCGCGGTCCGATTCGGAATGCCATTGGATCGGCCGGTAAGAATATTTCGTTTTGCCGTTTGGAACCGTTCAATCGCCGAGCGAAATTCCCAGTCCGCGTGCCGCCTTGACCCGCGTACCGCCCAGATACACGGGCTTCGAGGTGCCGACCACGTCGGCCAGCAGCACGTCCGTCACCCGGCCGTCCCACCACGCCACCATGCGCCCCGATTGGCCGGCCATGAGAAGCTCGACCGCCCGCACGCCGAAGGCGGACGCCAGAACCCTGTCGAAGCTGGACGGCTGGCCGCCGCGCTGCACGTGTCCCAACATCGTGACCCGTGAATCGGCACCTGTGGCGGCGGCGATGTCGCGGCGCAACCGTTCGCCGATGCCGCCGTAGCGGTGGTCGTGCGTCACGGCGTCCCCGCCCTTCGGCCGCGCCGCCTCGGCGCAGACGACCAGAACGTGATTTCGGCCCTCGACCTCGCGCACCTCGTTGAGCCGCGCCGCGATGCGCTCGATATCGTAGGGAATTTCCGGGATCAGGATCACGTCGGCGCCGCCGGCGATGCCGGCACTGAGCGCGATATGGCCGGCGTCGCGGCCCATGGTCTCCAGGATCATTACCCGGTGGTGGCTGGCCGCGGTCGGTTGCAACCGGTCCAGCGCCTCGACGGCGACGCCGACGGCGGTATGAAAGCCGATGGCGAATTCCGTGAACGGTACGTCGTTGTCGATGGTCTTGGGGATGCCGATGAACGGCAGGCCGGTCTTTTCCAGAAGCGCGTGCAGAATCTTCATGCTGCCGTCGCCGCCGATGCCGATCAGCCCTTCGATGCCGAGATTGAGCAAGTTCCGCACCACCTCGTCGGACCGGTCCGCGAAACCGCCGTCCGGCATCGGGTATCGGAACGGGTCGCCCTTGTTGACGGTGCCGAGCATGGTGCCGCCGCTCCTGAGCACCTCGCCGGAAAAGATTTCCATCGCCAGCGGCCGCACCCGGGGCGGCGACGCCAGAAGCCCCTCCGTGCTGTCCAGAATACCCAGGACTTCCGCCGAAAAGCCGTGCACGGCCCGCTTCACCACGGCGCGGATGGCCGCGTTCAGGCCGGCGCAGTCGCCGCCGCTGGTCAATACGCCGATACGTCGAAAAGTCGCCTTTGCCACGGGATCATCCTACCGCCAGAATGGCTCCTTTGGTATCATGGTCGCATACCTGGGGGAACGTCGAGGATCATGGACGAAACGGAAGCCTTGATGCGGAAGCAGTTGGAGGATCTCCAACTGGAACATCGCGATCTCGACGATGTCATCCAGCACCTGATCGACACCCGGCCCTTCGATCAGATTCAGATTCAGCGCCTGAAGAAGCGCAAGCTTTCGCTCAAGGACCAGATCCGCAAGCTGGAAAGCCGGCTGCTGCCCGACATCATCGCCTGAACCCTAGGCGCCTCAGCACCCTCGTTCTTCACTTACCGAAATTGGCCACCATGTCGCGATCGGCGTAAGCCAGCGCCGCGTCCGGACTGAGCCTGGCCGTGAGCGCCGCGACCCCAAAGATCACGTCGAGCGGCAGGCCGGCGGCAGGCGCATAGGGTTTGCCGTTGAGGGCCTCGGCGATCTGCCGCGCCCGTTCGCGCGCCAGCACCGGGTCGGCGACCAGGAGGACCAGGCCGAAATCGTGCCCACCGAGGCTGCCGAAGGCGTCCGTCGGATGCACGCTGGCGCGGATCGCGTCGGCGACGTGCTTGAGCGCCCCTTCGTAGGGACCACGGCCGTGCCGGCGGCGGATGGCGTCGGCGCCCGCCACGTGCATGACGACCACGCTCGGCGCCGTCGTCAATTGCTCGACGTGCGCTAGCACATGGCCGAGTTCGCGCATGAATTCGCGCCGGCTCGGCACCCCGAGAAAGGCGTGCCGGGCGATATCCTCCTTGAGGCGGGCCTCCCGCTCCCCGGCGAGTTTCAACTGATAGCGGAGCGGCTCGATCTCGGCGACCAGGGCGTCCAGCGCCGCCTGCGCCGCCGGCGTGATCTCAGCAGCGAGCCCCTCCACCTCGAAGGCTTCCGGATCGCCGGGCGGCTGGGCCTCCGGTTTCGGCTCGGATTCCTCGCGATGACGCTGCCCGGCGCCACCTTGGCCGCCGTGCTGCCCGGTCGGGACGACCGTGTCCGGTCGGTTGACCTCCATGGCGTCTCTCCGCGATTCGGCGGTCAGTATACCACAACCGGCCGGCCCCCGCTTACGGCTTGCGCCGGAGCCCGGCGCACCTATAATGCCGCGCTTTCCCGAACCCGAGGTGGGGGAGAGCCGGTATGAACGCCAAGACGCCGCAAGTCGGCATCATCATGGGCAGCCAGTCCGATTGGGACACCATGCGCCACGTGGCCGAGACCCTGGCCGCGCTCGGCGTCGACTTTGAAACCCGGATCGTCTCCGCGCACCGTACTCCGAAACGGCTCTACGACTACGCCGAAAAGGCCAAGGGCCGCGGTCTCAAGGTGATCGTCGCCGGCGCCGGCGGCGCCGCGCACCTGCCGGGCATGGCCGCCGCCATGACCACCCTTCCCGTCTTCGGCGTGCCGGTCGAAAGCAAGGCGTTGAAGGGCATGGACAGCCTGCTCTCCATCGTCCAAATGCCGGGCGGCGTGCCGGTCGGCACGCTGGCCATCGGCAAGGCCGGCGCCATCAACGCGGCGCTGCTGGCCGCCGCCGTGATCGCGCTGCAGAACCCCGCCGTCGACAAGGCGCTGGTCGACTGGCGGACCCGTCAGACCGACGGCGTCGCCGAGGCGCCCAGCGACGAAGCCTGAACGCATGGGAAAGTCGCATCCGCTCGCGCCGGGCAGCGTCATCGGCATCATGGGCGGCGGCCAGTTGGGCCGCATGACGGCGCTCGCGGCCGCCCGTATCGGCTATCGCTGCCACATCTTCTGCCCCGAACAAGACAGCCCGGCGTCGCAGGTGTCCGCCGCGACCACCGTCGCGCCCTATGACGACGAGCAGGCGCTGAAGGCGTTCGGCGAGGCCGTCGACGTCGTCACCTTCGAATTCGAGAACATTCCGCACCAGAGCGTGCAGTGGCTGGCCGAGCGCGCCGTCGTCAGGCCCGGCTGGCAGAGCTTGGCGGTGTCGCAGGACAGGCTCCTGGAAAAGGAATTCATCAACAAGATCGCGCCGACGACGCCGTACCGCCGGGTCGAAAGCGCCGCCGAGTTGGAAGCCGCAGCCGCCGAGATCGGCCGGCCCGCCGTCCTCAAGACCGCCCGCATGGGCTACGACGGCAAGGGCCAGGTGCTGATCGCGCCGGACTGCAATTACGCGGAAGCCTGGGCCGAGATGGGCTCGGGCGTCGGCATCCTGGAAGCCTTCGTCGATCTGGAACGCGAGATTTCCGTGATCGTCGCCCGCTCGCCGGGCGGCGGCTGGGCCACCTACCCGCCGGTCGAGAACCGGCACGTGAACCACGTCCTCGACACCACCATCGCGCCGGCGTCGCTGTCGGACGGGATGGCGAAGGATGCGGTCGGCATCGCGCACGCCATCGCCGACGGGCTCGATCTGGTCGGCCTGCTGGCGGTCGAGATGTTCGTGACCCGGTCCGGCAAACTGCTGGTCAACGAGATCGCGCCCCGGCCGCACAATTCCGGCCACTGGACCATGGACGCCTGCCCGACCAGCCAGTTCGAGCAATTCGTCCGCGCCGTCTGCGGCCTGCCACTCGGCGACACCACGCCGCACCACGACGCCGAGATGAAGAACCTGCTGGGCTCGGCGGTGAACGGCTGGGCCGATCTGCTGGCGGAACCGGGGGCGCGGCTGCACCTTTACGGCAAGCGTGAAGCCCGCGAAGGCCGCAAGATGGGGCACGTGAACCGGCTGTTCCCGCTCGGCTACTTTTCCCGGAAGAAATAACTCAGGCGCGGAGGCGGAGGCCCGCCTCGATGTCCTGCATCGTCAGGCGGTTGCGCTTGAAGGTCTCCAAGAGGTCCATCTCGACCACCACGGAGGGCTCAAGCTCGGCCATGATCAGGCCACGCACGAAGCTGACCAGTTCCGGCGACTGCGCCGGATAGACCAGCACGTTCGTCACCAGTTCGCGCCGGATCAGCGGCGGAAACTTGATCAACTCGACCGCCAGCAGCTTCTTCACCTTCATGGTGATCCTGGGATTGCCGAAGATGCGGTCGAGACAGAAACTGTAGATGCCGAAGTCGAGCCGGCCGGCGACGGCGCGGGTGAACTCGCGGAACTCGTCCAGGAACGACGGCGCGGTGATCTTGTTTTCCAGAAGCTTGCGGACGACGCCGAGGAACGCCCGGTAACGGAGCCGGGCCGGGCTCAGCTTGTCGCCCAGTTCCTCCTCGATGGCCTTGATCTCGGCTTCGCGGAAATCGTGCTTGAGGATATGCCCGGCGGCCTTGGTGACGGTGCCGTCGAGGGCCTGTTCCTCGATCAGCTCGAAAAGTCGCTCGTACTTGCGGCGGTCGCGTCCGGACATGCCGCCGTGCCGGCCGAGCGGCAAGAGCGCCGCATGCGCCACCAACGGATCGCGGGAATAGATGGCGGCGACCGCCGCCGCGGCGGCGTTGCCCATGTCGTTCTCGCGGAAATCGTCGGTGATGACGAATCGGCTGCCGTCGTAGACGGTCAGGTACCGGCCGAGCTTGGTGCAGCCGAGGAAGTGGTCGGCGAGATCATCGCCCGCACCGCCGCTTTGTGCGCCAACAGCCTGCATGGCTCCTCCAAAATCGGAGAAAAGAATACGCGAGGGCGGCGCGGCTGACCAGAAATACACGTGCAGCCCGGGAATCGTCGTGAATCGCGGCGCTCGGCGGCGCCTTTTTGGACGGTATCCGGCCCGTCGGTGTGGGAGACCGCGCGAATGTTCGGTGCCGATTCGCGACCTCACGATTCCGTGAGCGTTCGTGATTGGGAGAATGACCGGTTCGTCTGAATAATGATTTCACCCGATGGGCGACCATCGGCGACCGGGAATCACCCCTCCCGGTCCGCGCGCCCTAATGTGCGGAAACTCACCCCTGTAGACGGGGCACGGCAGAAACCGCCGTGCCCCGTTTCAGTTTTGGGGACCGCTCAGAGGCCGGCGGCGGGGCGGAAACGGAACGGGTTCGGCAGCTTGCCGAGCGCCTTTCGGACTTTCGCCTGATATCCCGGAATCTTCATGACGTCGGCGATGCGCCGGTCCAGATAGCCCCAGGTATCGGCGTTGCCCTCCGAATCGTCGGAGAGCCAATAGAGTACCGTCGTCGTGTAGACCGGGAACAGCAGGCCGCGCTTGGTGTAGTAGTTGAAGTCCGTCGCGTCGTCGCCGGCGGCATACCAGATCAGGTTGCAGGTCCGCCAGGCGAGACGGAGCGCCGTCGGCTTGTTCCCGGGAAGCGCCCGGAAGGCGAGCAGCCGCCGGCAGGCTTCCTTATGCGGGACGCACGCCTCGAGGCGCTCGCGCACCCCGGCGGCGACCCGCTCGCGCACCTTCATCGCCTTGAGATCGAGCCTGTCCAACCCCGCCAGCATCTTGCGGTCGAAGTAATCCGACGCGTGTTCCGCCATGTCCGCCGCGCCGCCCGGGAACGCCCGGTAGGCCGCTTCCGGCCCGAGACCGGCGGACCGCTCGGCGCGCTCGAGCGCCGCCTGCGTCCAACCGTCGAACGGCACTTCCTTGAGCGCCGCCTCCAGCATGGCGTCCCGAAGCGCCTGCAACTCGGCGCGCGCGCGATCGTGGATGTCCGTCATTCCACGTCCTCCGCCGCCATTCTAGCCGCCTCGTCGCCCTTGGTCATCTCCTCGACGTAGCCGAGCGTCGACAGGTCGGTCATGCGCATGGGATAGAGCACCCCGTCCAGGTGGTCGCATTCGTGCTGCACGACGCGGGCGTGATAGCCCTCCGCCTCGTAGGAAAAGCCCCGGCCGTCCAGCCCGACGGCGCTGACGCCGACGCGCCGGGGCCGGGACACCCGGCCGGCCATGCCGGGCAGCGACAGACAGCCCTCTATCCCCTCTTCCAGGGCCGAATCGAGGACCTCGATGACCGGATTGATCAGGAGCGTGAGCGGGAATCCGCCATCCATGCGGGATTCCGGCACGTAATAGATCACGACCCGCTTCGGCACATGAACCTGGGGCGCGGCGAGACCGATACCGGGAGCGTCGTGCATGGTTTCCACCATATCCCCGGCCAACTGGTGGATTTCCGGGGCCGTCGGGTCGGAAACCGGCTCGGCGACACCCATCAGGAGCGGATTTCCCATCCGCGCGATCTTCAGAATGGCCATGCGGCCGGGCCTCCGAACCCAAAAAATTCAACCATTTCGCCCTTCCCAACCCCCTATCGGTATGCTAGAAGGCGCGTCTCTCGCGGGTAAGAGGCCCGCGGGAAAGAGATCATTGTGACCCTAAAGTGAGCAGAGAAGGACCGCCGTGCAAGTCATCGTTCGCGACAACAACGTCGATCAGGCCCTGAAGGCGCTCAAGAAAAAGATGCAGCGCGAGGGCATTTTCCGTGAAATGAAGCTCCGCCGTTCTTACGAGAAGCCCTCCGAGCGCCGCGCTCGCGAAAAGGCTGAAGCCGTCCGCCGCGCCCGCAAGCTGGAGCGCAAGCGGATCGAGCGCGAAGGCTTCTGATCCACGCCGACGCGGCCGCCTAAGGCGGCCGGACCAGAACGAAGACAGCACCGCCCAGGCAATCGCCCGGGCGGTTTTTGTCGTTCATGGGGTTGGGTTAACTCAAACACCCACCTGTCACCCCGGGCTTGTCCCGGGGTCCACACTCAAACACCCGGCCTACGCAAACTGTTGACCCCGGAATAAATCCGGGGTGACGGTTGGGGGTGAATTCGGCGCCAGCCAAAAATACGATCGTCTTGAAAAAACTCGTCATCCTCGCTTTCGCGGGGATGACGAATTCGGTAACGGTCGGGCGCGGTCAGGTCACTCCAGCGCGCCGACGATCTCTTCCGTCATCGCCTTGGCGTCGCCGAACAGCATCATGGTGTTGTCGGCGTAGAACAGCGGGTTGTCGACGCCGGCGTAGCCCGAGCTCATGGAGCGCTTCACGAACAGCACCGTGCCCGCCTTTTCGACATCGAGGATCGGCATGCCGGCGATCGGGCTCTTCGGGTCGGTCTTGGCGCTCGGGTTCGTCACGTCGTTGGCGCCGATGACGTAGGCGACGTCGGCGGTCGAGAACTCGTGGTTGATCTCTTCCAGCTCAAACACCTCGTCATAGGGCACGTTGGCTTCCGCCAGCAGCACGTTCATGTGGCCGGGCATGCGGCCCGCCACCGGGTGGATGGCGTACTTCACCTCGACGCCTTCGGCCTTGAGTTTGTCGGCCATTTCCCGAACCGCGTGCTGCGCCTGCGCCACCGCCATGCCGTAGCCGGGCACGATGATGACCTTGGACGCGTTCGACATGATGAAGGCCGCGTCGGCCGCCGCGCCGGACTTGTGCGTGCGGCCGTCCGCCGCCGACCCACCGCCGCCACCGCCGGCCGCTTCGCCGCCGAAGCCGCCCAGCAGGACGTTGATGATCGAGCGGTTCATGCCCTTGCACATGATGTAGCTGAGGATGGCACCGCTGGAGCCGACCAGCGCGCCGGTGATGATCAGCGCCGGGTTGCGGAGCGTGAAGCCGATGCCGCAGGCCGCCCAGCCGGAATACGAGTTCAGCATCGAGACGACGACCGGCATGTCGGCGCCGCCGATCGGGATGATCAGCAGGAAGCCGATGGCGAACGACAGGATCAGCAGCGCCCAGAAGGCGGCGTAGGATTCCGTCCGGCAGAACCACACCAGTAGCGCCAGCATGACGATGCCGACCAGCGCGTTGAACGGGTGCTGCATCGGGAACGTGATCGGCGCGCCGGACATGATGCCCTGCAGCTTGGCGAAGGCGATCAGCGAGCCCGAAAACGTCACCGCGCCGATGGCCATGCCGAGCGCCATTTCGATCAGGCTGCCGGCCGGGATGGCCCCGGCCTTACCGATGTCGTAGGCCTCCGGGTGATAGAGCGCCGCCAGCGCCACGAACACGGCGGCCAGACCGACCAGCGAGTGGAACGCGGCGACCAGCTGCGGCAGCGCCGTCATCTGGATCTTCTGGGCGACCACGGTGCCGATGGTCCCGCCGATCAGCACCGCGATGGCGATCCAGGTGTACGACTGGACGTTCGGGCTGGCGATGGTCGTGGCGATGGCGATGGCCATGCCGATCATGCCGCAGAGGTTGCCCTTGCGCGCCGTCTCCGGCGACGACAGGCCGCGGAGCGCCATGATGAAGAGCACGGCGGCGACGAGGTAGAAATATCCGACGACGGATCCGCTCATGTTCCCGCTCCCTTACTTCTGCTTTTTCTTGAACATGGCGAGCATTCGCCGGGTCACGATGAAACCGCCGAAGATGTTGACCGACGCCAGCGCCACGGCGAAGAAGCCCATCACCTTCGAGAAATCCAGCAGTTCCGGGCCGACCGCCAGCAGGCCGCCGACGATGATCACCGACGAGATGGCGTTGGTGACGCCCATCAGCGGCGAGTG
>JAYOFL010000084.1:0-10086 GCA_038117205.1 Rhodospirillales bacterium | reverse complement strand
CGCTGGATGGACAACGACCTGTACGGTCACGTCAACAACGTCACCTACTATTCCTATTTCGATACCGTCGTGAACATGTTCCTGATCGAAAAGGGCGGGCTCGACATTCATCACGCCGACAAGATCGGCGTCGTCGTCGAAAGCCAGTGCCGCTACCGCAGCTCCATCGCCTATCCGGATATGGTGCATGCCGGTCTCCGCGTCGGCCATCTCGGCAATTCCAGCGTCCGCTACGAGGTCGGCATCTTCAAAGGGGACGAGGACGAAGTGTCCGCCTGGGGCCACTTCGTGCACGTTTTCGTCGACCGCGAGAGCAACAAGCCGCTCGCCATTCCGGCCCCGATCCGGGGCGCGTTGCAGTCCATAACGGTGGCGCCGAAGGGAGACGCCGCATGACGGACTATCTGAAGCGGCGGATCGGGGACTTTCCGTTCTCCATCGAAATCCCGACCCGTTGGGGCGACAACGACATGCTCGGCCACCTCAACAACGTGGTCTACAACCGCTGCATCGAAACGGTGGTCGTTCACTTCACGCTCAATGTCTTGAAGATCGACTGGAACGTGGATCAGTCGTATCCGCTGGTCGTCGAATCGCTCTGCCGGTTTCACCGGCCGCTGTCGTTCCCGGAAACGGTGACGGCGGGGCTCGGCGTCCAGCGCATCGGCGGCACCAGCGTCACCTACGAGATCGGCCTGTTCGGCAAGTCCGATCCGGCGCCGGCGTCGACCGGACATTTCGTGCACGTCTTCATCGACCGCGACAGCCACAAGTCGGCGCAAATCCCGGCGCACATCCGCGACATCATCGAAACCAATAAGATGAGCGCGCCCGGCTGAGCCGGACGCGCCCTGTTTCGTCTGACGAGGCCGGGGCCTGGATCAGGCGGCCTTCTGTTCGATCTTCTTGGTGTCTTCCGAAGCCGCGATGGAAATCTTGCGGGGCTTCTGGCTTTCCGGAATGCGGCGCTCCAAGGTCACGCGAAGGAGACCGTTTTCGAGCTCCGCGCCGGCCACCTCGATGTGATCGGCGAGTTCGAAGCGGCGCTCGAAGGCCCGGCCGGCGATGCCGCGGTGCAGATACGTGCGCTCGACGCCGTCCTCGTTCAGCTTGCCGGAAATGACGAGGGTCTTGTCGGTCAGCGTGATGTCGAGGTTCTCCGGCGCGAAACCGGCGACGGCGAGGGTCACGGCGTAGCCGTCCTCACCGGTCTGTTCGATGTTGTAGGGCGGATATCCGTTGCCGGCGTCCATCTGACCGGCGGCGTCCAACAGGCGCTGCATGCGGTCGAAGCCGACGGAATGGCGGAAGAGGGGAGAGAAATCGATCGTGCGCATGGCAAATCCTCCTTTGAGCGATTTGATCGTTTGCGGCCCGGCGGCGAAGCGACCGGACATGTCCGACGGTCCCGGACCGGGCCCCGTTAACGTGGCGGACCCACAATGGCATCCGCCTTCTCGCAACTGATTTAGTCCCGTGCGAACGCGCCGCAAGGGGGCGGCCGGAAATTTTTTCGGCCGTTAAGTCATTGATTTCAGGCTATTCGGCGGCGGCGGCGCGGCGCCAGTCGACTTCCCAGAGCGTGATCGGGCCGTCGAAGCCCTTCATCTCGAAGCCGCCCGCGTTGGAGAAGCGGTAGCTTTTGCCCGAGCAGATGCCCTTCACCACTTCCGAGACGAAGATCTGATCCGCCTTGGCCTTGTCGACGATGCGCGCCGACATCTGCACGGTCGAGCCGAACAGGTCGTTGTCCTCCTGGATCGGCTCGCCGGAATTGATGCCGATCTTCAGGTGCAAGGGCAGGTTCGGGTTCGACGTGTTGTTCGAGTCGGCGCCCCGCTGCATCATGATCGCCGCTTCGACGGCGTCGGACGCCTGCTCGAACGACGCCATGATGCCGTCGCCGGTGTGCTTCACCTCGCGGCCCCGGTACATGGTCAGCGCCTCGCGCACGACCCGGTTGTGCGTGCGCACCACTTCCTGCGCGCCGGCGTCGCCGAGTTTCTGCGTCATGGCGGTGGAGCCGGCGATGTCGGTGAAGAGCACCGTGATGACGCGCGGCTGCTCTTCCTTCTGCTTCGGCTTGTTCCATTCGCCGAGCGCCACGTCGAGGTGACGCGCGATGTGCCCTTCGTCCGCCATGTAGGTGTTCATGGCATTGCGGCCGGCCTGGAACATCTGCATGTAGCGGGCGTCCTGCAGCAGGTATTCCTCGTACTTGGTCGCGAAATTCTGCGCGTGCGACTTCTTGTAGCCCAGCACCTGCACGCTGTCGGCGAGGATCTTGCCCGCGCCTTCCTCGCTGATGCCGCGCTTCTGCACCAGCGCCTCGGCCGCGCCGGCAACCCACAGGTTGACGCCGAACTTGTTGAAGTTGTCGAGTTTCTGCTTGTTGGCCTGGCTGCCTTCGAGGGCCTTGCCGAGGGCCTTCATGAGAAAGGCCTTCTGCTTCTCTTCCTGCGGCGACAACGCCGCCTGCGGCGCGGCGTCGGAAATCTTGTCGCCGCCGCCGAGGTCGCCGTCTCCCATGTCGCCGCCGCCGAGGTCCTTCCGCAGGCGGTCGTTGGTGTCCTGGTCGGCGCTGCTCTTGGACGACGGCGCGTCGTCGTCGTTGTCGCGCGACTTCGGCTGCAGATCCTTGTGGCGCCGCTTCTTCTTCTTGACCTTGGTGACTTTCTTGGGCGCCGGCTGCGCGGCGTGCATCGGGCGCGGCTGACGCTCCTTGAGGTTCTCCTTGCTGAGCAGGCTGGTCGCCATCATGAGCGCGCTCAGCAGGAACGTGCCGATGAAGACGATGAAGAGCACGTTCACCTCGGCGTTGCCGACCATGCGGATGCCGAACAGCGACTTGCCGCCGATCAGGCTCGACGTCGGGAACGTGAAGAAACCGGCAATCGTGAGACTGATCAGCGCCACCAGCAGCAGCTTGACGATGACGCCGGTCAGCGTCGTCTCCTTTTTCTTTTTCTTTCCGCCGCCGCTGCTCGGTTTGCCCGCGGGGATGGCGGCGGCCTTGCCGCCGGCGGCGGGCTCGTCGGCGCCGTCGTCCTCCATCCAACTGCTCTTGGCGGCAGCGGCGGGGGCCCCCTTCTTGCCGTCGCTTTGGTCGGTTTCGTGCTTGTCGAGGGCCTTGACGCTGGCGCTCTTGTAAATGACGAATTCCTGGGACGAGCCGCGCTCGGCGTCGTAGACCTCACGGATGACCTTTACGCCGCCGATTCCCGGCATGCGCTCGAGCCCCTTGGCTTCCTCGATCGCCGCTTCCTTCTGGAAGGGACCGAATTGCGCATGGATGCTCCAACGCGAGCCCTGCTGGACTTGGACCTCGAATTGCGTAATCGCCAAATCGTCGCTCCTGTGGGCCCCCCAGGCCCGGTGGCGTCGTCCATGCAACAACAGCTGTCCGCGGCGAGCCGGTCGCTCGCGGAGACGGAATCCAACGCCGATTACCGTATCAAAATCAGAATCCGAGAACAAATTGATTTGGCACTGCAACATACGGTTGCAGGCGAGGGAAGCGGAAAACGAAACGCCCCCGCTGGTGGCGGGGGCGTTTGCAGGCCGGAAACGACCGGAAAATCAGGACTTCAGGCCGAAGTCCTTGAAACGCTTGTTGAACTTGGCGAGCTGACCGCCGCTGTCGATGAGGCGGTGGACGCCCGTCCAGGCCGGGTGCGACGCCGAGTCGATGTCGAGGCGCATGGTGTCGCTTTCCTTGCCCCACGTCGAGCGGGTCTTGAAGGTCGTGCCATCGGTCATCTGCACGTTGATCTCGTGGTAATCCGGGTGGATGTCGGTTTTCATCGCACGGCTCCGTTAATATGGAGCCGGCCTTATACAGATTGCCGGCAGGCGTTTCAAGCCTCGGAATCGGCGGGGGCCACCCGGCCTTTTCGGGCCGTCAGGCCCCGCAAGGCGAGCATGGCCACCACAAGCATCAGGGCGGCGCACGCGACGTAGGGGGCGTCCTTGCCGATGACCCCGAAAATCAGGCCGCCGAAGGCCGGTCCGACCATGCGGGAAAACGTCGTCGCCGAGCGCGTCACGCCCATCAGGCCGCCCTGCACGCCGTCGCCGCCGCGGATCGAGATGGCGCTGTTGAGGGCGGGGGAAATCAGGCTGAAGCCGACCCCGGCGATGGCCATCGCCGCCACCAACACGGGAACGGTCGTCGATAGCGGTATGCAGCCGATGCCGACCGCCAGCAGCAGCGCGCCCACGACGATCAGGCGTTCTTCCCCGAACCGCTTGGCGAGCCGGCCGACGGCGCCGCCTTGGATCAGGGCGCCGAGCACGCCGATGAAGGCGAACAGATAGCCGTTCTGCGCCGGCCCCCAGCCGAACTGGCGGCGCGACCACATGGCGAAGGTGGTTTCCAGCCCGGCGAACACGAACGTCGCCAGGAAGGCGAGAAAGATCAGCAAACCGATCCCAGGTGTCTGCAGCGACGAACGGAGCGCCTGCCAGCGGCCAACCCGGCCCTGCGCCGCCAGCTCGCGGCGGGTTTCCACGGAAAGGCTCTCCTTCAGGAACAGGACGGTCAGGATCAGCGCCAGGGCGGACAGCCCGGCGGCGGCGAGGCTCGGCGTCATGAAATCCGCCTTTGCCGGGTCGTCGCCGGCCAGCATGCCGCCGATGGCGGGGCCCATGATGAAGCCGATGCCGAAGGCGGCGCCGACGACCCCCATGCCCTTGGCCCGGTTCTCCTTGGTCGTCACGTCGGCGACATACGCGAACGCCGTCGAGATGTTGCCGGCCATGAAGCCGCCGAGCGCGCGCATGGCGAACAGCATCGCCAGCGTGTCGGCGAAGGCCAATCCGACGTAGGAAATGGCGGCGCCGGCGAGGCTGATCAGCAGTACCGGCCGTCTGCCGACCCGGTCGCTCAATTGTCCGAGATAGGGCGCGGCGACGAATTGCGCCGCCGAATAGGTCGCCATGACCAGTCCGACCGTCGTCGGCGTCGCCTGGAAATGCTCGGCGTAGAACGGCAGCAGCGGAATGATGATTCCGAAACCGATCAGGTCGACGACGACGATCAGGAAAAGAATTGGCATGGCCTTGCCTACACCGGCAATCGGGGCAAGGGCAACGCCCGATACGCCCGTCGGTGGCAAAGCCGTGTCACCGTCAGGGACTTGGCGCGTCGTGATAGCGGCCGGCGTAGAACATCCGGTGCGCCGTTTGATAAAGCGCGACGGCGTCGGCGGCGGCGTCCGGTTCGGGCGACGGCTCCGGTTCCAGATCGAACGGCCCCGGGCGCATCTTGTAGCCCAGCGTCGGCGCGTTCGGCCGGATCGTCGCGACGTGCCGCCCGTTACCGAACGCGGCGGCGAAGTTGTGCTCCATCGCGACCCGGCCGGTTCCTGGCGGCACGCGCTTCAGGTCGATGCCGAAAAACGGACTCTCGTAGTCGAACCCGAGGATGCCGAGCAGTGTCGGTCCCATGTCCATGGCCGAGCCGAGCGTCTCGTTGCGTTCCGGGCGGATATGCTTGGGCGCGTAATACATCAAGGGCACGCGGTAACTCGGCACCGGCACGACGGCGGCACCGTACACGCGGGGGCCGTGGTCGCCGACGAAAATGAAGACGGTGTCGTCGAACCAGGGCCGGCCGCGCGCCCGCTCGATGAAGTCACCGAAGGCCCAGTCGGCATAGGTGGCCGAGTTCTCCTTGCGCTTGCGCGCCGGGTCCTTGTCGATGCGGCCTTCCGGATAGACATACGGGCGGTGGTTGGAAACCGTTAGGACGCTCAGGAAGATCGGCTTCTCGGGCGATTTCGCCTCGGCGTCCATCCGCTTCAAGGCCTCGCCGAAAATATACTCGTCGGCGGCGCCCCAGGCGGTCGTGAACGGCTGCTCGGCGATGTCGCCCTGGTCCCAGACGTGCTCGAAGCCGATCCCCGACCAGTACGGTCCCATGTTGTCGAACAGCGCCCGGCCGCCGTACAGGAACGCCGTCTGGTAGCCGAGCTTGTCGAACAGGAAGGCCAGCGAGTGCATGCCCTTCGAACCGGGCCGCCGCGACGTCGATATGCCCGGGATCGGCGGGAACGAGGTCAGCAGCGCCTCCAGCCCGCGCACGGTGCGGTTGCCGGTCGCGTAGACGTTGGTGAAGAACAGGCCGTCCTTGCCGATGCGGGTCAGGTGCGGCGAGATCTTTTCCGGGCGCGTGTTGTCCAGATCGTCGACGTAGGTGGAGCCGAACGACTCCTGGATCACCAGCACGACGTTCAAGCGCTTCAGCGCGCCTGTTCCCTTGACGCGGCGGAGCGTCGGGTTCTTGCCGGCGGCGTCCTCGACGAATTCGGTGTTGTCCTGCTGGATCAGCGCGCGCACGCGGTCCCGCGCCTGCTTCTCCGGCATGCCGGGATAGAGGCCGTCGTAGCGGGAATCGTTGTTGAAAGCGGCGACGACCAGGCTGTGCAGGCCGTTGGCGACGATCTCGTTGACCTCGCGGCTCGCCGCCAGCTTGAAGGGGCCGAAGAACATGATGATGGCGGCGTAGACGACCAGCGCGCCGCCGACAGCCAACGCGGTGCGCCGTTCGCGCGGTGGCGTCGGCGCATGCAACGCGGCGTCGAGACGCTTCCTGAGGAACCAATAGACGACGATGGCGATGACGCCGGCGAGCGGCAGGAACAGCGTCAGGTTGAAGGATTCCTCGATGTTGCCGAACACCTCGCGCGGGAACATCAGGTAGTTGACGGCGATGCTGTCGAAGCGGCTGTCGAAATCGTTCCAATAAAACAGCGCCGAGATATCGATCAGGATGAGGGCGCCGCAGAGCACCAGGAGCATCAGATGCGCCAGCACGCGCATCCAGCGGCGGCGCCAATAGCGCCGGCCGAGGTGCAGGCCGATCAGGAACGGGCTGCCGAGCAGCGCGCCCATGGCGACGTCCGCCGCGAAGCCCACCGGCAACAGGACCAGTATCGGCAGGGTGTGCTCCGGATGCAGATAGCCGACCCAGGCCATCAGCGACAGCCGCACCACTGTCTCGGCGGCGACGAACGTCAAGACGCACACGAACCAGAAGGAAAGGCGTGGAGACATCGGTCGGAGCGTCATCGGTTATTTCCTCGTGAAGGTCGGGCCGTCAGGTTCAACGCTGCGTGAACTTGAACTCGATGCGGCGGTTCTTGGCCTTGGCGGCCTCGGTGTTTCCATTGGCGATGGGGAAATGCTCGCCGAAGCCGGTCGCGGCCAGGCGGTTGGACGGTATGCCGGCGGACACCAGATGGTGCAGGACGGAAAGGGCGCGTGCCGTCGCCAGCTCCCAGTTCGACGGGAAGCGGGCGGTGGCGATCGGGTCCCGGTCGGTGTGGCCGTCGATCTGCAAGATCCATTCGACGTCGCCCGGAATCTTGAGGGCGATTTCCAGCAGCGTCGTCGCCAGTTTGTCGAGTTCCTGCTTGCCGGGATCGCCGAGGTCGGCCGAGCCTTTCGCGAACAGAACCTCGGACTGCAGCACGAAACGGTCGCCGACGATGCGCACGTCCTGGCGCCGGCCGAGCACGTCGCGGAGCCGGCCGAAGAATTCCGAACGGTAGCGCGACAGCTCCTGGACCTTGCCGGCGAGCGCGGCGTTCAAGCGTTGGCCGAGGGCCTCGATCCGGACGTCCTTGGATTTCGCCTCGGACTCGGCGGCGTCGAGGGCCGCGTTGAGGGCGTCGAGTTGGGCGCGTAGCGCCGACATCTGCTGATTGAGCAGCGCCAACTGCGCGCGCGCGCTGTCCGCGATCTCGCGCTCGTTGGCGAGACCGACCTTGAGCTTGTCGCGTTCGGCGCCCGTCTCGGCCAGGGTTTTGGTCGCCGCCGCCAGATCCTTGTCCAGCTTGTCCTTGGCCTTTTCGGCGTCGGCGGCGCGCACGGAAAGCGCCGAGACCTCGCGCTCCAACTCGACCTTGAGCGCCTTCAGCGCCGCGACGTCGCGGCTCAGATCGGCGATCTCAGCCAGTTGGCGCGTGATCGCTTCCTTGTCGGCCTTGCTGGCGGCGCGGGCGCCGGCCAACTGCCCTTCGGTTTCCTGGAACTTGCTCCGCAGGTCGGCGAGGTTCGCTTCCAGGCCGGCGCGGGTTTCCAGCGACGCCGACAATTGCTGGGTGAGGGAGCTGACTTCCGTGTTGAGGCGCGCCGTCTCGGCGCGTTCCAGCGCCAGCACCTGGGTGAGGCGGCCAAGATCGCTTTCCAACTGCCGGAGCGCCTTGTCGCGGCCCGACAGCGCCTGTCCGAGGAAGAACTGCGCCAGCACGAAGATCAGCAGCAGGAAGATGATGACCATCAGCAGCGTCGCCAGGGCGTCGACGAAGCCCGGCCAAATGACGCTCGAGCGGTGATCGCGGCGCGACGCGGCGGCCATTTACCGGCCCTTGCGGCGGCTCATTCGCGGCCGTCCCCGCCGGCGGCGGCGATGGTGCGGGCGAGCAGCCTGATTTCGCGCTTCAGCGCGTCGGCGATTTCGTCGCGGCTGCGCGTGGTTTCCTCGACGAGCCTTTGCATGTTGAGGTCGAAGTTGCGGAGGTGTGCCCGCGTCGTGTCGTCCATGCCGCCCTGGCTGCGCGCCGTCTCGGCGAGCCGTTCCAATACCGGGCGCATGTCCATCTGCATCTCGGCGAGGTTCTTCATCACCGCCTGCTCGGTGCGCATGTGCTCGGTCAGGATTTCGATCTTGCCGGTCAGGTTGGCGAGCCCCTCGCTGACGGCGTAACGGCCTTCCTCGCCGCGGGTGATGATGACCTGGAGGTTCTCCAGGCTCTCCGCCGTCTGTTCGAGCAGCGCCTGCACGTAGGCCGGCACGCCTTGCTCGCCCTCGCCGCCGAGGGATCCCGACGACAGCCGCGTCACCGAGGACAGCCATTCCTCCAACTCGTTATAGAAGCGGTTCTGGCTCTGGCTCGCCTGCAGATCGAGGAAGCCCAGCACCAGCGAGCCGGCGAGTCCGAACAGCGAAGACGAGAACGCCGTGCCCATGCCGTCGATGGGCGCGGCGAGGCCTTCCTTGAGTTTCGCGAACACCGCCGCCGCCTCGCCGCCGTCGACGCTGAGACTGCCGATGATGTCGCCGATGGAGCCGACGGTTTCGAGCAGGCCCCAGAAGGTGCCGAGCAGGCCGAGGAAGATCAGCAGGCCGATGTTGTAGCGCGACAGATCGCGGCTTTCCTCGAGACGGGCGGAGATGCCGTCGAGGATCGAGCGCATGGCCATCGCCGACAGGCTGAAGCGGATACCGCGCCGGTCGGACAGCATCGTCGCCATCGGGGCGAGTAGGCGCGGCATGTCGACGTCGGCGGCCATCGGCGCGCGCACGCCGGCGCCGTCGGTGGACAGCGTGTCGCGGAACGCCTCGATCCACGTCACCTCCGGATACAGCAGCGCCACCTGCCGGAAATTGTAGAAGAGGCCGAGCACCAGCACGCCCAGGATCAAGCCGTTGAGCGGCGCGTTCGCCATGAAGGCGTCGCGGAGCGGCGCGAACACGAAAAAGCACGCCGCGCCGACGCAGATCAGGAAGACGATCATGCGGAACAGATAGACCGTGGGTCGGGTCATTCACGTCTCTCCGTCAACGGGGCCGGCCTGTACTCCGAGAAGGGGCCGGATGGCGCCGAGGGGCGCCGGAGCGATCAACGGCCGACGAAGCTGACGTCCACGCGGTTCTTCGGCTCGTTCTCAGCCTTGTCGCCGAGCGCGCGGACGTCGATGCGGGTGGACCGGATGCCCTTTTCGATCAGGTGCGAACGGACCGACAGCGCGCGCGACAGGGAAATCCGACGCGCCGTGCTGGCGGTCAGATCGCCGCCGGCGGCGTAGGCCATCAACTGCACGCGGAGCACCTCGCTCGCCTGCAATTTCTCGGCGATCCGGTCCAGGGCCGTCTTGGCGTCGGCCGAAAGCTTGGTGTCGGCGGCGTTGAACGTCAGATGCACCGTGCCGTCGGCCTTACCGGCGTCGGCGCCGGAGGGCACGGCGGCTGTCTCGGTCGTCTTGGCAGCGGGCTTTTCCGCCTTCTTGATGGGCGCGGCGGGCGGCGCCGGCTCGGGCACGCTCGGCGCCGCGGGCGGCGGCGGCGGGGCGGAGGCGGAT
>JAYOFL010000083.1:0-10520 GCA_038117205.1 Rhodospirillales bacterium | reverse complement strand
CCGTTCCCTACGACCACGACTACGACGGTTACATCCGCGCCATGCGCGGCCTGCCACTCGCCGACATGGCCCGCCGCAGCGAGGCCGATGCGCTGCTGCAGGGCGCCGTTCCCGATCCCGGCGTCCGCGCCTTTCTGCTGCAGAACCTCGGGCAGACGCCGGACGGTCTTGCCTGGCAGGCGAATTTGGACGCCATCGAGGCCGGCATGCCGGCGATCCTGGATTTTCCGAACCTCGGCAAGGCCGACTACGGTGGGCCGACGCTCTTCATGCCGGGCGGACTTTCCAACTACGTCCGCGCCGACCACGCCGCCGATATCGAACGGATGTTCCCGAAGGTCGAGTTCCTTCGGATCGACGGCGCCGGGCATTGGGTACATGCGGAAAAGCCCGGCGAAGTCACCGCCGGGCTTTCGGAATTTCTCGGTAAGGCCGCTGGGTGAAGATCAGCCGGCGCCCATGACCGTCGGATCGCAATACTGCCGCGCCCGCTTCAACTGATCGCAAATCTTCTTCGCTTCGTCACCACTGCCGAACGGCCCGACCTTGAGGCGGAAGTACGTTCCCTTGCGGCCGAGGTCGACCTTGGTGATCTCGGGCTGCTTGTTGCCGAGCACCTTGGCGTGCGCCCGCTTGATCTGCGTCCAGCCGTTCATGGCCTGCTTCTCGGACTTGTAGGAGGCGAGATGCACCGCCGGCTGCGGGCCGGACGGTTTCGCGGGTTTCGCTTCGCTCATCTGCTTCGGCGCCTGTTCGACCGGCGCCGCGGCCGCGCCCGGCTTAGCCGGTCCAGCGGTCGGCGTCGACTGCACCGCCAATTCGATCGCCTGACGCTCGCGCGCGTACTCGTCGGACGACACGTATCCATTGTCCTTGAGCTGTTCAAGGCGGCGCACCGCGTCCGCCCCTTCCATCAGGCCCTTCGGCGGCGCCGCCGGATTGGCGACGACGACCGGCGCCGACGGCATCAGGGCGTCGAGAATCATGTTTCTCTCGGCGGCATGCTGCGACACCGAGATCGCGCGCATCTCGAGCGCCCGGCCGATGGCACGGAGCCGCGCCGAAATCTGGTCCGTCGTCGGCACGGGCCGGTCGAGACCGGCGGCCGGCGGCGGCGCGGTCAACGGCAGCAGCGCGCCGAGATTCGAGCGCCGGCGTTGCGCGAATTCCTCCTGCGTGACGAGGCCCTGGTCGCGGAGCGCCTTCATGGTTGCGAACCGCGAAACGATGTTGCCGTCGCCACCGCTGAACGTGGCGATCGTCATCGGCTCCGCCATCGCGCCGGCGCCCGATGTGGGCGCGGACGCCATCTGCGTCGGCGCCGACCGGCCGAGCATGACGTTGCCGCTCGGCGCGCCCATCACGCCGCCCGAACCCGGCAGCGGAACCGTCGAGACACCGGGCATCGTGCCCGGCGCGGACGCCGCCATCGCCTGCCCGGTACCGCCGCTTTCCAGTAGCGAGAGATTGACGCTCGCCACCTGCGAGGCCGGCCGCGTGGTCAGGCTGCTCCAGGTGACGAACTGTTCGCTATCCTCGGGCCGAAGCGCCAATACCGCCTCGTACATTTCCCGCGCCTTGGTCATCTGACCGGTGTTCTGGTAGAGGATTCCCGCGCCCAACAGGGCGTCGATGTCCCGGGGATTGGCGCGCAGGGCCTTTTGGAAGTGTCCTTCGGCGGTGACGAAATTGCCCTTCGCCAGGGCGGCGATGCCCATTTCCGCCTCGTCGTTGTTCTTGAAGGGGCTGGATGCCCAGAACGAGTCCTGGAACACGCTTCCATCCATGACAGCGCAGCCGGCCAGCGACGTTGCCAGAACCGCCGCACTCGTCACGTTTACCAAGAACCGCCGAATGCCTACCAAGACGTAACCCCCGCCAAAGCCGCCCGGCCGGTGCCCTTATGGCACTTCAATCCGGCCCACCCAAACCCTGGTACAGTACCCCAGGTTTTGTGGTTAACGGTAGGTTAAATACTAAAATTTGTCGCGAAAAGTTCAAGCTGAAACGCGTTTCAGCCGGAAATTGGCCGAATCAGTGCTTCTTCTTCTCGCCGCCGTCCTTCTTTTCGCCCGCATCGAGTTCGGCGCAACCGAGGACGCTGGCGAAGGGTAGCTTGGAAATCGCGCCGCCGCCCATCTTCCGCGTACCGCGCAACACCATGATTTCAGAGACATAGTCGCCGTTGAGCTCGCCGTTGACGACGGCGATCAGCCGCGCATCGTCGGCCTGCTGTTCCGGGGTCCGTTCGGTCCGATAGACCTTCTGGTCCGACTTATCGGGATCGAAGAGATAGTCGAGCGTCATCGGCTGCTCGTACCAGGCGCGGAGCAGCGCATCGTTGATTCGCGGCCCGTGCTTTCAGACGAATCCGACCTTCGACTTGTCGGCCACGGTCAGGATCGCCGTCACGGGAATCTGCGCCGTCTGCTTGGTTTTGGCGTTGCGCTTCACCGGCGCCAGGATGGAGCGCATCTGCACGTGCGATTCGCCCTCGCCGCGAAGCTCGAAGGTCCGTTTCAGCTTGAGTTGCTCACTGCTGGCCGTATGCACGGCGGGCAATACGACGACCGTCGCCAACAAGGCGGTCAGGGCGAGTTTCGAAATCGTTGATGCGATCTTCACAGGTCAATCCTCTACGTGGAATAAGGCGATACGATGGCGAACGTCACCCCGCCTTAAACCTAGAGGGTTTTCTCCATGTAGACCACGCCCGGCAGCGGATTTTCGTAATAGGCGGGAATTTCCCGGAACCCCATACGCGTGTACATGTCCTTCGCGACGGTCAGTTGCGGCAGGGTATCGAGTATCATCCGTCCGTATTTCCGTTCCCGCGCGAAGTCGATCGATGCCTCGGCGAGACGGCGACCGAGGCCACACCCCTTCCAGTCGTCGCGAACGAAGAGACGCTTCATCTCACAAGTCCTGGCGCCGGCGACGTCGACGGGACGCACGGCGATGCATCCGGCCGCGGCGTCGCCGTCTTCCGCGAGCAGGATCATTCCGTCCGGCGGCCCGTAGCCGCCCGGGAGTGACGCCAGTTCCTCTTCGAAGCCCTGAAAACAGAGATCGACGCCGAGCCAGCGCTGGTATTCGCGGAACAACTCCGCCGCCGTCGCCATGTCGGCCGGCCCTTCCGCCTTTCGGATGGACGCCGGACGCACCATCAGACGCTCATACGGCCTTCGATGACGAGCCGGGCCTTGCCGCCCATGACCACGCGGTCGCCATCGATCCGGCAATAGAGATCGCCGCCCCTGGCCGAGACCTGACGTGCGTGGATGTCCGGCTTGCCGAGCCGTTCCGCCCAATAGGGGACGATGGTGCAATGCGCCGATCCTGTCACCGGATCCTCCGGCACGCCGACGTGCGGCGCGAAATAGCGCGACGCGCAGTCGCTCGTCTTGCCGGGCGCCGTCACGATCAGACCGTAGCCTTCCATCTTCTTGATGTAGTCGAGGTCCGGGTCGATGGCGAGGACCGCGGCCTCATCGTCGAAGACGGCCATGTTCTTCATGGCGCGCAGGAACTTGGACGGCTTGGCGCCGATGGCCTCGACGAAGCCCGCCGGCAGCGGCACTTCCTTCGCCGGCAGGGCCGGGAAATCCATCATCAGCATGTCGCCGTTGCGCGTCACGGTGAGCGTGCCGCTCTTGGTCTCGAAGGCGACGCTGTCGCGGCCCGGCTGCATGTGTTCCAGGATCAGCCAACCACTCGCCAGCGTCGCATGCCCGCAGAGCGGCACCTCCGCCTGCGGCGTGAACCAGCGGAGCTTGTAGCCCTCCCCCGCCGGCACCAGGAACGCCGTTTCCGAGAGATTGTTCTCGAGCGCGATGGACTGCATCAGGCTATCCGGCAACCAATCGTAGAGAACGCAGACCGCCGCCGGATTGCCGGCGAACGGCTTGTCCGTGAAGGCGTCCAACTGGAACAGCGGGATCGTCGTCATGGCGGTCTTTCCCTTCGTTACCGGCTCAGTTCTTCCTCGAGCGCGCGGGCGAGTTCCTCAGTCGTCGCCTTGCCGCCCATGTCCGGCGTCTTCGGCCCGTCGCCCTTCAGGAGATTCTCGATGGCCGTGACCATGGCGGCGGCGGCTTCCGGATGGCCCAAATGATCGAGCATCATGGAGGCGCACCAGACGGTGCCGATCGGATTTGCGATGCCCTTGCCGGCGATGTCCGGCGCCGAGCCGTGCACCGGCTCGAACATGGACGGGAATTCCTTCTCCGGATTGATGTTGCCGCTGGGCGCGATGGCGATGGTACCGGTAATGCCCGGGCCGAGGTCGGAGAGGATGTCGCCGAACAGGTTCGAGCCGACGACCACGTCGAACCAATCCGGATTGGTGACGAAGCGCGCCGCCAGGATGTCGATGTGGAACTTGCCGGTCTTGATGTCCGGATATTCCTTCGAGATGACCTCGAAGCGCTCATCCCAGTACGGCATGGAATGAATGATGCCGTTCGACTTGGTCGCCGACGTCACGTGCTTGCGCGGGCGCTTCTTCGCCAGTTCGAAGGCGTAGCGCATGATGCGGTCGGTGCCGCGCCGCGAGAAGATCGCCTGCTGGCTGACGAACTCGTGCTCGGTGCCCTGGTACATACGGCCGCCGATTTCCGAATATTCGCCCTCGTTGTTCTCGCGCACGATCACCATGTCGATGTCGCCAGGCTTGCGGCCGGCGAGCGGCGACGCCATGCCCTCGAACAGACGCACCGGGCGCAGCGACACGTACTGCTGGAACTGCCGGCGGATCGGAATCAAGAGCCCCCACAGCGACACGTGGTCCGGCACGCCCGGATAGCCGACGGCGCCCAAAAGCACCGCGTCGTGGCCGCCGATCTCGTCCAAGCCGTCCTTCGGCATCATGGCGCCGGTCTTATGGAACCGCTCGCAGCTCCAATCCTTCTCGTCGAAGGTGAAGCCGAGGTCGTGCTTGCGCGCCACGGCTTCCAGGATGCGAAGCGTCGGATGCACCACCTCGACGCCGATGCCGTCGCCGGGGACGACGGCGATCTTGTGGGTGTTCGTGCTCATTCGGTGTCTCTCCCTCGTTCTTTTCGTTGGTTCACGGTTGCACCAGGTGAATGTTCACCCGGCGGTTATGCTTGCCCTTGTTCTCGATCTTGCCGACGCGGAGCGGTCCGATCTCAGACGTGTTGGCGACGTGCGTGCCGCCGCAGGGCTGAAGATCGACGCCTGCCACCTCTATCAGGCGCACCCGGCCGGAACCGCGCGGCGGCTGAACGGACATGGTGCGGACGAGGTCCGGCTGGCCGTCCAGTTCGGCGTCGGTGATCCAGCGGTGCGACAAGGGATGCGCCTCCTGCACGATCCGGTTGATCGCGGTCTCGATGGCCTCCTTGTCGAGATTGGTGTCGGGCAGGTCGAAGTCCAATCGGCTCTTATCCTCGCCGATCTGACCGCCGGTGACGCCGCCCTCGATGACCGAGCAGAGAAGGTGTAGCGCCGAATGCATGCGCATCAGCCGATGCCGGCGCTGCCAATCGATCTCCGCCGTCACCTTGTCGCCGACGGCGAGCGCCGGCGCACCTTCCGCCGGAACATGCAGATGCGCGCCGCTGTCCCTGTCCTTCACCGTGTCGACGACGGCGACAGTCCGGCCGTCGGCGGTCTTGAGCGAGCCGATGTCGCCCGGCTGGCCGCCGCCCATGGCGTAGAACACAGTGCGGTCGAGTTCGATGCCCGCCGGCCCGACGGCGGCGACCGTCGCGTCGCAGCTCTTGAGATACGAGTCTTCCCGATAGAGTTCTTCGGTCATGTCGTTTCCTCCGGTCCTTGCGTCCAAGCGCGCGGTTCCGACGCGATATTAGGCATGCACGCCGCTTCGGCAACGTCTCAGACGTAAGGCGTCCCGCCCTCCAGAACGATGCGGAAGCGGTCGCGGTCCTGGTTGCCGCCGGAAAGGATCAGACCGACCTTGCGGCCGGCCATCCGGTCCTTTTCTTGCAGCAGCGCGGCCAACGGCGCCGCCGCCGCCCCTTCCGCCATATTGTGGGTATCCGCGAAGTACGCCCGCATGGCGTCGGCGATTTCGTCCTCACTGACCCGGACGATCCGCTCCGCGCCGGCGCAGATGATCTCGACCGCGTCGGCATGCGGGCTGCGGCAGGCGACGCCGTCGGCGAACGTCGCCGCCGTGTTGGTGGCGACCGGCTTGCCGGCATCGAACGAAAGCGCGTAGGCCGGCGCGTTCTCGGCGACGACGCCGACGATCTTGGTCTCGAGGCCGAGGACATTCCTGGCCGAGATCAATCCGCAAATGCCCGATCCCATGCCGATCGGCGCGTAGACCGTGTCGAGGTCGGGTGCGTCGCGGAAAAGCTCCAGCGCGTAGGTGGCGACGCCGGCCAGCAGCCACGGATGGAACACCGGCACAACGGTCAGTTTTTCCGCCTCGGCGCGGCGCATGCATTCCTCGTAGGACTCCTGGAAGTCGTCGCCGAACTCGACCAAGTCGGCGCCGAAGGCGCGCATGGCGTCGTTCTTTTCAGGATTGTTGCCCTTCGGCACGTAGACGATGGAGCGCAGTCCCGCCGCCGTCGCGGCGCGGGCGACCGATTGCCCATGATTGCCGCGCGTCGCGGTGATGACGCCGGGACAATCCGGTTCGGCCTTCTTGAGGTTCGCCATGAAGACGATGCCGCCCCGGACCTTGAAGGCGCCGATGGGCGTATGGTTCTCGTGCTTCACATGCACATCGGCGCCGGTCCGCTTGGCGAGCAGCGGCCAGCGATGCACAGGCGTCGGCGGCATCACGGCATGTACCTGCTCCATGGCCGCTTCGATCTCCGACAAGGATACCGTCTTCATCGTTCCCCCCATTCCCCTAACGGCGCGACCGGCTCGCCAGGACGACGCCGCCGAGAATCATCACCGACGAAACCGCGAGCGTCCAGGTGAACGGTTCCGACAGCAAGAGGACGGCGAAGCCGACGCCGACCAGCGGCTGCGCGAATTGCAGCGGCGCCACCCTGACGACGCCGCCGGTGTTCAACGACCAGTACCAGGCCGCGTAGGCTAGGATGGTCGAAAACGCGATCAGATAGGCGCTCGCCGACCAGCCGATCCACGTCACCGCCGCCCAATCGACGCCTTGGCCGAGCCAAAGCATGATGGGTATCTGCGCCGTTCCAGCGACGACGACGCCCCAGAACGTCGTCGCCCAGGTGCCGATGACGGCGGAGAGCCGGCTGCCGACCACATAGCCGGCGCCGGAGATGATCACCGCCGCGCCGACGATCAGATCGCCCGCGAGCGTCGCCTGCCCGGCGCTGTCGCGCCCGCCGATCAGCACCGCCTCGCCGGCGAGCGCCAGCACCGCGCCGATGAACCAGGCGCGGGGCAGCGCGCGCCGCTCGAAGGCCGCGCCGAGCGCGCCGGCGACGACGGGCATGATCGCCATGACGAGCACCGCGTGCGCCGTCGAGGTATTGGCGACGCCGAGCGAGAACAGCACCGGGAAGCCGGCGAACGCAGCGAAGCCGGAAAACAGCAGCGTCGCCCAAGTCCTCGGCCCCGGCGGCGGCGCGAGCCGCATGCGCCAGACGAAGAAGAGCGCGGCCGGCACCGCCAGCACGCTGCGGAGAATCCCCGCCTCGACGGCCGGAATTTCCGAAACCTGGAACGCCGTGATGGCCGGCGTGATACCCCAGACGACGACCGAGAAAGCCGAAGCCGCATAGACGGCGGCCATCGGTTGCGATGTCTGATCGGCGGAACTCATCCACCGATCAGACCGCATCGGTACCCGACGATCAATGCCGCCTTCGACGGGCAGGAGGACCTTCACGGCTTCCAGAACGGCTTGTCCGATTCGCTCTCGGCTTCGGCGCGGGTCAGGCCGACGTCGCGCAGGATGTGGTCGCTGAGATCGGCGAGCCGCTGCCGCTCCTCGGCGCGTTGCTGCCACAGCAGCATGGTCCGCCAATGCGCGTAGGCCGCCTCGGTGGCCGCCGGCATGAGCCGCGCGCACAACCGCCAAACCTTCGTACTCTCCGGGCTGGGAGCGTCGATTGTTAGGGTATTATCGAACTTACGCATGACAATGTATCCCTTGCGTCATTTGGATTGTCGCAATATATTCGGCAAATAAATGGTAACAATGGAAACATTGTCACGATGACAAATTGGATGCCCGACCTGGCCGACCGCAGCGGCCCCAAGTATCTCGCCATCGCCGAGGAAATCGCTGCGGCCATAGGATCCGGGGCGCTGGAGCCCGGCGCGAAGCTGCCGCCGATGCGGAACCTCGCCTACGATCTCGGCGTGACGCTCGGCACCGTGACGCGGGCCTACCAAGAGGCGGAGCGGCGCGGTCTCGTCGGCGGTGAAGTGGGCCGCGGCACCTTCGTCCTCGGCATGAAGGGAACAATCGCGGACCGGTTCGCCGCGCCCAGCGAACGCAGCCCCAACATCATCGATCTCACGCACGCGACGCCGGTCGAAGGCCGCGCCGGCGAGGCGCTACGCAGGACCCTCGCCGAAATCGTGCAGCTCCCCGATATCGACGCGCTCTGCAATTATCAGACGACCGGCGGCATCCCCCGTCACATCCAGGCGGGCCGGGATTGGGTCGAGACCCTCGGCGTCTCCGCGTCCATCGAGCAGATCGCCATCGTCAACGGCGCGCAGCACGGCGTCATGGGCGCGTTGCTGACGGCGGCCCGTTCCGGCGACGTCGTCATGACGGAACAGCTCACCTATCCCGGCATCATCAATCTGGCCCGAAGCTTCGGCTACCGGATGGAAGGCGTCGGCATGGACGACGAAGGCATCCGCCCGGACCTGCTCGACGAGGCCTGCCGGCGTACCGCATCGAAGGTTCTCTATCTCACGCCGTCCGTACAGAACCCGACCACCGCCACCATGAGCGAGGCGCGCCGCGCCGACATCATCGCCGTGGCCCGCAAGCACGGCGTCTTCATCATCGAGGACGACGTCTGGGGAACGCTGCTGACGGAACGGCTGACGCCGATGGCGGCGATGGCGCCGGACCGCGTCTTCTTCGTCACCAGCCTGTCGAAGTGCATGGCCGGCGGCCTCCGCATCGGCTACGCGGTGGCGCCGGACGCCCTCTCCTACCGGCTCCGCACCATGATCCGCATGACGGCCTGGACGACGCCGCCGCTCACGGCCGAAGTGGCGTCCCGCTGGATCGAAGACGGCACCGGGGCCGAGTTGACGAAGTGGCAACAGGGCGAGGTTCTGGCGCGTCAGCAGGCCGCCCTTCGCATTCTTCAGGGCTTCGATCTACGGCATCATCCGAACGTGCATTACGCGTGGCTGAAGCTGCCGGCACCCTGGCAGAACGCCGCCTTCAAGGCCGAGATGGAGGCGCGCGGTATTCGCATCGCCACGGCGGAGAGTTTTTCCGTATTGCGCGGCGTGCCGGTCAACGCGGCGCGGGTCTGTTTCGGCGGTACGGCGACCAACGCCGAGATCGAACGCGCCGTCACCGCCATCGCCGAGACGCTGCGGCTTCCCGCCGCCGCCGGGGAAATGGTGGTCTAAGGCCCTGCGTTCCTCCGCGATTCAATCGCCCATGCCGTCACCCCGGGCTCGACCCGGGGTCCATGATCGCACCGACATCAATTGGAGAGCCGTCCGATTCCAGGGCACCCTGGAATCACTGGCAGATAAATTCCGCCAAGGAGACATGTGCCCCGGATCAAGTCCGGGGCGACGGGCGGAGTGAACTCGACGGTCTCCTAACCCTCGAACGGCGCGACTGTGTGCGCGTGATTGAGCGGACCGTGCCCGTGCCCGAAACCGGGCGCGGTACGGATCGCCTCGTAGACGTAGTGGCGGGCGCGGATGACGGCGTCGCGGAGCGGCATGCCCTGCGCGAGGCCGCAGGCGACGGCGGATGCCGTCGTGCAGCCGGTGCCGTGCGTGTGCGGCGTGTCGACGCGGGCGTGCTCGAACACGTCGATCTTGCCTTCGCCGTGCAGGAAGAAATCCTGAACGCGCGGGCCGTCGAGATGCCCACCCTTCATCAGGATCGCCGCCGGCCCGAGGGTCGCCAGCGCTTCCGCCGCATGCAGCGCGTCGTCCGGTCCCTTGATGGTCATGCCCGAGAGCTTCTCCGCCTCCGGCACGTTCGGCGTCAGCACCGTGGCGCGCGGAATGAGGCTGTGCCGCAGCGCGTGCATGGCGCCGTCGGCCAGCAGCGAGGCGCCGCCCTTGGCGACCATGACCGGGTCGCAGACCACGGGAACCCCGGGCGCGTGGCCGTCGAGCACATGGCAAACCGTTTCGATGATGTCGGCGCTCGCCAGCATGCCGATCTTGACGCAGTCGGCGCCAATGTCGTCGAGCACGGCGCGCATCTGATCGGCGACGAAATCCGCTGGCACTTCGTGGATACCATGGACGCCCTGGGTGTTCTGCGCGGTGAGCGCCGTGATCGCCGTCATGGCGAAGCCGCCGAGCGCGGTCACGGTCTTGATGTCGGCCTGGATGCCGGCGCCGCCGCCGGAATCGGAACCGGCGACGAT
>JAYOFL010000082.1:0-11688 GCA_038117205.1 Rhodospirillales bacterium | reverse complement strand
GATAGCTCTCGGCGGTTTCCTTCATCTTCTGCAGGATGAAGGCGGAAATCTGCGACGGCGAATAGGACTTGCCGTCGATCGACACCCAAGCGTCGCCGTTGTCGCCCTTCACGATGTTGTAGGGGACGAGCTTCTTGTCCTTCTGCGTCACCGGGTCGTCGAAGCGGCGACCGATCAGACGCTTGATGGCGAACAGCGTGTTTTCCGGGTTGGTGACGGCCTGGCGCTTCGCCGGCTGACCGACCAGCCGTTCGCCGGAGTTGGCGAAGGCGACCATGCTGGGCGTGGTGCGCGCGCCTTCCGAGTTCTCGATCACCTTGACGTCCTTGCCGTCCATGACGGCGACGCACGAGTTGGTGGTACCGAGGTCGATGCCGATGACTTTGCTCATGTCTTCCTCACTTTTCGCGGCGGTCCCGCCAGGCCTCGATTGAGCGCCGGGGCCGGACCCCATCTGTTGGTGCGCCTAAGGCGCGGATTTCGGCGATTCCCCGCCGGTTGGGATGGATATAGGCCGGTATTTTCGGCCCCGCAACCGTCAAACCCCCACGGAACAAGGCATTTTTCCGGGTTTTTGACGATTTCCGGGCTCAGAGTTCCTCGTCGAGCTGACCGCCCGGCTTCTTGCCCTGATCCTCGTAGGCCGTCTTGCCGCCGCCGGCCGGATCGCCCGACGCCTCGGGCGTCTTTTCCGGCGCCGGCTGGGCCGCCGCGCCACCCTTGGTGACGCCGACCTTGGCCGGACGCAGCGGCTTGCCGTGCAGTAGATAACCCGGCTCCATCACCTGGCCGACGGTGCCGGCGGGCTTGGACGGGTCGTCGTATTCGAACATGGCCTCGTGCACCTGCGGGTCGAAGCGCTGCCCGGTCGGGTCGATGCGCTGGATGCCGTTACGCTCGAAGGCGTTGAGCATCTCGCGGGACGTCATCTCGACGCCCGTCAGCAGGTTCTTCACCGCCTCGTTTTCCTCGGCGAGCTTCTTCTCGACGGCCTCCAACGCCCGGCCCAGGTTGTCGGCGATGGTCAGCATTTCCCGCGCGAATCCGGCGATGGCGCGCTTCGACGCGTTCTCGACGTCGCGCTGGGCGCGGCGGCGCACGTTCTCGGCCTCGGCGAGGGCGCGGAGCAGCTTTTCCTTGGCGTCCGCCAGTTCGGCGGCGGCGTCCGGCCCGTCGGGCGCGGCCTGGGTGGCGGCCGCCGGCTCCGGGTTCGACGGTTTGAAGGTCCGTTCGGCGCCCTCTTCCGGCGCCGCGGCCTCGGCCTCCGCGCCCTTGTCGGCTTCCGCCTCTTCCGGCGCCTGGTTTTCCGCCGCGTCCTTCTTTTCGTTCGCTTGCATTTTCTTCCCCAGTCTTAGTGCTTTGCTTTTCGTTTCGTCAGCGAATCATATCGCCGATGAGCTTGGCCGTGTAATCGACCATCGGGATGATCCGGGCGTAATTCATGCGCGTCGGGCCGATGACCCCGATGGCGCCGACGATGCGGTTCCGCTCGTTCCGGTACGGCCCGACGATCATCGAGCAGCCGGCGATATTGAACAGCTTGTTGTCGGCGCCGATGAAGATTTGGACTCCCGCCGCGCCATCCGCAAGGGAAAGGAGTTTCAGCATCTCCTGCTTGGTTTCCAGCGCCTCGAACAGGGTGCGGATGCGCTCGAGATCGGCGAGCGCCGTCACGTCCTCCAGAAGTTTCGCCTGGCCGCGGACGATCAGGGTCGCGTCCGGTTGTCCGGCCGCCGCGCCGCCACCCCAAGTGGCGAGGCCGCTTTCGACGACCTTCTGCGTCAGCTCGTCAAGCTGCGCCCGATGGTTTTCCAGCTCGGCGGTGATTTCCTCGTGCGCCTCTTTCAGGGTCCGCCCGACGAGGCGCTTGGAGAGATAGTTGGTCGCCGCCACCAGCGCGGAGGGCGGCAGATCCAGGGGCGTCGGCAGGATGCGGTTCTCGACGATGCCGTTTTCCGTGACCAGCACGACCAGCGTCCGGCCCGGGCTCAACACCACGAACTCGATATGCTTTAGGGGACTTTCCGTCTTCGGCGCCAGCACCATGGAGGCGAAGCCGGTGAGGCCGGAAAGCGTCGACGTCGCTTCCTCCAGCAACTGCTCGACGCTCTTGCCCGAACCGGCGCAGCGGGCTTGCAGGTTCTTGCGCTCGTCTTCGGACAGGTTGCCGACTTCCAGGATGCCGTCGACGAAGAGCCGCATGCCGGCGTCGGTCGGCAGCCGCCCCGCCGAGGTGTGCGGCGCGAACAGGAGGCCCGCGTCCTCGAGATCCGCCATGACGTTCCGGATCGTCGCCGGCGACAGCGACTTGGAGAGTTGCCGCGACAGCGTGCGCGAGCCGACCGGCTCGCCGGTGTCGACGTAGGCCTCCACCACCAGGCGGAGGATTTCCCGCGATCGTTCGTTCAGTTCGGCGATCATCGTCCGCATCCGCGTCCACGCCTTGCAGCCACTCCGCACGGCGCCTGGAATCTAGTTTCGCACCTTGGGAGCGTCAACGCGAGGGGGGCATACTTTACGCACCCGCCGCCCTCGGTTAGCTTGGCCGCCCACTTGAAGGAGACCCGCATGCGCCCTTCCGGCCGCCGCCCCGACCAACTCCGCGACATCGAGCTCGTGGTCGATTTCGCCAAGCACGCGGAAGGGTCGTGCCTCGCCAAGTTCGGCGACACGCACGTGCTGTGCACGGCCACCGTCGAGCAGCGCGTGCCGCCCTGGATGCGCGATTCCGGCAAGGGCTGGGTGACGGCGGAATACGGCATGCTGCCGCGCTCGACGCACACCCGCACCGACCGGGAAGCGGCGCGCGGCAAGCAGTCCGGCCGCACCCAGGAAATCCAGCGCCTGATCGGCCGCTCCATGCGCGCCGTCTGCGACTTGAAGGCCATGGGCGAGATGCAGGTCCGCATCGACTGCGACGTCATCCAAGCCGACGGCGGCACCCGCACCGCCGCCATCACCGGATCCTACGTGGCGCTGCACCGGGCCTTCGAGCGGTGCATGAATCTCGGCATCCTGAAGACCATCCCCTTGATCGACAGCGTCGCGGCGGTTTCCTGCGGCATCCACCAGGGCGTCGCTGTGCTCGATCTCGACTATGCCGAGGACAGCGCGGCGGAAGCCGACGCCAATTTCGTGCTGACCGGCAAGGGCGGCATCGTCGAAATCCAGGGTACCGCCGAGGCCGACCCGTTCAGCGAAATGCAGTTCATGGAACTGCTGGCCCTCGCCAAGTCGGGCGTCACCGGACTGTCCGCGTTCCAGCGCGACGCGCTGGCCAATAAGGACTGATCCGCGTGGCCCGTCGCTTTCAGGGCGGCCGGCTCGTCATCGCCAGTCATAACGCCGGCAAGGTGCGGGAAATCGGCGAACTGCTGGCGCCCTTCGGCGCCGACGTGGTGTCGGCGGGCGATCTCGGCCTGCCGGAACCGGAAGAGACCGGCGACACCTTCGTCGCCAACGCGCTTCTCAAGGCGCACGCGGCGGCGACGGCGGCGAAGCTGCCCGCCCTCGCCGACGATTCAGGGCTTTCCGTGACGGCGCTGGACGGCGCGCCCGGCATCTATTCGGCGCGCTGGGCCGGGCCGGAGAAGGACTTCGCCGTCGCCATGCAGAAGGTCGAGGAACTGCTGCGCGGCCAGGAAGACCGATCCGCGAGGTTCGTCTGCGCGCTGGCGCTCGCTTGGCCGGACGGCCATGCGGAGGTCTTCGAGGGCACGGTCGCGGGCGAGATCCACTGGCCGCCCGTCGGCGACAGGGGCTTCGGCTACGATCCCATCTTCCGCCCCGACGGATACGACATCACCTTCGGCGAGATGGACCCGGCGGCGAAGCACACCATCAGCCACCGGGCGGACGCGTTCCGAAAACTCGTCGCCGCCTGCTTCGGATCATGAGCGCCGATCCCGGCTTCGGCGTCTACGTCCACTGGCCGTTCTGCGAGAAGGTCTGCCCGTACTGCGACTTCAACGTCCGCGCCGCCGAGCCCATCGACGAGCCGGCGTGGCGGGACGCGCTCATCAATGATCTTACGCACTACGCCGCCGACGTGCCCGGGCGCACGGTGACGAGCCTCTATTTCGGTGGCGGCACGCCGTCGCTGATGTCGCCCGCCACCGTCGCCGCGCTGATCGAGGCGACGGGGCGTCTCTGGCAACTTGCGCCCGATGCCGAGATCACGCTGGAAACCAACCCGACGTCGGGGGAGCGGGCGCGGCTCCGCGATTTCCGTTCCGCCGGCGTCAACCGGCTGTCGGTCGGCGTGCAGTCCCTCGACGACGCGGCGCTGCAATTTCTCGGGCGCGAACACACGGGGGCGGACGGCATCGCCGTCCTCGACGAGGCGGCGGCCGTCTTCGAGCGGGTCACCTTCGATCTGATTTACGCCCGGCCGGGACAGTCATTGGGAGAATGGCGGCGCGAACTCGGCGCCGCGATGACGCATGCCGGCGGACACGTGTCGCTCTATCAGCTCACCATCGAATCCGGCACGCCGTTCCACCGCGCCAAGCTCGCACCCGCGGACGAAGACACCGCCGCCGATCTCTTCGAGGCGACGCAGGAGATCATGACCGCCGCCGGCTATCCGGCCTATGAGGTGTCCAACCACGCCCGGCCCGGCGACGAGAGCCGGCACAACCTGACCTGCTGGCGAGGCGGCGACTATCTGGGCGTCGGACCCGGTGCGCACGGCCGGCTGACGATCGACGGCGTCACCTACGGCACGCATCAGATCCACAACCCGGCGCGCTGGCTGGAGAAGGCGGTGGCGGACGGACACGGCACGGCGAAGCGGCGGCGGCTGGAACCGGACGTCCGGGCGCCGGAGCTGCTCGCCATGGGGCTCCGGCTCCGCGAAGGGGTTCTTAAATCGGCGGTCGAAAAAACCGGTGTCCCGTTCACGGATGCCGTCGACACGGACGCCTGCGGCAAATTGGTCGCGGAAGGGTTGTTGCTGGAGACGCCGGACCGTCTGATCGCGACGGCGTCCGGACGTCAGCGGTTGAACGCCCTACTGGCGATGCTGTTCCGCTGACGTCCGTTCTCGCGCCCTAACTAAGCCGCCAGTAGGAGTTCCTTGAGCTCGCCCTTCTTCATCACGTCGGCCAGCGACGTGAGGGACCTGTCGACGGCTTCCGCCAGCTTCGCCGGACCGCCGAAGCGTTCCACCACGTCCGGCGGCACGAACTTGATCATCAGCGCCGCCGTGCCGGGCGGCAGGCCGGCGAAGTGCACGCTGACGATGCCGAAATCCCTGAGCATCAGCATGGCGAGACCGGCCGTCGCCTCGTAGGGGACGCAGGGCGCCGCCGAGATGCCGGCGCGTTCCATCGCCATTTCCAGAATGTCATCGGCGACGAGCTGGATGATGACAGGCGTCTCCATTACGCGGTTGTCACCGAGACATTTCTTGAGGTGCTTGCCGACCTCCTTGGTGAGCGCGACCCGCTCGCGCACCGTATCGGCGCTGTAGTCGCGGAGGCTCTGCGCCACGGCGGGATAGAGCATCTGCCGCGCTTCGACGCCGAGCTCATAGGCGCGGGCACGGATGCGCTTCACGATTTCCTTGTCGCCGCCCAAGAGCCCGAGGCGCGGACCCGTGGTGCCGTACTTGTCGAGACCGGTGGCGCCGATGTCGACGCCGAGCGCCAGTGTCTTCGGCTGACCGAAGCAGGCGGGACCGACGCGGGCACCGCCGGCGTCGTCGACGATGATCCTGGCGCCGCGGTCGCGGGCGATGCGGACGATCTCGCGGATGTCGGCTTCCGGAAGAATTTCGTAGGTGACGGCGAGACGCGTCATGAAGACGGTGTCGACTTTCTTGGCCGCCGCCATCGCCTCCTTGAAGCCGCCGAGCCCGACCGTGTCGGTGAACGCGCCGCCGCCGTGCGCGACGGCCCGCTTCACGGCCGGATGGCTGTAGCTGGGCGCGACGCCGATGACCGTATCGCCCGGCTTGATCATCACGTCGGCGGCGGTCAGGAGCGCCGCCGTCAGGCGGTTGAAGACGAAGATGTCGTGCTTCGCCGGATCGCCGCCCAGGTGTTCGAGGCCGCGTTCCGTCACTTCGTCGGAGAACAGCGCCGACGCGATCTCGTCGTCCATGATCGAAAGATCGACCTCGTCCAGTTGCAGGTTCCGCTCCAGCCCGCTCAGGAGATAGACCGAATCCATGCCGGCCTCGTCCTTGCGGCGCCGGATGTGACCCCACGCCACCTTCAGCTTGGCGATGTCGTCGGCGGTGGTGGGCAGGATGTCGCCGCGGGCGTAGTTCAGCCCCGGCGCATACGGATTTCCGAAACGGTCCTTTTGCATGAGCGTACCTCACTCCCCATCGGATGACGGATCTGGGCCCGATTGCCGACTCCATCTATGTTGCGCTATTGGTAGCACCGGCCCCGACACGGCCATAACGCCGAGTTTTCATTCATCGGATGAAAATAATTCATTCAAAGAAGCACGTATGACCTTCCCGCACATCCCGCCCATGACCGCGCTCCGCGCCTTCGAGGCCGCCGCCCGGCTCGGCAGCTTCAAGCAGGCGGCGGACGAGCTGTGCGTGACGCCGTCCGCCGTCAGTCACCAGATCGCCAATCTGGAAACGATGCTGGGCGTCGAGTTGTTTCACCGGCGCGGCCGGCACCTCAATCTCAGCGAGCCGGGCGAGACCTATTGGCGCCGGGTGCACGACGCGCTCTCCCGCCTCGCCGCCGCCACGGACGGCATCGCCGGCGCCGCCAGCCCGCGCGTGCTCACCGTCGTCGCCGCGCCGAGCCTCGCCGCCAAGTGGCTGATGCCGCGCCTCGACGGTTTCCTGAAGACGCATCCCGATCTCCGCGTCCGTGTCGAAGCGTCCGCCGACCGCAAGCGCCTGGGTGACGCCGACGCCGGCATCTTCTACGGGCCGCCGACGGAGCCGGGTCTCTTGGTCAAACCGGTCATCACGGAAAGTCTCGCCGTGCTGTGCGCGCCGTCGCTGCTGCGGGACGGGCCGCCGCTCCTCGAGCCCCGCGACCTGGCGCGGCATGTTCTGATCCATGCGCGCAACCGCGTGCCGTGGCGGGACTGGCTGGCGGCGCGCGGCCTGGATGATCTCGTGGTGACGCGGGAGCTTTCCGTCGACAGATCCAGCATGGGCATCGACGCCGCCATCCGGGGCGTCGGCGTGATCCTGGAAAGCGACTTCCTCGCCGCCGATGAACTGCGCGACGGCCGGCTGGTCGAGCCCTTCGAGGGGGCGCACCGCACGCCGGCAGAGGCGGCGTACTTCCTGGCGACACGTGGCGAGCCGGCGGGGCCGCTTCTGGATTTCACGGACTGGCTGGCGGTGGAGATCGGAAACGGACCCGCGTGAAATTTCGTCGGCGCCGTAAATGGACCCCGGATCAAGTCCGGGGTGACGATTGGATTGTATAGGCGCCTATACGAACTCTTCCGTCGCCCCGGACTTGATCCGGGGCCCATCTTTTCTGGTGCCGATGATTCTGACCCAGCCTACAACCGCCGCTCGATGGCGTCCCAGATGCCGGCTTCGAGGGCGACGCCGTCGAAGCGGTTGATCTCCTGAATGCCGGTCGGCGAGGTGACGTTGATCTCCGTCATGTAGCCGCCGATGACGTCGATGCCGACGAAGATGAGGCCGCGCCTCTTCAATTCCGGTCCGATGGCGGCGCAGATGTCGCGCTCACGCGTCGTCAGTTCCGTCTTCATCGGCGTGCCGCCGACGTGCATGTTGGAGCGCGCCTCGCCTTCCTTCGGCACCCGGTTGGTGCCGCCGGCCGGCTCACCGTCGATGAGGATGATGCGCTTGTCGCCTTGGCGCACGTCCTTCAGATACGCCTGCACGATGATCGGCTCGCGGTAGAGCGACGTGAAGAGCTCCAGGAGCGAGTTCAAGTTCTCGTCGCCCGGCGTGATGTGGAAGACGCCGGCGCCGCCGTTTCCGTACAGCGGCTTGACGATGATGTCCTTGTGCTCGTCGCGGAACGCCAAGATCTGCTTGCGGTCGGACGCGATCAGCGTCGGCGGCATGAATTCCGGGAAGTGCGTGACGAACAGTTTTTCCGGCGCGCTCCGCACCTCGCCCGGATCGTTGACGACCAGGGTCTTCGGATGGATGTGCTCCAATATATGCGTCGCCGTGATGTAGGCCATGTCGAACGGCGGGTCCTGGCGCATCAGCACCACGTCGACGTCGTCGGCGAGATCGACGAGGCGCTTTTCGCCGAGCGTGAAATGGTTGCCCTTCTCGCGGCGTACCTGCATCGGTTCGGCCTCGGCCAGCACGCGGCCGTTCTTCAGCATCAGCTGGCCGGGCAGATAGTGCAGCAATTCATAGCCGCGCTTCTGCGCTTCCATGGCCAGCATGAAGGTGCTGTCGCCGCTGATGTCGATGGAGGACACGTGGTCCATCTGGATGGCGACCTTGAGCGTCATCGCGTCGGCGTCCTTTCGTCGGTTCGGGCGAAACCGCGTCAGCCGAGGCGGCCGCGCAATTCCTGCAACAGGATGGTGGTGTTGTAGCGCGTGCCGTCGTCCTCGCCCAGCCGAAGATATTCCTCGAGGGCCAGGATGGCGTCGTGGATGCGGTCGAGCCGGGCGTTGAGCAGGCCGCATTCCCGCCACAGCGCCGGTTCCGCGGGGTCGATCAGGAGCGCGCAGTCGATGACGCGCCCGGCGTCCTCGAGCCGCTTAGAGCGCAGCAGCATGGACTTCCGGCCCGCCAGCAACCGCAGCACCGCCGCCTTGTCGGAAAGCGGCGCGAGGCTGCCCGGCGCCAATTCCGTCTCGATGCCGCCGAACGCCTTGGCAATGGCGCGGAGATCGGGCGTCGACAGTTCGCGGCCGCCGCCGGCGGGGTCGATGATCGTGCGCTCGCCGAAGGATTCCAGCCGCAGCACGGCGCGGCCCGGCAGTCCGAGGATGTCGGCCTGCCAGCCGATCCGCCGGGCGACGTCGGCATAAAGGATGGTCACGGCCTCCGACGCGCCCGACCGGCCGTCGACGACGTAGCCGATGTCGAAGGAGTCCGCGTCGCCGTCGATGCCGTCGCCGCCGCCGTAACCGTAGCGGCGCGCCAGCACCTGCGTCAGCGTCTCGGCGCAGAGCTCAACCGGCGCCGGCCCGGCGTCGGCGCGGGCGTAGGCGGCGGCCTCGAGGGCCAGCTTTTCCAGATGCCGGACGTATTTGGAATAGACGAGACCCGGACGCTCGAGTGCGGAAACCGACAACGCCGCCTCGGCGATGCTCGGCCGGCCCGGCGCCTCGGCGCCGAAGGCGCCGAGGCATTCAGCCGCGGCCGCGCCGACGCTCATGAGCCGTCCTTGACCCGCACGTGCGACACCACGTGGCGGACGTAGTCGATGCTGCGGGCATGCGTCATCACGCGTTCCAGTTCCGTCTTCCCCTGCGCGATGCCGATCAGATAGATCGTGCCGTTCACCGTCTCGATCGAGTAGTTGATGGCGAGGATGTTCTTGTCGAACGTCATCTTGCTCTTGAGCTGCATCGATATCCAGGCGTCGCGGGCGTAATCGGAAATGCCGCTGGAGCCGACCTGGATTTCGTTGATGACGTCCTTCACGTCGGGGTCGGCCCAGGCGATCTTGACCGCGTCGGCGCGCATGGTCTCGTCCTTGACGACGCCGGTCAGCAGCACGCGGCCTTCGTAGACCTCGACGTCGACGTCGCGGAACAGGATCTCGTCCTTTTCGAGAATCTTCGCCTTGATCTTCGTCGACGTCACCGTGTCGGAGGCGACGCCCTTGATGCCGCGCTCCTGATAGGCGGCGACGCCGGCGGTCGCCCCGGCGCCGATGACGGCGCTGGCGCAGCCGGAAAGATACGGCACGGCCAGCGCGAGAAGCGCGATGCGTATGAAGGAAGTTCGTAGGCGGTAGGTCTTGGTCATGTCGGCGGATGTCCTCATTTAATGGTCGTGGGTTCTTCCCGCCTCCCCGCGAATCGCATATTACCGCGCGCCGACTTTTCCGTCAGCGCCTTTCAGTTCACGGGCTTTCAGAACCCCGGCCGCCAGGCGTCCGCGAGGTGCGTCGGCACGAGACCGCCGCCGACGGCGACGATGTCGAAGCGCATGTCGCAGCGGGCGAGATCGGCGCGTCCGGCGATGAAGCGCTCTGCCGCGGCGGCGATGCGGGCACGTTGCCGCGGCGACACGGCGAGGATGGCGGCGGCCCGGCTCTCGCGCCGTTTCACCTCGACGAAGGCGACGGTGCGGCCACGCCGGACGATCAGGTCGATCTCGCCCACGCGCGATTTCTCGCCCCGCGCCAGAACGCGGTAGCCCTTGGCGCGGAGATACCAGGCGGCGATGGTCTCGGCGCGGCGGCCGGCGGCTTCGGCGCGGCGCCGGGCGTCCGCCGTCAATCCCGGACCCCCGTCTCCTGGGCTGCCATGAGCGCCAGAGCACGGGCATAGACGTCGCGCCTGGGCCGGCCCGTGGCGGCGGCGACGGCGGCGGCGGCTTCCTTCAGCGACATCCGGCCGAGCGCATCGGCGAGCATGGCGTCGGTGTCCGTCTCGCTCGCCGCTTCCGCTTCGGGGGCGCCGGCGACGACCAGCGTCACCTCGCCCTTGGGCGGACCGGCGTCCGCGTAGTGCGCCGCCAGATCGGCGAGCAATCCGGGCCGCGTTTCCTCGAAGCGTTTGGTGAGCTCGCGTGCGACGACGGCCTGGCGCGGCCCGAACACCTCGGCCATGTCGGCGAGCGTCGCCGCCAGCCGGTTCGGGCTTTCGAGGAATACGAGGGTTCCCGTCAGCGGCGCCAGCTCTTCCAGGAAGCCACGCCGCTTGCCGGATTTCGGCGGCGGGAAGCCGGCATAGGTGAAGCGGTCCGTCGGCAGGCCCGCCGAGACCAGGGCGCAGAGCACCGCCGACGCTCCCGGCACGGCGTGGACCGGTACGCCCGCCTCGCGGCAATCGCCGACCAGCCGGTAGCCGGGATCGTTCACCAAGGGCGTGCCGGCGTCGGAAATCAGCGCCACGGTTTCGCCCGCATTCAGATGTCTCATGATCGCCGGCCGCATCTTGGCGGCGTTGTGTTCGTGATAGGCGACGAGGTATTTCGGCTCGATGCCGTAGATGGTGAAGAGCTTGCGGCTGACCCGCGTGTCCTCGCAGGCGACCACATCGGCGTCCTTCAGAACGTCGAGGGCGCGGAGCGTGATGTCGCGGGCGTTGCCGATGGGCGTGGCGACGATATATAGACCGGGGCCCAGTTTACTATGGCCCGGCGAGCCGGTACCTTCGGAGATGTCGTCACCCCCATCATCGCCGGGCGCCGCGCCGCCGCCGGGAGTTCGAGAGGCAGATGTTGCGTTCACCGATTTATCGCTCTCTGCGTCTGGTCGCGGCATGCGCCGTCCTGGCGTCGCTCGCGGGTTGCCAGTCAACCTCAAACGATCTGAGCGGGCAAGGTTTCCCCTGGATCATCGGGCCGAGCCGCACGCAGGCGCCGGCGCAAACTCAACCGCAGCCCTCACAACAGGCGGCGCAGCCGAAGACGCAGACGCTGCCGCCGGTATCCGGCCCGGTCCGGCCGGAGGCGCGGACCGCAACGACGGCACCCGGACAACCGGGCGCGCCCGCCGCCGCCGCCGGCGAGCCCCTGCCGTCGCTCGCGCACCTGCTCGGCCGTCAGACCGCTCAGCGAGTCCGCAGCGAGGGTCA
>JAYOFL010000081.1:0-11746 GCA_038117205.1 Rhodospirillales bacterium | reverse complement strand
CCGACTCATGCAATAGACTAACAATCAACCCGGTACAAAATGTCGATCAGGTCAAGACCACCCCGGAAAATGAGAGATAAGTTTCTGCGCGTCTGCGATTTCTTTCAGCGTCTCCATCAACCGATGGTAGCGCATAGAAATCGGGAGCGGAACTCGCAAGGTAAGTGGTCTTGGTTCGTCTTGAGGCTAGGCTTCGTAAGCCTTGTTAAATTGTGTCCCACTTTTCAGTGGTTCAAAATTGAGTGGGACACTTTCGCCCACTAAGTTATTGAAATAATTGAAGCGTGAAAAAGGAATGGTGCCCAGGGGCGGATTTGAACCACCGACACCCGCATTTTCAATGCGATGCTCTACCAACTGAGCTACCTGGGCACCGTGCCGCCCGGGAAGGCGGCGCGAAGGGGCTTATAGAAGATATGCCGGACCCTGTCCAGGGCGCAAAAGGCCCGGTTTTGCGCCCTATTCCGCCTCGTCCTCGGGCGGCGGGCCGTCGGCCACCGGTGCCTCGTCCGTCTCGACCCGGTAGCCGCCGCCGAGCCACTTGCCGAGGTCGATGTCGGCGCAGCGTTTCGAGCAGAACGGCTTGATCGCCGGGTCGGCGGCCTTGCCGCAGATCGGGCATTTGCGGCCGACCAGCGGCACCACCTTGGCCGTTCTTCCGTTCTCGGACGCCATGTTCCCTCCTACTCGATATCGAACCGTTCGACCGGCCAGTCGGGCCGGACATCCAGGGCGACCCGGAACCCGAGCCGCGCTTCCACGTCCCGAAGCGCCTCCGCGAGCGGTCCCTTGAGCGCATCGGCGACCGCCGGATTGAGGCGTAGGCTTGCCGACGCGCCCCCTCGCCGGCGCACGGCGTCGAGGGCGTCCAACGCCACCGTTTCCGCCGCCGGGCCGAGGGTCTGGCGCAGGTTCGTCGCCGCCAGCGACGGAACCAGGCGCCGCCTGGCGATCTCGACGACGCCGAAGGGGCCGAACCCGGACGTGCGCGGTTCCGCCGGATCATTGGCCAGCGCCTTCCTGAGCGCCGCCAGCACCCGGTCCCGGTTGTCGGCGGTCCGCATCTTCAAGAAATCGACGGCGATCAGCCCGCCGATGCCGCGCCGGCGCACCTCGGCGGCGAGGGCGGCGGCCGCCGCAAGATTGGTCTGCACGTTCGTCCGATCGCCGGCGCCGCCCGACGCCTCCCCGGCGTTGACGTCGACGGTCGCCATGGCCGGCGTCTCGTGGATCAGGAGCGTACCGCCGCCCGCGAGCGGCACCACCGGCGACAGCGCCGCAGCGAACGCCTCGGCGACGCCGGCCTGCTCGAACGCGGCGGCACCCGCCGCCGTCCGCTCCAACCGGTCGAGCATGCCGGGAAAGGCCGTCTCGGCATGGCGCTTGAGCGCCGCCAGCGTTTCCGCGTCGTCGCAAAGGAACGAGACGTTGCCGCCGCCGTAAACCTCCAACAGCCGGATCGGCAGCGGCGGCGCCGGGATCAGTTCGGCCGGCGGCTGCAGGGCCGAGGCGCCATCCGGCAGGGCGTCCGGCACTTCCACCAGGAGCGGGCCTTTCCCTTCCTCCGCGTCGCGGCTGACGCGGACGGCGACGGTATCGCCCTCGGCGATCTTGCGGCCCTTCTTGAGATTGAGGAACCCGTCGGCGTCGGCGCCGATGTCGACGAAGGCCGCGCCCATCTCGGCGCGCACCGCCTTGACGCGGCCGAGCCTGACAGAGCCGACCAGCCTCGGCAGATGCTTACGTTCTTCCAGGAATTCGACGACGGCGCCGTCGGCGGCGATCAGGGCGGCGCGGACGACGCCGGGCCGGACGTCGACGGCGATCCGCCGGATGTCGGTCACGCCGCCGGGCCCCGGTAGCCGAGCCCGCTCAGCAATCCGACGGCCCGGTCGACCGCCAGGCCGACGACGTTGGCGTAGGAACCGTTGATCCACGGCACGAAGGCGGCGGCCCGGCCCTGGATGGCGTAGCCACCGGCCTTGCCCCGCCATTCGTCGCTGGCGACGTAGGCGTCGATGTCGGCGGCTGTCAGGCGGCGGAACATGACCGCCGTCTCGACGACGCGAAGGGCGCGGCGTCCGCCGGGGGCGGCGACGCACATGCCGCCGATCACCGTATGACGGCGGCCGGACAGCATCTTCAAAAACCCCGCGGCTTCTTCCGGCGTTTCCGGCTTGCCGAGCTGGCGGCGGCCGAGCGCCACCACCGTGTCGGCGGCGAGCACGAAATCTTCCGGATGCATTGCGGCGACGGCTTCCGCCTTGGCGACGGCGAGACGCTCCGCGAGCTTCCGCGGGAGCTCCGCGCGCCCGGGCGTTTCGTCGATATCGGCGGGAACGATCAAATCCGGCGCAAGGCCGACCTGGGCCAAGAGTTCGAGGCGCCTGGGCGACGCCGAGGCCAGGATCAGACGGCCGGACATGGATGCGGCCGTGTCATCCGACACGTCCTGCTTACTTGAAACGGAAAGTGATCCGGCCCTTGGTCAGATCGTAGGGCGTCATTTCGACGTTCACGCGATCGCCCGCGAGGACGCGGATACGGTGCTTGCGCATCTTGCCGGCGGTATGCGCGAGGATTTCGTGGTCGTTGTCCAGCTTCACGCGAAACATCGCGTTCGGCAGGAGCTCCGTCACCGTGCCGGAGAACTCAAGGAGGTCTTCCTTAGCCATTCATCACCATAGTTTCAGCCTAGGGTCCGAGAAAATGCCCACATCCGCCGTTTTGGTCAAGGTCCGTGGTCTATTTTCGTTCCGCTTTTCGCGTCAGGTATCGAGGGCGGTACGAACCGGGAACCGCTCCTTGATCCGTTCCATCAACTGGTCGCGCACCTGGCGATAGGCGTTCAGGCGCTGCTCCCGGTCCTCGCTTTCGATCAGGGACGGGTCCAGCGTGTTCCAGAATTCCAGATCGCAGGCCATGACGCGGGTCAATTCGATGGCCCGGTGCTGTGCCTCCGGCGAGAGCGTGATGACGAGATCGAAATAGCTGTCTTCCAGCTCGTCGAAGGTCTTTGATTTGTGCCGGGTCAGGTCGATGCCGATCTCATCCATGACGGCGACGGCATAGCCGTCCACCTCGTTCGAGCGCACGCCGGCGGAATCCACATAAATATGGTGCCCGTGCAGGAACTTTAGGATCGCCTCCGCCATCGGCGAACGGACCGCATTCATCGTACAGGCGAAGAGAACGGCGGAGGGAAGCTCGCTCATGCGGCGCTCAGGACCGTATGTGCAGGACGCAGACGAGGGTGAAGAGGCGCCGGGCCGTCGGCCCGTCGACGGCGACCTTGTCGGCCAGCCGGTCCTTCAGGATGTCGGCGCCCTCGTTGTGCAGACCGCGCCGGCCCATGTCGATGGCCTCGATCTGCGACGGGCTCGCCTTCTTGATCGCCTCGTAATAGCTGTCGCAGATCATGAAGTAGTCCTTCACGATCCGCCGGAACACGCCGACCGGCAGGCTGAACTGGTTGAGCTGCCCGTCGTCGGCGTCGCGGACGTCGAAGACGAGACGGTTGTCCTCGATGGACAGCTTCAGGTGATACGGTCCCGGCGGCGTATCGACCGGGTCGAAGCAGTTCTCTTCCAGAAGATCGAAGATGGCGACGCGCCGTTCGTGGTCGACCTGCGGGCTGTGGCGGACGACCGAACGCTCGTCGAGGTCGATGGCGGCGATGTATTGCGTCCCGCTCATCGGTCTGCCGCTCAATCGCCCGAGGCGTTCAGCCTGATGGCGATGGAAAGCGCGTGCGCGTCGAGCCCCTCCGCCTCGGCGAGGGTGCGGGCCGCCGGCCCGACGGCGCGGAGACCGTCCGCGTCGCAGCGGATCAGCGATGTGCGCTTCATGAAGTCGAGAACGCCGAGCCCGGAGGAGAACCGGGCCGAGCGCGCCGTCGGCAGCACGTGGTTCGGGCCGGCGACGTAATCGCCGACCGCTTCCGGCGCGTGCCGGCCGATGAAGATGGCACCCGCGTTGCGGATACCGGCAGCCAAATCCTCGGCGTCCTCGGCGGCGATTTCCAAATGCTCCGGCGCGATGCGGTCGACCAGCGGCAACGCCGCCGCCAGGCTCGAAACCGTGAAGACGGCGCCGAAGTTTTCCCAGCTTTCCTGCGCGGTCGAGGCCCGCGCCAGCGTCTTGAGGTGATGCGCCACGGCGGCCGTGACGGCGTCGGCGAAGGCCGGATCGTCGGTGATCAGGATCGCCTGCGCGGCGGTGTCGTGTTCCGCTTGGCTGAGCAGGTCCGCGGCGATCCAGGCCGGATCGTTGGCGCCGTCCGCCAGCACCAGGATTTCCGACGGGCCGGCGATTATGTCGATGCCGACGGCGCCGAACACCTGGCGCTTGGCCGCCGCAACGTAGGCGTTGCCCGGCCCGACGATCTTGTCGACCGCCTGGATGCTCTCGGTGCCGTAGGCGAGCGCCGCCACCGCCTGCGCGCCGCCGACGCGGTAGACCTCGTCGACGCCGGCCAACTCGGCGGCCGACATGACCAGCGGATTGATGACGCCGTCCGGCGTCGGCACCACCATCACCAGCCGGTCGACGCCGGCGACCTTGGCCGGGACCGCGTTCATCAGCACCGACGACGGATAGGCCGCCGTACCGCCCGGCACGTAAAGCCCGGCCGCGCCGACCGCCGTCCAGCGGTAGCCGACGCCGAGCCCGGCGGAATCGACGATTTCCAGATCGTCCGGCAGTTGTTCCTCGTGGAAGACGCGGATGCGCTCGTGCGCCAGCTCCAGCGCCGCCAGGGTCTTGGCGTCGCACTTGGCGCGATACGACGCGATCTCGTCCGGCAGGATGCGGAGCGTCTTCGCCGTCAGATCGAAGCGGTCGAATTTGCGGGTGTAGTCGAACAGCGCCTGATCGCCGCGCGCGCGCACGTCGGCGACGATAGCCGCGACGACGTCGTTCACGTCGGCCGTTGTTTCGCGCTTTTCGCCGAGAAACGCCTTGAACCGCGCCTCGAAACCGTCGGCGCCGGCGTCAAGCCGCAAGGGCATGGGTCGCCTCCCGGAACCGCTCGACCCAGCCGCCGATCTCGTCGGGCCGCGTCTTCCAGGCGGCGCGGTTGACGGCGAGGCGCGACGTGATCTGGCAGATGACGTCGATCTCGGCGAGGCCGTTCGCCTCCAGCGTGGTGCCGGTCGAGACCAGATCGACGATGCGGCGGCAGAGACCCAGCGTCGGCGCCAGTTCCATGGCGCCGTTCAGCTTGATGCATTCCGCCTGCACGCCGCGCGCCGCGAAGTGCTTGCGCGTCAGCGACGGGTACTTGGTGGCGACGCGGACCGAGCTCCAGGTGCGCGGGTCGTCCTCGCCGATCATTTCCTTCGGCTCGGCCACCGACAGCCGGCAATGCCCGACGTTGAGATCGAGCGGGGCGTAGATTTCCGGGTAGTCGAATTCCATCAGCACGTCGTTGCCGGCGACGCCCAGGTGCGCCGCGCCGAAGGCGACGAAGGTGGCGACGTCGAAGGACCGCACGCGGATAATGTCGATTTCCGGCCGGCTGGTGGAAAACCGCAACTGCCGCGCGTTTTCGTCGTCGAAGGCGGCTTCCGGAACGATCCCGGCATGGCGGACCAGCGGCATCACTTCCTTGAGGATGCGGCCCTTCGGCAACGCCAGGACGATCTTTTCGTTCACGCTCACGGTTTCGGCCTCCGCCGGGTTCGGAATTCGCGCCTTATTTAGAGGTTTTGCGCCGGCTTTGCCAGTGACGATGCCGAGAACGCCGGGATTTCGCCTATCCGGCGACGCGGTCGATTTTGGCCCCGCAGGCGGCCAGTTTCTGCTCGATCCGCTCGTAGCCGCGGTCCAGGTGATAGACCCGGTTGACGAGCGTTTCGCCCTCGGCGGCAAGGCCCGCGAGCACCAGCGAGACCGAGGCACGGAGGTCCGTCGCCATGACCGGCGCACCGGACAGCTTGCCGACCCCCCTGACGATGGCCGACGCGCCGTGCACGTTGATGTTGGCGCCCATGCGGACCAGTTCCGGCACGTGCATGAAGCGGTTCTCGAAAATCTGCTCGGTGATCATGGACGCGCCGTCGGCGACGCTGGCGAGCGCCATGAACTGCGCCTGCATGTCGGTCGGAAAGCCGGGATAGGGCTCGGTCATCAAATCGACGCCGACCAGACGGCCGTTGCGCCGTCCGACCCTGACGCCGCCCGCTTCCTCGGCGATGTCGGCGCCGGCGCAGCCGAGGGTTCGGAACACCGCCTCGTTGTTGGCGAGACGCGCATTCCGGAGCAGCACGTCGCCACCCGTAATGACGGCGGCCACCGCATAGGTGCCGGTCTCGATGCGGTCGGGGATGATGTCGTGCTCGGCGCCGCCCAGGGCTTCGACGCCCGTGACGCGGAGCGTATCGGTGCCGACGCCCTCGATCTTCGCGCCCATGGCGATCAGGCAGCGCACTAGGTCGGTCACTTCCGGCTCGCGCGCCGCGTTGGCGATGACGGTCTCGCCGTCGGCGAGGGCGGCGGCCATGACGATGTTCTCGGTGCCGCCGACGGTGACGTTCGGAAACAGGACGTGCGCGCCCTTGAGCCGTCCGTCGACGCGGGCGTCGATGTAGCCTTCCTTGAGTTCGATGGTCGCGCCCATTTCGCGGAGCGCCGCCAGATGCATGTCGACCGGCCGGGTGCCGATGGCACAGCCGCCGGGCAGACTGACCCGCGCATGCCCGAAGCGGGCCAGCAAGGGCCCCAGCACCAGGACGGAGGCCCGCATCTTGCGGACGATGTCGTAGGGCGCGGTGGTTTCGGTGACGTCGGCGGCGTTGAGATGCAGCGTGCGGCCGTCGCCGCCGTTGGCGTCCGCCTTGACGCCCAGCTCGCGGAGCAGTTCCGTCATCCCCCGGATGTCGGCCACTTGCGGCAGGTTATGGAGGGTCAGCGTTTCCGCCGTCAGCAGGGACGCCGTCAGGATGGGGAGCGCCGCGTTCTTGGCGCCGCCGATGGCGATTTCGCCCTCGAGCGGCATGCCGCCGACGATCCGGATGCGATCCATTTATCTCTCCTGTCCGCTTTCTGGGCTTTTAATGGAGCGGCCGCCCCACTTCAAGCCGGCCACCGGATCGCACGTCAGTATGGCGGAAATGCGGCCCTACGGCGTTTTTTCGCCGCCCCGCGCCCGTTCTTCGAGCTGCCGCTTACGGCGCTTGAGATTCTCGCGGAGCGCCTTGGCGGCCAAGTCCCGGCGCTCGTCGGCGCGGCTCTTGCCGGCGACGCTTTGCCCGGGTTTCCGCTTGTCGTCCTTGGTCGTCATTTTCCGGTCTTTCGCGGCTTGCCTCGCAAGGTTCACTATGGCATTGTCCCGCCGCTTTTCAGGGGCCGCCGTAGCTCAGGGGTAGAGCACGTCATTGGTAATGACGGGGTCGACAGTTCAATTCTGTCCGGCGGCACCACTGAAACCCTCGGGTTTCCAACGCATTCCGAAGATATCAGCACCCGGCCCCGGCGGCAAAGCCTGTCGCGCCCGTCCCCGTCGCCGGGCGATTCGCCATGCGCGCGCGCCTGAAATCGCGTACAATCAAAAGAAAAGGCACGAACCCGTCGCGAAGGGATCGCGACGAGGATGGGAGGTTTCGATGGAAGACGCAGAGGGCATCCTCCGTCAGAGCGCGGACATGGATACGCCGACGTTCCTTCGGTTTCTGATCGAGGACCGGTCTCCGCGCAAATCCGTCGTCACCGTATCGCTGCGCGGCCGCAGCGTCGTCGTCCTCAAGTACATTTCCGAGATCGACCCGGCGACGCCGGTGGTGTTCTGCCACATGCCGAACGTCTATCCGGAAAGCCTTGAATACCGGGCCCGGCTCATCGACGAGCTCGGTCTCAGCAACGTCCGCGAACCCGCCGAGGACGACGGCCCCACGGCCAGCGACTGCAACCATTGCGAACAGTTGTGGGCGGAAAACCCGATCGACCATACCCGCGCCTACGAGGTCGTTCACCTGAACCGGACGCTCGCCGATTTCGACTGCTGGATCAGCGCCGTCTATCACAATCCCTATCCGGCCGAGCCCGGCCCACGGGTCCGCGCGGAAGGCCGGTTGATCCGCGTCGATCCGCTGGCGTCGTGGACGCAGGACCAGGTGCGCGGCTTCATGAAGGAGCAAGGCCTGCCCTATCATCCGCAGGCCATGATGCGCCGGCCGAGGCCGCCCGCCGAGGACCCGAAGTCCACGCCGAGCTATCATTTCTGACGTCGCCCATCGGCGGCGCGACCCCGCCCCGCCGTCGCTTGAAAATCCGACACGGCCTGATATACGGTCGGTCACGATGATCATCGTTCAAATTTCCGACACCCACATCGACCCCGAGAGCCCGAACGCGGAAGCCCGCGTGCGCGATCTCGAACGCTGCGTCGCCGACATCAACGCCCTCGACCCGCGCCCCGACGCCGTCATCCATACGGGCGATCTGGTGCACAACGGCGACGCCGCCAAGTACCGGATCGCCTTGGACATTCTGGGCGACCTCGAGGTGCCGCTGCACGTGGCGACCGGCAATCGCGACGAGCGGACCGCCGTCCGCGCGGCGTTTCCGTCGGGCCGCGATCTCCTGCCCGGCACGCCCTTCGTGCAATACTGCATCGACGATTACCCGGTGCGGTTGATCGCGCTGGATACCTTGAGCGAGACCAGCAACCAGGGCGACTTCTGCGACATTCGCGCCGGCAGCCTGCGCGCCGTCCTCGCCGAGCCGGGCGGCAAGCCGACGGCGCTGTTCATGCACCATCCGCCGTTCGAGATCACGGAATCGAAGTATCCGTGGCAGTTCGAAGACCTGACGGGGATCGAGCGGATGCGCCGGGCGATCGAGGGCGGCGGGAACGTCGTTCGCGCGTTCTGCGGCCACGCGCACCGGCTGGCGGAAGGCCGGATCGCCGGCGTGCCGGTCAGCAGCACGCCCAGCGTCGCCCGGGATTTGCGGCTCGGCGAATTTCCGGCGGAAGCGGACGCCGCGCCGCTTTACCGTATCCACACCTATAACCCCGACGGCAGCTTTACCAGCGAGCTCCGCGCCGCGCGCTGAGGCCGCAGTCCGTCAGATCGGCCGCAACAGAGAGGCGTCGACGTCCAGCGCCGCGCCGACCGGGCCGCCGGCGTCGATTTCCTCCTCCGTCGCGTCGCGCACGCTCAGAACCTCGAGTTTGAAGATGACGTCGCGGCCGCAGAGCGGATGATTGCCGTCGACGGTCACAGACGTGTCGTCGACCCGGGTCACGATGAAGCTCTTGACCTCGCCGGCGGCGTTCTCCGTGTGGATGGTGGTTCCGACCTTACGGAATTCCTCGGGAACGTTCTCGATGCGGTCGGTGAACACCAGCGACTCGTTCCGGGCACCGAAGATCTGATCGCCGTTGAACGGCACGTCGATGACGTGACCGACGGTCTTGCCTTCCAGTTCGTCGGCGACGGACGGCATCAGGACTTGGTTGGCGCCGTGCACATAACCCAGCGGGAACTCGACCGCGGTAAGGACTTCGCCGGTTTTCCGGTCGATCACCTTGTAGGTCAGCTCGACGTACTTGCCGTCCTCGATCCTGTCGCTCATGTCGCTCCCGCCGTTCGGCTAAAAGATCGAAGCGCCGAAAATCTTGATCTCGTCGTCCTGATTGAAGCCGAGGACCAAGCGGCCGAGCCACTCGCCTTCCTTCTTCGTGCTGCGGACCCGGTAGAGCACCGTCACGTGCTCGCCGCGGCGGATGATGCCGAGATAGTCATAGACTTCGGAAAGGCTCCGCGTGAGCTGGCTGTTGGCGAACTGCTTGCCGACTTCGATCTCGTTCAGCCCCTTGGTCAGGCTGTAATCGAAGTTGCGGATGAACTTACCGTACTCGCCGTCGTTCGACGCCCGGACGAGCTCCGTCCACAAGGGCTCGGCGACGTTCAGGATGTCTTCGTCCGAGAGATGAATGATGTTCATGGGTTTCCTCGGTCACAAGGCTGCGGAATCTCGCAGGGGCATAAAAAAAGATCAACAGGGACTGCTGATCTTTTTCAGACCGCCCGGCAGGCGCCATGGGAGGCGCCTGCCGGGTGCCTTGACGTTTACTCGGCCGCGGCCGCTTCGTCCGCTTCGACGAGATGGTACAGCGGCGCCTTTTCCATCGTGTACTCGCCGGTCTTCGGATCGCGGCGGGACACGGTGAGGACGTGCCAGTTTTCGTCGTCCAGCTTCATGGCGTCGCCACGGTAGTAGTAACCCGGCCAGCGGGTCTCCTTGCGGAACAGCGTGTGCTGCAGGACGCATTCGGACGCCCGGTGGCGGTGCTTCACTTCCCAGGCCCGCAGCAGTTCGTGCAGGTCCTGCGCCGCGATCTTCTCGAGATCCTCTTCCATGATCTTGAGCTTCTTGAGGCCGATGCTCAGCAGCTTGTCGTTGGTCATGTAGTTGACCGTGACGCCGCCGCCGTACTCGTCCATCAGCTTCTGCAGGCGGTCGAGCGCCTGACGCGGGTTGTGGTAGTTCGGGTTGACCGTACCGGCGACGATCTCGTTGCGGTGCACCTTGTAGTGCTCCAGCGGCTTGTAGACCTCCGCCTTCAGCTTCTCGATGGTCGCGTCCGAGACGCGAATGCCCTCGGCCTTGCCGTCGTCGATGTAACGGCAGGCGGCCTTCGCGGCCAAGCGGCCCTCGGTGAACGAACCCGACGAGAACGCATGCGGCGTGCCGCCGACCGCATCGCCGGCGCCGAACAGGCCCTCGATGGTCGTCATGCGGTTGTAGCCCCAGAAGTACTCGGGCGGGGAAACGTCCTCGGGACCGGAACACCAGGCGCCGCAACCGGTGGCGTGCGAGCCCATGACGTAGGGTTCGGACGTCGTCAGTTCCGGGTTTTCGTTCTTCGGATCGACGTCGGTCGCGGCCCACAGCACGGCCTGACCGACGGTCATGCCGAGGAAGTTGTGCCAGCCGATCTCTTCCAGGTGCGGATCCTGGAACGAGTGCATCGTGACCATGTGGATCGGCCCGCGGCCCGCGTTCACTTCATGGATGATGCAGTGGTTGCGGAGACAGGTCGGGATCGGACGGTGCGTGAGGTGCGAGACCTCCGGGTCCAGGTATTCCTTGCCGACCATCTTCTGCAGTTCCGGGAACCACTTGGATTCGTACTCTTCGCCGTAGGCGTTCTGCGTATAGGTCTTGAGGTGCAGGAAGTACGCGCCGACCGGACCGTAACCGTCCTTGAAGCGCGCCAGCACGATGCGGTTTTCCATCTGCGTCATCTTGGCGCCGGCGTTGATCATCAACGCGTAGGCGGAACCCGACGACCACGGCGCGTACCAGACGCGGCCGGCACCTTCGCCGACGGAGCGCGGCTTGAAGATGTTCGACGCACCGCCCGCGCCGCAGATCACCGTCTTCGACTTGAAGACGTGGAAATCACCCGTGCGGACGTTGAAGCCGACGGCGCCGGCGACGCGGTTTTCCTTGGCTTCGTCCATCAGCAGGTGCGTGACGCAGATACGGTTGAAGACCTTGTCGGCCGACTTCTTCGCGGCCTCGGCCACGATCGGCTTGTAGGATTCGCCGTGGATCATGATCTGCCAGCGGCCTTCGCGCAGATAGGAGCCCTTCTCCTTGTCGCGCATGATCGGCAGGCCCCACTCCTCGAAATTGTGGACGGTGGAGTCCACGTGGCGGGCCATGTCGAACAGAAGGTCCTCGCGCACCAGGCCCATCAGGTCGATGCGTGCGTAGCGCACGTGATCTTCCGGGT
>JAYOFL010000080.1:0-11767 GCA_038117205.1 Rhodospirillales bacterium | reverse complement strand
TTACATGACCGGGCTCAAGCTGCTGGCCGACCGGGTCGACGCCCGCACCATGTCGCGCGCCACGGCGGGGCATGCCGCCAGCATCGGCGCGTCGGGCGCGCTGTCGTTCGCGACCGGCGACGCCATCGCCGGCCTGGCGGGCTGGCAGGCGGCGTTCTTCACCGCGTCGGCGACCGCCGCTCTCGCCTGGATCGCCATCGCGCTCGTCATGCCCGGCCGCGACGCCCCGCCCGCCAAGCCCGCCGACGGCAAGCGGCTCTACGATTTCCGGCCGGTGCTCGCCAACCGCAACGCCATGGCCTACGCGCTGGCCTATGCCGTCCACACGCTGGAAATGAGCGCGCTGCGCGGTTGGGCGGTGGCGTTCCTGGGCTACGTTGCGTTGTCGACGGGGGAGACGGGCTGGGCGCTCTCACCGGCCCTGGTGGCGACGACGCTCGGCCTGATCGGCACCTTCGCCAGCGTCGCCGGCAACGAATGCGCCATCCGCTTCGGACGGCGCCGGCTGGTGCAGACGGCGATGGCGGCCTCCGTCCTGATCGGCGGCTGTATCGGCTTCCTGGGAAGCCAGTCCTACGTGCTGGCGGCCGTGCTGCTGCTGGTCTACGGCGTCTTCATCTGGCTCGATTCTTCGTCGCTGACGGCGGGCGCCGCCGGCACCGCCGACCCGGCAAGGCGCGGCCAGACGCTCGCCGTGCATTCCATGCTCGGCTACACCGGCGGCTTCATCGGGCCGCTCATGATCGGCTGGACCCTCGATCTCTCGGGCGGCATGTCGACGATGGGCTGGGGCCTGGCGTTCATGGGCGTCGCGGTCCTCATGCTGGCCGCGCTGGTCACGTTCTGGTGCATCCGTCCGCGCGAGCTGGAAGGCGACCGCAAGGCCTGATCCGGAAAAGAAAAGGACGGGAACCCGGTTCCCGCCCTCGTCGTTCGAAATCTTGCCGCGATCAGTAGTCGAGGAAGCTCCGGAGCTTCCGGGATCTGGACGGGTGCTTCAGTTTCCTGAGCGCCTTCGCCTCGATCTGACGGATACGTTCGCGCGTGACCGAGAACTGCTGGCCGACTTCCTCCAGCGTGTGATCGGTGTTCATGCCGATGCCGAAGCGCATGCGGAGCACGCGTTCCTCGCGGGCCGTCAGGCTGGCGAGCACGCGGGTCGTCGTCTCGCGCAAATTCGCCTGGATGGCGGCGTCGAGCGGCTGCACCGCCAGCTTGTCCTCGATGAAGTCGCCCAAGTGGCTGTCTTCCTCGTCGCCGATCGGCGTTTCGAGGGAGATCGGCTCCTTGGCGATCTTCAGGACCTTGCGGACCTTTTCCAGCGGCATCGAGAGCTTCGCCGCCAGTTCTTCCGGCGTCGGCTCGCGGCCGATCTCGTGCAGCATCTGACGCGACGTGCGGACCAGCTTGTTGATGGTCTCGATCATGTGCACCGGGATACGGATCGTGCGCGCCTGGTCGGCGATGGAACGGGTGATCGCCTGCCTGATCCACCAGGTGGCGTAGGTCGAGAACTTGTAGCCGCGGCGGTACTCGAACTTGTCGACCGCTTTCATCAGGCCGATGTTGCCTTCCTGAATCAGGTCCAGGAACTGCAGGCCGCGGTTGGTGTATTTCTTGGCGATGGAGATGACGAGACGCAGGTTGGCCTCAATCATTTCCTTCTTCGCCTTGGTCGCCTCGCGCTCGCCCTTCTGCACGGTGCCGACGATGCGGCGGAACTCGGTGATCGGCAGGCCGGCTTCCTGGGAAACCTCGCCGATCGACTCGCGAATGGTCTTGATGTCGTCCTTGTAGCGGGTCGAGAACCGCTCCCACGCCTTGGTCTTCTTGGCGACGCGCCGGAGCCAGCCGGGATCGAGCTCGTGGCCGCGGTATTCGTCGAGGAAGTCCTCGCGCTTGACGCGCGAACCGGTGGCGAGGCGCAGCAGCTTGCCTTCGAGCCCGAGCAAAAGCCGGTTGAGTTCGTAGAGTTGCTCGACCAACTGCTCGATGCGCAGGTTGTTGAGATGGACGTTCTCCATCAGCTCGATCAGTTCCTGGCGCAGCTTGAGGAAGCGCTTCTCCTGCGGCGGCTTCAGCTCGCCGCCTTTCTGCATCGCTTCCAGGCGCTGCAGCTGCAGCTTGTACAGCTTCTTGTAGGTCTTGTTGATCTGCTCGAAGTTGGCGACCACTTCCGGCTTCAGCTTGGCTTCGAGCGCGGCGAGCGAGAGATTGTTCTCGACGTCGTCCTCGTCGGCGTCGCCGTCGTCCTCGTCGCCGCCTTCGGCGTCCTCGCCGGCGGGTTTGGCCGCCGGCTTGGCGCCGGGGGCGTCGCCCTTGGTTTCGGCCGGCTCTGCCTTGGTCGGCGTCGCGACCTCGTCGTCGCCCTCCGTGGAAGCGCCCGGCACGCCGCCGTGGGTGGCTTCCAGGTCGATGATGTCGCGCAGCAGGATTTCCTCGTTCACCAGGGCGTCGTGCCACTGCACGATGGCGCGGATGGTGAGCGGGCTCTCGCAGATGCCGCCGATCATCATCTCGCGGCCGGCCTCGATGCGCTTGGCGATGGCGATTTCGCCTTCGCGCGACAGCAGTTCGACCGAGCCCATTTCGCGGAGATACATGCGCACCGGGTCGTCGGTGCGGCCGAGGTCGCTCTCGTCGACGTTGCCCGACGACGACTGCTCCGCCGGTTCGTCGGCTTCCGCGTCGTCGTTGGCGGCTTCTTCCTGTTCTTCGTTCTCGACCACGCTGATGCCCATCTCGGACAGCATCGCCATGGTGTCTTCGATCTGCTCGGAATTGACGTCTTCCGGCGGCAGGGCGGCGTTCAGTTCGTCATAGGTGACGTAGCCGCGCTCCTTGCCCTTGGCCACCATCTTCTTGACGGCGGCGCCCAACGTGTCCAGCAACGGGCTGTCGGGCGTTTCCTCGGTGCGCGCTTCACGCGCTTCGGTCGCTTGTGCCTTCGCCAATGTCGTCGATCCTTCGATGATCGGCGGCGCCGTGTGCCGCCGTCTGTCCCCGACTAAGTCGTCTTCAATGCCTTCAGCCGCCCGAATGCGGCGGCCGACGTGTCACGGCTCAAGGCCCGTTCCGTTTCCCGAACTTCGGAATCCACGGACTTGGCCATCAGCCGACGATAGGTATCCATCCAACCCCCGAGCGCGTCGTCGGCGTTTTCCCCCGGCCGAGCGAAGCGCGCATGCATGTACGTGTCGTTGCCGAGCAGGGTGCGCAAAAGCGCACCAAAACCCTCACCGGTCAAGTGGTCTTGCAGCCCCTTGGAGTCAAGGTCCGCCCGTTGGGCGAGCGTGTTTAATGTGCGCTCCCGCAATTTGTCAAGCTCCGGGGCGGAAAATTCAACCATTCCAAGGAGTTCTTCGACGTCGTCGAAGATTTCCGGGTGGTTGATCAGGGTGGAGAGCAGGATGCGCGTCTGCACGACCTCGGCCGGCGTCACGCCGGCGGTTTCGCTCCGGGCGTCGGCGACCACCGCGCCTTCCGGCTTGGAGTCCCGCCTGAAGCGGTCCTGGCCGCTCCCCCCGAAGTTCCCTTGGCGGCCGCGCCGGGTGCCGGTTTGCCGGGCTTGTCCGCCGCCGCCGAAGCTCCCCTGGCCGCCCCGCGCCGGGCCGTCGCCCCAGAGTTTCCGGGAAAAATGGTCCGCGAAGTGCTTGCGGAAGGTCGGATCGCCGATGTCGCGGGCCCGTTCGTCGAGTTTTTTCTGCACGGCGGCCCGGTCTTCCGGCGTATTCGGCGTCCGGCCGCCGGTGATCAGCCGCCACAGCACCTCGGAAAGCGGCAGCGCCGCGTCGAGAAGGGCTTCGAAGGCGGCCCGGCCCTGGCCGGCGACAAGGCTGTCCGGGTCCTCGCCCGGCGGCAGGGTCGCGAAGCGCAGCGCCTGACCGGCCTTGATCAGCGGCAGGGCGCGCTCGGCGGCGCGGGCGGCGGCGCGCTGGCCGGCGGCGTCGCCGTCGAAGCACATGACCGGTTCCGGGACGATCCGCCAGATTTCCAGCAACTGTTCGTCGGTGAGCGCGGTGCCGAGCGGCGCGACCGCGTTCTCGATGCCGGCGCGGTTGAGGCCGATGACGTCCATGTAGCCCTCGCAGACGATCATCCGCCCGGCCTTGCGGGCCGGTCCGCCGGCGTGGTTGAGGCCGTAGAGCGAGTAGCGTTTCTGAAAGAGCGGCGTTTCCGGGCTGTTCAGGTACTTGGGCTCGCCGTCGCCGAGCACCCGGCCGCCGAAGCCGATGACGCGGCCGCGCCGGTCCTCGATCGGGAACATGACCCGGCCCCGGAACCAGTCATACGTCTCGCCCTGTTCCGGCTTTCGGAGCAGGCCCGCTTCCAGCATCAGGGCCTCGGAAATGCCTTCCCGGGTCAATTCGCCCTTGAGCCGGCCGCGCGCGTCCGGCGCGTAGCCGAGGCGGAACCGCTTGATGGTGGCGTCGTCCAGCCCGCGCCGGCGGAGGTATTCCAGCGCCTGCTTGCCTTCCGGCAGGCGGAGCGCCTTTTCGAAGAGCTTGCAGGCGAGCTCGTTGACGTCGGCGAGGCCCTTGCGTTTCTCGTGCCGGGCCTGTTCCTCCGGGCTGGAGCGGGGGATTTCCAGGCCCGCCTCGCCGGCCATCTTCTCGACCGCTTCCGGGAACGACAGCCCCTCCACCTGCATCAGGAAGGTGAAGACGTCGCCCGAGTTCTGTGTCGAGAAGCACTTGTAGAAACCCTTGTGCTCCATGACGTGGAATGAGGGCGACTTTTCCTTGGTGAACGGCGACAGGCCCCACCAGTCGCCGCGGCTGCGTTCCTTCAGACGCACGTGCCGGCCGACCACGTCGACGATGGAGACGCGGCGGCGGATTTCGTCGAGGAATTCCGGCGAAAAGTTCATTCGGGCTCCGAAGTGCGCAGAACGCGACGCCCGGCGCGGCGGCCCGCGTCGGGACCCGACAATCTAGCGCGTCCGGGGTGCGCGAAAAAGCGCGCGCACGGGCGAGTTATCCCGGTTATCCACAAACGCTCCCCAGGCCGGGATGGGGGTTGGAGAAATCTTCAAGGTTTGCCCCCTCACCCGTCACCCCGGGCTCGCCTGTCCCGGACGCCCTTCCGGGATCACGGGGTCCACACTCAAACACGGAACGTGACTTGGGCAGTTGACCCCGGAATAAATCCGGGGTGACGGGTTGGGGGATGCCGCAGCACCGGGCAAACTAAACATCGTCACCCCGGGCTCGTCCCGGGGTCCACACTCAAACATGGAATGTGACGTGGACAGCGGACCCCGGATCAAGTCCGGGGCGACGGGGATTGCTCAGCCCAGCTTGGCCTTCACGGCGCCGGACATCTTGGCGAAGTCCATGCGGCCGGCGTAGTTGGCCTTCAGATAGGCCATGACCTTGCCCATGTCCTTGATGCCGGTGGCTTCCGACGCCTTGATGGCGGCGTCGATGGCGGCGGTGCACTCGTCGCCGGACATCTGCGCCGGCAAAAACGCCTCGATGATGGCGATTTCCTCGGCTTCCTGCTGGGCGAGATCGGCGCGGCCGCCCTTTTCGTAGGCGGTGATGCTTTCCCGGCGCTGTTTCACCATGGACTGCAGCAGGCCGAGGATCTCCTCTTCGGAGATGCCGTCGTTGTTTCCCTTGCCGCGGGCCTGGATGTCGCGGTCCTTGAGGGCCGCGTTGATCAGCCGGATCGTCGACACCTTGCGTTCTTCCTTGGCGCGCATGGCGGACTTCAGCGTGTCGTTCAATTGTTGACGGAGCATGGAATCAATCCCTCCGGAATCAAGAGCGGCGGGACCGTAACGGAAAACAAGCCCGGACGCAAATCACATAATTTCCATAACTAATTGATTTTAAATGAAAAAAATTATCAACAAGGGAACTTGACGCGGGCGGACGCTTTGCGTATCTACACCGCCAACCGCAACCGACCCCAGACGGTTCAAATCGTGACACGCCAACCCACATCGAAAGCGCCCAATCAACAGGGCGCCGAGTCTTTGCGCGCGCCGGGAAATATTCCGGCCGGCGCCACCGGCGCCGTCGTTCTCGCGGACGGCAGCGTGTTCTGGGGCCGGGGCATCGGCGCCGCCGGCTCGTCTGTCGGCGAGGTCTGCTTCAACACCTCGATCACCGGCTATCAGGAGATCCTGACCGATCCCAGCTACGCGGGACAGATCATTACCTTCACGTTCCCACACATCGGGAACGTGGGCACGAATCCCGAAGATATCGAGACCACAACCCCGGCAGTCCGGGGTTGTATTTTAAGGGCCGACATCACGGAGCCCGCCAACTTCCGTTCGACGCAGCACCTGGACGCGTGGCTCAAGTCGCACGGCCTCGCCGGCGTCGCCGGCGTCGACACGCGCCGCTTGACGCGGAAAATCCGGAACGCAGGCGCGCCGAACGGCTGCATCGTGCACGCGCCCGACGGCAAGTTCGATATTCCGGCCCTCGTCGAGAAGGCCAAGGCTTGGCCGGGCCTTGAAGGCATGGACCTCGCCAAGGACGTGACTTGCCGCCAGACCTACGGCTGGGACGAGACCGGCTGGACGCTGGGCAAGGGCTATGGGCGGCTGGAAAAGCCGGCCCGCCACGTCGTCGCCATGGATTTCGGCGCCAAGCGGAACATCCTCCGCTGTCTCGCCAGCCTCGGGTGCAAGGTGACGGTGGTGCCGGCGACGGCCTCCGCCGAAGACATCATGGCGCACAAGGCGGACGGCTATTTCCTCTCGAACGGTCCGGGCGATCCGGCGGCGACCGGCGAATACGCGGTGCCGACCATCAAGGCGCTCCTGGATACCGGGAAGCCGGTCTTCGGCATCTGTCTCGGCCACCAGATGCTGGCGCTCGCGCTCGGCTGCAAGACCAAGAAGATGCATCAGGGGCACCGGGGCGGCAATCAGCCGGTCAAGGACCTGGAGACCGGCAAGGTCGAGATCACCAGCCAGAACCACGGCTTCGAGGTCGACCGCGCCAGCTTCCCGAAGGGCGTCGTCGAGACGCACGTGTCGCTCTTCGACGGCTCCAACGAAGGCATCAAGTGGGACGGCCACCCGGTGTTCTCCGTCCAGTACCATCCGGAGGCGTCGCCCGGCCCGAAGGACAGCCACTACCTCTTCGAACGCTTCGTGAAGCTGATGGAGGGGAAATGAGCCTCAGAGGCACAGAGGCACAGAGAAGGCTGAGGCTACAGCACCAGCCTTTTGACGCCATCTCGCAGGACGGCCGTGTTGAAATTTATCAAAAGCCCCTTACGGATGCTGCTCAGTCGGAGATAGCTGAGAAGTTGTGCTTCGTGGACCGGGGCTATTCGATCGACGGCCTTGAGTTCGACGACAAGTTCGTTTGCGACGACAAAATCCTTGCGGAAACCGGTTCCGACAGCCGCTCCCTTATAGCGGATGGAAAAGTCGCGCTGTCGCGCAAAGGAAATCGAATTCAATTCAAACTCCCGGGCCAAGCACGTTTCATAAACGGATTCGAGGAGCCCAGGCCCCAGCGCGCGATGGACTTCCATCGCGCAACCGATCACGGCATGGGTCAGCGGGTCGCGGCTTCCGGGCGATGTGACGTTGCTCATGTCTTCGTCAATGAATGGATTAGGGGCGGAATCTCACGGCCTGGGAAAGAATCTCTGTGCCTCTGTGCCTCTGTGGCTGTACCGAGGGCCTGATGCCTAAACGCACCGACATCAAATCGATCATGATCATCGGCGCCGGGCCGATCGTCATCGGCCAGGCGTGCGAGTTCGATTACTCCGGCGCGCAGGCGTGCAAGGCGCTCAGGGAAGAAGGCTACCGGGTCATCCTGGTGAACTCGAACCCGGCGACCATCATGACCGACCCGTCGATGGCGGACGCCACCTATATCGAGCCGATCACGCCGGCGATCTTGGAAAACATCATCGCCAAGGAGCGCCCGGACGCGCTGCTGCCGACCATGGGCGGGCAGACCGGCCTCAATGCCGGCATGGCGCTGGCCGAGATGGGCGTCCTCGACAAGTACAAGGTCGAGCTGATCGGCGCCAAGGCCGACGCCATCGCCAAGGCCGAGGACCGGCAGTTGTTCCGCGACGCCATGCGCGGCATCGGCCTCGATCTGCCGACCAGCGAGGTCTTCAAGGGCGAATACGAGATCATCGAAATCGCCGACCAGGACGGCAAGATCAAACAGGTCTCGGTGCTGTCGAGCGAAAGCAAGCGGAGGGCGTTGGAGGCCCTCAAGGTCGTCGGCCTGCCGGCGGTCATCCGTCCGGCCTTCACCTTGGGCGGCACCGGCGGCGGCATCGCCTACACGACCGAGGAATTCGAGCGCATCGTCACGTCCGGCGTGACCGCGTCGCCGATCAACCAGGTGCTGATCGAAGAGAGCGTGCTCGGCTGGAAGGAATTCGAGATGGAAGTCGTGCGCGACCGCGCCGACAACTGCATCATCATCTGCTCCATCGAGAACATCGACCCGATGGGCGTGCACACGGGCGACTCCATCACGGTGGCGCCGGCGCTGACGCTCACCGACAAGGAATACCAGATCATGCGCGACGCCTCGATCGCGGTGCTGCGCGAGATCGGCGTCGACACCGGCGGATCGAACGTGCAGTTCGCCGTCAATCCGGCGGACGGGCGCCTCGTCATCATCGAGATGAACCCGCGCGTGTCGCGGTCCTCGGCGCTGGCATCCAAGGCGACCGGTTTCCCGATCGCCAAGATCGCCGCCAAACTGGCGGTCGGCTACACCCTGGATGAGTTGTCGAACGACATCACCGGCGTCACGCCGGCGTCCTTCGAGCCGACCATCGACTACGTCGTCACCAAAATCCCGCGCTTCACCTTCGAGAAGTTCCCGGGCGCCGAGCCGCTGCTGACGACGTCGATGAAGTCCGTCGGCGAGGCCATGGCCATCGGCCGCACCTTCGAGGAAAGCCTGCAGAAGGGGCTGCGGTCCATGGAGACCGGGCTGACCGGCCTCAACGAGGTCGACATCAAGGGCGCGGTGCTGCCGGACGGGCGCGTCGACAAGGACGCCGTGCGCGCCGCCCTCGCCGAAGCACGGCCGGAAAGGCTCCGTGTCATCGCCCAGGCGTTCCGGCACGGGCTTTCCGTCGCCGAGGTCCAGTCGGCCTGCAAATACGACACCTGGTTTTTGGAGCGCATCGCCGGCATCGTCGCCGTCGAGGCGGAGGTTCGCCTGGACGGCCTGCCGGCCGACGCGCAGGGCATGCTGCGCCTCAAGAAAATAGGCTTCTCCGACGCGCGTCTCGCCGAATTGACGGGCGGCGCCGAGGAACAGGTCTCCGCGCTTCGCCGCGGCATGGGCGTGACACCGGTCTACAAGCGCGTCGACACCTGCGCCGGCGAGTTCGCGTCGCAGACCTCATATATGTATTCCTGCTACGAGGGCGACGGCATCCAGACGCCGGAATGCGAGGCCGAACCGACGGCGCGCGCCAAGGTCGCGATCCTCGGCGGCGGGCCGAACCGGATCGGGCAGGGGATCGAATTCGACTATTGCTGCGTCCACGCCGCCTACGCGCTCCGCGAGGCCGGGCTGGAAGCCATCATGGTCAATTGCAACCCGGAAACGGTGTCGACCGACTACGACACTTCGGACCGCCTCTACTTCGAGCCGCTGACGGCGGAAGACGTGATCGAGCTGCTGCGCGTCGAGCAGCGCAACGGCGATCTCAAGGGCGTCATCGTGCAGCTTGGCGGCCAGACGCCGCTGAAGCTTGCCGCCGCGCTGGAAGCCGCCGGCATTCCGATCCTCGGCACCTCGCCGGACGCCATCGACCTGGCGGAAGACCGGGAACGGTTCCAGGTGCTGCTGAAGAAGCTCGACCTCCGCCAGCCGGCGAACGGGCTCGCGCGCTCCAACGCCGAAGCCGTCAAGGTCGCCGCCGAAATCGGCTATCCGCTGGTGATCCGGCCGAGCTACGTGCTCGGCGGCCGGGCCATGGAAATCGTCCACGACGACGCGCAGCTGGAACGCTACATGCGCGAAGCCGTGGTGGTGTCGGGCAAGAGCCCGGTGCTGCTCGACAGTTATCTCCAAGATGCCATCGAGGTCGATGTCGACGCGCTCTGCGACGGTATGGACGTCTACGTCGCCGGCGTCATGCAGCACATCGAGGAAGCGGGCATCCATTCCGGCGACAGCGCCTGCTCGCTGCCGCCGTTCTCGCTCGCGCCGGCCATCGTCGCGGAGCTTGAGGCGCAGTCGGTGGCGCTCGCCAAGGCCCTTAACGTCGTCGGCCTGATGAACGTCCAGTACGCCATCAAGGACGACGTCATCTACATCCTGGAAGTGAACCCGCGCGCCAGCCGCACGGTGCCGTTCGTCGCCAAGGCGACCGGCGTGCCGATCGCCAAGATCGCGGCGCGTCTGATGGCCGGCGAGACCATCAAGTCCTTCGGGCTCTCGAAGCGGCCGGACATGAAGCACGTGGCGGTCAAGGAAGCGGTGTTCCCGTTCTCGCGCTTCCCGGGCGTCGACACCATCCTCGGGCCGGAAATGAAATCGACCGGCGAGGTCATGGGCATCGACAAGGACTTCATGAGCGCCTTCGCCAAGTCGCAGTTGGGCGCCGGCATGACGCTACCGACGCAGGGCAACGTGTTTCTGTCGGTGAAGGATTCCGACAAGCCGCGCGCGTTGAAAGTGGCGAAGAAGCTGACCGAGCTCGGCTTCACCGTCATGGCGACCGGCGGCACGCAGCGTTACCTAGTCGACAACGGCGTCAAGTCGACCCGCGTCAACAAGGTGCTGGAGGGGCGTCCGCATTGCGTCGACGCGCTCACCAACGGCGACGTGCAGTTGGTCATCAATACGACGGAAGGGGCGCAGTCGATCGCCGACAGCTCGTCCATCCGGCGCTCGGCGCTGACGCACAACGTGCCGCACTATACGACCATGACGGCGGCCGTCGCCGCCGCCGACGCCATCGCCGCCATCAAGGCCGCGAACGGCGTGGGTGGGCTTGCGGTCGCGCCGTTGCAGTCGTATTTTGAAACCGCCCATTAGGGGAATCCCGCGTATCGGTGGCCTGAGCGTTATCGCCTCATGGCGGTAAGCAAGGCGGCTTTTTGACGCTGGAGGAATTGCGAGGGGAGCCGGCGCGCGCGCCGGACGGCCGATGGAACGTGTACCGATGACCAGGGAGGGCCTGCGCGCCCTCGAAAACGAGCTCCGCCGCCTGAAGAGCGACGAACGCCCGGCCGTCATCAAGGCGATCGCGGAAGCCCGCGAGCACGGCGATCTGTCGGAGAACGCGGAATACCACGCGGCGCGCGAGAAGCAGGGCTTCATCGAGGGCCGTATCGCCGAACTCGAAGACATCATCAGCCGCGCCGATCCCATCGACACGTCGTCGCTCTCCGGCAACACGGTCCGCTTTGGCGCGTCGGTGATGCTGGCCGACGAGGAAACCGACGAGGAATTCACGTATCGCATCGTCGGCGCGCACGAGGCCGACATCGAACGCGGCATGATCTCCGTCACCTCGCCGATGGCGCGCGCGCTGATCGGCAAGACCGTCGGCGACAGCGTCGAGGTGCCGGCGCCCGGCGGCTCCAAGTCCTACGAAATCTGCGACGTCAACTGGGACTGACGGCGTTCGCGCCGCGTATCGGCTTCGCCCTTCGACATCCGACGCGTTAAAAGCATGGACCCCGGATCAAGTCCGGGGTGACGATTTAGTTCGCCGAGACGCCGAATAAAACCCCGCTCGTCACCCCGGACTTGATCCGGGGTCCACCTGACTCTTCCGTTCGAATGATTTC
>JAYOFL010000079.1:0-12365 GCA_038117205.1 Rhodospirillales bacterium | reverse complement strand
GGCACGCGGGAGGTCACGGGGAACATCGCCAACGTCTCGACGGCGGCCGACGAGACCGGGCGGTCGGCGGCGGAGGTGCATTCCGCGGCCGTCGAACTGTCCAAACAGTCGGAATCGCTGCGTAGTGTCGTCGGCGAATTCTTGTCCTCGGTTCGCGCAGTGATTTAAAGCCGGAAAGCCCGGAAATCTCCGGGTTTTCAGAGACATGATCGGTCATTTCTGGTAACGTTCGGGCGAAAGCTCGAAGCCGGACTCGGCCGTCTCTTGGCGCATCCGTCCTTTCGAGGTTCGGGGGCGGATGTATCTCAACTCCGATGACTACAAGATCGGATAACTCCTCGAAACGACGCGTCTCGAGTTGAAGGAAGTCGACGCGCCGGCCCTGTTGGACGTTCACGACCATTGGGACCGAGTCCGAGGCGAGAAGTTCGCGCCGTCCCGCCGTGAATTCCGGTTGGAAGACCTGCCGCCGCGGATCGTTCCCTTCATGGTGTTGGTCGACATCCTCGGTCCGCCGCTGGATTTTCACTACCGCTTCTTCGGCGGCAAGATGGTCGAGGTTTCCGGCGTCGAACTGACAGGCAAGACATACTATGCCGATCGGATCGAAGGGTACGGGTTCGCCAACGCCAAGCTGCTGCCGGTGATGATGACAGAGCGCGTTCCGATGTTCACACGCACGCGCTGGATTTCGGTCCGCGGGGTACCTTTCCAAACTATAACGGTCCGCCTGCCGCTGTCCGAGAACGGCAAGTCCACAACGGGCGGCGCCACCGTCAACCGGTTCACTCCCATTTGATGCGGCGGCGGCGAAAAGCTGGTAGCGTCGCCGCATGGATACCCACGCCCCTACACCCTTTCTGATCGCCAATGCCGCCGAATTGGTCGGGCGGGAACTCGCCGTCAGCGACTGGGACTTCGTCGACCAGGCCCGGATCGACCGGTTCGCCGAGGCGACGCATCATACGCACTGGCTGCACACGGATCCCGAACGTGCCGAGACGGAAGGTCCCTACGGCGGCACCGTCGCGCACGGCTTCTTCATGCTGTCGCTGCTCAACCATTTCATCGACGCCTGCGATCTGCGCCCGGCGGATTCCGCCTTCGCCCTCAACTACGGCGTCGACCGCGTCCGCTTCCTGGCCCCCGTCCCCATCGGCGACGGCTTCCGCGTCCGCGACCGCATCACTCTGATGGAAACCGAGATGCGCCCGAAGGGCCTGTTCGCCCGCACCGGACACACGCTCGAGGTCGAGGGCATGGAAAGGCCGGCCGTCGTCGCCGAATACCTCGCCGTTTGGGTACATTCACCTATTGCGTAGCACGACTAACCCGGGAGAGGATGAGGCCTACAGTCCCCGGTGGTAGATTTCGTGCGCATTTTCGTTCCATCCCCCCTGAACCTCATCGCTGCCATTGCATTGAGTTTGTCGATCGGAGGGTGCCAAACCGCGTCGTATTCGGTTGATACGCCGATATCGGACGCATATGCGCAAGCCAATCCGCTGGAGCGAACGTGGTTGATGGCGGCCGTCCGACTTCCAGCGAACGTGACGAAAAGCGATGATATTGAACGGGTTGTTCTCTGGCGAGACCTGCCCAACTGGGCCAAAGCCGTGGAAAGCGAGCTGAAATCGCCAGATCGGAAAATTCCCGTCGTCGTCTACCTGCACGGATGCAGAGGGCTCGGGTACACGGGCGCCGACATAAACTCGGGCGCGATAAAATACATCCATTTCCTGGTGTCGGAAGGATGGGCCGTCTTCGCACCTGACAGTTTCGCCAGGCCAGGCCGAAGCCGATTGTGCTATCAGCAATGGGGCTCCGACACATACAACCAACGCCGCGAGGAAACCGCATACGCGCTGGCCCGGTTGTCTTCGATGCCGTGGGTCGATGGGAAGCGTCTGGTCCTCGCCGGTCACAGCGAGGGTGGCGAGGCGTGGTCGGAGCCGGGCTTCTCGGCCGTCGTCATCACGGGGGCCGATTGCGGCGGGACAGGATACGCGGCCCAGGCTCCGCGAGGCATTCCCGTGCTCAGCCTCGTCGGCGGCGACGCCCCCAAGGAACACAGGGCTTGCGACGTGACCGGGCGCGGCCCCGGTTCCAAGTCGGCGGTGATTCCGGGAATTGGCCATATCGTGTTCGATTCCGAAACCGCCAAGGACGAAATCCGGCGCTTCCTGCGGAATTGCTGCCAGGGCTGACGGTTTTCCCGGCGCAATTTCGGCTTGTCGCGTTCATCATACTTTAAGCTGGCTCGTGTATTTGTGACCATTCGCCCGTGGGGGCCGGGCGAGTGTCGTGTCGTTCGGGGAGGAACTCATGGGTCGTTATTCGGCGTTTATCGGCGCCGGCGTCGGAGCCGGCGTCGGGCTTTTGCTGGTCTTGTTCACGATACCCGGCGGCTGGATCGTCTTCGGCATTTTCGGACCGCTCGCCCTCGTCGGCTGTTACGACCTGGTGCAGACCAAGCACAGCCTGTGGCGGAACTACCCGATCATGGCGCACATGCGCTGGATATTCGAAGGCATTCGCCCGGAAATCCGCCAGTACCTCATCGAAAGCGACGCCGACGCCTTCCCCTTCAACCGCGAGCAGCGGTCCCTCGTCTATCAGCGCGCCAAGAACGAACTGCAGACGGTTCCGTTCGGCACGCAACAGGACGTCTACAGCGGCACCTTCACGTACTTCAGCCACTCCCTCAATCCGGTCCACGTGGATCCGGAAACGCTGCGCATCACCGTCGGCGGCGACAAGTGCACGCAGCCCTACAGCCTGTCGATCCTGAACGTTTCCGCCATGAGCTTCGGCGCCTTGAGCGCCAACGCCATCGAGTCCCTCAACAAGGGCGCCGCCATGGGCGGCTTCGCGCACGACACCGGCGAGGGCGGCATCTCGCGCTACCACCGGAAGCACGGCGGCGATCTGATCTGGGAAATCGGCTCGGGGTATTTCGGCTGCCGCACGCCGGACGGCCGGTTCGATCCGGACCTGTTCGCCCAGAAGGCCGCCGACCCGCAGATTAAGATGCTGGAAATCAAGCTGTCGCAAGGCGCCAAGCCCGGACACGGCGGCATGCTGCCGGGCGCCAAGGTGACTGAGGAGATCGCCGAGGCGCGCGGCGTGCCGATCGGCACCGACTGCATTTCCCCGGCCGCCCATTCGGCGTTCAAGACGCCGATGGAACTGGTGCGCTTCGTTCAGCAGCTCCGCGAACTCGGCAAAGGGAAGCCCGTCGGTTTCAAGTTGTGCGTCGGCCACCGCCATGAATTCATGGCGATCATCAAGGCAATGCAGGAAATCGACGTCTATCCCGACTTCATCGTCATCGACGGCAAGGAAGGCGGCACCGGCGCGGCGCCGCTGGAGTTCGCCAACTTCATCGGCCTGCCGCTCCGCGACGGCCTGCACTTCGCCAACATGGCGCTGATCGGCGCCGGCATCCGCGACAGGATCAAGATCGGCGCCGCCGGCAAGATCATCTCCGGCGCCGACATGGCGCGGGCCTTCGCCCTCGGCGCCGACTGGTGCAACGCGGCGCGCGGCTTCATGTTCTCGATCGGCTGCATCCAGGCGCGCGCCTGCCACACGAATCGCTGCCCGACCGGCGTGGCGACGCAGGACCCGACCCGCCAGAAGGGTCTCGTCGTCGACGACAAGTCGAAGCGCGTCCGCAATTTCCATCACAACACGCTGCACGGCTTCGCCGAAATGATGGGCGCCATGGGTGTCTCGTTACCGAACCAGATCACCATAGATATGATCCATTCCCGCAGCCTCCGCATGAACGGTCCGGGCATGCCGGTCGTGCGCAAGGGACAACTGTTCGAGGGCGGCGCACCGGCCTATTTCGCGGATCCTTGGGCGAATGCCGACCCGAACAGCTTCAACAAGAAGGCCGTGTGAAATTTCGCGCTGTCCACCCGCAAATAAATGTCGGAAATCCGCCATTCTCAGCACCCCGCACTTGACGTAAGTCAAGGATAGACGGACCGGGCAGGTCTACTCTTCCCCCCAACGAACAAAGATTCGTGGGAGCGAAGCGTGGTATCCAGAACCGCATTGATGCACGGCTTGGTCCGGGGAGATAGCCCCGTGCGGCCGCCATGGGCACTTTCGGAAAGCCGCTTTACCGACGTCTGCACGCGTGGTGGCGATTGCCGCCGGGCCTGCCCGGAAGGAATCCTGGTCACGGGCTCGGCCGGGTTCCCTACCGTTGATTTCGCGCTCGGCGCCTGCACGTTCTGCCGTGCCTGCCTGGAGGACTGCGACAGCGGCGCCCTCGACGCCACCCGGGAAACGCCCTGGCAACTGGATCTCCGGATCGACACCGCCTGCGTTTCCGCCAAGGGCGTCGTCTGCCGCATCTGCGCCGAATTCTGCGACGCCTCGGCGATCCGCTTCCCGCATCCGAGCGGCGCCGGGCTCCCCGCCATCGACGCCAAGCTCTGCACCGGCTGCGGCGCCTGCGTCGAGCCCTGCCCGGTCGACGCCATTTCCCTTATCCCCGCGCAACTGACGGAGGCCGCATGACCCGCGAGGCCATGAGAACGGACGAACCCAAACTGCCGCCGCGCTCGAGGCGGTTTATCCGGACGATTCCAGCGACGGTTAGACGCGGCAACCGATATCCGCTCTATTTCCCATCGAACTCCGTGTGGTAGTCGACGAGGCGCTGCACCTCATTTTTGGCGCCGATGATGACCGGCACGCGCTGGTGCAAATCCTTCGGCTGCACCTCCATGATGCGGCCCCGCCCGGTGGACGCCATACCGCCCGCCTGCTCGATGATGAACGACATCGGGTTGGCTTCGTACAGCAGGCGGAGCCGGCCGCCCTTGTCGCGGATCTTCTCGTCCAACGGATACATGAAGACACCGCCCCGGCTCATCACGCGGTGCACGTCGGCGACCATCGCCGCCACCCAGCGCATGTTGAAGTCCTTGCCGCGCGGGCCTTCCTTGCCGGCGAGGCATTCGTCGATATAGCGCTTCACCGGCGGCTCCCAGAAGCGCGCGTTCGAGGCGTTGACGGCGAATTCCTTGGTGTCTTCCGGTATCCGCATCTTCGGATGCGTCAGCACGAATTCGCCGATGTCGGGATTGAGCGTGAACCCGTTCACCCCGTTTCCGGTCGTCAGCACCAGCATGGTCGCCGGCCCGAACAGAACGTAACCGGCGCAGAGCTGCTGCGTGCCCGGCTGCAGGAAATCCGTGGCCAGGTTGGCGGACGGCTTTTCCGGCGCCCGCAGCACCGAGAAGATGGTCCCCATGGGGCCGTTGACCTCGATGTTCGAGGAACCGTCGAGGGGATCGAAGATCAGCAGATACCTGCCGCGCTTGTAGCCCTCCGGCACCGGGTAGACGTCGACCATCTCTTCCGACGCCATGGCGAACAGCTGCCCGCCCCGCTCGCACCAGCTGATGGCGAGTTCGTTCGCCATCACGTCCAGTTCCTTCTGCGTTTCGTCCTGCACGTTGGTGCCGACGGCCGCGCCGAGCTCGCCCGTCAGGGAACCGCGCCGGACCAGGTTGGCGACCGCCTTACAGGCCGCCGCGACGTCGCCCAAGAGCGACGTGAATTCGCCCGTAGCACCCGTAACCTGGGTTTCCTGCTCCTGAATGAAGTGCGTCAGCGTAGTGCGGTAGGTCACGGCATTTCCCCTGAATTCTTAGGCTTTTTTTGGCGTCCCACGCGACGGCGCGCCGGACGGTTCCGTTTAGCATGCCGGGGCACGTACAGCCAACGTTTCAGACGGTTTCGGACGGGACGTCAGACGTCGAGATAGGTGAGGTCCACCTTGGATTCCTTGAACATCTGCTCGGAAATCTTGGACTGTGCCGCCCAGAGTTCCCGGCTGAGGTCCGGCGTCGGCGAGACGACCCGGCGGATGCCGGACTGGATAATCAGCACGGCGCAGCGCGCGCACGGCGGCAGCGGCGTCACGTAGAGCGTGCAACCATCGGCCTGGTTGCCGGCGAACATCAGGGCGTTCTGCTCGGCGTGCACGACCATTTCGTACTTGATGGAGCGGTCTTCCAAGCGGTCGGCGCTGTCCTCGACGCCGGCCGGAAAGCCGTTGAAGCCGGTGGCGACGATGCGGCGGTTCTTCGGATTGACGATGACGGCGCCGACCTTGGTCGAGGGATCCTTCGACCACTGGGCGATGAAGTGCGCCAGTTCCATGAACCGCTTGTCCCACTTCGCGTCACCGGCCGCCGACATGTCCCGCTCCTATTCCGCCGTTCCCGCGCCCCAGGCGGGCGCCGCGTCCTCGATCTGCAGTTCCGCCTTGGAGCGGCCCTGCCAAGTGTTGACCTTGAGGCGGCCGGCCACGTGTACCGGCGCGTCGCCGGACGACAGTAGCAGCCGCCCAAGTTCCGTGTCGACAATCCGGTAGGCGATGGCGTCGAGCGAGCCGCCGCCGCTGGCCGTCAGCGTGCAACGGACGTGATCGGCTCCGACGACGTTGGCGTAGGCGATCCGGACGTCGCGGATGCAGAGCCTGGGTTCCGGATTGCCGGGACCGAACGGCGCCAGCCCCGCCAGTTCCGCGGCGAGTTCGATGGACGCACCCCGGAGCGAGATCGCGCCGGCAAGGTGGAGATCGGCGGCGATGCGGCCGCCGCCGGTGACGGCGCCGATCCGTTCGTCCAGGAATTCTCGGAATTCCTCAATCCCTTCCCGGCGCACCGTGAAGCCCGCCGCCATGGCGTGCCCGCCGCCCTTGACCAGTAATCCCTTCTGGCGGGCCGCGATCACCGCCGCGCCGAGATCGACCCCGGCGATGGAACGCCCGGACCCGGTGCCGGAGCCGCCGTCGATGGCGATGACGCAGGCCGGGCGGCCGTATTTCTCGACCAGACGGCTGGCGACGATGCCGACGACGCCCGGGTGCCACCCCTCCCCCGCCGCGACGACGACGGCGCCCGGCTCGCCCGCCCGCTCGACCCCGGCGATGGCGTCATCGAGAACGGCGCGCTCGATTTCCTGACGTTCGGCGTTGAGGGCGTCGAGCTTCGTGGCGATGCCGGCGGCCTCCCCCGCGTCGCCGGTCGTCAGCAGCCTGACGCCCAGGTCGGACTGGCCGATGCGCCCGCCGGCGTTGATGCGGGGACCGAGGATGAAGCCGAGATGATAGGCGGCGGGGCTTTCCCGCATGGACGCCGCGTCGGCGAGCGCCGTCAGGCCCACGTTGTCCCGCCGGGCCATGACCTTGAGGCCCTGCGTCACGAAGGCCCGGTTGAGGCCCGTCAGGGGTACCACGTCGCAAACCGTTCCGAGGGCTGCCATGTCGAGCCACTGCGTCATGTCCGGTTCCGGCCGCGCGTCCGTCCACCAGCCGCGCCGGCGCATTTCCCGGTTGAGACCGACCGCCATCATGAAGGCGAGCCCAGCCGTGCAGAGCGCCTCGTATTCGCCGTCCTCGTCCAGCCGGTTCGGATTGACGACCGCGACGGCCGGCGGCAGCGACGGTTCCGGTTCGTGGTGATCGAGGATGACCACCTCCAAGCCGGCATCCCGGGCGGCGGCGAGCGGCTCGAACGATGTCGTGCCGCAATCGAGGGTCAGTACCAGCTTCACGCCCTTCTCCGCCAGCTTCCGCATGGCCGGCGCATTCGGGCCATAGCCTTCCTTCAGGCGATCCGGGATGTAATTGACGGGGTCGGCGCCGGCATGGCGCAGGAACCGGGTCAGGATCGCCGACGAAGTCGCCCCGTCGACGTCGTAATCGCCGAACAGCGCGATCTTGTCGCCCGCCTGGACGGCGTCGGCAATGCGGCCGACCGCCTTGTCCATGTCCTTGAAGCGGCTCGGATCGGGCATGAGTTCGCGGAGCGTCGGCCGCAGGAACCGCTCCGCCTCCTCGACGGAGACGCCGCGGCCGGCCAGGACACGGGCGACGATTTCCGAAACGCCCAGGCTCTGGGCGAGCATCATGGCCAGACGCTGATCGGCGTCGCGCAGCACCCAACGGCGGCCCATGACCGAGCGTTCGACGCCGGCGAAGGCCGGCGAAACGTCCGGGGCCGCGTCGTCAGCCGACCGGAGGCCGGCGGGTGAAGTCATGATGCGCCTCGATATATCGGAACGTTCCGGTCAGGGACCGGACGACAAGCGAATGGCTGATGGCGCCGCCCCGGACAGTCCGCACGCCGCGCAGCAGCGCGCCGTAGGTAACCCCCGTGGCCGCGAAGGTGACGTTGCCGGCGGCCATGTCCTCGACCGTATAGACCTTGTCCGGCTCGGTGATGCCGGCGTTCTTGGCGAGCAGCTTTTCCTCGTCCCGGCGATAGAACAGCCGTCCCTGCATCTGGCCGCCGATGCCGCGAAGCGCCGCCGCCGCGACCACGCCCTCCTGGGCGCCGCCGATGCCGAGATACATGTCCACGCCGGCCTCCGGCAGCGCGGTCGCCACGACCGCCGACACGTCGCCGCCGAGGATCAGGCGGACCCGCGCCCCGGCGTCCCTGATCTTATCCAAGAGCGCGTTGTGGCGGGGCCTGTCGAGCACGCAGACCACGAGATCGCTCACCGGCACGCCCTTGGCGGCGGCGACGGCCTTGAGGTTCTCCGCCGGCTCCTTGTCGATGTCGATGATCCCCGCCGGTAGTCCGGGGCCGACGGCGATCTTGTCCATGTAGATTTCGGGAACCTCGAGGAATTCGCCACCCTCGGAAATGGCCGCGACGGAGAGCGCGTTCGGTCCGCCGCGCGCGACGATGCTCGAACCCTCGAGGGCGACGACGGCGATATCGACGTCCGGCCCCTCGCCTCGGCCGATGCTATCGCCGACGCAAAGAAGCTTGTGCTCGCTGTCCGCCGTCTCGCCGATCTTTACCGTGCCTTTGATGGCGATCGATTCCAGCAATTTGTGCGCAGCCTCGATGGCGGCAACGTCCGGTATCTTCGGATCGCCGACGCCCATATGCCTGGACGCGGCGAGCGCCGCCGCCTCGGTCACGCGGACGAGTTCCAAGGACAGGTTTCTGTCGCGGGCGGCGGGTTCACTCATGGGTCGATATTGCCGGTTTTCCCGGCGCTCGGACAAGCCCGGAGGCTCAGAGCTGCTCGATACGGATGATCGCCGGCGGCTCGACGACGGCGTCGATGGCGGCAATCTGGGCGATGGCCTTGCGCATGTTGCCCTCGACGGTGTCGTGCAACGTCATGACGACGGGGACGATTTCGCCTGGATCGCGCGAGCGCTGCAGCACCGATTCCATGGAAACGTCGTTGTCGGCGAGCGCCTTGGCGATGTCCGCGAATACGCCGGGCCGGTCGACGACGTTGAAGCGGACGTAATAGGCGCCCTGGTGCAGCTCCATCGGTCTCGTCTGCAAGTCCTTGAGATTACTTGCCGATACACCGAACAGCGGGGCCCGGTGGCCGCGCGAGATGTCAATCACGTCGCACAGCACCGCCGACGCCGTCGGACCGCCGCCGGCGCCCCTACCCTCGTGGAACACCGTGTCGACGAAGTCGCCGTCGGCGACGACGGCGTTGAAGGAGCCCTCGACGTGATTGATCGGCGCGTCGGCCGGCACCATGCACGGGTGCACCCGCTGCTCGATCACGTCGCCGTCGATCGACGCGATGCCGAGCAGTTTGATGCCGAAACCCAATTCCTCGGCGAACTTGATGTCGAGGGGCGAAACGTGGCGAATCCCCTCCACATGCACCGAATCGAAGGCGACCTTGGAGCCGAAGGCGAGCGCCGCCAGGATCGACAGCTTGTGCGCCGTGTCGATGCCGTCGACGTCGAAGCTCGGATCGGCTTCGGCGTAGCCAAGCTTCTGCGCTTCCGCGAGCACGTCCTCGAAGGCGCGGCCGGTGTCGCGCATCTGCGTCAGGATGTAATTGCAGGTACCGTTGAGGATGCCGTAGACCCGCTTGACCCGGTTCGCCGCCAGCCCTTCCCGGAGCGCCTTCAGGATCGGAATGCCGCCGGCCACCGCCGCCTCGCAATAGAGCGCGACGCCGGCCTTCTCGGCCGCCTGGGCGAGCTCGAAACCGTGATGCGCGATCAGCGCCTTGTTGGCCGTCACCACGTGCTTGCCCGCCGCAATGGCTTGGTCCGAAAGCGTCCGGGCGATGCCGTCGGAACCGCCGATCAATTCGATGACGACGTCGATGTCGTCGGCGCCGGCCATGTCGAGCGGATTGTCGTACCAGCGGTAGCCGTCGAGCGGCACGACCCGGTCGCGGCCCTTGGAGCGGGCGGAAATGCCGGCGATCTCGACCGGCACGCCGGCGCGCGCGGCCAGAATGTCGGCGTTGTCGCGGACGATCCGGACGACCGAGGCGCCGACGGTGCCGAGCCCGGCGATGCCGAGACGGAGCGCCGTCACGATCCGACCGCCTTCTTGGCGTCGGCGGGCGGCGGATTGACGCCGTGCCGCTTGAGGAAACTCTTGATGTTGCGGAGCGCCTGACGCGTGCGGTGCAGGTTCTCGACGACGGCGATACGGACATGGTCATCGCCGTGCTCGCCGAAGCCGATGCCGGGCGCCACCGCCACGTCGGCTTCCTGAAGCAGCAACTTGGAGAAGCCGACCGAGCCCAGTTCCTTGAAAGCCGGCGGGATCGGCGCCCAGGCGAACATGGTCGCCTTCGGCGACGGCACCTGCCAGCCGGCCTGCGCGAGGCCCTCGATCAGCACGTCACGCCGTTCCTTGTAGATGGCGCGCATCTCGTCGACGCAGTCCTGCGGCCCGTTGAGGGCGGCGGCGGCGGCGACCTGGATCGGCGTGAAGGCGCCATAGTCCAGATACGACTTCACCCTGGCCAGCGCGGCGATCAGCTGCCGGTTGCCCACCGCGAAGCCGATACGCCAGCCGGGCATGGAGTACGTCTTGCTCATGGACGTGAATTCGATGGCGACTTCCCAGGCGTCCTTGATCTGCAGGATCGAGGGCGGCGGATTGCCGTCGTAATAGACCTCCGAATAGGCCAGGTCCGACATGATGTATATGCCGTGGAAGCGGCAGAAATCCACCACTTCCCGGTAGAAGTCGAGGGTCGCCAGCTCGGCCGTCGGGTTGTTCGGATAGTTGAGGACCACCGCCGTCGGCGTCGGCACGCTGTGCTGTACGGCGCGGGTCAGGGCCGCCATGAATTCCGGGCCCGGCGTCACCGGGATCGAGCGGACGGCGGCGCCGGCGATGATGAAGCCGAATGGATGGATCGGATAGCTCGGGTTCGGCACCAGAATGACGTCGCCTGGGCTGGTGATGGCCTGCGACAGGTTCGCCAAACCTTCCTTGGAGCCGAGCGTGACGATGGCTTCACGGTCGGGGTCGACGGTGACGCCGAAACGGCGCTCGTAATAGCCGGAAATCGCCTTCCTGAGCCCCGGAATGCCGCGCGAATTGGAGTAGCGGTGGGTCTTCGGGTTGTCCACCGTCTCCTTGAGCTTCTGGATGACGTGCTCGGGCGTCGGCAGATCCGGATTGCCCATGCCGAAGTCGATGATGTCGGCGCCGGCGGCGCGCGCCTTCGCCTTCATCTCGTTCACTTCGGCGAAGACATACGGCGGGAGCCGTCGGATACGGTAAAAATCGCTGTTCATGGCGCGCACTTCATTCCAGAAAGGAACGTTCGATACAAGGCGGATTTATAGGCGAAAACATGGCGGCCGGGCCGCCATCCCTCGGGATTTGTCCTCGATGGCCGGCCGTCAGTTCGAGAGATAGATTTCCGCCCGCCGGTTGCCGGCTTCGCCGTACGGCATCACCTCGAAATACTGCGGCTCGTTGTCGCCGACGGCGGCCACCAGGATATCGTCGGCGGCGACGCCCATCTTCTTGAGCTCGACGGCGATCTGGTTGGCGCGCTGCACCGACACCTGGAAATTCGCCATCTTATGCTTCACCGGGTCCATGTTGCGGGTCCGCTGGCTGGCGTGGCCGACGATGCGGATCTTGCCCTGGTTCTGCTTCTGCAGACGGGTCACGTCGGCGAGGATCTGCCGCTCGCGGGCCCCCAGATTGGCGGAGCCGTTGTTAAACAGGATGGTGGCGACCTTGGTGGCGCCGCTCGGCAGCGGCAGAGCGCCCTGGTTGCTGACGCCGGAAACCGCCTGCCCGCCGGGCATCCCCTGCATGGAGCCCATGACGTTCGGCAGGCGCGGCACGTCGAGGGTCGCGGTTTCGATCCCGTACGACGATACGATAACTGACGGAATCCGACCATCGGCCCCAGCCTGAAGTTCGGACGGCAGGAAGGAGCCCTGGTCGGCGGCGCGGGCGCGGATTTCCGCCAACTGGCGGGCGAGCCGGCCCTGCATTTCCGTGTCGACCGCATAAGCGGATGCATTACCGGCCGGTGCCGCCGAGGCGACAGCCGAGGCGCCGGGTGCG
>JAYOFL010000078.1:0-12418 GCA_038117205.1 Rhodospirillales bacterium | reverse complement strand
GCTTGAATCACATCTCGGCAGTGTTGTGAATCCCTTTTATGGGTACATGACCTAGCTTATCGAAATGAAGGAAATGCCGGCTTCGCCGGGGGATTCTTCGCGCCGCGAAGCGGCGCAATCATTCCTTCTCTGTGCCTCTGTGTCTCTGTGGTTATTTCACTTCCCTTCCGGCCGTTTGCGGAAGATGTGGATGGCGATGAAGGTCATGACCGTCGAGCCTTCCTGATTGAGGACACTGTACTTGATCCGGGCCGAGCGCCGGTCGGGCTTCGAGGACGACGGCCGGCTCTCCAACACCTCGGCGACGACGCGGAGCGTATCGCCCGGACGCACCGGCGCCAGACAGCGCAACTCGTCCATGCCCGGCGAGCCCATGGACGCGGCGTCGATGTAGCCGGTCGAATGGATCAGCCGGAACGCCACAGCCAGGGTCTGGAAACCGCTGGCGATCAGGCCGCCGTAAGGTCCCTTCTCGGCCGCCGGCACGTCGATGTGGAACGGCTGCGGATCGTACTGCCACGCGAAGTCGAGGATCTGCGCCTCGCTCATCGTCGCGCCCGGACTCTCGAAGATCCGACCGACGGTGAAATCCTCGAAATACAGATCGCCGCTCATGTCATTCCCCTTTTTCGTCATTCGCTCGGCAGGCGGCGGAACCCCGGCGCCGGCATGTCGGTCTCGCTGACGACGACGTTTCGCACGGACGCCGCCGGCGGTCCTCGCCAGCAACGCTCCAACATGTCCGCCACGTCGGTGGCGGCGCCGCCGAACACGGCCTCGGCTCGACCGTCGGCCCGGTTGCGAACCCACCCGGAGAGCGCGAGGGACGTCGCTTCCTGCGCCGTCCATCCACGGAACCAGACGCCCTGCACGCGCCCCTCGATCAAGACGTGGACGGCGCGCGCGACCATGTTCGGAAGCGCAACTCAGGCGAAGGTCATGATGACCTGATCGACGGCGAGGCTGCCGCCTGGCTCGGCCTTGATCTCCTCGACGGTGACGTCGCGCTCGGCGCGCAGCACGTTCTCCATCTTCATGGCCTCGACGACGCAAAGCTCCTCGCCGGCCTTCACTTCCTGGCCCGCCTCGACCGCGACGGACACCAGCAGCCCCGGCATCGGCGACAGCAGCATCTTGGAGGTGTCGGGCGGTTCCTTCACCGGCATCAGCGCGTTCAGTTCGGCAACGTGCGGCGACAGCACCAGCGCCTCGATCTGCACGCCGCCTTGCGCGATCCGGTACGAAACGCTGGCCCGTTCCACCTGGAAGCACGAAAGCTCGCCGTCGATGTCGGCGCGGAAGAGCGTATCGCCGAGCCGCCAGTCGGTGCGGACGGCGAGCGTCCGGTCGCCGACGGTGACGTCGGCGCCACCGTCCACCGGTTCCACGTGCGCGACGTGGCTGTCCTCGCCGAAGACCACCGCCCAGTCCTTGCGGACGCGCCGGCCGTGGCCGTTGCGCTGACCGGTAATCAGCGCGGCGCGCGCCTGATAGGCGGCATGCATGGTGGCGGCGACGGCGGCGAAGCGCACCGGGTCGGCCGGCGGCACGTCGCCGGGATGGAAGCCGTCCGGGTATTCCTCGGCGATGAAATTGGTAGTCAGCCGCCCGTCGATGAACCGCTGATGCGACATCAGCGCGTTCAGGAAGGCGATGTTGTGCTGTACGCCGGTGATGACGTATTCGTCGAGGGCGCGGCGCATGTTGGCGATGGCGGCATTTCGGTCCTTCCCGTAGGTCACCAGCTTGGCGATCATCGGGTCGTAGTACATGGAAATCTTGCCGCCTTCGTAGACGCCGGTATCGACACGGACGGCCATGTCCTCTTCGACCGGCGGCCGGTAGCGCACCAAGCGACCGATGGATGGCAGGAAGTTGCGGAACGGGTCTTCGGCATAGACGCGGCTTTCCATGGCCCAGCCGGTCAGCTTCACGTCCTTCTGGGCGAACGGCAGCTTTTCGCCGTCGGCGACGCGGATCATCAATTCGACGAGGTCGAGACCGGTGATCAGTTCCGTCACCGGATGTTCGACCTGCAGGCGCGTGTTCATTTCCAGGAAGTAGAAGTTGCGGTCCTTGTCGACGATGAACTCGACCGTGCCGGCGGAATGATAGTCGACGGCCTTGGCCAGCATCACCGCCTGCTCGCCCATGGCCTTGCGGGTCTTGGCGTCGAGGAACGGCGAAGGCGCTTCCTCGATGACCTTCTGGTGGCGGCGCTGGATCGAGCATTCGCGCTCGCCGAGATAGACGACCGTCCCGTGCTTGTCGCCCAGCACTTGGATTTCGATGTGGCGCGGGTCCTCGATGAATTTCTCGATGAAGACGCGGTCGTCGCCGAAGGACGACTTCGCCTCGTTGGTGGCGCGCTGGAAGCCGTCCTTCGCCTCCTCCCCGTTCCAGGCGATGCGCATGCCCTTGCCGCCGCCGCCGGCCGATGCCTTCAGCATCACCGGATAGCCGATCTTGTCGGCGACCTCGACCGCTTCCTTGACGTCCTTGATGGCGTCCGGATGGCCCGGCACCGTCGAGACGCCGGCGGCCACCGCCAGCTTCTTGGATTCGATCTTGTCGCCCATGGCGTTGATCGCCTTCGGGCCGGGGCCGATGAAGGCGACGCCGGCCTTGTCGAGCGCCTTGGCGAAATTCGTGTTCTCGGACAGGAAGCCGTAGCCCGGATGCACCGCCTGGGCGCCCGTCTGCTTGATGGCCGCCAGGATCGCGTCGACGACGAGGTAGCTCTGGTTGGTCGGCGCCGGGCCGATGCGCACCGCCTCGTCGGCCATCTGCACGTGCAGCGCGTCGCGGTCGGCGTCGGAATAGACGGCGACCGTCTTGATGCCCATCTTGCGTGCGGTCTTGATGACCCGGCAGGCGATTTCGCCGCGGTTGGCGATCAAAATCTTGTCGAACATGTTCCGGCGCCCCTTCCCCGTGGCGTCTGTTATCCCGATATCAGGGCGATTTCGAGGGGTTTTTGCAAGCGCGAAGCGCCGCCCTTGCCGCCTTGATCTTCCCCCTCGCCGCCCGTCAGCGCCCGAACAGCCCGTCGAACAGCCCCATCGCCCAGGCGGTATGGATCGCCAGCACGCTGCCCCAGCCCACCAGCGGCAACACGAACCAGGGATTTTCCGGTTCCGTCGTCAGGTTGAGCGCGACCAACGCCGCCATGACGATGAAATACGCCAGCAGGTGCAGACCGAATCCGCGCAGCCTTCGGCGTTGCTTTTCCGCGTCCGGCGCGCCGCTGGGTGTCCGATCATCCGACATTCGCGTCATCATAAATCTCCCATGCCACAAGCACGAGGCCGCCGACATTGACGCGTGTCAAATTTCAAGGATGCAAGGTTGCCGCAAGCCTTTCCGGACATGATGGCGCAAGGTGCTCGAAGAATGCCCCAATGACTTGCAATATTTCCCCACCTGGGGGGATCATTGCCGGTTTCAGGGCAGAATGAACAAATCCGCCGCGTAAAATCGCCGGCGATTGGGGACGGGGCTAAGGGTATGGCGAAAAAACCGAGCGACAACGTCGCGCAGGAAAACTGGCATCTGATCTTTCAGAGCCTGGACCGGCTGGCCGAAGGCATCACCATCATCGACAAGGACGACCGGCTGGTACTGTTCAATCACCAGGCCGCGTCCTATCTCGGGTTCGACGATAAGATGAAGGTCGGCGTGAAGGTCGCGGACATCGCCGGCAAGAAAAAGCCGGCCAAGGGCGGCAAGAAAGGCGAGAAGATCGACCCCGGCTCGCTTCTCCTGCAACAGTTGGCCGCCTCGCACGAGAGCAAGCCGCAGTTCTTCGAGCGCGAATTGCCCGAGGGGCGCGTGCTCAGCGTCCGCGCCAATCCCATTCCGGGCGGCGGCGTCATCACGCTCTACACCGACATCACCGAGCGCAAGGCGTTCGAGCGCCGCCTGATCGAGATGGCGACGCGCGACGAATTGACCGGCCTCGTCAACCGGCGCGAATTCTTCACCCTCGCGCATCACGAGGAAGAGCGCGCCAAGCGCGAAGGCCACGTCGTCGCCGTGATGATGATCGACGCCGACTTCTTCAAGAAGATCAACGACACCTATGGCCATGCCGCCGGCGACGAAGTGCTGCGCGATCTCGCCAACAACTGCCGCAAGATCTTCCGCCGCACCGACATCTGCGGCCGTTACGGCGGTGAGGAGTTCTCGGTCGTGCTGCCCGGCGCCAACGAGCAGATCTCGAAGCAGATCGCCGAGCGTCTGCGCGCGTCCATCGCCGCCAGCGTCGTCGACTCCGACCAGGGCAAGGTGACGTATACCGTCAGCATCGGCATCTCCACCGGCGTCGGAAAGGCCGTGCACATCGAAGAACTGCTCGACCGGGCCGACCGCGCGCTCTACACGGCCAAGGCGCAAGGCCGGAACCGTTTCGTGTTCGACGAAGCCGCTTGAATTTCAACTCCTTAGGACTGATTTCCGGCTCCTCCAAGAGTCACGCAACCGTCATGGCGGCCCCGCGCTATTTGCATTACAATAGCCGCGCGTCGTCTGGCATAAGCGCTGAAGCGTAAGATTGACGACGCCACGCGGATCGTTCCGCGCGAGGGAGGAAAATGGGCGCAAATAACGTCACGTTTCGTGCCGCGAAGCTTGCCGATGTGCGGGTGATCGCCGAGCTCTTCCGGATTTCCTCGGAAGGTGTCGCCGACTACGTCTGGAGCCAGTTCAAGGGTCCGGAATACGAAGGCCTGGACCTGCTCGATATCGGCGCCAAGCGTTATTCCCGCGAGGGTACGGAGTTTTCGTACCAGAACTGCGACATCGCTGAAATCGACGGCGAGCCGGTCGGCATGCTGCACGCCTACCCGATGGGCTCGGACGTCGGCAACGTGCCGGACGATTTCGATCCGGTGCTCAAGCCCTACTGCCAACTGGAAGAACCGCTGAGCCTCTACATCTCCGGGCTCGCCTTGTTCGACACGCACCGCGGTTCCGGCATCGGCACGCGGCTCCTCGATTACGCCTACAAGCGGACCCTCGTCGAGGGCATGAAGAAGACCAGCCTGATCTGCTTCGAGGAAAACCAAGGCGCCTTCCGACTCTACGAGCGCGAAGGCTTCGAGCTCGTGGCCAAGCGCGAGGTCGTGCCGCATCCGCTGATCAAGCACGGCGGCGACGCGGTGCTGATGGTGCGGGGTCTCTAACAATCTATATCGTTATCCCCGCGCAAGCGGGGACCCAGATATTAGGGCATTCGGACTGGATCCACGCTTACGTGGGGATGACGAGTTTGATGCTTCGCGTCCGGAATGACGGCGACGTGAGATAGATCACTCAATTACCCGCATCGTCACCCCGGGCTTGTCCCGGGGTCCAGTCCTCAAGCAAGCAACTCAATGGAGATGACGACGGCGGGAAAGCCCGAAGCGCGCTCACAGCGGAATGTTGTCGTGTTTCTTCCAGGGGTTCTCGAGTTGCTTGTTCTTCAGCATGCGGAGCGACTTGCACATACGCTTGCGCGTCGAATGCGGCATGATCACGTCGTCGATGAAGCCGCGGTGCCCGGCGATAAACGGGTTGGCGAAGCGCTTGCGGTATTCCTCGGTGCGCGCCGCGATCTTCTCCGGATCGCCGATGTCGGAGCGGAAGATGATCTCGACCGCGCCCTTCGGCCCCATGACGGCGATTTCCGCCGACGGCCAGGCGAAGTTCACGTCGCCGCGGAGATGCTTCGAGCTCATGACGTCGTAGGCGCCGCCGTAGGCCTTGCGGGTGATCAGCGTCACCTTCGGCACGGTCGCTTCCGCGTAGGCGAACAGCAGCTTCGCGCCGTGCTTGATGATGCCGCCGTATTCCTGCGCCGTTCCCGGCAGGAAGCCCGGCACGTCGACCAGCGTCACGATCGGAATGTTGAAGCAGTCGCAGAAGCGGACGAAGCGCGCCGCCTTGATTGAGGAATCGATGTCGAGACAGCCGGCCAGCACCATCGGCTGGTTGGCGACGATGCCGATGGTCGACCCTTCCATCCGCGCGAAGCCGATGATGATGTTGCCGGCGTAGTTCGGCTGCAATTCGAAGAAGTCGCCCTCGTCCACGATCTTACGGATAAGCTCCTTCATGTCGTAGGGCTTGTTCGGATTGTCCGGGATCAGCGTATCCAAAGACATCTCGACCCGGTCGTGCGGATCGGTGGTCGGGCGCGACGGCGCCTGCTCCTTGTTGCTGGACGGCAGGAAATCGACGAAGCGCCGCATGTAGAGCAGCGCCTCCATGTCGTTGATGAAGGCCCGGTCGGCGACGCCCGACTTGGTGGTGTGGGTGATGGCGCCGCCCAAGGCCTCCGCCGTCACTTCCTCGTGCGTCACCGTCTTCACCACGTCCGGGCCGGTCACGAACATGTAGGACGTGTCCTCGACCATGAAGATGAAGTCGGTCATGGACGGCGAATAGACCGCGCCGCCGGCGCACGGCCCCATGATCAGGGAAATCTGCGGCACGACGCCCGACGCGAGCACGTTCCGCTGGAACACCTCGGCGTAGCCGGCGAGGCTGTCGACGCCTTCCTGGATGCGCGCACCGCCGGAATCGTTCAAGCCGATCACCGGCGCGCCGACCTTCATGGCCTGGTCCATGATCTTGCAGATCTTGTTGGCGTGGCTTTCCGAAAGCGAGCCGCCGAAGACCGTGAAATCCTGGCTGAACACGAACACGAGCCGGCCGTTGACGGTGCCGTAGCCGGTGACGACGCCGTCACCCGGCGTCGACGTGTCGGCCATGCCGAAATCCGTGCAGCGGTGCTCGACGAACATGTCCCATTCCTCGAACGAGCCCTCGTCGAGGAAGACGTCGATGCGTTCGCGCGCCGTCAGCTTGCCCTTGCCGTGCTGCGCGTCGATGCGCTTCTGGCCGCCGCCGAGCCGCGCCCGCTGACGCCGCTGTTCCAGTTCCGCGATGATTTCCTGCATGTCGGTAAGCCCCGCCGCGATTGTGTTCCGTTGAAATTACCGCGCCGCACAACGGCGAAAAAGGAAAAACCGGCCGCTCACGCCGAAGCGCCGAGAAGCGACAGATACCGCGCCGCCGCCTCGATGTCGGTGCGAAGGCCGCGCAGCCGCGCGACCGCCTCCCGGTCCTCGCCCCATTTGTCGCTCTGATAGATGTCGTCCAGTTGCGACCGGTCCGCCGCGCCCACCGGGTCGAGATGTCCCCGCTCGACGGCGAAGGCGAGGCAGACGGAGCCGAGCGCCTGCGTCAGCACGGCGAAGGCGGCGAGCCGGTGATCCGCCATGGCGGCGACGAGGTCCCGCGCCCGGGCAAGCGCGGCCGCGTCCTGAGCGACCGGCAGAATGCCCTCCGTCGCGGTGAGCCGGACGCCGAGTTCCGCCGCCGCCCAGTCCAGCACCGGCTGCCAGGACGCCTGCTGACGCTCGGCCAGGTCCGGCGGCGCATCGGTGCGGTAGCAGAGTAGATCGGTCTCGGCGTACTTGGCGATCTGGCCGACGATGTCGTCGCGGTTCGGCTGGACGTGGTCGATAGCGGTGCAGGCGATTTGCGTCAGCGGCATGGTGCCGGGGTCGATCTTGTCGCCCTGCGCCGACCATTCCTCGGCGACCGCGGCCGCCAGCGGTCCGGCCGCCAACGTCAGCGGGTTCCCTTTCGGCGTGCGCACGGGGCGGCCGTCCAGGCGAACGGAAAAACCGTCGCCCTCGGCCGCCGCCGCCGCATCCTTGTAGAACCGCCGCTTCAGCCGGGCGGTCTTATCGTCGGCCATGCCCGCCCTCAGTTCCCGAACAGCGACTTGATGCCCTTGGAGATGCCCTCGGTCACGCCGCCCTTCTGTTCCTGCTGCGCGGGTGCCTTCTGCGTCCCCGACTGGGTGCCCTGCTTGGCCGGCGCCTGTTTCGGCTCCTCCTTGGCTTCGGCGAGCTTGCCCGGCACGACCTTCTGTCCGGCCAAAGCCGGCGTGCAGTAGTCGGTCGTGTCGACGGCGCCGACGGCGCGCTTGGCGGCGCTTTCCGCCAGCAACGACAGCCCCATCGTGGCAATCGCCGCCGCGCCCTTCACGACCGTGCCCGCCGTGTTGGCGGCGAGGCTGGCGGCGTCGATCTTGTAGTCGGGCTTGGCGAAGGTGCCGACCAGATCGACCGGCACCAGGGCGGCGCTGGCGAGGCTGGTCTGCTTGGCGCGCGGTTCGACGCGGATGGCCAGCGTCTCGTCCCTGAGGTTCGCCGCGCCGGTGCCGATGGCGGACAGACCGCCGGTCTCGAACACCAGCGACTGCACGTTGGCCATGCCCTTGACGATGTCGAGGTTCACGACGCCGCACTTGATGGTCTTGTCGTCCTTGCTGTTGAAGCCCGGCAGCGCCGACATGATGTCGGAAGAGACGACGTTGAGCGCCGTGCTGTTGAGCTTGCCGTTCTCGGTCTTCACGAACACCTTGCCGTTCAGCCCGGCCATCAGCGCCCGCACGGAACCGCCGGCGCCCGCCACGTCGACGTTGGCGTCCAGCTTGCCGGTCGCCATGTCGGTGATGCCGCGCTGCTTCAGGAGCTCGCCATAGTCGACGCCGGTCGCGTCCACCTTGGCCTTGAGGGCCGGCGTCGCCGCCGCGCCGTCGAGGGCGACCGTCGCCACCATTTTGGCACCGCCGACGACGGCCGACGCGGGCGCGATGTCCAGCTTGCCGCCCTTGAGGGTCAGGCGCACCGAAACGTCGTCGACCTCGTTGCCGCTGGCCTTGATCTTCTTGGCGTCGAAGGCGAGCTTGGCGTCCGCCGCCTTGAGCCCGTCGAGCGGCAACGGATCGGCCGGGAACACGCGGCCGTCGTCCGCCTTCTTGGGCTCGGGCGCCTTCTCCTTGGCCGGCGGCAGCAGTTCGTCGACGTCGACGAGGCCGGACGTCAACGTCGCCTCGACGTTCGGGCGCGCGCCCAGCACCGCCTTGACGCTGCCCTTGAGGTCCGTCTTGCCGACGGTCAGCAGCATGTCTTCGGCGCTCGCCGTCTTGCCGTCGAAGGCGACCTTGGCGGCGAGATCGATCTTGTCGGCTCCGATCGCCGGCACGTCCTTGAGGGCCGGCGCCAGCGCCGCCGCTTCCGCCAGCGTCGCCTTGAGCCACGCGACGGCCAGCTTGAGCGCGCCGGACGCGTTGACGCTGCCGCCCGGCGTGCCGAGCTTACCGGCGAACGAGGTCTCGACGCCGAGGGCCTTGGCCTTGAGATCGACCGGATAGACGGTGTCCGGGTCGGTCATTTGCGAGACCGAACCCAGGGTGCCCGCGACCTCGAACGGCTTCTCGTTGAGGCTGCCCTTCAGCGCCATCTTCACCGGCGCGGTGACGGAACCGGCCGCAGCGGTCATTTCCGACAGATGCACCCGGTATTCCTGGCCGGTCATGCCGTCCTTGTAGGTGACTTTCACGTCCTTCATCAGGACCTTGTCGACGGACGGCAGCGCCGCCTTGCCGCCGGCGGGAGCCGCTGCTTCCTTCTTCTCACCGGGCGGGAATTCCCAGTTGCCGAGCCCCTTCTTGTCGGTTTCGGCCAGCAGGTCGACCCCTTCGACGACCAGCCGGTTGACCACGACCTGCCCCGAGAGCAGCGGGATCAGCGACACCTCGGCGGCGAATTTCTTCACCGTCACCATGTCGGGGCGCGACCCCCAGGCGGCGTTGGAGAACGAGACGCCGTCCACGGCGATGGACGGATTGAGGGAGATGGCCAGGTTCAGATTGCCGGCGATCTTCAAATCCCGCCCGGTCGCCGCCTTCGCCTGTTCGGCGATCATCCCCTTGTATTCGTTGAAGTCGAGGGATTTGAGGATGGCGACGCCGGCGACGACGACGGCGACGAACAGAACGACGATGCCGCCAAGAATTTTCGTCCATTTCTTCATGTCTGGGCTTCCCTTGCATCTGTTATGGCGTCGGCCAGTTCGGCAACGGTATGCACCACCCGTTCCGCGCCGGCGGCCAACAGTTCGTCGGGCTCGTGATACCCCCAGGCAACGCCGACTGCCCGAACCTTCGCGGCGCGCGCCATTTCCATATCGTAGGTCGTATCGCCGATCATGACCGTCGAACCGGGATCGGCGCCGGTTTCCCGCATGGCGAGATGCAGCATCTCCGGATGCGGCTTGCCGCGTGCCCGGTCCGACGTCTGCAACGTGACGAAACGGTGCGTCAGGTCATGCAGGCGGAGCGTCTCGCTCAGGCCCCTGTGCGACTTGCCCGTGGCGACGCCGAGCAACCAGCCGCCGGCGTCCAGCCGGTCGAGCGTCTCCCGCGTGCCGGCGAACAGCGGCTCGTCGAGCCCCGCCGTCTCGCGAAGGTTGCGCCAGGAAGCGGAATACGCTTCGACCATGGACGCGACCGGCGCGTTGGCGTCGTCGACGAGCGTCTGAATGGCGAGGAACAGCGGCAATCCGACCACCCGCCGGACCGCGCCGAGCGCCGGCGGCGGCAGGCCCGCGGCGGCGAACGCGTCGGCCATGCAGGCGTTGATGGCGTGTTGCGAGTCGACCAGCGTTCCGTCGCAGTCGAATACCGCCAACTTGATGGATTCCGGCACCGCCGTCTCCCTGGATTTCCGGGTTCTCCGCCCGTGTCGGCGTGTTGACGCAAACCTTAGCGAACTCGCGCGCCAACCTCAATCTCTACCGGACGCTGATTCGACGGCGCGGCTCGGAATCCGCCTTGATTCCTCTCGCGAATATCGGCCAAGATAGCCGGTCACAAGAACTGGCGGCGCCGTCACGGCGATTGTCGTGCGGGGCACAAGCGCATGAATGCGCCGTCCAAAATTGGGAGGAATGTATCAAGCGTATCGCAGCCCTGACCGGGGCAGCGGTTTTTGAACGCTCCGCTGGGTGGCACGGGCGCTTTGGCGCCTGAATTCGGTCGGTTCAACCTCTAAACAAGATTGGGGAACGAGTGATGAAATTGTTGAAATTTGCCGTCGTCGGTTTGACGCTTCCGCTTCTCGCGGCGTGCGCGGCGATGGGTCCGGACGTCGAGTCGACGAAGGCCATGGCAGTGAAGGGCGACGCGTTCGCGAAGGCGCTGCACGCCGAGTATGTGGCGCTGGCCATGAGCGAGCGCGAACAGGGCGACACCGACAGCGCCGAATACTACAACAAGAAGGCGATGGACGTCGCCGCCGGCAAGAACGTCATGCCGCAGGCTCTCAAGGAACGCAAGCTGCCGAAGGGTACGGAAGACGAGATCGAGGCGGCGCGCGCCGGCCTCGTGACCGCGCTCGTCACGGGCGGCAAGCAAAAGGCCCCGGCCGCCAGCGCCAAGGCACAGGCGATGCTGGATTGCTGGCTCGAGCAGCAGGAAGAGAACGACCAGCCGAAGGATATCGAAGCCTGCCGTAGCGCCTTCAACAAGGCGTTCGGCGAATTGGACAAGGCCATGCAGGTCGTCGCCGTCGCAAAGCCGGCCGCCCCGGCGCCCGCCGCCAAGCCGGCGCCGAAGTCCTTCATCGTCTACTTCGACTTCAACTCGTCGAAGCTGGACGCGAAGGCGATGGCCGTCATCAAGGAAGCCGCCGCCGCGAAGGGCAAGCAGGTCGTCGTGACCGGCCATACCGACACGTCGGGCTCCGCCAAGTTCAACAACATGCTGTCCGAGAAGCGCGCCGCCGCCGTCTCCGCGGCGCTCGCCAAGGCCGGCGTCAACAAGAACACCATCGTGATGCAGGGCTTCGGCGAAGACGAACTCGCCAAGAAGACCGGCGACAAGGTCAAGGAAGCGATGAACCGTCGCGTCACGATCGTTATTCCGTGATCATGGCCTAGATCTTTCGGGATCGAACCACGGAGGGGCGGCCTTGGGCCGCCCCTTTCGTTTGCGGGGCGCGGCCATGCTCGGACGCGCCTGGGATTGCCAATCCGGCGAAAACATCCCATGTCTCGAGAAAGCAATGCGTCTGAAGCCAATTTAAGGAGCAGGCCCTCCATGACCGTCGCCCAGACCATCGAACGCAAGATTTCGGAAACCCTGGCCCCCGCCCACCTCGAGGTGATCAACGAAAGCCACATGCACAGTGTGCCGCCGGGCTCGGAATCGCACTTCAAGCTGGTCATCGTCGCCGACAGGTTCGACGGACTGCCGCTGGTGCGGCGCCATCAGTTGGTCAACGCGACGCTGGCCGAGGAGATGCGGGGCCCCGTGCACGCCCTCTCCATGGAGACACTGACGCCCGCCGACTGGGCGGCACGCGGCGGCCGCACCATGGCCTCGCCGGCCTGCCACGGCGGCTCCAAGCACGACAAGTGACTGTTATTTCCTGAACAGAGTATCGAAACGGGCACGCGGCATCGGCGGCCGCTTCGCCACCGCCATGTTCTGGCGCACGTGGTCCGGCGACTTCATGCCGACTGACCTGAGAGGTTTTTTTGAACCGGGGAATTTGAGAGATTATCCCTGGAACAA
>JAYOFL010000077.1:0-12670 GCA_038117205.1 Rhodospirillales bacterium | reverse complement strand
GGCAACGGCTGATCCGCGCCATGGCGGTGGCGCGGGCGACCGGCGAGCCGCTCAGCGACTGGCAGGAACGGCAGCCGCCCGGCCCCGGCATCCCGGGCCGATACCTGACCATCATCCTTGCGCCGCCCAGGGACGAGCTTTACGCCGTCATCGACGACCGTTTCGAGCGCATGATGGCGGCGGGCGCACTCGACGAAGCGAGGACGTTCCGTGCGCTGGGCGTCGATCCGTCGTTGCCGGCGGCGCGCGCCGTCGGACTGGCCGAACTGCTGTCGCATCTCGACGGTGCTTACGATCTGCCGACGGCGGTCGAAAAGGCGAAAACGGCGACCCGGAATCTCGCCAAACGGCAGGAAACCTGGTTCCGGCGTCAGATTCATTCGGATTTGATCATTTCTGAGAAATTTTCGGAAAGAAATATTGAAAAAATCTTTCCATTTATTCGTCAGTTTGTGTTGACCCCTCCGGAATGACGCACTAAGTTCCCCGCCCTGTAACCGGGCCTGCGAATGGGCCCGGGCCGGACCTGGGATCGGAGATATCCGCCAATTTGTTGGGCGCGGTCGGACGCGGAGGTCCGCCGGCCGATTTCTTTTGCCGAAGACGGCTTTTGTCGAAGAAGGAACGTGCGATGAGCAACAAGACCATGACCGGAGCGGAGATCATCCTGAAGTCGCTGGCCGACCAGGATGTCGAAGTCATCTTTGGATACCCGGGCGGCGCGGTCCTTCCGATCTACGACGAGATCTTCAAGCAGAACCGCATCCGCCACATCCTGGTGCGGCAGGAAGGCGGCGCCGTGCACGCGGCGGAAGGTTATGCCCGCTCGACCGGCAAGGTCGGCGTCGTTCTGGTGACGTCGGGTCCGGGCGCGACCAACGCCGTCACCGGGCTCACCGACGCCCTGATGGATTCCATTCCGGTCGTCTGTCTGACCGGCCAGGTGCCGACGCACCTGATCGGTAACGACGCCTTCCAGGAGTGCGACACCACGGGCATTACGCGTCCCTGCACCAAGCACAATTATCTGGTGAAGCACGTGGACGATCTGGCCCGCGTGCTGCACGAGGCGTTCCACGTGGCGCGCACCGGCCGGCCCGGCCCGGTCGTGGTCGATCTGCCGAAGGACGTCTGCATGGCGCTCGGCACCTACAAGGCGCCGGAAAAGATCGACGTTTCCAAGTACCAGCCGCGCGTGAAGGGCGATCTGGAGCGGATCAAGGACGCCGTGGCCCTGATGGCGTCGGCCAAGCGGCCGATCTTCTACTGCGGCGGCGGCGTCATCAATTCCGGCCCGGCGGCGTCGCAGTTGCTGACGCAGTTGGTGCGGACGACCAATTTCCCGTGCACGCTGACCTTGATGGGCCTCGGCGCCTATCCGGCGTCCGACAAGCAGTTCCTGGGCATGCTCGGCATGCACGGCACATACGAGGCCAACCTCGCCATGCACGGCTCCGACGTCATGATCTGCGTCGGCGCCCGCTTCGACGACCGGATCACGGGCCGTCTCGACGCCTTCGCGCCGAACGCCAAGAAGATCCACATCGACATCGATCCGTCGTCCATCAACAAGAACGTGCAGGTCGACATTCCGATCGTCGGCGACATCGCGCACGTGCTGGAAGACATGACTAAGATTTGGAAATCGACGCAGTCGAAGGCCGATCCGAAGGCGCTGGCCGCGTGGTGGAAGCAGATCGACGCGTGGCGGGGCAAGGACTGCCTGAAGTACGATACCTCCGGCGATCTCATCAAGCCGCAGCATGTCATCAAGCGGCTCTACGAAATGGTGAAGGATCAGGATCCGTATATCACCACGGAAGTGGGCCAGCATCAGATGTGGGCGGCGCAGTACTTCGGCTTCGACAAGCCGAACCACTGGATGACGTCGGGCGGTCTCGGCACCATGGGCTACGGCTTGCCGGCGGCCATGGGTGTGCAGATCGCGCATCCGAAGGCCCTCGTGGTCGACATTTCCGGCGAGGCGTCGTTCCTCATGAACATGCAGGAACTGAGCACCATCGCGCAGTATCGCCTGCCGGTTAAGTGTTTGATCCTCAACAACTTCTACATGGGCATGGTGCGCCAGTGGCAGGAGCTGCTGCACGGCGGCCGCTACGCCGAAAGCTACATGGAAAGCCTGCCCGACTTCGTGAAGCTGGCCGACACCTTCGGCATGACCGGGCTCCGCGCCACCAAGCCGGGCGAGGTCGACGACGTCTTGAAGGCCATGATCGAGACGGACGGGCCGGTGATCGCCGACGTTCAGGTCGATCCGGCCGAGAACTGCTTCCCGATGATCCCGTCCGGCGCCGCGCACAACGAAATGCTGCTCGGCCCCAAGGACAAGGCGGAGAAGCCGATCTCCGAGGAAGGCATGGTGCTGGTGTGAGCGCCCGGGGAAAGAAACCGAACATGAGCGACGATATCAATTTCCACACCATCTCGGTGCTGGTCGACAACGAACCGGGCGTGCTGGCGCGCGTCATCGGCCTCTTTTCGGGCCGCGGCTACAACATCGAAAGCCTGACCGTCGCCGAAGTCGACGTTCTCAAGAATCTGTCCCGGATCACCATCGTGACGTCGGGCACCGCCATGATCATCGAACAGATCAAGGCGCAGCTCGGCCGCCTGGTGCCGGTGCACCGGGTCAGCGACCTGACCCTCGAAGGCCCCTGCGTCGAGCGGGAACTGGCGCTGGTCAAGGTCGTCGGGTCGGGCGAGAAAAGGGTTGAAAGCCTGCGGATCGCGGATATTTTCCGTGCCCGTGCGGTGGACAGCACCACGGAAAGCTTCGTCTTCGAGATCGTCGGCGACACCGGAAAGCTGAACGCCTTCATCGAACTGATGCGGCCGCTCGGGCTCGTGGACGTGTCCCGGACCGGCGTCGCCGCCATTGCCCGCGGCACGGCGTCCCTGTAAGACCTAACGCCGCCAGGAAATTGAGTTAACCCAGAGGGGAAGAAACATGCGCGTTTATTACGACCGCGACGCGGACGTCAATCTGATCAAAGGCAAGAAGGTGGCCGTCGTCGGCTACGGCAGCCAGGGACACGCGCATGCGCTGAACCTGCGCGATTCCGGCGTGAAGGACGTCGTCGTGGCGCTCCGCCCCGGCTCCGCCAGCGCCAAGAAGGCGGAAGCCGTCAGCCTCAAGGTCATGAACCCGACCGACGCCGCCAAGTGGGCCGACGTCGTCATGGTACTGACGCCGGACGAAGGTCAGGCCGCGCTGTATCGCGACCACCTCGCCGCCAACATGAAGGAAGGGGCCGCCATCGCCTTCGCGCACGGCCTCAACATCCACTTCAAGCTGATCGAGGCCCGCAAGGACCTGGACGTGTTCATGATCGCGCCGAAGGGCCCGGGCCACACGGTCCGTTCCGAATACGTGCGCGGCGGCGGCGTGCCGTGCCTCGTCGCGGTCGACCAGAACGCCTCCGGTAACGCCCTCGAGGTCGCGCTGTCCTACGCGTCGGCCATCGGCGGCGGCCGTTCCGGCATCATCGAGACGACCTTCAAGGAAGAGTGCGAAACCGACCTGTTCGGCGAACAGGCCGTGCTCTGCGGCGGTCTCTCGCACCTGATCATGGCCGGCTACGAGACGCTGGTCGAAGCCGGCTACGCGCCGGAAATGGCCTACTTCGAGTGCCTGCACGAAGTGAAGCTGATCGTCGACCTGATCTACGAAGGCGGCATGGCCAACATGCGCTACTCGGTTTCCAACACCGCCGAATACGGCGACTACGTGTCCGGCCCGCGCGTCATCGACGCCGGCACCAAGCAGCGGATGAAGGCCATCCTGGACGACATCCAGTCCGGCCGCTTCGCCCGCGACTGGATGACGGAATGCGCCGTCGGCATGCCGTCGTTCAAGGCGACCCGCCGCATCCAGGGCGAACACGACATCGAGAAGGTGGGCGAGAAGCTTCGCGCCATGATGCCGTGGATCGGCGCCAACCGCCTCGTCGACAAGGACAAGAACTGAGCCTTACTTCGAGGTTCGGAAGAATTGGGGCGGCCCTCGGGCCGCCCTTTTTCATTCCGGGAGCGCCTTTTCGACGGCGGCGCCGACCGCCACCATGTGCGGAATGACGTAGGCGAAGCTGTCCATCACCTTCAGCAGCGGCGCCGGATCGGGTAGGGGCGCGGGCGCCGAAATCCGGGCCTCGGCGCGCTTCGCCAATGCATGGATCAGCGGCCCGCAGGCGTCGGCGAGGACGTGCGTCGCCCGATCCATGTCGTCCAGGCGGTCGGCGATCCTGCGGCCCAACTCGGCCATGAAGAGCGGCCAAAGCGAAAGGTGGCGATAGAGCGTCGGCGTGACCTCCGAGCCGGCGTCGGGCAGCGTGCGGCGGAGTTCCGCGAGGATCGCCCGCAGTTCCGGGTCCAGATCGGCGACACGGGGCGGGGCCGGTAGTTCCGAGAGCGGCGGCGGCAGGGCGGCGGTGTCCGTCGGGAAGCCGGCCGTTGTTTCGGGTATGGCATCGTTCCTCATCAGGATGCGCAACGCGCCGATGGTGACCAGCATGACCGGATTCATGCGGTTGTAGTTGGCGACGGTCCGGCTTATTCCGAGCCGGCCCTCGGAATCGACCCCCAAACCGGCGAGATCTCCGGCGGTCAGCGGGGGCAGCGATACGACCGGTTGCGCCCTGACGATCCCCCAAACCGCCTGCGACGGCCAACCGGGCGACAAATCCGGGCCGACGGCATGCCAGACCCACTCCAAAAGCCCCGGATAGGTCGCCATGTGCCGGAAGATCAGCGCCGGGGCGCCCGCGCCGGCGGCCTGCATCAGCCCGCGATAGATGGCCGACGTCTTCGCATCGGCGTCGGCGACGGAAATTTCGGCCAGAACGCTCATACAGGTTCCATACCCCGGCCGTCGCACCGGGTACAAAGTTATTTCGCGCCGTGGCGCCGCCCGGCCGGACGGCATCGGGAATGGCCAAAATGTCCCCGAAGTCCCCTTTTTTCTTGCCTTTCCGGGCGTTAAGGTTATGGAAACCGCCATGTGCGAGGTTTTTCCGGCGGACGTGCGCGTCCGCCCGGCAACGGAGGCCGTGCCATGACCGACGCCAACACTTCCGAGCGCGTGATCGTCTTCGACACCACGCTCCGCGACGGCGAGCAATCGCCGGGTTGCTCGATGAATCTCGAGGAGAAGCTCCGCGTTGCGGAGGTCCTCGAAGGCATGGGCGTCGACGTCATCGAGGCCGGGTTCCCGATCGCCTCCGACGGCGATTTCGAGGCCGTCAACGAAGTCGCCAAGGTGGTTACGAATTCCACCGTCTGCGGCCTCGCCCGCGCCACCAAAGGGGACATCGAACGCGCCGCCGACGCGCTGAAGCCGGCGAAGCGGAAGCGCATTCACACCTTCATCTCCACCTCGCCCTTGCACATGAAGTACAAGCTGCAGATGGAGCCCGACGCCGTGCATCAAGCGGTGATCGACAGCGTCACGCATGCGCGGAAATTCGCCGACGACGTCGAATGGTCGGCCGAGGACGGTTCGCGCACCGATCCGGATTTCCTCTGCCGCTGCGTCGAGAGCGCCATTAAGGCCGGGGCCGGCACCATCAACGTTCCGGATACCGTCGGCTACGCCGTGCCGGACGAATACGCCGCCATGATCCGCATGCTGTTCGACCGCGTGCCGAACATCGACAAGGCCATCATTTCCGTGCATTGCCACAACGACCTGGGTCTCGCCGTCGCCAACAGCTTGGCCGCCGTCAAGGCCGGCGCCCGTCAGGTCGAATGCACCATCAACGGCATCGGCGAGCGCGCCGGCAACGCCGCCATGGAAGAGATCGTCATGGCGCTGCGCACCCGCGCCGACGCCATGCCCTTCACGACCGGCGTCAAGACCGAGGAAATCATGAAGGCGTCGCGCCTGCTCTCCGGCATCACCGGCTTCGCGGTGCAGCCGAACAAGGCCATCGTCGGCGCCAACGCCTTCGCGCACGAAAGCGGCATCCATCAGGACGGCGTCCTGAAGAACGCCCAGACCTACGAGATCATGACCCCCGAATCGGTCGGCCTGACCAAGTCGAACATCGTGCTCGGCAAGCATTCCGGCCGGCACGCCTTCAAGGCGAAGGTCAAGGAACTGGGCTACGACCTCGGCGACAATGCGCTTCAGACCGCCTTCAAGCGGTTCAAGGATCTGGCGGACCTCAAGAAGGACGTCTTCGACGAGGACATCGTCGCGCTCGTCGACGACGAGGTGGTCCGCGTCAACGACCGGATCACGCTGGTCGCCCTCGAAGTCAATTGCGGCACCGTCCACAACCCGCCGAAGGCGGCGATGACGCTGCTGATCGACGGTGAGGAGACGTCCTGCACCGGACAGGGCGACGGCCCGGTCGACGCCGCCTTCAACTGCATCAAGACCCTGTTCCCGCACGAAGTCCGGCTGCAGCTCTATCAGGTGCACGCGGTGACGCAGGGAACCGACGCCCAGGCCGAGGTCACGGTCCGGCTCGAGGAAAACGGCCGCACCGTCAACGGCGCCGCCGCCGACACCGACACCCTGGTGGCGTCCGTCCGGGCCTACCTGAACGCACTGAACAAGCTTTTGCTGAAACGCGGAAAAACGGCGCCGGAGGCGCTTTCGGCCTAGTGTTAAGGGCTTGGCCTTTCTATAAATGGTGCGGCCCCGGGCAATAACCCCTGGAACGCAACGCAGGCGGAAAATGGCCCGGATGGGCCGCTGATTGGGATCGACGACTTATATGCTTTCAAGACTGTTCGGATTTCTCTCGGCCGACATGGCGATCGACCTCGGGACCGCGAATACGCTGGTCTACGTCAAGGGACGCGGCATCGTGCTCAACGAGCCGTCCGTCGTCGCCATCGCCGAGGTGAGGGGCAAGAAGCAGGTGCTTGCCGTCGGCGAGGAGGCCAAGCAGATGCTGGGCCGCACGCCGGGCAACATCCGCGCCATCCGTCCGCTCCGGGACGGCGTCATCGCCGACTTCGAGGTGGCGGAGGAGATGATCAAGTACTTCATCCGCAAGGTGCACAACCGCCGCAGCTTCGCGAGTCCGCTGGTGGTCGTCTGCGTGCCATCCGGCTCGACGGCCGTCGAACGCCGCGCCATTCAGGAATCGGCGACCAGCGCCGGCGGCCGCAAGGTCTATCTGATCGAGGAACCCATGGCCGCCGCCATCGGCGCCGGCCTGCCGGTGACGGAACCGACCGGCTCCATGGTCGTCGACATCGGCGGCGGCACCACCGAGGTCGCGGTGCTGTCCTTGGGCGGCATCGTCTATTCGCGCTCGGTCCGCGTCGGCGGCGACAAGATGGACGAAGCCATCATCGCCTACATCCGCCGCAACCATAACCTGCTGGTCGGCGAAGGCTCCGCCGCCCGCATCAAGGAAGAGATCGGCTCCGCCTGTCCGCCGGAAGATGGCGACGGCCGCACGATGGAAATCAAGGGCCGCGACCTGATGAACGGCGTGCCGAAGGAACTGGTGATCTCGGAACGCCAGATCGCGGAAAGTCTGGCCGAGCCGGTCGGCGCCATCATCGAGGCGGTCAAGGTCGCCCTCGAGCACACGGCGCCGGAACTGGCCGCCGACATCGTCGACAAGGGCATCGTTCTGACGGGCGGCGGCGCGCTGCTCGGCAACATCGACTTCGTGCTGCGTCATGCGACGGGACTGCCGGTCTCCATCGCCGACGATCCGCTTTCCTGCGTCGTGCTCGGCACTGGCCGTGCGCTCGAGGAGATGAAGCGGCTGAAGGACGTCTTGACGAGCATGTACTGAGCGGGCGGGCCGGTCCGCTCCGACATGGCATGCCGCCGCCGGATGGGCCTCGCGGTTCCGCGGCCGGCAACTGGGCAATACGGCGAGGAACGGGAAACCGTCTGTGAACGAACGTCAGGGATCGATCAAACGCTTCGCCGCGCCGATCAGGACGTTCGCGCATCGGTTCGCCTACGTCGGCCTGATCGTCGCCGCCACCGCCCTCATTCTCGTCGGCAAGATGGAACCGGCCGCCGTCGACCGCGCCCGCGCCCAGATCACCGACGCGGTGGCGCCGATCCTCGACGCCATATCCAAGCCCGTCGAAGCCGTCAGCCGCGCCGTCGGCGAGATCAAGACCGTCCTTGAGCTTCGCGAGGAAAATGCCCGCCTGCGCCAGGAACGCGATCACCTGATGGAATGGCAGGCGGTGGCGCGCCGGCTCGAGACCGAAAACAAGGCCATGCGGGATCTCTTAACTTTCGTGCCGAGCAGCGAGGTGCAGTCCATCGCGGCCCGCGTCATCGGCGACGCCGGCGGCGCCTTCGCCCGCACCATGATCCTGAACGCCGGTAGCCGCGACGGCGTGCGCAAGGGCCAGGCGGTCGCCACCGGCGCCGGTCTGGTCGGCCGAATTCAAGAGGTCGGCAACCACTCGTCGCGCATACTGCTGCTGACCGACTTGAACTCCCGCGTTCCCGTGGTCATGGAAACGTCGCGCGTGCGCGGCATCGCGGCGGGCACCAACGGCGAGGTGTTGCGGCTCGTGCTCCTGCCGCCGAACGCCGTCATCGAGCCCGGCGAGCGTGTCGTAACCTCAGGGCACGGAGGCGCGCTGCCGGTCGGCCTGCCGGTCGGCATCGTCGTCGCCACGAAGGACGGTGCCATCGAGGTCCGGCCCTTCGTCGATCCGGCGCGGCTGGAACTGGTGCGGATTCTCGAATTCGGCCTGGACGGCATTCTCGACCTGCCGATCGTGCGGGTCGAGCGCAAGCGCCGCGGCGAACGGTAGGGGCCGGCCATGCGACCGGGTTTCTGGCACCGCGTCGACAAGCTGGCCCGCGATCTGACGCCGTTCGCGCTGACGTTCCTGCTCGTCATCGTCAACGTCATTCCCTACCACGTGCCCGGTTTCGCCCGTGTCGCGCCGGCGCTGCCCTTGATCGGCATTTACTATTGGGCGGTCTACCGGCCGGACCTGATGCCGGCGGTGGCGGTCTTCGGCATCGGCATCATGAACGACTTCCTGTCGGGTATGCCGGCCGGCGTCAGCGCGCTGACGTTCCTGGCCGTGCAATGGACGGCCATCGCGCAGCGGCGGTTCTTTTCCGGCAAGGCCTTCGCCATCGTCTGGTTCGGCTTCGCCATCGTCGCCGCCGGCGCGCTGGCGTTGCAGTGGCTGGCGATGTCGGTGATCGCCGGAGAATTGCTGGAGGCGCGCACGCTCGTCTATCATTTCGCCCTGACCGCGGCGATCTTTCCCCTGCCGGCGTGGCTCTTCACCCGCTGGCAGCAGGCATTCCTGGTGATCGAATAGTCATGAACAGGGACCCGGACCGTCAGAAACTGTTCGCCCGCCGCGCCGCCATGCTGGCCGGCGGCAAGGCGCTGTTGCTGACGACGCTGGTCGGCCGCATGTACTACCTGCAGGTCGTCGAGGCCGACCGCTACGCGACGCTCGCCGACGAAAACCGCATCAACCTGCGCCTGCTGGCGCCGCCGCGCGGCCGCATCGTCGACCGCTTCGGGCAGCCGATCGCCGACAACCAGCAGAATTACCGCGTCCAGCTGGTGCCGGAGGACTTGAAGGACCGCGACGTTACCGACGTGCTCGGTCTCTTGGCGCGTATCGTTACGCTCGGCGAGAACGACCGCCGCCGCGTCGTCCGCGAGGTCCGCCGCAACCGGCCGTTCGTGCCGGTCACGATCAAGGAAAACCTGACCTGGTCGGAAGTGGCGCGGATCGAGATCAACGCCCCCGACCTGCCCGGCGTCATGATCGACGTCGGCCGCAGCCGCACCTATCCCTACGGCACGCACGCGGCGCACGTGCTGGGCTACGTCGCCGCCGTCAGCGAGGACGACCAGGACGAGGATCCGCTGCTCAAACTGCCGGGCTTCCGCGTCGGCAAGGCCGGCGTCGAGCGGGTGCACGACCTGGCGCTCAGGGGCACCGGCGGCAGTTCCGAGGTCGAGGTCAACGCCTTCGGCCGCATGATCCGAGAATTGAGCCGCCGCGAGGGCCAGCCGGGCGCCGAGGTGACGCTGACGCTCGATGTCGGCCTGCAGGAGTTCATTTCCAAGCGTCTCGGCGCCGAAAGCGCGTCGGTCGTCGTGATGGACGTCAGAAACGGCGACGTGCTGGCCATGGTGTCCTCGCCCAGTTACGACGCCAACGCCTTCAACCGCGGCCTGACGACGGCGGAATGGCGGGGGCTCGTCAACGACGAACGGTCGCCGCTGATCAACAAGTCGGTGGCCGGTCTCTATCCGCCAGGCTCGACCTTCAAGATGGTCGTTCTGTTGGCGGCGCTGGAGAAGGGCATCATCTCGCCCGACACCAAGCTGTTCTGCTCCGGCGAGTACGAATTCGGCGACGCCAAGTTCCATTGCTGGAAGAAGCACGGACACGGTTTCGTCGACGCCAAGCGCGCCATCACGGAAAGCTGCGACGTCTATTTCTACGAAGTGGCACGGCGCACCGGCATCGACCGCATCGCGGCGACGGCGGAAAAGTTCGGTATTGGAAATTTGTCCGGCATCGACCTGCCGGGTGAGCTGGCCGGCCTGATGCCGACCCGCGAATGGAAGAAGAAGGCCCGCGACAAGCCCTGGCACCGGGGCGAGACGCTGATCGTCGGCATCGGCCAGGGCTATCTGCTGACGACGCCGCTGCAACTCGCCGTCATGACGGCGAGGCTCGCCAATCCGAGCGGTGCCGCCGTGACGCCTCGGCTCACCAAGGCCATCGGCGGACGCCCGGTCGCCGGCACCGAAATGGCGCCGCTCGGCATCCAGCCGGCCAACATGGAACTGGTCCGCGACGGCATGAACCGGGTCGTCAACCATCCGACCGGCACGGCGCAGCGCTCGAAGACCGGCATCGAGGGTTTCGACATGGCCGGCAAGACCGGCACCGTGCAGGTCCGCCGCATCAGCAAGGCGGAACGCGAACAGGGCGTGAAGAAGAATTCCGAGCTGCCGTGGCGGGAACGCGACCACGCGCTGTTCGTCGCCTTTGCGCCGGTGGAGAGCCCGCGCTATGCCATCGCCGTCGTCGTCGAGCACGGTGGCGGCGGGTCGACGGCGGCGGCGCCCATTGCCCGCGACGTGCTGGTCGAGGCGCACCGCCGGAATTCCGCCGGACCGGGCTTGCTGATCGCTGAGCCGGCCGGGGACCGGGGCCGGAGCGCCGGCGTCCAGCAGCCCACGGGTGATGTCGCCGAGGCGCCGAAAACGCCGGAGGGCACGTGATGCGCCGCACCCTCAGCGGACCGGAACTGACCCTCGGGCGCAAGCTGCTCGCGCTCAACTGGTTCATGATCCTGATGGTCACGGCGGTCGCCTGCGTCGGCTTCGCCATGCTCTATTCCGCCGCCGGCGGCAGCTTCCAGCCGTGGTCGGAACGTCAGATCGTCCGCTACGGCGTCGGCTGCGCCGTCATGGTCGTCGTGGCGCTGATCGACGTCCGGGTCTGGCTCCGCTACGCCTATGTCCTCTATTTCGGGGCGCTGGTGCTGCTGGTCGCCGTCGACGTGGTCGGCCACATCGGCATGGGGGCGCAACGCTGGATCAATCTCGGCGTCTTCAACCTTCAACCGTCGGAACTGATGAAGATCTTCCTGGTGCTGGCGCTGGCGCGCTATTTCCACGCCGGCGCGCCGGAGGACATCGGCCGCATCATGCACCTGATCGTGCCGATGGCGATGATCGCGGCGCCGGCCGCACTGATCCTGCGCCAGCCGGACCTGGGGACGGCGCTGATGCTCGGCATGACCGGGGTCGCCGTCCTGTTCCTGGCGGGGGTCCGGATCTGGAAGTTCATCGCCGGCGGCGCCGCCGGCATCGCCGCCGCGCCGGTGGCTTGGCAGTTCCTGCACGAATACCAGCGGAAGCGCGTGCTGACGTTCCTCGATCCGGAAATCGACCCGCTCGGCGCCGGCTATCACATCATCCAGTCGAAGATCGCGCTCGGCTCCGGCGGATTGACCGGCAAGGGGTTCATGCTCGGGCCGCAGAGCCACCTGCACTTCCTGCCGGAAATGCAGACCGACTTCATCTTCACCATGCTGGCGGAGGAATTCGGCATGGTCGGCGGTGTGGTGCTGCTGGTGCTGTACACCCTGATCCTGGCCTACGGCCTGGTCATCGCGGTGCGCTGCCGGCACCACTTCGGCCGGCTGGTGGCGGGCGGCATCACGACGACGTTCTTCCTCTACGTGTTCATCAACATCGCCATGGTGATGGGCCTGATCCCGGTGGTCGGCGTGCCGCTGCCGCTGGTCAGCTACGGCGGCACGGTGATGATGACCCTGATGATCGGCTTCGGCATGATTCTCGGCGTCGGCATCCACCGCGACGTGCTGGTCGGTCGGCGCGGCGAGGCGGAGGGGGGCTGAGGCCCGGCCATCCGGCGGGCGCGGCGCGACGGCGGACCCGGACGGCCCGGGATTTCCGCCAATTTTCCGTGCGGTCCCGCGCCGATTCCGCCCTATTTCCCGTTGCTTGCCAATTCCGGCGGCATGGCGCCTTTCGCGGCTTGCACCGGCCTTGGGGCTTTGCTATATGCCCGGTTCCCGATCGGGGTCGCCCGGGCGATTGTCCATGCGGCCACCTGTGGGGCGCATAGCTCAGATGGTAGAGCAGCTGACTCTTAATCAGCGGGTCCAAGGTTCGAGTCCTTGTGCGCC
>JAYOFL010000076.1:0-13034 GCA_038117205.1 Rhodospirillales bacterium | reverse complement strand
CCGTGACGGCGTCCGGCCGGACCGGAACGCCATGACCGAGAATTCCTCGACGACCGCCACCCGCCTTGCCGTCGGCGCAGCGGTGGTCGCCTTCATTTCCTGGCACGTCTGGAGCGGTGCCGACGGCCGCGTCCCCGCCGAGGTCGAGCGGATCGTGTCGGTCCTGCTCGGCGCGCTTTGCATTGTCGTCGCGTTCTTCGCGGCGCGCCGCGAATGAGCTTCCGCGCCAAATGCGGCCGAACACGCGGGTGACACCGCCATCCATATGAACGAGGTCGAGACAAGCATCGGCGACGCCATCGAAAGCATGTCCGACGCCTTCGCGCAGTTCGACGACCGGGGCTTCCTTGTCCGCTGCAATCAGCGCTATCGCGATCTCTACCGCTACACCGAGGAGGAAACCCGGCCCGGCGTGCATCTGACCGACCTCGGCAGGATCGACCGCGAACGCGGCGTCTTCGGATCGCGCGAGCAGGCGGAAGCCTTTGCCGAGAAGCGCCGCGCGCAACGGCTGCGGGGCGATCTGGAGTTCGAGGCGCAATTGGCGGACGGCCGTTGGCTTTCCATCCGCACGCGGCACATGCGGAACGGCGGCGTCGTCACCGTCCAGTCCGACATCACGGCGCTGAAGCTCGCGCAAGAACTCATCGAGGCCAGCCAGAGCCGGCTGCACGAATGCATCGAAAGCCTGGACGAGGGGTTCGTCTACTTCGACACCGATGACAAGCTCGTTATCGCCAACAGCCGCTACAAGGAAATGTATCCGGCGCAACGCGACATCCAGCCGGGGATATCGTTCCTCGACGCCGTCCGGCTTTCCGTCGCCGCCGGCGAATTGCCGGTCGCCGTCGGCCGCGAGGACGATTGGCTGGCGGCACGGCAACGGCAGCACAGGCAGTTATCCCGCGTCGAGGAGCAGTACCTCGCCGACGGCCGCTGGATACGGGTCAGCGAACGGCGCACCCGCGACGGCGGCACCGTCGGCATCCGCACCGACATCACGCAGTTGAAGGAAAGCCTGATGGCGGCGGAAACCGCCAACCGCTCGAAGACGATGTTCCTCGCGCACATGTCGCACGAATTGCGCACGCCGCTGAATTCGATCATCGGCTTTTCCGACGTGATCCGGCTCCGGTTGTTCGGCGAAGGCGATCCGCGTTATACGGAGTACGCCGAACATATTCACCGCTCCGGCAGCCTGCTTCTGTCCCTGATCAACGACATTCTCGATCTTTCGAAAATCGAGACCGGAAAAATCGAATCGACGCCCGAACTGGTGTCGCTTGAAGACGTCGTCGACGACTGCTCGACGCTGATGGCGCCGCATGCGGAGCACAAGAACATCCGCCTGCACGTCTCGGTCGCCAAGGAGACGCCGCGGGTCTTCGCCGACGCCCGCCATACCAAGCAGATCATCCTCAACCTGCTGAGCAACGCCATCAAGTTCACGCACCGGGCCGGTCACGTCACCATAGCCGTCACGCCGCAATCGGCCGAGGAGGTGCTGATCAACGTCACGGACACCGGCATCGGCATTCCGGAGGATCAACAAAGCAGGTTGTTCCAGCCCTTCTCCAGGGTCGAGAACGTCGAGGCGCGGACGCACGAGGGAACCGGCCTCGGCCTCGCCCTCGTCAAATCGCTTTGCGAACTGAACGGCGGGCGGGTGCGTCTCAGCAGCGTTCACGGAAAAGGCACGGAGGTCCTTGTGACGCTCCCGGCCGAAGACAGCCCGCGGCATCGCGAGGCGCAGACCGGCAAGCGGCCGCCGTTGCCGCTGGCCTGAGGCGTCGATCACCGCCCACAAAAAAGAAGCGCCGGGACAAGCCCGGCGCTTCCTCTCTTGTACGGCTGCGCGTCGTCAGCGCTGGAACGTCACGACGACACGACGGTTCAACGGCTCCTTCTTGCCGTCCGCGGTCTTGACGTCGGGCTTCATTTCGCCGCTCGCCGCCTTCTCGACCGCCGGACGCGGAATGCCCGCGATCATCAGGGCGTTGCCGACGGCAGTGGCGCGGGCGCGCGACAGACCGTCGTTATAGGCGTCGCTGCCGGCGCGGTCGGCGTGACCGGTCACGATGACCTTCGTCACCTTGGCGTCGAGCGCGGCCTTCACCGCCGACTTGATCGCCGCCATGCTGGCGTCGTCGACCTCGAACGAGTCGAAACCGAAGTAGACGGTCAACGGCTTCGGCAGATCCGCCATCTTCATCGGCGCCGGCGCCGGCTTGGCCATCGCCGCCTTGATTTCCTTCTCGACGAAGCCCATCGCCGTTTCGTAACCGGTGCGGCACGCCTTGACGTCGTCCGGCTGGTTATCCTCTTCCTGCTCCTGCAGCCAGCAATCGAACATGGCCTGCGCACGCGCCATGTTCTTCGGGTCGAGGCTGGCGCCCCGCGAACCGAGCGCATCCGACAGCCGCGCCCGCGCCGCCGTCAGGTCCTTGAGCGCGTGGGCGGGAATTTTCCGCTCCGAAATCGCCTGCGGCAGAACGGCCTCGCCGCGCGCGGCGGCCATCGCCTTCTCGTTGAAGTGAACCGCATCCTCCGCGTCGCCTTCCTTGTCCTCGGCGAACGCGAGCTCGGCGTACTGGAAATGCAGGGACTGCTGGAATTCCGAACCGACCGATTTCATCGCCCGGGTCGCATTGATGTCGATCGACGAACACGCTGCCAGGAACGGCAGCACCATCGCGCAGGTGACCGCGAGCGGCCGCAGACGCATCGAGAAAATCATGAGTACCTCTTCCTTGGTCATTTGAACGGCGTTACCCCAGGGCTCACCCGAAAAATCGCGCGACACCAAGCCTTTCGCCGCGCCGGATTATCGAGAAAGCACCCCGACCCCGCCATCGACGTAGCGAATATCCTGCAACTTATCGCGTAATAAGGTCCAGTGGACCTCTCGTTACGGCCCCAGCGCGTATTATTCGGCAAATCGCCACTCGGTCATCACGACCGTTTGCCCGAGCCGCGCGAGACGTTCTGCGGCCGCCGTCCAGGCCGCGCCGCCGGGCGGCTCGGCGAGAAGCGGCCGGAACCAGGGCTGACTGCCGGTGCCTTCCGCCGGCCCCAGCACGGCGATCAACCGGAGACGCCCGCCCGGCGCCGGCGGCGCGTCCAAATCGAGGCGCCAGACACGGCCGTTCGGATCGGCGCTGCCGCGCAAGGCACGCGCCGGACGCACCGTATCCGCCTCGCTCGGCCAGACGCCGAGGCGGCCGGTGGCTTGCGTATCGGACGCGGCGACGATCCGGACCGTGAGAGCGCACAGGGACGCCGCCCCGGATACCGTGTCGGCGCCGACCGCCGGGACTTTTCCGCGCAGGTGCCGTCGGTGGGCGCGTATTCGGCGACGGCTTCTGTCCGTGCGCCACCGGGCGAGGGCCGCGTCAACGAGAGCCAGCGCGGATAGAGTTCGGCGAGCCAGCCGTCCCACCCACCGCCGGCGTCGGCCAGCGATCGCTCGAGGTCGAGCAACCGCCCATTCCGTAGAAGCGCGTTCCAACGGCCGAACTCGGCGGTCGCGCCGAACAGGATCGCCACGACGACGGCAACGGCGACGAGAACCACGGCCATGCCGCGGCGCATTGGCTTCGGCGGCGTGCGGGGCAAGGCGACGGGTTCCGGCAAGTCCAGCATCCGCAGTGCAGCCGATACCGTCTCGACGGCGTCGACACCGGGACCAGCGCCTTTGGAATCTCCGGGCACCAGCACCGTGCCATCCTTGCCGGCGGCCGCGGCGAGCGCCGCCAGTTTTTCCGGAACGTGTCCGACGCCGAGCACGTTCCAGTCCCGGTCGATCTCGCCGGTCGCGTAGACGTCGCAATCGCCGTCCGCTTCCGCGCCGGCGGGAACGAATGTCCCGGCCTGGACCGCCGCGTGCGCAATGAACGCCGGCAGTTGCCAGGACCGGCCTTCCTCGACCGGCCCGGAAACATCCATGCGGTAGGCCGCGTGCCCGGTGAACCGCTCGATGACCCCCGTCGGCGCCCGCACGAAGGCGTCGTAGGCCGCGCTGATCGGCAACGCGACCGCCTTGCCGTCGAGGCAGATCGCGGAACGGACCGCCGGGTCCTCTTCGCCGATGGACTGTATCCGTACCGGCCCGGCCGTCGTCAGGATGTGGATACGGTGCCGCATCAGGCGAGCAGGACCTCGGCACCGGGATCGGAGAGCAGCGCGATCATGTCCGACGACGCCTCGTAGACTGCCTGCGCGATCCCGTCCGTGAACGGCGGCAGAAGATCGCGCGCGCACGTACCGTCGCCGCCGACAGCGATCAGGAGCCTGGGCGGCCGCGCCGTCGCATCCGTCAACTCGATGCTCACGTAGATATGGCCGGGCCGCGTCCGGGACGGCGTCATACGCAATGTCGCGCCGCCGGTCCGGCGTTCCCGCGTCGTGCCGCTCGATGCCGCCGCCTGACGCGGCATGACCGCCGCGCCGGTCCGTCGCACGATGCCGCGCAGGATATCCAGCGCCGCCGGATCGTCGGCAAGACGCGCCGCGACGTCGGCCGCCCCGGCGAATTCGGGATCGCGCGCGAAGGCATAGATCACCGACGGCGCGAGCCGGCGCCGGCCGTCCGGCGGGGTCAGCAAGTGATCGCTCACCGCCGCGGCGTCGATAGCCGCCAACGCCAAGCCGGTCACGGGGTCGTCAGCGGGCGGCATAGGTCATCTCCGGGGCCGCCGGCGCGGCATAGATTTCCGCGAACGTCGCGGCAAACATTTCCCTCTCGCGGGCGAACGCACGCGGCCAATCTGTCCCCGGCGTATCGCTGTCGACGAAACGGCGGGCGGCGGCAAGTCCGTCCGACAAGGCGATCAATTGATCCGCCAAGGCGTCGGTCCGTGGCGCCGCCAACGCACAATCGTCGAGGCCTTGCCGGCTCACCTTGCGGGCCGCGTCCCGCGCCGCCGCCAGCAATCGCGGCAATCCGTCGCCGGCTCCGGCCTTCGCCTCGAAGAAGGCGCGCCGCGCCCGGGCCGCGTCGAACGGCACCACCGCGCCTTCCGCCGTGTCATCATCCTTCGGCGCCAGCGTTTCCCAATCGGTTTCCGGCGCCAGTCTCATCGCCAGGTCGATGGCCGCCGGATGTCCGGCCTTATGCAGCAGGAACAGCCCCGCCATCTCGATCCGCAGGAGCGTCTCCTAGAGTTTTCGATACTTGGCAAGGTGTTCGGCATAGGTTTCGACGTCGCCGCAACGGCATAGCATAACCACCTCGTCGGAAGCCTGCGCCCGGCGCAGGGCGTTGCCGATACGGCTCTGCTGAAATCCGAATACCGCGGCGCGCAGGATGCTTTTCGGCAGCCGCCGCCCGACGCCGGGAAACGCCGGAATCTCCGAGAGTAATTCCAACTCCGTCTTGACGACCAACCTGGCTTCAGACGGCGCCCCAAGAACGATGTCCGCCACCGAGCGCACGCCGTCGTCGAGCCGCGATGTCACCCATTCCACGTCGGCCGGATCGACCTCGCCGGCCTCGACGTCGACACCGATGGGCCGCGCCCGCTCGGCGGCGAGCCGCGCCGTCGCCGCCTCCAGCGCGACGATCAGCCGGCTGGCCGCCTCATGGATCGTTCGATAGGCGCGCGCCTCGACCTCCTCGTCACCGGCGTAGCGGCGCCAATAGTCGAGGGTGACGTCGTCGTCGATGGCATCGGCGCCCGTCGCGCCGGCGCGACGGTCCGCAACGAACTCGAGGAAATGCCTTTCGCGCCGTCGCGTCTGAATGCTCGGCAAGTGGTCCTTCAGGAAATCGTAGAGGCGTTTCGACAACGCCGATGCGACGGCGGAAACCTCGGCCGCGCTCGCCGGGCGGCCATGCAGCCGGGTCGCCGCGGCGTCGATCTCGGCGTAGCCGACGGTGCCGACGAGAAATTCCAGCAAGGCGGCGAGAAACGGCATGCGCGAGTACGAAATCTCGAACCGGCCATCGCCGTAGTGTGCCGTCAGGACCCGCTCGCCGCATTCGAGGCCGGTCGCGGCGTGGGCCAGTTCCTTGAAGCACCTGTGGAACGCCGCGCCGGTCGCCCGGTCGACGCCCCAGAAGATGTCCTCGAACCGGCCGCCGGCCGACGACGCGGCGACGATCATGTGCGAAAGCTCGAGGATCGGCTTGGCATAGGTCCGGCAGACGACGGCGCGCGCCACGTCGCGGCAGACCTTTTCGGAATAGCGCGGGCCGCCGTCGGCGGCGCTGGCGTCGCGCAGGCAATCGAGGGCGGCGCGGATGTCCTCGCTCTTTCCGTGCTCCAGCACCAAAGCGTCCAGGCCGGTGCCGTGCATCGGCGCCCTCCGTTTTTCTCCGCGAAAAGACTACCCCAATCGGGATGTTCGCCGAAAGGTCGTAAAATTCGCGGCGACGGACACGCCATGGAAGAACCGGAGCGGAAATTCGGCTGCCGGGCCGGCCGTAACGTCTAACGGGATATTTCTTCGAGGATGGCCGCCCGCACGTCGTCCGGCGGCGCCACGGAACGGCGCGTGTTCATGTCGTAGAAGACATTGATGCTGAGCGCGGTGGCGATGCAGTCGTCGCCAAGGAAGACGCCGTAGCCCGACGTCAGCGACTTGGAACCGATCCTGACCAGCCGGGCGCCGACGTCGATGGTCCCCGGATAATGCAGCTCCCGATGATAATCGATGGCGACGCGGGCCAGGATGAAGTCGAGTCCGGCGTGCCGGAAGCGGTCCAGCACGCCCTGGATCAGCATGGTGCGCGCGGCCTCCACGTAGGCCGCGAACGACACGTTGTTGACGTGCCCCATGCTGTCCTGGTCGGAGAACCGGATCGTCACCGGCGTGAACTGCCGATACGAGCGCCGGTCCTTGGGATCGAAGCCGAGATCGTCCATGCCGCCTCAGATGACGACGCGGGACTTGAAGTCGGCAATCTGGGCGTCGGTGAAACCGTACTCCTTGAGGATCTCGTCCGTGTGCTCGCCGCGTTCCGGCGACGCCATGCCGGTCTTCGGCTCGAAGCGCGAAAACTTCACGGCCTGCGCCAGCAGGTCCATTTTGCCGTGCTTCTTGCTCTCGACCGGGTGGCGGAGATTGAGGTGCTTCACCTGCGGATCGGCGAACATCTTGTCGATGGTATAGATCGGTCCGCACGGCACGCCGGCGCCGTTCAGTTTGTCGATCAGCGCGTCGCTGTCGATCTTCACCGTGTGCTTCTCGAGCGCGGCGTTCACCGCGTCGCGGTTCTTCGAGCGCAACTCACCGGACGCGAAGTCCGGGTTGTTGGTGATCTCGTCGTCGCCGAGAAGCTGACAGATGCGGTCCCACATCTGATCGCCGGCGGCGGCGATGTTGATGTAACCGTCCTTGGTCTTGAAGACGCCGGTCGGAATGCTGGTCGGGTGGTTGTTGCCGGCCTGCGGCGCCACCTCGCCCTTGACCAGATAGCGCGCCGCCTGGAAATCGAGCATGGCGACCATCGCCTGCAGCAAGGACGTCTGCACCCACTGGCCTTCGCCGGAAACCTCGCGTTCCAGAAGCGCGATCAGCGTGCCCATGGCGCCGTACATGCCGGCGGTGAGATCCGCGACCGGAATGCCGACGCGCACCGGCCCCTGGCCGGGGAGGCCGGTGATCGACATCAGCCCGCCCATGCCTTGCGCGATCTGGTCGAAGCCCGGCCGGTTGGCGTAGGGACCGTCCTGGCCGAAGCCGGAAATGCTGAGCAGAACGATCCTCGGGTTTACCTTCTTGAGGTTCTCGTAGTCGATGCCGAGCCGCGTCTTCACGTCGGGCCGGAAATTCTCGACCACCACGTCGGCGGTCTCGACCATCTTCATGAAGACGGCGACGCCGTCCTTCTCCTTGAAGTTGATGGTCATGGAGCGCTTGTTGCGGTGAATGCTCTGGAAGTCCGGGCCGCCGCGCGCGCCGCCCATGCCCTTGCCGGTCTCCACCTCGTCCGGCGCCTCGATCTTGATCACCTTGGCGCCCCAATCGGCGAATTGGCGCACCGCCGTCGGTCCCGAGCGCACCCGCGTCAGGTCGAGAACGGTGAAACGTGAGAGTGGTCCCATGTATTCGCTCATTTGTCTGTTTCCGCCCCATTTTCCGAGAACATCAATGCCTCGGCTTGATTTGTTTTCACGTCGAGAAGCCTTGCGAGCTTTTCGATCTCGGCCGTCTCGGACGGCCTGACCACGCCGTCCGCCTCGCTGATCGCATGACAGACGCCGATGATCAATGCCGCAGTTTCCTCATCGTCCGCCGCGTCGTAGACGGTCTTGCGCGCGATCTCCGCGCCGTCGGCCTCGCGCCGGATCGTGTGCACGAAGTGCAGGTAGCGTTCGACGCCGACAGCGGGGTTCTGATCCTGCAAGGCGTCGAGCACGCGCAGCAGACGGCTGACCTCGGCCCCCTCCTCGATCGACGCATCGCCGTCGGCGAGCGCGATCAGGGCGGCGGCGGCCATCACGCCGTCACGGAAATCGCGGCCGTGCCGACGCGCGAACATGCGCCGCGCCCGGTCTGAGAATTTTTCGATCACCCCGCTCACGCGCGCTCCACTTCCTCCAAGAACGGCCCAGGGCCGTCGGCGACCGTATCACGCCCGGGTTTCGTTAATCCAGCCGCGAAGGACGGCGACGGCACGCTCCGGATAGCGCACAAGAAGATCGACGACGCGGCGTTTCAAGGGGCCGCCCGGCTTGGGCATTTCCGGCGCGGCGGCGGTTTTGCCGGGCTTCGAATTCGCGTCGTCGGCCGTGCGTCCGGTCATGGTGTCGCTATCCGGCGGGAAATATGCCGGTCGCGCGGGAGAAACGCAGATCCAGAAAAAAGAACACCGGGCCCGTCGGCCCGGTGAAGGAGAGAGTTGGTGAATATCGAATTAACCATACCCCTCTCCCTACAACCGGGAAGTGACACGGATCACAACCGGCGATAATTTTTTACACGGAAAATTTTGTTTATTTTCCGCCAATTATCCGACTTTCCGGAAACATGAGCCGCATCGTCGTGCCGACATTCGGCGTGCTTTGCAAATCGATGCCGATTTCCATCAGATTGGCGAGCGACTTCACCAGCGGCAGGCCGAGCCCCGTCCCTTCGACCCGGCTGACGTAAATGTGGTCCACCCGCGCGAACGGATCGAACACCCGCGTCATCTCCGACGCCGCGATGCCGATCCCGGTATCGGCGATCTCGACCATCGCGCCGCCGGCCGGTCCCGACGTCAGGCGGACCGAGACGTTGCCGCCGGCCGGCGTGAACTTGACCGCGTTCCCCATGACGTTGATGAGGATCTGCTTGATCCGGCGGCCGTCGCCGCGAACGCACGGCGCGTCGTCCGGAACCTCCACGGCAAACGTCAGTCCGGCCCGATGCGCCCGTCCTCGCAGCATGCGGGCGCACGACTCGATCGCCTCGCCGAGGTCGACGAACTCTTCCGACAGCCTGATCTCGCCGGCTTCGATAGCCGCCACGTCGAGCAGATCGTTGATCAACTCCAGCAAATGCTCGCCGGAAGAGTTGATCGAGCCGGCATACTCCGTGTAGCGGTCAAGGAGCGGCCCGACCATGGCGTCGCGGATCAACTGCGAAAAGCCGATGATGGCGTTCAGGGGCGTCCGCAACTCGTGCGACATGTTGGCCAGGAATTCCGTCTTGGCGCGGCTGGCGCGCTCGGCTTCCTCCTTGGCGCGGCGCAACGAAACCTCGGTGTCCTTCCGCTTGGTGATGTCGATGATGGTCGATTGAATGGCTTCCCGCCCGCGCCATTCGACGACCCGCGACATGACCTCGATCCAGACCGGCTCGCCGTCACGCTTGAGACCTAGAAATTCGTATCGGTCCGGCGCCGGTCCGCCGAGCAGGCGAAGCCGCCGGTATTCCCGGAGCGTTCCGCGAAAATCGGGATGTACGCGGCTTTCGAAGGAGATGCCGACGAAGCTGTCCGGATCGTAGCCGAAGATTTCCGCCGCCGCCCGGTTGGCATAGAGGATCTCGAAATCACGGTGAATGAAGAAACCCTGGATCGAGCCGTCGATCAGGTCGCGGAACCGCCGTTCGCTGTCAGCCAGCGCCCGCTCCGCATCGCGCTCGACGGTGCGGTCCTGGACGAACGCGTGATAAAGCTCCTGGCCTTCCCAAAGACCGTAGCGGACCGTGAATTCGAGGATGCAGCGGTTGCCGTCGCGGCGTTTCGCCGTCGTTTCGTACTGGTGCGGCACGGATTCGTCGCGTGCCCGGGCCGAGGCCAGGGACTTCAGGCGCGGCACTTCCTCCTGGGAGAACATCGACCATAGGTCCATGCCTCGCATTTCCGCCGGACGATATCCGAAGATCCGCGCCACCGCTTCGTTGGCGTAGACGATCCTGCCTTTGTCGTGGGCGAGGAAGCCGAGCGGCGACGCGTCGAAAATGGCGCGGACGGGGTCGGTTCCGTCCGATTCTTGACCGGCGCGCAGCGAAGACGTTTTTTCGATCACGACCTATCCAGTAAGATAGCCATCCCAGGCCACGTCGCGGCCCGGCTGTTTCGCAACGGACAAGGATCAGCGTATGTCAGCGGCGATGGACGTGTCTACGGCGGCGGAACGCACGGGGGCGGCGGCATGCGCGAACCGTCCCTGAAGGCTGGCATCTGGGTTTCCGCCCAGGTCAGGCTCTGCGACATCGCCGCCATGCCGGCGATGGTCCGGCGCAAGGGCGATCCGGACGCCGGCAGCATCATTCTCAAGCTCGACCGCCTCGACGGCACGTCGGTCGTACTGTCGCAATCGCGCGACGGCGCAGGCGCCAGGACGTGGCTGGCGCCGCTCGGCCGGGCGGCCGCCGCCGATGCCGACGCGGAGACGTACATCGCGCGCCGCATATCGAGCGACCCGGACGTCTGGGTGTTGGAGATCGAGGACCCCGGCGGCCGCTACGAGCCGGACGCGCCGGTGGTCGATTGAGTTTGAACGCTTAGGCCGTCCGCAGAATGAGGTGATAGCCGAAATCTGTCTCGACGACGTCGCTCAAGGCGTCGACCTCGAGGGCGAACGCCGCATCCTCGAATTCCGGGACCATCACACCACGGCGGAAGCCGCCGAGATCGCCGCCGCGCCCGCCGGACGGGCAGTCGGACTTGTCGCGGGCGATTTCGGCGAAATCGGCGCCGGCCTCGATTTCCGCGCGGATTGCCTCGATCGCAGCGCGCGCCTCTTCCGGATCGCGGCCGTCGGTGGAGACGAGAATATGCGAAGCCCTGATTTCCTGCGCCATTGTCTTTTCCTTCCCGGCTTGAATGACGGGGGCGGGTTTAGCCCATGCGTTCCGACGGAGCAAGTCGCGGAGTAATGGAATCTCAACGGAAAGCCGGTTACGCTTGATGCCGATTCGCAAGGAATGAAGCCAAGGAAGGAAACTGGGCGGGCGTGGTTCAACGGATCGTCACATATCTGGTGCTCGGCATTCTGGGGATCGTCACGGGTGGTTTTCTCGTGACGCTTTTCCTGGACGACGACCTGATCCGGGGATCGGCATCGGCTATCCCGGGCGGCTCGGATGTCGCCGACGCCGTTATCGCGCAAAAGCACGACGTCCTCGATACCGTCTATTACAAGGGCGACGCCTTCATCTATTGGGCCCGCACTACGTTCAACGGGATCGTCAATTTCTCGCCCGCCGACAGGGCGCCGAAGGTAATCCTCAAACTGCCGCCGCCACCGCGCGTTACCGAGGATCCCGACGCCAAGCCGGCGGACCCCATGGCGGACCCCATGGCAAACCCCATGGCAAACCCCTCGGCCGAGCCCAAGCCTGAATCCATGACCGCGCCGATGACGGCGACACCCGCCCCGGAACAACCAGGTCCGGAACAACCCCAGCAGGAACAGTCCGCGCCGGCGATGCCGATGAACGAGGCGCCCACCAAGCCGGCAGGCGGTAACAGCATGCCGCCCGCGCCCCCGGCCGCCATGCCGGAAAAGGCGCCGCCGCCGGCCGCCAACAGCATGCCACCGGCCATGCCTGTGATGCCGGAGGCGAAAACCCCGTCGCCGCCGCCCGCGCCGCTCGACAAGAAAAAGGCGCCGGCACCTCAACCGGCGAAGAAGACCTCGGCCGCGCCAAAGGAAATGAAGACGCCGGCGGATCCGTTGACGGCCCTGCCGCCGGGTCTCGAACAGGCGGCGCTGCCGCCGGGTGCCGAACCCGCCCCCGCGCAACCTCCCGAAGGCGAGGCCAAGTCGGACGGCGAGGCCGACCACAAGGAAGGGCGCCGCTACTACAACGGCGTCGGCGTCGAAAAGAATTACGGCAAGGCAGCGGAGTATTTCATGAAGGCCGCCGCCGCCGGACACGCCGGCGCCCAGTACAACCTCGGCATCATGAACTTCCTCGGCCAGACCGGTGGGCAGGATTTCTCGAACGCCGCCAAATGGTTCGAGAAGGCCGCCGCCGCCGGTCACGCGCAGGCGCAGTACAACCTCGGCTTCCTCTATTACGAGGGCAAGGGCGTCGCGCGCGATCTCCGCAAGGCCTATGACTGGATCAGCCGCGCCGCCGAACAGGGCGACGCGAAAGCGATCAAGGCGCGCGACACGTTGCGCCAGGCGCTGCCCAAGGAAATGCTGGGCGGCTGACGGCCCGTTAACCATTCCGCAACGAACGGCCGGCTGAATCGCATTGATTCAGCACGCGATTTTTCTCGGCGTTGCCCCGCCGATTAACCACGTTTTTACGTTTCCAGGCGACTCTCGTCGGCATGGGCATGTCCGCGATGGACATCCCCCGGGACTGGGACCACGGGGTATTGAACATGTTGATGGAACGGACCGCGCCGCTGTTGGCGCTCGTCGGCGCAGCCGCCTTGATGACGGGGGCGGACGCCCGCGCCGACGACGGCAACCGATACAGGGTCACGTATCAGATCGAGGTCGCCGGCGGCGACGAGACCGACCGGGCCACCAAGAAGGAATTACGCGACAGCGGCACCAACATGGTGCCGGCGAAGAAGAGCCCGCCGGCGGCGCAGCCGGCCCCGCCGCAACCGAAGCCGGCCGCCGCGACCCCTGCCC
>JAYOFL010000075.1:0-13987 GCA_038117205.1 Rhodospirillales bacterium | reverse complement strand
CGCATGTTGAAGATGGTGACGATGAAGTTGATGGCGCCGAGGATCGACGACGCGCCCGCCACGTGCAGCGACAGGATGCCGAAGTCCACCGACGGACTGGGGTGGTAGATCCCGCTCGACAGCGGCGGATAGACGGTCCAACCGGTGCCAGGACCGGAACCGATCACCGCCGACAGGAGCAGCAGGATGAAGCCCGCCACCAGCAGCCAGAAGCTGATGTTGTTCATGCGCGGGAAGGCCATGTCCGGCGCGCCGATCATCAGCGGCACGAACCAGTTGCCGAAGCCGCCGATCATCGCCGGCATGACGACGAAGAACACCATGATGAAGCCGTGCGCGGTGAGCAGCACGTTGTAGAACTGGAAGTCGTGGATGTACTGGATGCCCGGCTCGGTCAGTTCGAGACGGATGTACCAGGACATGGCGCCGCCGATCAGCGCCGCGACCATCGAGAAATACAGATAGAGCGTGCCGATGTCCTTGTGGTTCGTCGAACAGAACCAGCGGCTGAAGAAGCTCGGATAGTGCCCGTGGTGATCGTCGTGATGGGCGTCCGCTGCGTTGGCCATGGTACTAACCTTTCCCTACAATTCTACGGTCGCTCAGCGCGAGGCGCCGGCGGCGGCGAGACGGACCTTGCCGTCGGCCGGGGTTTCGATTTCAGCCTTCTTCGTCGCGACCCACTTGGCGAAGTCTTCCTTCGACACCGCATGGATGGCGATCGGCATGAAGCCATGGTTGACGCCGCAAAGCTCCGAGCACTGACCGTAGATCATCTTGCCTTCGTACTTCTTGTGGATGCGGGTCCAGGTCTCGTTGACGCGGCCGGGCGTGTTGTCGAGCTTGATGGAGAGCGACGGCACCGCCCAGTTATGGATCACGTCGTTCGACGCCAGTAGAAGGCGCACGTTCGTCTCGACCGGCAACACCACGACGTTGTCGACGGTCAGCAGACGCGGCTGGCCGGGCTTCAGATCGGACTCGGGAATGATGATGCTGTCGAAGGTGAAGTCGCCGTGGTCGGGGTAGTTATACGTCCAGTACCACTGGTTGCCGGTGACCTTCAGGGTCATGTCGACGTCCTTGGTATGGTCGGCGAAGTAGAGGTGCTTCAGCGACGGCACGGCGATACCGACCAGGATCAGGATCGGCACGGCCGTCCAGATGACCTCGAGCAGCGTATTGTGCGTCGTCTTCGACGGCACCGGATTCGCCTTCTTGTTGAACTTGACCACGATGTAAGCCATCAGGCCGAGGACGAAGATGACGATCAGCGTCTCGATGACCATGAGCTGGACGTTGAAGGCGTAAATGCGATCCGCCGTCGGCGAACCGGGCTCCTGCAGCCACATCTGCCATGGATGCGCGAGCACCCCGTCCTCGGCGAGCGCCGGCCCCACGGATAGAAGCAGGACGGAAAACGCCGCCGCCATCGATTTCAGTTTGTCGATCATTCGTCTCACCTGACCATTGTCCGGACGCAAGGGCGCGCCCGCATTGATTCCCCAGCCGCGGTGCCCAGGGGCCCCATCCAGCGGCCCTTTTTGTAAAGGCGGGAATGACGTAGGGCAAGCTGGCAATGCGGGGCCCCGGTCATTTTCCACACGGCGATTTCGTTAATTTTGCAGGTACCCGTGCGGCATGGCAAGAGGCTGGCCGCGCAAATCATTCGCAGCCGCGCGAAAAATCCGTGCAATGCCGGACCGGACACCCTAAATCGTGCGCAACCACCCGCCACTCGTTGCATGGCACTTGCACGCAAGTTCGGAGGAAACGATGTCCGCAAACAGCACGACCGACGCCCATGCCAACGATATGCGAGCGAGACGACGCCGCAATGTCATCCTCGGCATTCTGGTCGCCGGCATTGCCGTGATGAGTTACGCCGCCATCTTCCTGCGCCTCGCCTGAACGCCGGCGCCGGAGCGCGGCTCTACCAAGGATTTGCCCATGGACGCTCAAGCCCTCGTGCACCTGAACGCGGCGCTTAACGCGCTCTCCGTCGTGTTCCTGGTTTTCGGCTACATCTTCATCAAGGGCGGCGACCGGGCGCGGCACCGGGCCTGCATGATCGCGGCGCTCGTGGTTTCGGCGGCATTCCTGGTATCCTACGTCATCTACAAGCTGAATTCCGGCTTCGCCAAGTTCGGGGGCGAAGGGGTTATCCGGCCGATCTACTTCACGATTCTGGCCCTGCACGTGGCCGGCGCCATCACCATCGTGCCGCTGGTCCCGGTGACGGCGTTCCGCGCGCTTCGCGAGCAGTTCGACCAGCACCGCAAGATCGCCCGCATCACCTGGCCGCTCTGGACCTACGTCGGCGTCTCCGGCGTCGTCGTCTACGTGATGGCCGTTCACATGTATCCGTATACGGGCGGCTGACATGCTGCGTCCCGCCGAGCCGCAGAAATTCGACGCGATCGCCGGCTTCCGTCCGGCCCTCGCGACGGTCAACGCGCAGCGGGAGTTCCGGGCCTGGGCCGTGATCGCGGTCGGCGCGCTGGCGCTCGCCGGCGTGTTCGCCTTGCTGCTTGCGATCTCGCGCATCCCCGGTGCCGATACGCTTTTTCCGTGGCCGGTCGCCTTCTACAAAAAGAGCCTGATCATCCACGTCGTGTTCTCGTTCGTGGTTTGGTTCCTGGCCGCCGGCGTCGCCGTCATGCAGATCGCAGCGCTCCGGTTGTCGGAGGGCGCGCCGAAGCTCGGGTCCCTCGGGCGTAGCGCCGTCGGCGCCATGGCGATCGCCTTCGTCCTGTTGGCGGTGCCGGCGCTGCTGGACAGGGGCGAGCCGTCGCTCAACAACTACGTGCCGGCGATTATCGACCCGATCTACTACCTGGGGCTTCTGGCGACCGCCTTGGCCGTCACCCTCGCCGCCGTCCGGACCCTCGCCAACGGCGTCACCCGCTCCGGCCCGCTGGAACCGGTCGGCGCGACCGGATTGGCGCTCGCCGCGATCGCACTGCTCGCCGTCGCCGCCTTCGCCGTTTCCTGGAACCGGCTCGGCGGCATGCCGGCCAACGCCGCCGCCAACGAGGATCTGTTCTGGGCCGGCGGCCATATCCTGCAGTTCTTCAACACGACGCTGATGATCGGCGCCTGGGCCGTGCTCGGCGGCCGGGCGCTCGGCCGGCCGGCGTTGCCGCCGAAGGCGGTGATGGCGGCGCAGGGCGCGAACGCGCTGCTCGCCGTCGGCGGATTCGCCCTGATGTTCGTCCACGCGCCGTTCTCGGGTGAGGAGCGGCATGCCTATTCCCTCTATCAGTACGCGCTGGCGCCGGCGACGGCCATCGTCGGCGTGTGGCTCGCCGCCGGCCTGTTCGGCGGCCCCAAAGCCGAGGGCGAAGGGGCGAAGACGGCGCGGCTCACCATCTGGACGTCGCTTCTGGTGTTCGGCGTCGGCGGATTCCTCAGCATCTTCGTCGACGGCGGCGACACCCGCACGCCGGCGCACTATCACGGCGTCATCGGCGGCGTGAACGTAGCTGTCATGGGACTGTTCTATCTGTTCGTGCTGCCGCTGCTGGACCGGGGCCTCGTGCGCTGGAAGGCGGCTCGGGCGTCGCTCTGGCTCTACGGCGCAGGACAAATCCTGCATAGCATCGGGCTTTTCGTCGCCGGCGGCTACGGCGCGCCGCGCAAGGTCGCCGACACGTCGAGCGGCATGGACGTGCTCGGCAACTGGATCGGCCATATCGGCATCGGCGTCGGCGGCGTCATCGCCGTCGTCGGCGGCGTCATGTTCATCTGGATCGCTGGGCGCAGGCTCGTGGAAAAGCGGTCTGGAAACGGCGCGGGCTATCCACTATAAGGCGGGGACGTCCGAGCGGCGACGCCGCCGACGGACCCGATCCAAGAATGAAGCATATGCTGAACGGTGCACGACACTCGGCTAACGGAGACGTATTCCAGCGCACCGACAGGGCGCCGGAAGAGCCGCGCTTCCGTGTGCAGGATTTCGCCGTCCTCCTGAAGCCGCGCGTCATGTCGCTGGTCGTCTTCACGGCCTTCGTCGGCATGCTGATGGCGCCGGGCGGCATCGACGCGCACGCCGGCCTCCTGGCCGTCGCCTGCATCGCCGTCGGCGCCGGCGCGTCGGGCGCCATCAACATGTGGTACGACCGCGACATCGACCGCGTCATGCGCCGGACCATGAACCGCCCGATTCCGGCCGGCCGCATGGACCCGAAGCTGGCGCTCGCCTACGGCGTGTTCCTCGCCATCGGCTCGGTCGCCCTGATGACCATCAACGTCGGCATCGCGCCGGCCGCGCTGCTCGCGCTCACCATCGTCTATTACGTCTTCATCTACACCGCGTGGCTGAAGCGCCGCACGCCGCAGAACATCGTCATCGGCGGCGCCGCCGGCGCGTTCCCGCCGATGATCGGCTGGGTCGCGGTGACGGGCTCGGTCGATCCGGGCGCCATCGCCCTTTTCATGATCATCTTCCTTTGGACGCCGCCGCATTCGTGGGCGCTCGCCCTCTTCCGCCGCGGCGACTACGAAGCCGCCGGCGTGCCGATGATGCCGGTCGTCGCCGGCGAGGCGGGCACCAAGCGGCAGATGCTGATCTACACCGCCATTCTCGTGCCGGCGACGCTTGCCCCGGTGGCCCTCGGTGTTTCCGGCGCGCTCTACGCCGCCGCCGCCGTCGTGCTGGGCGGCATGCTCGGCTTCAAGGTGTGGCGGCTGTGCCGCAGCGAGGGCGTCGACGGCGCCAAGCCGGTGTTCCTGTTCTCGATCCTCTATCTGTTCCTGATCTTCGTCGCCATGATCGTCGACCGGCTGGCCTTCCTGCCGCTGGTCTGACGCGCCGAAAGCCATGGCGCAAGCGACCCTCCCGAACGACGCCTACGCCCGGTTGGAAGCCCGCTTCCGCCGCATTGGCCTGATCGGCGAAGCGGAAGCCGTGCTGCACTGGGATCATGCCGCCATCATGCCGGCGGGCGGCGCCGAGGCGCGGGCCGAGCAGATCGCCGAGCTGCGCGCCGTCCGGCACGGCATGATGACGGCGCCCGAAACCGCCGATCTGATTTCCGCCGCCGACGCCGAGAAGAGTCTCGATCCATGGCAGCAGGCGAACCTGCGCGAAATCCGCCGCCGGCACCGCCGTGCCACTGCCCTCGACGAACGGCTGGTGACGGCCCTTTCGCACGCCGAAAGCAGGTGCGAGCAGGCATGGCGGAAAGCTCGGCCGGCCGGCGATTTCGATCTGGTCCGAAAGCCGCTGAAGGCCCTGGTGGCGCTGGTCCGCGAGCAGGCCGAGGCGTTGTCCGAGACGCTCGGCCTCGGCCTATACGATGCGCTCCTCGACGGCTACGAGCCGAACGGCCGCGCCGCCGAGATCGAGCCCGTGTTCGCCGATCTGGAAGCGTTTCTGCCGGGGTTCCTCGACGACGTGCTCGCCCGTCAGCAAGCGGCGGGTCCGATCCTGATGCCGGAAGGCCCGTTCGCCGAGGAAACGCAGCGCGGCCTCGGCATGGAATTCATGCGCATCCTCGGGTTCGACTTCGAGCGCGGCCGGCTCGACGTCAGCCACCATCCATTCTGCGGCGGCGTGCCGGACGACGTCCGTATCACGACGCGCTACGACTCCGCCGACTTCACCTCGGCGCTGATGGGCGTTCTGCACGAGACCGGACACGCGCTCTACGAACAGGGCCTGCCTGCCAAATGGCGGCGCCAGCCGGTCGGCGATGCGCTCGGCATGTCGATCCACGAGAGCCAATCGCTCTTGATGGAGATGCAGGTCTGCCGTTCGCCGGAATTCCTCGGCTTCGCCGCGCCGATCATGCTCAAGACGTTCGGCGGTGCCGGTCCGGCGTGGACGACGGAAAATCTCCTCCGCCTCTATCACAAGGTGGAACGCAGCTTCATCCGCGTCGACGCCGACGAAGTGACGTATCCGCTGCACGTGATCCTGCGGTTCCGGATCGAGCGCGACGTGATTGAGGGCCGCATGGAGGTGGATGACATCCCCGCCCGCTGGAACGAGACTTTCGAGAAACTGGTCGGCATTCCGGTGCCGGACAACCGTCAGGGCTGTCTGCAGGACGTGCACTGGTACGACGGCGCCTGGGGCTACTTCCCGACCTACACGCTGGGTGCCATGACGGCGGCGCAGCTATACCGCGCCGCCCGCGATGCCGAGCCGGGCATCCCGGCGGCGGTATCGAAGGGCGATTTCACGCCGCTCGTCCGGTGGCTGCGCGACAACGTGCATGCGCACGGTTCGTCGAAATCGGCGAAGGACCTGCTGATCCAGGCGACCGGAAAGCCGCTCGACGCCGACGCCTTCAAGGCGCACCTGAAGGCGCGCTATCTGCCTTGAAATTGTTCCTCATCCTGAGGAGCCCACAAAGTGGGCGTCTCGAAGGATGAGGCAGTCAATCAGCCGCCCGTCTTCCAGCCCTTGGAATCGTAATACGCCTTGGCCGCCGGATGCAGCGGCGCCGAGAGCCCATCCATCACCATGTTGGCCGGATCGGCATTCGCGTAGCTTGGATGCTTGGCCTTGAAGGCGGCGAACACCGCCTTGACGACGGCGTCCACCAGCTTGCCGTCCGTTTCCGCCCCGGTGACGAGCGTCGCCAGCACGCCGAAGGTATCGACCTTCGTCTGTCCCTTTTTGTAGGTGTCTGCCGGAAGCGTGACCTTGGAGTAATAGGGCCGCGCCGATGTCGCCAGCTTGCGGACGATGGTCGAGGACGGTTCGACGATCTTGCCGCCGCATTCGGATACCGCCTTGGCCATCGCCGCGTTCGGAATGCCGACGACGTGCACGAAGGCGTCGAGCTTGCCGGCGCAGAACAGTTCGATCTGCTGCGTCGAATTGACCTCGCTCGCCGGATCGAACGAGCTGGCCCGCCAACCCTGCGCCGTCATCATCTCTTCCATGGTCTCGCGCTGGCCGGAGCCGGGATTGCCGATGTTGACGCGCTTACCCTTGAGGTCGTGCCAGCGCTTCACCTTGTCGTTGGCGATGACCTGCACCGCTTCCGGGTAGATCGACATGACCGCGCGAAGATTGGCGACCGGTTTGCCTTCCCACTTCGTTGAACCCTTGAAGGCATGGAACTGCCAGTCCGACTGCGCCATGGCGAAGTTGACCTTGCCGTCGGCGATATCTTTTAGGTTCCTGACCGACCCGCCGCTCGACCTCGCCTCGCAACTGGGCCCGCCGGACTTTCCGATCAGATCGCAGATTGCCTTACCGGTGGCGTGATAGACGCCGTTCTCGCCGCCGGTACCGATGACGATGTCCGCCGCGTTCGCCGAACTCAACGTCATGCCCGAAACGGCGATTAGCCAGGAAACGAGAAGTCTCTTCATCGCAGTCCTCCCATCCGGCACCCCGCCGTAATTCTCTCCGGAACCGCGCATCCGCGCAACCGGCGGGTGTCCCCAGCCTTGCCTTGTATCACCCTTCCCTGACCGATACGTTACGCCGAATTCGGTGGCGGCCGGCGGGTCCGGACCGCCCAGACCCAGGGAGAAGACTGGCTTGCGTTACGTTTCGACACGCGGCCGGGCGCCGGTGCTGGCGTTCGACGACGTCCTGCTGACGGGCCTCGCCCGCGACGGCGGCCTTTATCTGCCGGAAAGCTGGCCGGCGCTGAGCGCCGCCGATCTCAAGTCCTTCAAGGGTCTCTCCTACAATGAAATCGCCTTCCGGGTGATCCGGCCCTTCGTCGGCGGCACCGTTTCCGACACCGGTCTCGGCGGCATCATCGAGCGCGCCTACACGTCGTTCGAAGGCGGCGAGGTCGCGCCGCTCCGCGACATGGGCGACGGCATCCACCTGATGGAGCTGTTCCACGGTCCGACGCTCGCCTTCAAGGACGTCGCCATGCAGTTGCTGGGCGGCCTCTTCGATCATGTGCTTTCCAAGCGCGGCGAGCGCATCACCATCGTCGGCGCGACGTCCGGCGACACCGGATCGGCCGCCATCGAGGCCTGCCGCGACAAGGACGCGCTCGACGTCTTCATGCTGTTCCCGGACGGCCGCGTCTCGGAAGTGCAGCGCCGGCAGATGACGACGGTGCTTGCCGACAACATCCATTCGATCGCCGTCAAGGGCACCTTCGACGACTGCCAGGACCTCGTGAAGGCGATGTTCAACGACACGCCGTTCCGCGACCGGCACAAGCTGTCCGCCGTCAATTCCATCAACTGGGCGCGCGTGATGGCGCAGATCGTCTATTACGTGAACGCCGCCGTACGGTTGGGCGCGCCGGAAAGGCCCGTGTCGTTCACGGTGCCGACCGGCAACTTCGGCAACGTCTTCGCCGGCTACGCCGCGCAGCAGATGGGCCTCTCGGTGAAACGGTTCCTGGTGGCGTCGAACGCCAACGACATCCTGACCCGCTTCTTCGCCGCCGGCGAGATGCGCATGGACGGCGTGGTGCCGACGCTGAGCCCGAGCATGGACATTCAGGTCTCGTCCAACTTCGAGCGGCTTCTGTTCGATCTCCTGGACCGGGACGGCGCGCGCGTCGAAGCGACGCTCAAGGGCTTCCGCGACACCGGCGCCTTTTCGGTTTCCAAGGACGTGCTGGCGCGCGCCCGCAAGCTGTTCGACGGTGCGCGCTACGATGACGCCGGCACCACGAAGACGATCCGCGAGGTGCACGCGAAGACCGGCTATCTGCTCGATCCGCATTCGGCGGTCGCCTACGCCGCGGCGCTGGAAAAGCCGGAAACCGACGGCACGCCGATGGTCGTGCTGGCGACGGCCCATCCGGCCAAGTTCCCTGACGCCGTCGAGGCGGCGGCCGGCGTCCGGCCGCAACTGCCGGCGCGCATGGCCGATCTGCTGACCCGCGAGGAACGCCTGACCGTCGTCGACAACGACTTGAAGGCACTGGAGGCGCTCATCGACGAGCGCCGTCCCGCCAAACAGGGGGCGGCATGACCGTCCGCGTCACGACGCTGGCGAACGGGCTCCGCGTCGCCACCGACGAAATGCCGATGGTCGAGACGGCCTCCCTCGGCGCCTGGATCGAGTCCGGCGCGCGGGACGAGCAGCCTTCCGTCAACGGCATCTCGCATCTTCTCGAGCACATGGTCTTCAAGGGCACGCGCCGGCGCTCGGCGCGGCAGATCGCGGAGGAGATCGAGGCGGTCGGCGGCCACATCAACGCCTATACGTCGCGCGAGCACACCGCCTACTACGCCAAGGTGCTGAAGGAGGACGTGCCGCTCGCCATCGACATGATCGCCGACATCATCCAGAACCCGACCATGGACGCCGAGGAACTGGAGCGCGAGAAGTCGGTCATCTGCCAGGAAATCCACCAAGCCAACGACACGCCGGACGACATCGTCTTCGATCACTTCCAGGAAACGGCTTTTCCGGAACAGTCCATGGGACGCTCGGTGCTCGGCACCGAACCGATCATCCGCGGCTTCGAGCGCGATCAGGTGCAGGGCTACCGCCAGGACGCCTACACGGCGCCGGTCACGGTCTTCGCCGCCGCCGGCCGCGTCGATCACGACCGCGTCGTCGCCATGGTCGAGGACGCCTTCGGCGGGCTCGCCGGCGCGGCACGGCCGGAACGCCCGTCCGCCCAGTACGTCGGCGGCGAGATGCGGGTCGAGCGCGATCTCGAGCAGGTGCACGTGGTGCTCGGCCTCGAAGGGCTCGGCTATCGGGACAAGGACTTCTACGCCGCGTCGGTGCTCTCGACGCTGTTCGGCGGCGGCATGTCGTCGCGCCTCTTCCAGGAAATCCGCGAGGACCGGGGCCTCGCCTATTCCATCTATTCGTTCCTGGCGTGCTACGAGGACGGCGGCCTGTTCGGCATCTACGCCGGCACCGGCGCCGAAGAGGTCGAGGAACTGACGCCACTGATCGCCGGCGAGGCGGCCAAGGTCATCGCCGACGTCGGCGAGGAGGAAACCGCCCGCGCCCGCGCCCAGTTGAAGGCGAGCATCCTGATGGGTCTGGAAAGCACGTCGTCTAGGGCCGAGCAGTTGGCGCGGCAGCTTCTGGTGTTCAACCGGCACTTGCCGGTGGACGAAGTGGTGGCGCAGATCGATGCGGTCGACGTCGCCGCCGTGAAGCGCGTCGCCGAACGCATCTTCAAGGGACGCCCGGCGGTCGCCGCGATCGGCCCGATGCGGCGCCTCGAAAGCTACGAGAGCCTCGCCGCCCGGTTCGGATAGCCTTTCTCGTCATCCCGACGAACGCCTCACACAAACCGTCACCCCGGATTTACCTGCCCCTGGCTTGAACAGGGGTTCCGGGGTCCACTCTTTGCGCCACGTCGGGTGTTTGAATGTGGACCCCGGGACGAGCCCGGGGTGACGAAGATGTGTTGGCGGGCGTTGAGACACATATACCCGTCACCCCGGATTTATTCCGGGGTCCACTCTTTACGTCACGTCGGGTGTTTGAGTGTGTACCCTGGGACAGGCCCGGGGTGGCAGGGGAGTGGAAAAGGCGCGACGCCGAAAATTATTCCTCGTCGTCGAGATACGCCTCGACGATCTGGAAGATTTCCTCCGCCGCGTCCGGGTCGCCGGTGAACACCAGGTTCGCCGTGTCGCCGTAGATGTTGAGAACGTAGCCGCGCTCGCCGCACACCGCTTCCAGCGCGGCGACGAACGGCAGGATGACGCGGTCGTTCATTTCCTCGGCGTCCTTGCAGGCGGCGAGGCGGGCCTTGAGATCGGCCTCGAGGGCGCGGGCGGGATTTTCCTTCTTAGGCATGGCCGGCGTCGTCCGACAGCATGCGCGGATCGACGCCGATCTTCGCCATGGCGCGTTCCCATTTGTCTTCGGCGGCGGTGCCGAACAGGAGATCCGCGTCGGCGTCGACGCTGAGCCAGCCGTTGGCGCGAATCTCGTCGTCCAATTGACCGGCGCCCCAGCCGGCGTAGCCGAGCGCCAGCAGCCGCTGCTTCGGCCCCTCGCCGCCGGCGATGGCGCGCAGGATATCGACGGTCGCCGTCAGCGCCACGTCGTCGTTCACCATCATGGTGGCGTCCATGGTGTAGTCGGCGGTGTGCAGCACGAAGCCGCGCCCCGCCTCGACCGGGCCGCCGAACAGCACGGCGATGCCGTCGCCGGCGGGCGGCACGGGAATGTCCAATTGCTCCAGCAGTTCCGGGAAGCTGATGGTTTCGATGGGTTTGTTGACGACGAGGCCCATGGCCCCCTCGGGGCCATGCGCGCACATGTAGATGACGGTCTTGGCGAACCGGGTATCCGGCATGCCCGGCATGGCGACCAGGAAACGGCCGGTCAGGTAGGCGTCGGCGTTTTCGGAAATCTTCTCGGCTGCCGGCATCGTCGGTTACTCCGCGAGGACTGTCGCATCCTTCTTCGTCGTGGACCGAATTTCGGCCCGGATTTCGTCGGCATTATGGCACGCCGGGCCCGGAAGGCCAAAACCGGTAAGGCGGCGCTCCTTTCACGCCCCGTCAACTGCGCGTGAGAGACGCGATCTTCCTTGAATTCACCGTCGTTCTGTGGCGTTTCGAGTGTCGATGCGTGCCATGACCCCGCCCAGCACTCCGTTCCGCGCCGTTATTGCCATCCTGCTTTGCGCGCTGGCGATGGCGTCGGGATTCGTTCGTCCGGCCGGCGCGGCGCAATCCCCATGGGCGGAAGAGGCGCAGTCCGCCGTCCGTCTGGTCGCCGCGCAGGAAAGCATCGGCGCCGCCGGCACGGTGCGCGCCGGCCTGGAATTCCGCATGAAGCCGCATTGGAAGGTCTATTGGCGCTCGCCCGGCGACGCCGGGTTCCCGCCCGATCCGAAATGGGACGCGAGCGATAATGCCGCCGTCGGTCCGATGGAGTGGCCGGTGCCGGAGCGGTTCTCCGTCCTCGGGCTGGAAACGCTCGGTTACGAGGACGCCGTGATCATGCCGTTCACGGCCAGGATCGCCAACCCCACCAAACCGGCGACCATCGCCGCGCATGTCCGCTATCTCGCCTGCAACGACATCTGCATTCCCTTCGACGCGACCGTCTCCATGACGATCCCGCCCGGCGACGGTCGGCCGAGCGCGCACGCGCACAGCATCGGCAGGTTCGCGTCGCTTGTGCCGCGCCAGGGCGCGGATGCGCACATGCGCGTCCGCGCGTTGCGGCTGCAGGCGACCGCCAAGGCGCTCTATCTGATCGCCGACGCCAACGCCGACGTCGCCTTCGCCCAGCCCGATCTGTTCGTCGAGGGACCGGCCGGCCTCGGTTACGGCAAGCCGGACGTATCCCTGGCCGCCGACGGCCGGTCGGCGACGCTACGCGTCGGCGTCTCGGGCTTCGACGGCACGGCGGCGGCAGCGGCGGAGAAGCTCGCCGGCACGTCGTTCACGCTGACGCTCCGTGACGGGCGAAGCGCCGTCGAGGCGGCCGTCACGGCGAGCGTGGCTCCCGCATCTGGCGCGCCTGTCGGCAACGGTGCGTCCATCCTCGCGATCCTGGCCCTCGCCTATCTCGGCGGCCTGATCCTGAACCTGATGCCGTGCGTGCTGCCGGTCCTCTCGATCAAGCTGCTGAGCCTCGTCAAACACGGCGGCGGCGAGCGGGCACGGGTCCGCGCCGGCTTTCTCGCCAGCGCCGCCGGCGTCGTCAGCGCCTTTATGGTTCTGGCCGGCGGCCTGATCGCGTTCAAGGGCGCGGGCGCCGCCATCGGCTGGGGCATTCAGTTCCAGCAGGGCTGGTTCCTCGCCGGCATGGCCGTGCTGGTGACGCTGTTCGCCTGCAACATGTGGGGGTTCTTCGAGTTCCGGCTGCCGGGGGCACTCGCCGACAAGGCGATGGCGGGACACGGCGTCGGTGGCATCGCCGGACACTTCCTGCAAGGCGCCTTCGCAACATTGCTGGCGACGCCCTGCTCGGCACCGTTTCTCGGCACCGCCGTCGGCTTCGCGCTGGCGCGCGGCCCGGCGGAAATCGCCGCCGTGTTCGCGTTCCTGGGCTTCGGACTGGCGACGCCCTATCTCGCCGTCGCCGCCTTTCCGGCGCTGGCGACGCGGATGCCGAAGCCGGGACCATGGATGCCGAGGTTCAAATTCGTGCTCGGGCTGGCGCTCGCCGCGACGGCGATCTGGCTGCTGAGCGTCATCGCCGGCGTCGCCGGTTGGAACGCCGCCGCCGCCATCGGCGGCCTGTTGGTTCTGACGGCGATCTGGATGGGACCGGTCATGCACAGAATGCCGGAGTTGCGCCGCGCGACGCCGATCCTGTTGACCGTCGTCAGCGTCCTCGCCGTCGGCGCACCCTACGTCGGCGATCTGAACGGACCGCCGGACCCGGCCACGCCCGCCGCGCCCACCGCCGGCAAGATCGCCTGGAAACCCTTCGACCGGGCCGCGCTCGACGCCGTCGTCGCCGGCGGCGGCACGGTCCTCGTCGACGTGACGGCGGACTGGTGCATCACGTGCCAGGTCAATAAGACCCTGGTGCTGGAGCGCGGCCGGCTCGCCGACATCCTCGGCCGGGGCGAGGTCACGGCGATGCGCGCCGATTGGACGCGGCCGGACCCGGATATCGCCGCCTATCTGGCGAGCTTCGGGCGCTACGGCATTCCCTTCAACGCCGTCTACGGACCGAACGCCAAGGACGGCATCGCGTTGCCGGAACTGCTTAGTGAAAGCGTCGTGCTGGACGCACTGGTGCGCGCGTCCTCGACCGCCGTCGCCGCCCGCTTCCGATAGAATAACCCTTTAGTTTCTAGGGCTTCCAAGTTATCCCGCGCCTTCGCTCTTCCAATCTTGGCCCGGGCGGCCTATGTGTGTGCAAGGCTGGAATACCGGCCCAGCAATTTTCATTCGCAGCACACCCACGGGAGAGAGAGCATGACGATCAAAGCGGGCGATAAAATTCCCTCCGTGACCCTCGCCACCATGACCGGCGACGGCCCCGACAGCGTTTCCACCGACGACATCTTCAAGGGCAAGAAGGTCGTGATCTTCGGCCTGCCGGGCGCCTTCACGCCGACCTGCTCGGCCAAGCACCTGCCGGGCTTCGTCGCCA
>JAYOFL010000074.1:0-14206 GCA_038117205.1 Rhodospirillales bacterium | reverse complement strand
GGCTGATCATCCTCTCAGACCAGCTACTGATCGTCGCCTTGGTAGGCCGTTACCCCACCAACAAGCTAATCAGACGCGGGACCATCCAAGAGCGGCCGAAGCCTTTCTCCGTTAGGACGTATGCGGTATTAGCCACCGTTTCCAGTGGTTGTTCCCCACTCTAGGGCAGGTTCCCACGCGTTACTCACCCGTGCGCCACTAACTTATGGAGCAAGCCCCATAAGTCCGTTCGACTTGCATGTGTTAAGCATGCCGCCAGCGTTCGTTCTGAGCCAGGATCAAACTCTCAAGTTGAATTCAGCTCCAGCAAAGCCAGAACCGAAAACGACAAGAGCCGTTCCTCACAAAACTTTCGAATTACTGATGTCCAATCCAGCCTAAGCCAGATCGGACAACACTTCGAATACGCAAGACAACGACTCCGTAACCGCCAAACACAGCCACACGCCGCCGCCCGCGTATCCCTTCCGTTATCTACAATGTCAATCAGCGCACGATCGATCGTCTGACCGCGGAACCGACCGAAGAAGACTGGCCGGCGAGGCGCGCTTTTAGGGCGCTCGCACCAGCATGTCAAATCCCATTCGGACGATGCTGGAGATTATATCTCCGACGGGCCGTTTCGGCAACAAACCCCTCTGTGGATAACCACATCCGCGTTGGTTGTCGTCTGCCGTCGCGCGGTGGTATACGAGAACGGATGGCGGGACACAAGACCTCTTTTGACGTTTTTTTTGCGGTCGCACAGGCGGCCCTGCGGCGCTGCCGTCCGGCGGCCTTTTCCGCCCTTTTCCTGCTCGCCGCCTGCGCCCAGACGGCGTCCATCCAGGGCGCCGCGCCCAAGGGCAATGCCGGCGGCGCCGGCGCCGCCAACGCGTCGGCCCAGGCGACGTTCCCCGACATCCCGATCCCGGACGGCGCCAAGATGGTCGTCGACAAGACGCTGGTCGTCGGTTCGACCAACTGGTTCGGCCAGTTGACGTTGGAATCCGGGTACGCGCCGAACGACATGTTCGACTTCTACCGGAACCGGCTGCCGCAGTTCCAGTGGCGGGAAATCACCTCGGTCCGGGCGCCGGTCAGCGTACTCACCTACGACCGCGAGGACCGCATCCTGCAGATGCAGATCCGCGCATCGACGCTGCGCGGCTCGGAGATCACCATCACCGTGTCGCCGCGCGGCTCGCAACAGGGCGGCGGTGCGGGCGGCGGCATCGGCGGCGGTGCCATGCCGGCCCCGGTCACGCGCATCAACTGACCCAAACAAAAACGAACAACCGGAGGACCGCATGCAAGACGTCGTCATCATCGACGGAGTGAGGAGTCCCATCGGCCGTTTCGGCGGCGGCCTGTCGTCGGTCCGTCCGGACGATCTTCTGGCGGAAGTCTACAAGGGACTGGCGGCCCGCACCGGTATCGACCCGGCCGCCATCGACGAGGTCTATGCCGGTTGCGGCAACCAGGCCGGCGAGGACAACCGCGACGTCGCGCGCATGTCGTCGCTGCTGGCGGGCTTCCCCCCGGAGGTGCCGGGCGTCACCGTCAACCGCAACTGCGCCTCGGCGCTGGACGCCGTCAACACGGCGGCCCGCGCCATCATGATCGGCGAAGCCGACATCTGCATCGGCTCCGGCGTCGAATGCATGAGCCGCGCGCCCTGGGTGATGGCGAAGCCGGACAAGGTGCCGACCAACCAGGCGCCGAAGCTCTGGGACACCACCGTCGGCTGGCGCTTCAACAACCCGAAGATGGACAAGCTCTATCCGATCATTTCCCTGGGTGAGACCGCCGAGAACATCGCGCGGGAAATGCAGATCACCCGCGCCGAGCAGGACGCCTTCGCACTGGAAAGCCAGAAGCGCGCCGTCGCCGCCATGAACGCCGGCAAGTTTGCGGAAGAGATTCATCCGATCACCGTCGCCGGCCGCAAGGGCGACACCGTCGTCGACACCGACGAGCACGTGCGGGCGCGCCGAACCGGCGACTCCTTCGAGGTGGATACCGATCTGGATGACCTCGGCCGCCTGAAGCCCGCCTTCACCAAGGACGGCACCGTGACCGCCGGCAACTCGTCCGGCATCAACGACGGCGCGGCGGCGTTGCTGCTGACGTCGGCGGCCCGCGCGGACGCCCTCGGCCTGAAACCGAAGCTCCGCTGGCTCGGCTCGGCCAGCGCCGGCGTCGATCCCGGCGTCATGGGCTACGGCCCGGTGCCGGCGACCGAGAAGCTGCTGAAGCGGTTCAACCTCGGTATCGACGACGTGCAACTGATCGAACTGAACGAGGCCTTCGCCGCCCAGACCATCGGCTGCATGCGCCGGCTCGGCATCGACCACGACAGGCTCAACGTCAACGGCGGCGCCATCGCGCTCGGCCACCCGACGGGGGCTTCCGGGTCACGCATCCTGGTGACGCTGATGCACGAGATGGCGCGCCGCGCCAAGGGGACCAAGCCGCCGTTCTACGGCGTCGCCACGCTCTGCGTCGGCGTCGGCATGGGCGTCTCGACGCTGGTCGAGTGGATCGGCGACTGATCGTGAAGGATTCCCAACCTCTCCGGCCGCTCTCCGGCGTCCGCGTCGTCGGCCTCGAGCAGTACATGGCCGGCCCCTATTGCACCATGCTGCTGGGCGACGCCGGCGCCGAAGTCATCAAGATCGAACGCCCGCCCGTCGGCGATCCACGCCGCCGCATGCCGCCCTTCGCCGAGAAGGACGGAAGAAAGAAGGGTGCGGGCTTCATGGGCTATAACCGCAACAAGAAGAGCCTCGCCCTCGACCTCTCGAAGCCGCAAGGCCAGAACGTGTTCCGCCGGCTTTGCGAAAGCGCCGACGTGGTGGTCGAGAACCTGCGCCCTGGCTCCATGTCGAAAATGCGGCTCGGTCATAACGAGATGCGCGAGCTCAACCCGCGCCTCGTCTGGGCGATCATTTCCGGCTTCGGGCGGCTGGAAAGCCACCTCGGCCCCTATTCCGACCGGCCGGCCTTCGACGTCGTCGCGGAAGCGATGAGCGGCATGATGAACCTGGTCGGCTTCGCCGACAAACCGCCGAGTTGGACCATCTACGGCCTCGCCGACATCTTTTCGGGCTGCATGGCCGCCTACGGCGTCATGCAGGCGTTGCTGATGCGCGAACGCACCGGCGAAGGGCAGGTCGTCGACAGCGCCATGTTCGACAACATGCTCGCCATGAACGAACAGATGGTCGCCTACTATTCCGTCGCCGGTCAGATCGGCGAGCGCGGCAAGCCGAAGAACTATTGGCCGCGCGGCGCCTATGCCGCGAAGGACGGCTGGGTCGCCATCCACTGCCCCGACGACATCATCTGGAAGCGCATCGCCGAGACCATCGGCCGGCCGGATCTGCGGGACGATCCCCGCACCGCCACCGGCCCGGCGCGGTGCGAGCACATCGACATGCTCGATCCGCTGCTGGTCGCCTATTTCGCCGGCAAGACGCGGGACGAGGCCGTCGCCGAACTGAACGCCGCCGGCGCGCCCTGCGGCCCGGTCTACCGCGCCGACGACGTGTTCGCCGATCCGCACGTCGCGGCGCGCGGCACGTTGATGGAAATCGACGACCCGGACGTCGGTCCGTATCGGTTCGTCCGTTCGGCGCCGCTCCTGTCGGCGCACGCCGATCTGCCGAAAGTGCCGGCGCCGCGGCTCGGCCAGCATTCCAGGGAGATTCTTTCCGGGCTCGGCTATGCCGCCGGCGAGATCGACGGCCTCGCCGCGGCCGGCGTCGTCATCGTCGAATAGGTTTCGCCAACGGAAACGGGCGTCGCCCGAAGACGCCGCCCGCATTGATGCTGCCCAAAGCGATGGTCAGGCCGCCCGCGCCTTCTCGCCGTTGATGACGAGGCCGCTCTTGTCGGCGGAGACCTTGATCTCCTCGCCTTCCGCGATGCGCCCTTCCAGGATCATGCTGGCGAGCGGATTTTCCAGGGACCGCTGGATCACCCGCTTCAGCGGACGGGCGCCGTAGACCGGATCGTAACCCTGGTTGCCGAGCCAGGCCCGGGCGGAGCCGTCCAGCTTGATCTGGATGTCCCGCTCGGCGAGGCGCTTCTTGAGCCGCTCCAACTGGATTTCGACGATGCCGTCCATGTTTTCCCGCGTCAGGCGGTGGAACAACACGATCTCGTCCAAGCGGTTCAGGAACTCGGGCCGGAACGCGGCCTTCACGTAATCCATCACGCCGTCACGGACTTCCTCGACGTCGCGGCCCGGTTCCTGATTGGCGATCAGGTCGCTGCCGAGGTTCGACGTCATGATGATGAGAGAGTTCCGGAAATCGACGGTACGGCCCTGGCCGTCCGTCAGGCGGCCGTCGTCCAACACCTGCAACAGCACGTTGAAGACGTCCGGGTGCGCCTTCTCGACCTCGTCGAACAGGATCACCTGATAGGGGCGCCGCCGCACCGCTTCCGTGAGCGAGCCGCCCTCGTCGTAACCGACGTAGCCCGGAGGGGCGCCGATCAGGCGCGCCACGGCGTGCTTCTCCATGAACTCCGACATGTCGATGCGGACCATCGCCTGCTCGTCGTCGAACAGGAACGACGCCAGCGACTTGCAGAGTTCGGTCTTGCCGACGCCGGTGGGACCCAGAAACAGGATCGAGCCGATCGGCCGGTTCGGATCCTGCAGGCCGGCCCGGGCCCGGCGCACCGCGTTCGAGACCGCGACCAGCGCGTCCTCCTGACCGATGACACGGGTCCGCAATGCGTCTTCCATGCGCAGCAACTTTTCGCGCTCGCCTTCCAGCATCTTGTCGACCGGAATACCGGTCCAGCGCGACACCACCTGGGCGATGTGCTCCGCCGTCACCGATTCGTCCACCATGTGCGCGGCGTCGGCGCTTTCCGCCTTGGCGAGCTTTTCTTCAAGGCGCGGGATCACCGAGTAGGTAAGCTCGCCCGCTTCTTCCAGCTTGCCGTCGCGGATCGCCCGGTCGGCGGCGCTGCGCGCCACGTCGAGCTCTTCCTTCACCTTGGTCGCGTCGGCGAGGGAGGCCTTTTCCGATTCCCACTGCCGCGTCAGGTCTTCCGACTTCGCTTCCAGGTCCTCGAGGTCGATCTCGATCCGCTCCAGGCGGTCCTGCGAGGCCTTGTCGGCCTCCTTCTTCAGCGCCTCGCGCTCGATCTTCAACTGGATGATCCGCCGGTCCAGTTCGTCGATCTCTTCCGGCTTGGAATCGATCTGCATGCGGAGCCGGCTGGCCGACTCGTCGACCAGGTCGATGGCCTTGTCCGGCAGGAACCGGTCCGTGATGTAGCGCGCGCTCAACGTCGCCGCCGCCACCAGCGACGCGTCGGTGATGCGCACGCCGTGGTGCAGCTCGTACTTTTCCTTGATGCCGCGGAGGATGGAGATCGTGTCCTCGACCGACGGCTCGTCCACGAACACCGGCTGGAAGCGCCGCGCCAGCGCCGCGTCCTTTTCCACGTGCTTGCGGTATTCGTCGAGGGTCGTCGCGCCGACGCAGTGCAACTCGCCCCGCGCCAACGCCGGCTTCAGGAGGTTCGACGCGTCCATGGAGCCTTCGCTCGCGCCGGCGCCGACCAGCGTGTGCATCTCGTCGATGAACATGATGATCTGCCCGGCCGAAGCCTGCACCTCGTTCAGGACCGCCTTCAGGCGTTCCTCGAACTCGCCCCGAAACTTGGCGCCGGCGACCAGCGCGCCGAGGTCGAGCACCATCAGCGTCTTCTGCTTCAGGTTTTCCGGCACGTCGCCGTCGACGATGCGCTGCGCCAGACCTTCGACGATGGCCGTCTTGCCGACGCCGGGCTCGCCGATCAGTACCGGGTTGTTCTTGGTGCGGCGCGACAGGACCTGGATGGTGCGGCGGATTTCCTCGTCACGGCCGATGACCGGATCGAGCTTTCCTTCCGCCGCCTCGGCCGTCAGGTCGCGGGCGTACTTCTTGAGGGCGTCGTAGGAGTCCTCGGCGTTCGCCGAGTGCGCCGGGCGCCCCTTGCGGAATTCGTTGATCGCCTTGTTGAGGTTCTGCGCCGTGACGCCGGCCTCGGCGAGAATCTTGCCGGCCTGGGTTTCCTTGGCGAGCGCGATGGCGAGCAGCAGCCGCTCCGCCGTCACGAAGCTGTCGCCGGCCTTTTCCGCCAGCTGCTCGGCCTGATCGAACAGGCGCGCCGTTTCGGGCGCCAGGTACAACTGACCGGCGCCGGCGCCCTCGACCTTGGGAATTTTGTAGAAGTCGCGACCGGCGCTCTCGAAGGCGCGGCCATGGTCGCCGCCGGCCGCCTCGATCAGACCGCTCGCCAGACCTTCCCGGTCCTCGAGCAGGATCTTGAGGATGTGCAGCGGCGTTAGTTGCTGGTGATTGTTCCTGAGCGCCAGGCTTTGCGCCGCCTGAATGAACCCGCGCGCCCGTTCCGTGTACTTCTCGAAGTCCATGTGACCCAATCCTTTCCTGCGCCGGGATTTTCGCCCCTGATCAGGCAGCGGAAAACCCCTCGCGATTTATGGTCTTGCTCCGCTAGATATGGCGCAACCGGATTTTCCCGCAAGTGTTAGGGAACACGAAAGTTTACCCCAACCGATTGACAATCGCCACGCGCCGAACCCAAGCTGCCGGCCATGCCGATCCTGCTCGACGATATATACAGACATCCGGTCAAGGGGCTGACTCCCGAGCGTCTGGACTCGGCGCAAGTGACGGCCGGCCAGGCCCTGCCGAACGACCGGCGATTCGCGCTGGCGCTCGGCTCGACACCCGTCGACGGCGCCATCGCCGAATGGATGCCGAAATCGAGCTTCCTGATGCTGATGCGCAATGAAAAGCTGGCGCAGTTGCAGACCGTCTTCGACGACGAGACCGCGACGCTGACCGTCCTGCGGGGCGGCCGGCAGGTGGCGCGCGGCAACCTGACGCAGAGGATCGGCCGCACCATGATCGAGGACTTCTTCGCCGCCTTCATGGGCGGCGAGGCGCGCGGACGCCCGACCGTCGTCGAGGCGGCGGCCGGCCACACCATGTCCGACCATGCCAATCCGGTCCTTTCGATCATCAACCGGGAATCGGTCGCCGACATGGCACGCGTCGTCGGCAAGCCGGTCGACCCGCGCCGCTTCCGGGGCAACCTGCTGATTTCCGGCGGCCGGCCATGGCGGGAATTCGAGTGGCTCGGAAAGACGCTTCGGATCGGCACGGCAACGTTCGTCGTGACCGAGCGAATCGACCGCTGCGGCGCCACCAACGTCAATCCGGACACGGCGGAACGGGATCTCAACATCCCGAAATCGCTTCAGATGGGATACGGCCACATCGACTGCGGCGTCTATGCGCGCGTCGTCGCTGACGGCAGCATTGCCGCCGGCGACGAACTCCTCATCGAGGAATAGATCGGTTCAGGAAACGGGCTGTTCCGTCTCGGACGGATCAGCAGCCGGCTTGTTCGCACGCGGACGGCCCCGACGCGGACCGCGCGGACCACGGCCGTTGCCGCCGCCCCGTTCGCCGTCGCCACCGGACGCCTGAGAGCCGCCGTCGGCCGCCATCGGCTCGAGCGACACCGGCTCCACATCCGGCTGTTCACCGGTTCCGGGCGCGTCGCCGCCCCCGTTGCCGCCGCCATTACCGCCCATATTTCCACTTTGGGAATTCTGCTGGCCATGGGACGGACCCTGGCGCTCGACACTGGCCTCCTGGCCCTGACCCGGCTGGGCGTCGTCGTCCTGATCCATGCCGTCGTCGAAATCGTCGTAGCCGCCGCGATTCGGACGCTGCGGTCGGTTGCGGCCGTTGCCGGCTTCCGCTTCCGCGCTGATGATCCGGTAATAGTGCTCGGCGTGCTGCATGTAGGATTCGGCGGCGATCCTGTCACCGGTCGCCGAAGCGTCGCGCGCCAAGGCGAGATACTTTTCGAAGACCTGCTGCGCTGTGCCGCGAACCTTGACGTCGGGTCCGCTGCTTTCGAAAGCGCCACCGCGCTGGTTCGGGTACCGCTTGCCGTTGCCGCGTGAGCGGTTCCGCCTGTTGTTCTGTCCGTGTTTCATCATGCTCGGTGCGTTTCAAAAATTGACGCAGATATCCCCGTCGGGCCCATTCAACACGCGGGCCTAGTCATCCGAATTTTCGAGATGACGTCTCGTCGTGGGACTGTGGGTAAACGTGCGCCTCCAGGGCGCCCCCCTCGACTCCCGTAAAAGAGCCAATCGCAACGTAGCCGCTGGCATCGGACATTCCAACACCTTTTTTCGCGTATGGTTATACGGGTTTTCGCAAGGCGACGGCGCGATGGATTCCGGCGAGGTCGCCGCGCGTCTCGACATGCTGGAGCCCGGAAGCGGCGCCGATGCCGACGACGTCCTCCGCCTGCCCCAGTCCGACTTCCATGCAGAGGTAGCCGCCGGGCGATAGGACCGCCGTCACCGCCGGCACCAGTTGCCGATAGGCGTCCAGCCCGTCCCGGCCGCCGTCGAGCGCGGCCAGCGGTTCGAAAGACGCCACGTCCGGTTCGAGCTTCGCGATGTCTTCGGTCGCGATATAGGGCGGATTGGAAACGACGAGATCGAACGGTCCCGAAAGCGCCGCCGTCCATTCACCGGCGACGAACGTCGCCCGGTCATCGACGCCATGCCGGCCGGCATTCGCCACCGCGACGGAGAGGGCCTCCGGCGACACGTCGGTACCGAAGCCCGCCGCCGCCGTCCACTCGCGAAGCAGCGTGACCAAAATGCAGCCGCTGCCGGTGCCGATGTCGAGGATGGTGCTAGGCGGGGCGGCTCCCAGCCGGTGCAGCGTCAGTTCGATCAGTGTTTCCGTGTCGGGACGCGGGATCAACGTCGCCGGCGTCACCGCGAAATCGAGGCTCCAGAATTCCCGCGTCCCCGTCAGGTGCGCCAGCGGTTCGCGCCGGCCGCGCCTGGCCACCAACGTTTCGAAGGCTGCCGACGCCGACGCGTCGATCTCCATTTCCGGATGCGTGAACAGGCGGTTCGGCTCGACGCCGGCGGCATGCGCCAACAGGAGTCTTGCGTCCATGCGGGCCGTGTCTATGCCGGCCTTGCCGAGCCGGGCCTGAGCGTCGGCCAGCAGCGCCCCCGCCGTCGTCATTCCATCGCCGCCAGCCGGCGCGCGTTGTCCTCAGCGGAAAGCGCGTCCAGCACGTCGTCCATTTCCCCTTCGAGGAACCGGTCGAGGATGTGTACGGTCAGGCCGATGCGATGATCCGTCACCCGCCGTTCGGGGAAGTTGTAGGTGCGGATGCGTTCCGAGCGGTCGCCTGAGCCCACTTGGTCCTTGCGCTGTTGCGCCCGCGCCGTCATCTGCCGTTCCCGCTCGAGGTCGTAGAGCCTTGCCCGCAGGACCTTGAGCGCCTTGGCGCGGTTCTTGTGCTGCGACTTCTCGTCCTGCTGCGTGACGACGATGCCGGTCGGCAGGTGCGTGATGCGCACGGCACTGTCGGTCGTGTTGACGTGCTGGCCGCCGGCACCTTGCGAGCGGTAGGTGTCGATGCGGAGATCCTTGTCGGCGATATCGACGTCCACGTCCTCCGCTTCCGGCATCACGGCGACGGTCGCCGCCGAGGTGTGGATGCGCCCACCGGATTCCGTGACCGGCACCCGCTGCACCCGGTGCACGCCGGATTCGAACTTGAGCCGCGCGTAGACGCCGTCGCCGGAAATCGAGGCGATGGCTTCCTTGTAGCCGCCGATGCCGGTTTCCTGTGCGCTCAACACCTCGAACTTCCATCGCTGCTGGGCGGCATAGCGTTCGTACATACGGAACAGATCGGCGGCGAACAGCGCCGCCTCGTCGCCGCCGGTGCCGGCGCGGACTTCCAAAATGACGTCGCGGTCGTCGGCTTCGTCCTTCGGCACCATCATCAGTTTCATGTGGTGCTCGATGTCGGGCAGCCGTTCCTGCAGCGCCTCCAACTCGCCCTCGGCGAGGGCGCGCATGTCGGCGTCGGTAGCGCGGTCCACGATCATCGTCTCCAGATCGGCGATGTCGCGCTGCGCCTTCCGCCATGCCGCGATGGCGGCGACGACGGGGCCGAGGTCGGAATATTCCTTCGACAGCTTGACGTAGGCCTCGCCCTTGGCGGTTCCCGACGCCAGCAGGTGCGAGAGCTCGTCGTAGCGCGACGTGACGCGGTCCAGGTTGGCTTCGAAGCTCACGGCTTGTCCTCCCCGTCCGCGTCGGTGAGCCGGAACAGATCGCGCAGCGTCCGTTCCAGCCACGCCACGTCCTCGCCGTCGGCGGCGAGTTCGCGGAGCCGTTCCGACGGCGCGTGCAACAAGCGCGAAACCAGCAGGTGCGTCGCCTTCTCGGCGTCGCCGCCGGCTTCCCGAAGCGCCTCCGCGCGAAGGCCTTCGACGTGACGGCGGAGCGCGACGAGCGCCGGCGTGGCGGCGCGGGCACCGCGGCCGCGCAGATAGGCGGCGACATCCGCGTCGACGATGGCGTCCGCCTTCGCGGCCTCGTTCTCGCGGCTCGCCATTCCTTCCATTGCGAGGCGTTCCAAATCCTGAACGTCATAGAGAAAGGCGTCGTCGAGGCGGTCCACGGCCGGGTCGATGTCCCTCGGCAGCGCCGCGTCGATCAAAAACTGCGGCCGATAACGCCGGGCCTTCAGGGCGCCCCGCACCATGTCGGCGCTCAGGTGATGGCCGCGTCCGCCCAAGGCGGCGACGACGATATCGGCGCCGGCGAGTACCTCGGCGAGGCGGTCCATCGGCATGGCGGCGGCGCCGAGCCTCGCCGACGCCGCACCGGCCCGGGCCGGCACCGGATCGACGAGGGAAAGTCCGCCCAATCCGGCCTTCACCAGTTCCTGCACGATCAGCTCACCCATGTCCCCGGTGCCGACGAGCAGCGCCCGGACGGCGGCCAGGTCGCCGTGAATTTCCCGCGCCAGGCCGATGGCGGCGGCGGCGATGGAGACCGGCCGCTCCCCGATGGCGGTTTCCGTCCGGACCCGCTTGGCGCACGCATAGGCGGTCTGCATCAGGGTTTCCAGATCGGCCGGCACGTGACCGGCCTCGACGGCGATGCGATGACAGGCCTTGAGCTGGCCCAACACCTGCGGCTCGCCGATGACGACGCTTTCCAGGGACGACGCGACGCGGAACAGGTGCCTTACCGCCGCCTCGCCGTGCAACGAGAACAGCGCCGGCGCGAGGTCGGTGGCCGTCATTTCGCCATGCGCCGCCAGCGCGCCGCTGACGGCGGTTACGGCGTCCGCCGGCCGCTCGGAAACGCCGACGATTTCGACCCTATCGCAGGTGGATATGACGATGGCCCCGGCCGCCCCGCCGGCGCACGCACTGGTCAGGAACGGCGGCGTCGCCGCGTCCTCGACGAACAGACGGTCACGCAGAGTGAGACCGCCGGTCCGATGATTGACGCCGACGACGAAGGGGATGCGGGCGGGGGCGCTGCCGGACACGGCCAGCTAACGGTAACCGGCGAGGTGCTCCCGGAGATCGGCGAGGAGCACCTCCGCCTGCGTTCCGCTCTTCATGTCACGAACCGTCGCCGCGGCGCGCGACAGTTCGTCCTCTCCCAGAATGATCGCGACGGACGCGCCCAGCTTGTCGGCCCGCTTCATGCGCTTGCCCATGTTGCCGGAATAACCGAGATCGACGGCGAAGCCGGCGTCGCGGAGCTGCTGCGCGATCTGCATGGCTTTCCGCTGCGTCTCGCCGCCCATCGGGATGACGGCGATGGGACTGCGCGTCGGACGGACGTCGCCGACCATCATGGCGAGCCGTTCGACGCCGGCCGCCCAGCCAATGCCGGGCGTCGGTTTGCCGCCCATCTGTTCCATCAGGCCGTCGTAGCGGCCGCCGGCCAGCACCGCGCCTTGCGCGCCAAGCTTGTCGGTGACGAATTCGAAGGCGGTATGCGAATAGTAGTCGAGGCCGCGCACCAGTTTCGGATCGACGGTCGCCTCGACGCCGATGGCGGAAAGACCGTCCAGCACTTCGGCGAAGAACGCTTTCGACGCCTCGTTCAGGTGTTCCGAAAGAAGCGGTGCGTTCACCATGATGGCGCGGTCGCCCTCATCCTTGGAATCGAAGATGCGGAGCGGGTTCTTTTCCAGCCGTGTCAGACTGTCTTCCGACAGCTTGTCCTTGTAGCCGTTCAGATAGCCGACCAGCACGTCGCGGTAGCCGGCCCGGCTTTCCGGATCGCCCAATGAATTCAGCAACAGCTTGGTGTCGGCGGCGACGCCCAATTCACGCAGCAGGTGCGCGCCAACGGCGATGACCTCGATATCGGCTTGCGGGCCGGCAACGCCAAGGATTTCCACGTCGACCTGATGGAACTGCCGGAGCCGGCCCTTCTGCGGCCGCTCGTAGCGGAACACGGGGCCGCGGCTGAACGTCTTCACCGGCACGCTCTGCTGCAGGCCGTTCGACATGAAGGCGCGCGCGATGCCGGCTGTGAATTCCGGACGCAAGGTGATGCTGTCCCCGCCCCGGTCCTCGAACGTGTACATTTCCTTGGTCACGATGTCCGACGTGTCGCCGAGGGTGCGCTGGAACACCTCGGTGAATTCGAACACCGGCGGCGTCATTTCCTCGAAGCCGTAGCGCGACGCGATCTCGGCGGCCGTATCCTGCACGTGACGATGGGCGCGGAACTCGTCCGCCAACAGATCGTGCGTGCCGCGCACCGGCTGCAATGTCGCCATGTCGCCGCCCGCCTTACTCGGCGGCGTCGGAGGCGACGGAGCCTCCGCCGTAACGCTTCCGCACGTAGTCCTCGACGATGACCTGGAATTCCTCGGCGATGCCGGCACCCCTGAGCGTCATCCGCTTCTCGCCGTCGATGAAGACCGGCGCCGTCGGCGCCTCGCCGGTGCCGGGCAGGCTGATGCCGATGTCGGCGTGCTTGCTTTCGCCGGGGCCGTTCACGATGCAGCCCATGACGGCGACGTTCATGCTCTCGACGCCGGGGTAGACGCCGCGCCATTCCGGCATGCGGGTGCGGAGATAGGTCTGAATCTTGCCGGCCAGTTCCTGGAAGAACGTCGACGTGGTGCGGCCGCAGCCGGGGCACGCCGTCACCAGCGGCATGAAGGAGCGGATGCCCATCGTCTGTAGGATCTGCTGCGCGACGACGACTTCCTGCGTGCGGTCGCCGCCCGGTTCCGGCGTCAGCGAAACACGGATGGTGTCGCCGATGCCTTCCTGCAGCAGCACGGAAAGCGCCGCCGTCGAGGCGACGATGCCCTTCGATCCCATGCCGGCCTCGGTGAGGCCGAGATGCAGCGCGTAGTCGCCGCGCGCCGCCAGCGAGCGGTAGACGCGGATCAGGCTCTGCACGTCGGAAACCTTGCAGGACAGCACGATTTGGTCGCGCGCCAGGCCGAGGCTTTCCGCCAGCTCGGCGCTCTTGAGGGCGGAAACGACGAGCGCTTCCTCCGTCACTTCGGAGGCCGATTTCGGCTGCGCCGACTTGGCGTTCTCGTCCATCATCGAGATCACCAGGTCCTGGTCCAGGCTGCCCCAGTTGACGCCGATGCGGACCGGCTTGGCGTGCTTCATCGCCACTTCGATCATGGTCGAGAACTGGCGGTCGCGCTTTTCGCGGAAGCCGACGTTGCCGGGATTGATGCGGAGCTTGGCGAGCGCCTCGGCGCAGGCCGGGTGGTTGGTCAGCAGCGTGTGGCCGATGTAATGGAAATCGCCGACAATCGGCACGTTGACGCCCATGGCGTCCAACTTCTCGCGGATGTGCGGCACCGCGGCGGCGGCTTCGTCGCGGTCGACGGTGATGCGGACGATTTCCGAGCCGGCGCGGGCGAGCGCCGCTACCTGCTGCACCGTACCGTCGATGTCGGCGGTATCCGTGTTGGTCATGGATTGCACGACGACCGGCGCGCCGCCACCGATGCGCACGCCGCCGACCATGACGCCGACGCTCGGCCGGCGCGGGATTGCGTTTTCCGTGCTCATGGCACCGCCGTTCCCGACTTGAGGCCCGCCGGATCGAGCGCGATGCCGCGCCGGACGTCGCCGTCGCCGCCGACCGCCGGTACGCGCACGCCGTCGACCATGATGTCGAGAGCGCCGGCGTTGCCGGTATTGAGGACCAGCCCGCCACGCGCCGGCACGCTGTAGCTGGCGCCGGCGTTGAGAAGACCGCTATGCACAACCTGATTGCTGGCCGGATCGACGACCTCGATATAGCTCGCCGCGTTCGCCTTGAGGACGATACCCGCC
>JAYOFL010000073.1:0-14750 GCA_038117205.1 Rhodospirillales bacterium | reverse complement strand
TCGATGTTGTCGCCGGCCATCTGCTCGGCGCGTTCGACGGCGGCGCGAATGGCGTGCTCGGCCGCTTCCATGTCGACGACCGTTCCGTTGCGGATGCCGTGCGACATGAGATTGCCGATACCGACGATCTTCGGCCCTTCGTCACCGTAGGGACCGCGGTCGACGCGGGGCTTGGCGATCAGACAGCAGATCTTGGTCGAGCCGACATCGAGCGCCGCGACCAATCCCGACTTCGCCTTCAATGGCGTACCGTTACGTTTCATCGCCGAAAAATCTCCCCCTTTCGACGCCCGTGCTCGCTCATGTTTCCTGCCCCGACCCGCCCTTGGGGCCGGTCTTGACGATCAGACGGTCGGGTATCCGGAGATCGAGGACGCTCACGTCCTTTTCCAGAACCTTGTGCGTCTTCTGATATTCGGCGAGGCGCATCCAGGCGGCGCCCGGCTCCTGTTCCGGCATTCGGACGTCGATGCCGCCGCTGAGATGCAGGTTCCAGCGCCGGCCACCGACCCACGTCGCCGACTGCACGTAGCGCATCAGTTCCGGCTGCGTGCCGAGCATGGCGATCAGTTCGGCGGCATGCTTTTCCGCGCCCTCGCCGACGACCATCATGAGATCGCGATAACTCTCGAGGCCATCGCGGAGAATCACCGTCCCCTCGGCGTCGATCAGGCTGAGGTGGCCATCCTTCTGCCACAGCGCCAGCGGTTCACGCTCGACGATGCTGACCAGCACCGTGTCCGGCAACATCCGCTCGACCGTCGTCGCCCGCACCCAGGGCAGCTTTTCAATGCGCTCCTTCGCCGCCGCCAGGTCGACGCCGAGGATCGGCGCGCCGCGCGCGACGTTGAGGGCGTGGATCAGATCGTCGCGGGGCGTCTCGCGCCGGCCGCTGACCATGACTTCGTCGACCTGGAAACCGAGCGTCGCCGTGGCGGAAATCGCCGACCACTTGACGGCGCCGGCGAACCGGGCCGCTTCGCCGGACGCGACCGTCCACCAGCCGACGCCGGCGACGCCGCCGATGCCGAGCGCGGCGATCAGCGGCAGCACCCACCGACGGCGCCAGAGCGGCCGGACGCGCGGACGGGGCTGCGCCCGTTCCGCATGTGCCGCCCCCCTCGCCTCCCGTACCGCCATCATTGATCGCACTCCGCGTTATCGACCATCCAGGTCACGAGTTCCTCGAACAAGATGCCGACGTAGGCCGCCTGCTCCGGCACCAGGGAGGTCGGCGTCATGCCCGGCTGGGTATTCAGCTCGAGGATGTAGAGTTCGTTCCCGTCGTAACGGAAATCGGACCTGGATACGCCGCGGCAGCCGAGCGTCTTGTGCGCCAGCGCCGCCAGTTCCATGGCCCGGTCGTAGACTTTCTTGTCGACGTCCGCCGGTATCGTGTGGACCGAACCGCCCTTGGCGTATTTGGCCTCGTAATCGTAAAAATTTCGTGTGGTTGTGACGTCGGTGACGGCGAGCGGCCGGTCGCCCATGACGGCGACGGTGAACTCGCGGCCTTCGATGAACCGTTCCACCATCACGTGATCGCCGTGCGGCCAGCCACCGCCGCCGAAGATCGGGGCGTTGTCGCCGGCGCGGACGATGTGGACGCCGATGCTGGAGCCCTCGTTGCTGGGCTTGATGACGTAGGGGCGCGGCATGGGATCGCCGGCCCGGATTTCCGCTTCCGTCGCCATCACGTGCTCGGCGACGGGAATACCGGCATCCTGGAACAGCCGCTTCGCCATCGGCTTGTCCATGGCGAGTGCCGAGGACAGCATGCCGGAGTGCGTATAGGGAATGTCGAGAATATTGAGGAACCCCTGTACGCAGCCGTCCTCCCCGAAGGGTCCGTGCAGGGCGTTGAAGATGGCATCCGGTTTCGGATAGAGGCGCGTCAGGAGCGCCCCCATGTCGCGCTGCACGTCGATGGAGGTGACGTCGAAGCCGGCCCGCATCAGCGCCTTGGCGCAGGCGGCGCCCGTCACCAGCGACACCTCTCGCTCCGCCGACCAGCCGCCCATCAGGACCGCGACGTGCTTCGTCATGCGCCGACCTCCCGCAGTTCCGGTTTGCTGGGGATACCAATGCGGCGGATTTCCCACTGCAGTTCGATGCCCGAATGCCGGGCGACGCGGGCGCGGACTTCCTCGCCCAGGCCCTCGATGTCGCGCGCCGTGGCGTCACCGACATTGATCAGGAAGTTGCAGTGCTCCTCGGACACCATGGCGTCGCCGCGCCGGAGGCCGCGGCAGCCGGCGGCGTCGATCAATTCCCACGCCTTATGTCCGGGCGGATTGGCGAAGGTCGAACCGCCGGTCCGCGTCCGGACGGGCTGCGACGTCTCGCGCTTCGACTGGATGTCGGCCATGCGGGCGGCGATGGCATCCCTGTCGTCCGGCGTGCCGCGAAGCGTCGCCGAAACGAAGATGTAGCTTTCCGGCACCATCGCATGGCGATAGCCGAAGCCGAGCTCGGCGGCGTCGAGCGTCACCGGTTGGCCCAATTCGTCGATGGCCTCGACGGTTTCGCAGATGTCCTTGAATTCGCGTCCGTAGGCGCCGGCGTTCATGCGGATGGCGCCGCCGATGGTGCCCGGGATGCCGACCATGAACTCCAGGCCGCCGAGACCGGCGTCGCGGGCACGCCGGGCGACATTGACGTCGGCGGCGGCTGCGCCGGCCTTGATGCGGTCGCCGTCCACATTGATGCTTGCGAATTCCTTGCCGAGACGAATGACGACGCCGGGCACGCCGCCGTCGCGGATCAGGATGTTGGAGGTGCCGCCAATCACCGTCAGCGGCACGCCGACCGGGCGGCGGCTGATGAAGGCCGCAAGGTCGGCGGCGTCCGCCGGCTCGAATAGAACTTCCGCCGGGCCGCCGACACGGAACCAAGTGTAGCGCGCCAGCGGCACGCCGGCGCGCAATTCGCCGCGCACCGCCGGAAGCGACGCCATCAGGTCGAGCCCGGTCTTCTCAGCGGCCATCATTCGCCATCTCCCGATGTTCGCCCCGGATCTCGGTCAGCTGCGCCGGCAGTGCATTGGCCCAGGCCGAGATCGAACCGGCACCCAGGCACACCACCAGATCGCCCGGCTTGGCGACGGCGTTGATGGTTTCCGCCAGCTTGTCCGGTCCTTCCAGGGCGAGCACCGTCCGGTGCCCGTGATGGCGGAGCCCGTCGACCAGCGCCGCCTTGTCGATGCCTTCGATCGGCGCCTCGCCGGCCGGATAGACGTCGGCGACGACGACGGCGTCGGAATCGTTGAAGCAGGTGCAGAATTCCTCGAACAGATCGCGGAGCCGCGTATAGCGGTGCGGTTGCACGACGGCGATCACCTTGCCGTCGCTGACGTCGCGCGCCGCCTTCAGGACGGCCGCGATCTCGACCGGATGATGCCCGTAGTCGTCGATCACGGTGATGCCGTCGACGGTGCCGGTCTTGGTGAAGCGCCGCTTGACGCCGGCGAAACCGGACAGCGCCTTCGCCAGGACCGCGTCCGAAATGCCCATCTCGTTCGCGATGGCGACGGCGGCGAGCGCGTTCAGCACGTTGTGACGGCCGTACATGGCGAGCTTGAGCCCGTCGATGCGCCGCACGTCGCCGGTCTTGCGGTCCGAGATGACGGCGTCGAAGCGGCTGCCGTCGGAACCGACACTGACGTTCTCGGCGCGGATGTCGGCCTGCGGGCTGAAGCCGTAGGTGACGATGCGGCGGTCGGAAACGCGCGGGATCATCGCCTGCACTTCCGGATGGTCGATGCAGAGCGCGGCGAAGCCGTAGAACGGGATGTTCTCGACGAAAGCGACGAAGGCCTTCCGAAGCGCGTCGAAGTCGCCGTAGTGATCCAGGTGTTCCGGGTCGATGTTCGTGACGACGGCGATAGCCGCCGGTAGTTTCAGGAATGTGCCGTCCGACTCGTCCGCCTCGCACACCATCCACTCGCCGCTGCCGAGACGCGCGTTGGTGCCCCAGGCGTTGATGATGCCGCCGTTGATGACGGTCGGATCGAGCTCGCCGGCTTCCAGAAGCGCCGCGATCAGGGACGTCGTCGTCGTCTTGCCGTGCGTGCCGCCAATGGCGATGGACCATTTGAGGCGCATCAGTTCGCCGAGCATTTCGGCGCGGCGCACGACGGGGATTAGCTTTTCCCGCGCGGCCTGCACTTCCGGATTGTCGCGCTTCACCGCCGACGAAACGACGATCACCGAGGCGTCGCCGACGTTCTCGGCGGCGTGGCCGATGGCGACCGGAATGCCGAGGCTGCGTAGCCGGAGCACGTTGGCGCTTTCCGACAGATCGCTGCCCTGAACGGTGTAGCCGAGGTTACGCAGCACTTCGGCGATGCCGCTCATGCCGATGCCGCCGATGCCGACGAAATGGATGGTGCCGATGTCGAGGGGCAATCCTCTCATGCCGCCCTCCTTTCCGCCGCGCCGCCGCCGTTGGAACCGGCAACGAGTTCGTCGATGACGTCGGCCAGCCGCTCCGTCGCGTAGGGGCGCCCCGCCTTGAGGGCTGCCTCGGCCGCCTTGGCGAGCACGGTCGGCATGCCGAAGAGGGACTCGATCCGTCCGGCGAGCGACGGGCCGTCGAAGGCGGTTTCCGGAATCAGCCAGCCGGCGCCGACTTCGTCGACGGCGTGCGCGTTCAGCGTCTGGTGGTCGTCGACGGCGTGCGGATACGGCACCAGGATCGCCGGCCGGCCGACGCAGAGCGCCTCCGCGACCGTCGACGCCCCGGCGCGCCCGATCACCAGATGCGACGCCGCCAGACGTTCCGGCACGTCGGCGAAGAAGGACGACAGTTCCGCCTCGACGCCCATGGACGAGTAGGCGCCGCGGACCGACGCAATGTCTTCCGGCCTGCATTGCTGCACGATGCGGACGCGGCCGCGCAAACCCTCCGAAAGGGCGGCGATGGCCGCCGGCACGACCTGGCTCAACACCCGGGCGCCCTGCGAGCCGCCCATCACGAGGATGGAGGCCGGCCCCGAGGCCGTCGGGACCGCATACGGGCTGCCACGGAGCGCGGCGACACCGGGACGGACCGGCATGCCGGTGTGGACGATCTTGCGGCGCGCCCGGCGCGGCACGGCCCGGCTTTCCGGGAACGAAACGGCGATCCGGTCGACCCGGTCGGCGAGCAGCCGGTTGGCGCGGCCGAGGATGGCGTTCTGTTCGTGGATGGCGCTCGGCACGCCGGCGAATGCCGCCGCCAGCATGGTCGGCACCGAGGCGTAGCCGCCAAAACCGATCACCGCCGCCGGCGACAACCGGTTCAGGAGCGCCTTGGCCTGGAAGGTGCCGATGGCGATTTCGCCGACGCTCATGATCCGCGCCATCGCGCCCTTGCCGGCGATGCCGCCGGCGCGGATGCGGTGCGTTTCCAGATCGCCGAGCGCGCCGCCATAGGCGTCGCCGCGCCGGTCCGTGAACAGCGCCAGCGGATAACCGCGCCCGCGCAGTTCGCGGGCCAGCGCTTCCGCCGGGAAGACATGGCCGCCGGTTCCCCCGGCGGCGAGGACGATGAGGCCCCGCGCCGTCATGGCCGCGCTCCCGTTTCCGGGCCGTCGCGCGTCAGCGCCAGCACCATGCCGATGCCGACGGCGAGTGCCAGCGTCGACGATCCGCCGTAGGAAATGAACGGCAGCGTCATGCCCTTCGGCGGGATCAGGTTGACGCTCGACGCCATGTTGACGAGGGCCTGCACCGCGAACTGGCTCAACAGTCCGGTGACGGCGAGCAGCACGAACAGGTTGTCGCTCCGCATGACGCGTCCGAAGCCGCGCAGCACCACGAAGGCGAACAGCAGGACGAGAACGACGCAGGCGATCATGCCGAATTCCTCGCCGGTGACGGCGAAGATGAAGTCGGCGTGCGCGTCCGGCAGCACTTCCTTGACGCGTCCCTCGCCCGGGCCGCGTCCAGCGATGCCGCCCTTCTGGAACGCTTCGATGGCGCGGGCCACTTGATAGCCTTCCTCGCCGTTGGGATCGAGGAAGCGGTCGACGCGGAGCCGCACGTGATCGAAGGTGAAGTACGCGCCGACGGCGGCGCTGGCGAAGGCGCCGGCGATCACGCCGACGAAAGTGAGCGGCAGGCCGGCAACGAAGAACTGCGTGCCCCAGACGACGGAGACGACGAAGGCCATGCCGACGTCGGGCTGCAACAGCAGCAAAGACACCGTCACCAGATAGAGCGCGATCGACATCTGGAAGCCCGGGAACTTCTCGTCCAGCCGGCGCGACGCGAACAGCCACGCGGCGACGACGGCGATGCCGGGCTTCAGAAATTCCGACGGTTGCAGGGAGAAGCCGCCCAGGTTGAGCCAGCGGCTGGCGCCCTTGATCTCGGTGCCGACGACGAGTGTGAGGACCGTCAGCATAAGGCCGCCCAACAGCACCGCCGCGCCGAGCCGGCGCACGCCCTTGGGCGACAGCATGGAGATGCCGATGATGATCGCGCTCGCCAGCATCAGGAACGCGAATTGCCTTTTGACGAAATGGAACGAGCCGACGTGAATGCGCTCCGCCACCGCCGGCGACGCGGCCAGGATCATTACGGCGCCGAACGCGATCAGGAGAGCAATCGCCGCCAACGACCAGCGGTCCACGGTCCACCACCAACGGCCGACGATGCTGGTATCGGTGCGGTTGAGCGCGCTCATGCGTCGCCTCCGCCGCCCGGGAAAATGTCACCGGCGTCGAACGGATCCACATGCTCGCCCGGCAGCGCGGCGACGATGTCGCGGAAGGCATCGCCCCGGGCCTCGAAATCCTTGAACTGGTCGAAGGACGCGCAGGCCGGCGACAGCAGCACGATGGGCTTCCCCGTCTTATCCTTCTTCGCCGCCTCGTAGGCCTGCTTGACGGCCGTCGCGAGATCGCCGGACATGGTGATCGGCAGCTTGCCGTTGAGCTCGTTCGAGAACGGCAGCGCCGCCTCGCCGATCACGAAGGCGTGCCGGACGCGCTCCAGATAGGGCATGCAGGCCTTGAGGCCGTCGCCCTTGGGCCGGCCGCCGCAAATCCAATAGATGTTGTCGTAGCAGGCCAGCGCGCGCGCCGCCGATTCACCGTTGGTGGCCTTGGAGTCGTTGACGAAGCCGACCCCGTCGACGGCTTCCACCGCTTCCTGGCGGTGCACGAGGCCGGGATAGCTGTTGATGCAGGCCATGACGGCGTGCGGCGGCACGCCGGTCATCTTGCAGGCGGCATAGGCGGCGGCCGCGTTCTGCCAGTTGTGCGCGCCCTGCAGGCTGGCGACGGTCTTCAAATCCATCACCGGCGTTTCCTTGCCTTCGGTATCGTCGTAGAGCACGCCGTCGACGACGTAGACGCCGCCGTGCACGCGCTCGCGCACGGAAATGCCGACGACGTTCTGATCGTCCTTCTCGCGCAGGTCGTTGAAGATGGCGCGGCAGATTTCGTCGTCGATACCGATGACGGCGGTGCGCGGCTTGGTCTGACGATGGAAGATCAGGCGCTTGGCGGCGATGTAGCCGTCCATGCCGCCGTGCCGGTCGAGGTGATCGGGGCTGATGTTCAGCAGTACGCCGACGTCGAAGGTGATCGAGAACGTGAGCTCCAACTGGTAGGACGACATCTCGAGGATGTAGGTGCCTTCCTGGTCCAACGGCTCCAGCGCGCAGGCCGGCGTGCCGAGATTGCCGCCGATTTCCGCGACCCGGCCGGAGATCTGGAAGATGTGGCCGATCAGGGCCGTCGTCGTCGACTTGCCGTTGGTGCCGGTGATACCGATGAAGGCGGCGTCGCGCTGCGTGCGCGCCAGCAACTCGACGTCGCCGATGATCTCGCAGCCGGCGTCACGCGCCATCTGGACGATCGGATGCGGCTTCGGATGATGCAGCGGAATGCCGGGGCTGAGAATCAGCGACGTCGCCTCGCGCCAATCGCACTTGTAGAGATCGACCAGCGGAATGCCGCGCTCGGCGGCGCGTTCGCGGGATTCCGGATTGTCGTCCCAGGCCCAGACCTCGGCGTCGCCGCGCATCAGCGCCTCGGCGGCGGCGATGCCGCTCCGTCCAAGCCCGAAGACCGGGGCCGGCAGTCCAGCGAACGGAAAGACGTCGATCATGCGCCTACCTCAGCTTCAGCGTCGCCAAGCCGGCGAGCGCGAGAATGGACGCGATGATCCAGAAGCGGATGACGATGGTCGGCTCGGCCCATCCCTTCTTTTCGAAATGATGGTGCAGCGGCGCCATGGCGAAGACGCGCTTGCCGGTCAGTTTGAAGGAGATGACCTGCACGATCACCGACACGGTTTCGAGAACGAACAGGCCGCCGACGATGGCCAGCACCAGTTCGTGCTTGGTGACGACGCTGATGGCGCCGAGCGCGCCGCCGAGCGCCAGCGAGCCGGTGTCGCCCATGAACACCTTGGCGGGCGGCGCGTTGAACCACAGGAAACCGAGACCGGCGCCGACCAGCGCGCCGGCGAACACCGCCAGCTCTCCCGCGCCGGGCACGTGATGCAGTTGCAGATAGTTCGAGAAGATGGCGTGGCCGGTCAGATACGCGATCACCGCGAACACGCCCGCCGCGATCATAACCGGCACGATGGCGAGACCGTCCAACCCGTCCGTCAGGTTGACCGCGTTGGACGCGCCGACCATCACCAGAATGGCGAAGACGACGAACATCCAGCCGAAGTTGAGAAGCGTCGATTTGGCGAACGGCACGGCGAGTGACGTCGTCAGCGCCGGCGGCATGCCGCTCAATATCCAGAAGGTGGCGACGCCGGCGATGGCGACTTGCAGCAGCAGCTTGAGCTTGCCCGGCAGGCCCTTGGGATTGCGGCGGCTGACCTTGAGGAAATCGTCGAGGAAGCCGATGAAGCCGAAACCGACAGTGACGCCGAGAACGCCCCACACGTACTTGTTGGTGAGATCCGCCCACAACAGCGTCGCCGTGGAGAGCGCCAGCAAGATCAGGACGCCGCCCATGGTCGGCGTTCCCTTCTTGGTCAGGATATGACTCTCCGGCCCGTCGTCGCGGATCGGCTGTCCATGTCCCTGGCGGGAGCGCAGCAGATCGATCATGACGGGGCCGAACAGGAAGCTGACGATCAGCGCCGTCATCACCGCGCCGCCGGTCCGGAACGTGATGTAGCGGAAGACGTTGAGGGCGCTGAACTGATCGGCGAGCGGATAAAGGATATGGAACAGCATTTCAGTCCGTACCGCCCTTCCTGAGCGCCGTCAGCGCGTCGACCACGGCGCCCATGCGGCTGCCGTTCGATCCTTTGACCAACACCAAATCGCCGCCTCGGACGGCGGCCGCCACCATCGGCGCCAATTCCGCCGCCGTCGCCGCCTTGCCGCCGCGCATGTCTTCCGGCACGTGGTCGAGTACGGGCGACATGTCCTTGCCGCAGACGAACAGGGCATCGACGTCGCGCGCCACGATGTCGTCGACCAACGAGAGATGAATTTCCGGCGAGCTCGGTCCGAGCTCCAACATGTCGCCGAGAACGGCGATACGCCGGCCGCCGCGGCCGGGTTTCTGCTGCGCCAACACCTCGAGGGCGGCGCGGACAGCCGCGGCGTTGGCGTTGTAGGTCTCGTCGATGACCGCGAACTTGCCGAACGGCGCGTCGACGTCGATCCGGAGCCCGCGCCCCTTGCCGGGCTTCATGTCGGCGAATGCCTTCGTCGCAATGTCGGGGTCGGCGTCGAGCGCCAGTACGGCGGCGACGACGGCGATGGAATTGAGCGCCCAATGCCGGCCCGGCATGCCGAGCGTGTAGCGGAGATGCCGGCCGCCGACGGTGGCCTGGACCTGCGCGCCCTGCGGCAGCGGGTCGTAGCTGACGAGCCGCGCGTTGGCGAAGGAATGAACGCCGAAACTCCAGAAGGCCTTGGCACCGGCGGCGCGGGCCTTTTCCAGAAGCCGGTCGAAATGCGGATTGTCGCGGTTGAGCACGGCAGCGCCGTCCGGCTCCAGGCCGTCGAAGATTTCCGCCTTGGCGGCGGCGATGGCCTCGACGTTCTGGAAATGCTCGAGGTGCACCGCTTCCACCGCCGTGACGATGCCGACGTGCGGCCGTGCCAGTTTCGAGAGATCGGAAATCTCACCGGCGTGGTTCATGCCCATCTCGAAGACGCCGAAGTCCGTATCGGCGGGCATGCGTGCCAGACTGAGCGGCAAGCCCCAGTGATTGTTGAGGTTGCCGGCCGTCGCCGTCACCTTGCCCTGCGCCGTCAAGGCGCCGGCCAGCATTTCCTTGGTGCCCGTCTTGCCGACGCTGCCGGTCACGGCGCAGATTTTCGCCTTGGTGCGGGCACGGGCCGCCGTCGCCAGATCGCGGAGCGCGTGCTCGGTATCCTCGACCATGAGAAACGGCGCGCCGGCGTCCATGCCCGGCACGTTGCGATGCACGACCGCCGCCGCGGCGCCCTTGGCGAGCGCGTCGGCGACGAAATCGTGCCCGTCATGGTTCTCGCCGGCGATGGCGATGAAAAGATCGCCGGCGGCGACGCTGCGGCTGTCGATGGAGACCCCCGTCGCCGTCCAGCCTCCCGGCGTCACGCCACCCGTCGCCGCCGCCGCGTCCTCGGCGGTCCACAGCGGCGTGGGGTTCGCGTTGCCGGCCATCAGATTGTCACCCCGCGCAAGGCCTTGCTCACTTCCTCGGCGTCGTCGAACGGATGCGTCACACCGGCGACGGTCTGGCCGCGTTCGTGTCCCTTGCCCGCGACGACCAGGATGTCGCCGGCCTCGAGTTCGGCGATGGCGGCGCGGATGGCGGCATGCCGGTCGGCGATTTCCTCGGCGCCCGGCGCCGCCGCCACGATGGCGGCGCGGATGGCGGCCGGGTCCTCGCTCCTCGGATTGTCGTCGGTGACGATGACGCGGTCGGCGAGGTCGGTGGCGATCTTGCCCATCTCTGGGCGCTTGCCGCGGTCCCTGTCGCCGCCGCAACCGAACACGACGTGCAGGCGGCGTTCGGCGTGCGGACGCAGCGCCTTCAGGACCGTCGCCAGCGCGTCCGGCGTGTGCGCGTAATCGACGAAGATGCCGGCGCCGCTCGGATGGCGGCCGGCGAGGTGCATGCGTCCCGGCGCCGCGCGCAGCATCTGCATGCCGGCGAGCGCCGCCGCCTCGTCGGCGCCGAGCGCGACGGCGAGCGCCAAGGCGATGACGGCGTTCGACGCCTGGAACGCGCCGATCAGCGGCAGCCGGCAGGCGATCTCGCGTGCCGGCGTCGCAAGCCGGAGATCGAAGCCCGTCGCGTGCGGATCGACGGCGACGAGCCGGTAGTCCGCATCCATCGCCGATCCGACCCGAATGACGCCGAGACTGCGCTTCGACGCGGCGGCGGCGAAAGCATCCGCGTGCGGCGCGTCGGCGTTGACGATGACGTTGCCGCCGTCCGTCACCAATTCCGTGACCAGACGCAGCTTGGCGGCAAGATAGGCGCCCTCGCTGCCGTGATAGTCCAGATGATCGCGCGTCAGGTTGGTGAAGGCGGCGGCGGCGATGGTGACGCCGTCCAGCCGGCATTGGTCGAGACCGTGGCTCGACGCCTCCATGACCAGGTGATCGACACCGGCGGCGGCCATCGCTGCCAGGTCGCGGTGCAAATCGGCAGGGTCGGGCGTCGTCAGCGAACCGGGCTGCGCGAAGGCCTCGGCGCCGTCCGGCCGCGTCGCCAGCATGCCGAGGGTGCCGGCGCTGCCGGCCGACATGCCGGCGGCGTTCAGGAGCTGCCGCGCGAACCACGCGACGGAGGTCTTGCCGTTGGTGCCGGTAACGGCGCCGACGTGCGCCGGCTGCGTCGCGTGAAACGCCGCCGCCATGCGGGCATAGCGATGCCGGGGGTTGTCGTCCCGGATGACGGCGACGCCGGCTGGGTAGGTCTGTCTGTCGGGGCCTTGCTCGGCCGGCACCATGATCGCGCTGGCGCCCTTGCGGATGGCGTCTTCGATGTAGGCGCGCCCGTCGGCCTGGCTTCCCGGCAACGCCGCGAACAGAAATCCCGGCTCGACGCGGCGCGAATCGCAGGTCACGCCGGCTATCTCGGTTCGGGCGGTGGCGTCGTCGAGGGCGGTCAATGTCTCTCCATTCAAAACGTCAACGAGCCACAAGGGCTTGCTCCAACGCTTCGCGGGTCTTTCGGGCAATTCGGTCTTTCGGCGCCTCGTCTGGCGGCGCCCCAGCCGGCGGCGGTTCGGGTTGCGCGCGGACGGCCGGTGGCGCGGGCGGTGACGGTGTCTTCACGTTTTCCGCCGGACGCCGCAGCGTCGGCGACGGCCTGACGACACCACCGACGACGGACGCCTGTTTGACCATGCTGGGCTTCGGCTGGAGCCGTTCGCCGTCCACGGGCGGCAGAGCGATTGGCTCGCCGTCCTCCAAATTCGGCTCGATCCCGAGCAGCGGTCCCATCTGCGCGACGACGCGGCTGACCACCGGCGCCGCGACCACACCGCCGGTCGCGTAATTGAACGTGCGCTTGTTGCCGTGCGGCTCGTCGAGCATGGCGAACACGACATAGCGCGGATCGCCCATCGGGAAGGCGCCGATGAAGGACGAAATCTTGGCGTTCTTCTTATAGACGCCGCCGACCTGCTTTTCCGCCGTGCCGGTCTTGCCGCCGACGAAATAGCCCTTCACATCGGCCTTCTTGCCGGTGCCCTTGGCGACGACGAGACGCATCAATTGCCGCATCTTCTCGGACGTGTCTTCGGTGAGCGCGCGGGTGCTCGGCACCGGCGTGTCGGCGAACCGGCGCAGCACCGTCGGCGAATGCAGGAGACCGCCGTTGACCAGCGCGGAAATGCCGCCGGCCAGTTGCACCGGCGTCACGGCGATGCCATAGCCGAACGAGATCGTCATCGTGTTGATCTCGCGCCACTGCAGCGGCATCAGCGGCTTGGCGTTTTCCGGCATTTCCAGGCTGGCCGGACGCAGCAGGCCGAAGCGGCCGAGATACTTCTTCTGCCCGTCGGTGCCGACGTCGAGCGCCATCTTGGCGGCGCCGATGTTGGACGAGTGGACGATGATCTCCGGAACGCTCAGCCAACGGTTCTTGGCGTGATAGTCGCTGATGCTGAAGCGCGCGATCTTGATCGGCTCGGACGCGTCGTAGCCGCCGTTCATCTCGACCGTGCCGGTGTCCAGCGCCATCGCCGCCGTGAACAGCTTGAAGGTCGAGCCCATTTCATAGACGCCCTTGGTGACGCGGTTGAAGCGGGCGTCGCCGGCGAAGGTCTCACGGTCGTTGGGATCGAAGTCAGGCAGCGAGACCATGGCGATCATTTCGCCGCTGTGCACGTCCATGACGGCCCCGGCGGCGCCGAGCGCCTCGAATTCGGACATGGCGGCGGCAAGCTCGGCGCGCAGGATCGACTGCACGCGGACGTCGACGGCGAGCGTCAGCGGCCGGTCGCCGCGCCGCAGCCGTTGATCGAAGTACTGCTCGACGCCGGCGATGCCGTTGCCGTCGACGTCGGTAAGGCCGAGCACGTGCGCCGTCAGCGACCCGTGCGGATAGATGCGGCGTTCCTCGTCGATGAACGAGAAGCCGGGCAGGCCGAGCCGGTTGGCGGCGAGTTGTTGTTCCGGCGTCAGGTTCCGCTTCACCCAGATGAAGCGGCCCTTCTTGGAAAGTTTGTCGGCGAGGTCGTCAGCGTCGATTTCCGGGAACACGCCGGCGATGGCCTTGGCGGCGCCCTTCGGGTCGATCACGTCCTTCGGATCGGCGTACAGCGACGCGGTCGGCAGGCTGGTCGCCAGTACGACGCCGTTGCGGTCGACGATGTCGGCGCGCGATACGCGGAGCGGCGGCTCGGCGTAGGTGCGGGCCGTCTGCATCGGCTCGGCACCGCGCAGCACGCTCAGATCGAACAGCCGGAACACGACGGCGGAGAAGGCCAGCGTCAGGACGGCGGCCGTCACCAGCAGCCGGTTGCGGCCGGTTTCCAGCGCCTCCTTGCCGTGGCCGTCGAAGCGTCGCCGTTCCGTGATGGGCGGCAATACGTGCGCGATCATTGTTTCGTCCCCTCGTTTCCGGAGGACGCCGTCCCTTGCTCGTCAGTTTTTGCCTCGGCGGTCTCTGCCGCCGCTTGCGGTTGTTCGCGTTCGGGTAGCGGGTCGAGCAGGTGCTCGGCGGAACCGATGCGCTCCACGTCGACCGGGCCGACCTCGAGATAACGTCCGGCGAGGCTGCGGAGCCTTGCCGGCTGATTGAGATGGCTCCACTCCGCCTTGAGGACGTGAATGCTCTCGCGGGCGCGGACGATATCGTGGTTGATGTCGACCAACTCGTCGTCGAGCGCCTGCACCTGATGCTTGACGACGAACAACGACACGCTGATGGCCGCGGCGCTGAGGATCAGGATCATGGTGGAGCGGTTGAACATATGCCGCCTCCCTATGCCGCCAGCGCCGGCGCGTCGGTGCGCACGCCCCAACGCAGCCTGGCCGAGCGGGCGCGCGGGTTGGACGCGACCTCGGCGTCCGACGGCGTCCGGCCGCGCCGGTCCGGCACGTCGAAACGCGGCGCGTTCGGGGTCTCTCCGGCCGTCGGCGCGTGCCGTGACGGCCTCGGCCCAGCGCCGCTCCGCCCCTGGAAGAAGGCCTTCACGGCGCGGTCCTCCAGTGAGTGGAACGAGACCACGGCCAGGCGGCCACCGATGCCCAATAGTTTTTCGGCGGCTGCAAGGCCGTGGTCCAGCTCGGCCAGCTCCTCGTTGACGTAGATCCGGAGCGCCTGAAACGTGCG
>JAYOFL010000072.1:0-15105 GCA_038117205.1 Rhodospirillales bacterium | reverse complement strand
CCAGGAAGACGCCAAGGCGCTCGAGTTCTACAAGAAGGAAGGCAACGAGATCATCTATCTCGAGCCGGACGTGCAGCGCCGCGCCAAGAAGCTCGGCGTCGAATGGGCCCAAGCGCAAGCCAAGGAAAACCCGTGGTTCGATAAGGTTCTGAAGAGCCAGATCGAGTTCGAGAAGCTCTGGAGCAAGGCGTCCGAGTACCGCAACGTGGTCTCCGACTGACCGTGACCTGACGGGGGCGGGACGTGCGATAAGCCGTCCCGCCCTTCGTCGTTCCCGGTCTGCTACTATCGCCGACAAAGTTCAGCCGAAATAAGAGAGGGAGACGCGCAGGTGCTGACGCTCGTGCGCACCATCGAGCGGATAACCGGATCGGCCGGCGTGTTCATCGCCTGGGTCGTCCTGCCGCTGATCGTGGCCAGTTGTTACGAAGTCTTTTCGCGCTACGTGCTCAACGCGCCGACGGTCTGGGCGTTTGAGCTCGGCTACATGGCGATGGGCGTGCATGCGCTGATCGGGGCCGCCTTCACCTTGCGGGAAGGCGCGCACATCCGCATCGACATCTTCTATCTGGCGATGTCGCACCGCCGCCGTGCCATCGTCGATACCGTCGGCTATGTCTTTCTGTTCATGCCCGTCGTCTGCTGGGTCAGCTACGGGCTCTGGGATTATTGGGTCGAGGCGCTGTTGAGCGGCGAGCATTCCGGGCAATCGGCCTGGAATCCGCTGATCTGGCCGTTCCGGCTCTCGTTCTTCATCGGCTATTTCCTGCTCGCCCTGCAAGGCGTCGCGGAACTCATCAAGTGCTGGCGCTTCCTGTCCGGCCTCGACCGGACCTGGGGGACCGTCAATGGGTGACTATCTTTCGCTGCTGATGTTCCCGGCGCTGCTGGGCGCCCTGTTCATGGGGTTTCCGGTCGCGTTTTCGATGATGGGCGTGGCGCTCTTCTTCGGCCTCGCGGTCTTCGACACCGCCGTCATCTTCCAGTTCGTCCAGAAGGTCGACTCGGTGGCGTCCAACTTCGTGCTCGCCGCCGTGCCGCTGTTCGTCTTCATGGGCGCCATGCTGGAACGCTCCGGCATCGCCGAACGTCTGTTCGAGGCGGTGCATCTCTGGACCCGGCGTCTGCCGGGCGGTCTCGCCATCGGCACGATCGCCATGTGCGTCGTGTTCGCGGCGTCGTCCGGCGTCATCGGCGCCACCGAGACGGTGGTCGGCCTGCTCGCCATTCCGGTGATGATGAAGTACGCCTACGACAAGGGGCTGATCTCCGGCACCATCTGCGCCGGCGGTTCGCTCGGCACCATCATTCCGCCGTCCGTCGTCGTCGTCGTGCTCGGTCCCGTCGCCAACGTTTCCGTGGGTGAACTGTTCGTCGGCATGCTGTTGCCGGGTCTGTTGATGGCGGGCCTCTACATCGGCTACATCCTGATCCGCTGCATCCTCAATCCGAGCATCGGCCCGCGCCTGCCGAAAAGCGACGACGATCCATCGTTCTCCGAAAAGGTGCGGATCACGGTGATCGCGCTGGCGCCGCCGGTGGCGATGATCATCGCCGTCCTCGGCTCCATCATGTTCGGTCTCGCCGCGCCGACGGAAGCAGCCGCCCTCGGCGCGCTCGGCGCCATGCTGCTGTCCATGGCCTACCGGCAGTTCTCGCTGAGCGTCCTGCACGAAGCGTTCGTCAAGACGCTCAAGGTCACGTGCATGATCATTCTGATCCTGCTCGGCGGGAACATGTTCGCCGGCGTCTTCGTCGCCGCCGGCGGCGTGACCCTGGCCGAGGACATGATCCGGCACGCCAATCTGGCGCCGTGGATGACGCTGGCGCTGTTCCTCGCCATCTGCTTCGCCGCCGGGTTCGTGCTGGATTGGATTTCCGTGCTGCTGATCTTCATTCCGGTATTCATGCCGATCGTCACCAAGATGGGGTTCGATCCGATCTGGTTCTGCGTGCTGTTCCTGGTCGTCATCCAGACCAGCTATCTGACGCCGCCGATGGCGCCGGCGATCTTCTATCTGCGCGGCATCAGCCCGCCGGAGATCACGCTCCGCCACATGTTTACCGGCGTCGTGCCGTTCATCGTTCTGCAGATCATCACGCTGGTCATCGTCGTCGCCTTTCCGCAGCTGGTGTTGTGGCTACCGGCGAAGCTGCTCGGCTTCAATTGACGGGGCGGTTCTGGGCCGGGCTGGAAAGCGTAGTTGAGGAAAGTCAATTTGTGATGTATCAGAGATATATCAGATGCGCCGCCGACGCCCCGCCGATGCCGCGGGAAGAGGGTGGACGGCGCCTTGTCGGGAGGACGTCATGACGCCGGAACAAGTACTCGCCAACGCGCCTAAGGTTCTGAGCCAGAAACAGCGGGAAGCCTATTTCACGGACGGCTATCTGCTGCTCGAGCGGATCATTCCCGACGGCTGGATCGAACGGCTGCGCGCCACGACCACGGCCATGGTCGACGAATCCCGGCAGATTTCGAAATCCGACAAGAAGTGGGATCTCGACGCCGGCCATACGGCGGAGAACCCGCGGCTGCGCCGGCTGTCGTGTCCGAACGATCATCATTCCGAATACTGGGCCTACGCGTCCGAATCACTGCTGCCGGACATCGTGTCCGATCTGGTCGGCCCGGATGTGAAGTTCCACCATTCCAAGCTCAACTTCAAATGGGCCAAGGGCGGCGAGGAGGTGAAGTGGCACCAGGACATCCAGTTCTGGCCGCATACCAACTACAGCCCATTGACGGTCGGCACCTACATGTACGACTGCGGCCCGGATCAGGGGCCGCTGATGGTCATGCAAGGCAGCCATGACGGCGAGCTCTACGACCAATACAACGCCAAGGGCGACTGGACCGGCTGCCTCAACCCGGAAGACGAAGCCAAGCTCGACCAGAGCAAGGTTCGGGTTTTGGACGGCCCGGCCGGCTCCATCACCATCCACAACTGCCGCATGCTGCACGCGTCGAAGCCGAACCGCTCCGACCTCGGCCGGCCGCTGCTGCTGAACGTCTATTCCTCGGCCGACGCCATGCCGTACACGGAAAATCCGCTCTATTCCCGTTACGATCAGGCGATCGTGCGCGGCAAGCGGGCGCGCTGGGCGCATCATGATCCGCGTCCTTGCCTGTTGCCGCCGGACTGGCGTGGGGGCTATACGTCCATTTTTGCCCTGCAGCAGGGCGAGAAGTGGTCGGAAGCCGCCGCCGAGTGACGGCAGGGCGGTCCGCCCCGAATTTGGACCGTCGCACCGGAGATTTGAAATGCAGCAAGCCGCCCCCAACACCGATCGATTTCGCACCTTCGTTCGGGAAATGACGCAACTGGTCGACGCCGCCGGCGACGACGAACCGCGCATCATGAAGGAGGGGCGGGAAATCCTCGGCCGCCTCGTGGCGGCGGACGACTGGCTGCCGGACGCCTGCGCCCAGCCGCATCCGGAGTACTATCAGCAGTACCTGCTGCATTGCGATCCGTTCGAGCGGTTTTCCGCCGTCAGCTTCGTCTGGGGGCCGGGGCAGAAGACGCCGCTGCACGACCACACGGTGTGGGGCCTGATCGGCATGCTGCGCGGCGGCGAGATCGAGACGCCGTACACCAAGAACGCCGACGGCACCTACAGCGCCGGCGCCGAGCACAAGCTGAGCCCGGGCGACGTCGGCGCGGTCTCGCCGACCATCGGCGACACGCACATCGTCGCGAACGCGCTCGCCGACCGGCCGTCGATCAGCATTCACGTCTATGGCGCCAACATCGGCGCCGTGGCGCGGCATGTCTTCGTCGCCGGCACCGGCGAGGTGAAGGACTTCGTTTCCGGCTACAGCGCGCCTTCGATGCCGAATATGTGGGATCGTTCCGCCGCCGTCAGGGCCGCGCTGCCGGCCCGCAATTGACCGCCGACAAGTACGTGATGTATAGTTGATATATCAGACGACGACCGACGAAACCGACCATACGCAAGAGGGAGCCGCCCGCCATGATGTCAGACCGCCAAGCCGCCTTCCGCAAGGAGTACCGCTCGCGTATCGCCGGTTGGTATAACGGCTACGTGCATGTCCTGGTGATCTACACCATCGGCCTGACGGCCATGTACATCTACACCCAGCACATCGGCAACGTGCAGTGGTGGGAATGGCTGACGATCCCTGTCATCGGCGTCATGTGCAACATGTTCGAATGGTTCCTGCACATGTACGTGATGCACCGGCCGATCAACAACCGGGGTCTCCGCGCCATCTACGTGCGCCACACGCTCAACCATCATCAGTTCTTCTCCGACCAGGAAATGCGCTTCCGCGACGACAAGGACTGGCGCGTCACTTTCTTCCCGCCCTATGCGCTCGTCATCTTCATCATGATGTCGATCCCGGGCGGCATCGTCGCCGGCTATCTGGTGACGCCGAACGTCGGTTGGCTGGTCATGTGCTCCACCACCGGCATGTACCTGGTCTACGAGTTCATGCACTTCTGCTGTCACGTCGACGAGAACGCGTTCGTGCGCAACATGCCGCTGGTCAACACCATCCGCCGCCACCACACGGCGCACCACAACGACCGGCTGATGATGAACGTCAACATGAACCTGACGTTCCCGATCTCGGATTGGCTGTTCGGCACGTCCGACCTCGACCGCGGCCTGCTCGGGCATCTCTTCAACGGCTATTCGACGAAGTACCTGAAGAGCGACCTGAAGCGCCGCCCGATGGGTCCGATGGAAGCGGCGGCGTCGCCGATCCCGGCCGAGTAAGGGGAGGCGAGGCATGCCGACCAACATCAAGCTCGGCGTTTCGGCGATGGCGCTCCTCGTCGGATTTCTCGTTCATCTGTGGGAGCGGAACGCCGGCAACGAGCAGCTGAGCTGGGTCGTCGCGGCCCTGACCGTCTTCATGGTTCTCGCCATGTGGATATTCCCGGAAACGGGAAGCCGGAAGGGCAATATCCGATAGGTCCAATTCGATAGGACTGGCCCCGTCTGCACGCGGGCGCCGGACCGGAAAAGGGCTTGGCCGAAGAGGCCAGGCCTTTTTCGCTTAGAGGGCCGTCACTTCGGCGCCAGAGCGGCGAGGGCGACGGCCAGCAGCATGGATACCGCCATGGCGATGTTGATCCGGTGCTGCACGTGGCTCGGCAGGTTGAGCCGGTGCAGCGTCACGCCGGCGTACAGCCAACCGAAATGGATCGGCAGCCAGATGGCGTTGACGATGGCGAACTTCACCAGCGTCTCGTTGAGCAGGCTGTCCGGCCAGAAGGCGAAGCCGGTGAAGAACGCCGTGTTCACGGCGTAGGCCTTCGGATTGATGATCTGCAGCATGACGCCGCCCCAGACGCCGGGCGCCTTGGTCGCCTCCTTGAAGGCGATCTTGGTGCCGGCGAAGGCGATCTTGGCGGCGAGATAGAGGAGATAGCCGATCGAGGCGACCAGCAGCACGAGGCGGATGTGCGTGTTCGCCAAGAGGACGGCGGCCATGCCGGTGACGACGGCGAGCGCCACCAGGTTGGTGCCGATGCAAAGCCCAGCGATATAGCGCGTGCCCTTCTCGAAACCGTAGGCCGAGCCGACGCCGGCGACGGAGAGAACTCCGGGTCCGGGCGTGACGATCAGGAAGAAGACAGCGGCGGCGAAGGTGAGCATGCGGTCTAGTAGGGGGCGTGGCTGGGTCCGTCAATATCGCCCGACGCGAAATAGGTTCTGCCGCGCACCCAATTTACGTTTCGGGAAGCATAATCTCATGGTCTACGTGCATTCTCGTTGGTAATTTTTCCTTTATGGGGTGGGCTCGGAAACGGGCCGGAGTAACGACTTCCGCCCGCGTTATGGGAGGCGCGCCACATGTCTGTCGCGGTTGCATCGCCGCCGGTCCCCGATCGGATCGCTTTCAAACATCCGTTCTTTTCGGCCTTGAAGGACGTCGTGTTCCTGAACGGCGAGGCGCGCGGCGAGCCAGTGCTGCGGTTCCCGCTCGACGACGCCCATGCGGAATTGCCGTTGCCGGGGATCAAGAAGGAGCTGAAGCTCGCCGACGACTCGCCGGACGCGCGGATGCTCGACATCGTCGCCGGCGCGCTTCGTTTCGTTTCCTCGATCATGATCGGCGAGGCGGTGCCGAGCGAGCTCAGTTCCGGCAAGGCGTCCTGGGAGATAACCGACCGGCACCGCACCGTCGCTCGGGCGCGGCTGTCGATGCAGCTCGTCTCCTGGATGTCCGGCGACGAGTCGGTCATCATCGACGCGTCGCAACTGGCGATGGTCGCCGACGATCCGGCCATGAAGGAAAAGATCGGCACGGCGTTCGGCGAGGCCGCCAAGAAGCTGGGCATCCCACCGGAGCGGAAAGAGGAGGTGATCAACCTCGTCGACAGTCTCGGCGAGGAGTTGGCCTATATCGAGGCGCTCCGCGATCAGTTCACGCACATCACGGTGGTCGAGGCGGGTCTCGGGAAACTGTCGGAAATCTATCGCAGCGACCGCGGCGTCGCGGAGAGCCTGCTGCAGGTCAGCAAACTATGCGCCATCCCCATGCGCGAGTTTCGCGGCAAGTTCGAGGAGATCGACGCGCAGACGGGCGAGATCATTTCCGTGCTGAAGAACATCGCGATCCAGATCAAATTCGTCCGTGAATGCCGCGACGACCTGCATCAGCGGTTCTGGGCTTGGATGCCGCTGGCGGAAAGCTGGTCGCTCTGCCCCATGAAGCGGTCGTCGACGGGGGAAAAGCTGATCGACGAGACGTACCGGTTCCTGGCGCGGCGGTTCCTGCCGCAAAAGGAATGGGAGCTGTTCAGCAAGTCGCAGGAAAACGCCGCCAAGAAGGCAACCGAGTCGAAGTGGTAGGTCCGCGCCGGCTCCCGGGCTAGTTCTGGAGCTGCCGCAGCTTGTCGATCCCTTCCTTCATCTCCGTCATGATGAATTCCGTGCGCTTGGCCGGGCCGCCCGTATCGCGGTTCGGGAAATTGCGCATCCAGCCGTCGAGTTTCACGGTCAGCGCGCAAAGCGATCCGCCGATGATCTTGTGATAGCTCTGGATCAGCCGCTTCACCTGCTGGAACTTGGCGGCGCTCAGATCGACCCACATGTCGTTGGTGTTCTTCTCGAACGTCTCGAGGCGGCCGCCGATGGCCGTCAGCAGATTGACGATGGCGGACTCGACCGTGCGGCAGGTGTCCATCAGCAGCTTGTTGTTCTTGTACTGGTAGCTGTGCTTCAGGTCCTCGATGGCATGCGAGAACTCGTCGACGGCCGGCTCCAACTGATCCATGCAATTGCGGTAATAGGACAGCGACAGGAACACATCGCCGAAATCCTCCAGGAAGTGCGGCACGTCGGTGATCTTGATCCGCAGCTCGTTGGCCATCGCTTCCAGGCGGGCGCGGACCTTGGAGACATCGGGATCGTTGAACAGGCCGACGACGTCGTTGAAGTCGTTGATGACGATGGTCTCGTCGCCGTAGATCTTGGCGATCAGCGGCTCCGTGAACGCCTTCATGTACTTCGTCAGTTCGGCCTTCTTGTTATCGGAAAGCTGAAGCGCCGAGACGTCGTTGACGTTGATGCCGAGCTCGCGGAGCGAAATCCGCAGGCTGTAGACGTCGTAGCTGGGTAGGAGAACGAGCTTTCTCAGCAGGATCAGATCCGGTGGCGGATCGGCGAGCGACCAACCGAACTCACTGTGCAGATGATCGACCTCGAGCTGTCCGCTGCCGACGCCGGCGCCGTGGAACATCTCGACGACGCTGCGGAGCCTGTTGTTCTTGATCAGACGGGCTTCCCGGAGCGCCTTGGTCTGGATGTCCAGCATCGCCAGAGGGAGAATGTGCAGGGAATCCCGATCGGTATCGGAAATTCGCGCCTTCGTCGTCGTATCCATAGGTACGCCTTGCGGCCACATGCGCGACCCCACCCCATGGCGCGACCTTCAGTGTTTTTTCGTTCGGACAAAGCGGCGAAAAACCGCTTTCTGAATACCGTACCTAGATCATAGCGTCGCCAACCGTTCAATGCATTTCAAGAGTAAAGTGCGGTCGTTGGCGGTGAATTTCTTCGACCTTCGATTGTGAAGAAAATATGCTCCTCCGGCCCCCCGCTTGTCGGGCGTAAGGTCCCGTCGCTCCTGTCCGCGAAACCGGCGGGCCGGGTTCCAGCGCCGGGGGCAAGAAAAACCCCGCGGCTTTCGACGCGGGGCTTTTCCAAGGCATTCGGTTTGGGTCAGCCGGCCTTCTTGCGGTTCTGTTCCAGCCAGTGATCGACCATGGCGACGGTGCCGTCGACGGTCTCGTTCCGCAGACCCTTCTGGGCGGCGATCTGCTGCACCAGTTTGTCCGTGCGCTCGATGTTCGGCGCGCCGGCGGCCAGGGCGCGCGCCGCCGACGACGGGCTGCCCAGCGACTGTGCCGCGTTGGCGTATTTCTCGAACGGCACCATGTCGTTCTTGTGGGCGCCCAGCGACACGCAGAGATCGACGACCCAGTTATAGACGCCGCGCGACTTTTCGATGTCGGCGTGCACCGCGTCCTTGATCGGCACCATGCCGTCCTTGCCGACGCAGCGGTAATTGCCGGCGAGCAGCATCGCCCACTTGGCGAGCGGCACGAAGATGGAGTTGTGCACCTTCAACTTCACCGGCAGTTCGATCTTCTCGCCGCCGACGTCGAAACGGACCGCCTCGATGTCGTCCTGCATCCGGGTCAGGATCGCCGTCATCTTGGGGTCGTCGAAAGCCGCCACCTTGAAGTTGGTGGGGAGGCGCACCTGCAGCACGTTGACCGGCTCCTCCGGCGGGCGGAACGCCTGCGGGTCCGGGCTGCAGAGCGTCACCAGCTTCGGATCGAAGTTCGCCCAGACGGTGGCGTCGGTGAAGCAACCGGCGAGCTTGTCGGCATTCAGGCCCGGAATGCGCTTGAGATACGGCAGCGGCGGCATGTTCATGATCGACATGCACGGCACGCCGGATTTGGCGACCTTGTCGAGCAGCTCGCGCACGCCCGGTGAGCGGTACTGCGGTTCCTGCATGGCGAGCGCGATCAGATCGTACTTCGACGGATCGACGTCTGCGGGACCGGCCGCCGTCAGCTTGCCCGGAAGATTCTTGGAGGAAACCTCGACCAGACCGTCGCGGCCCTTGACCGGAATGCGGACGATCGCGCCGTCGGCGTTGAAGCGTTCGACCTCGGCCGGCAGGCAGACCATGTTGGTGTTGTGTCCGGCGAGCGCCAGCTTGGTCGCCAGCAGCGATCCATATGACGCACCCAGAATCAGGATGTTTAGGCTTTTGCCCATGATGATATTTCTCCCAATGACTTTCGTTGCGGCCTTGCGCTCTGACGGCGCTTGCCAAGACTTCTGATATATTAGTTGGCTGGCCGGGTCGGTTCAACGACCCTTTATGACCGGTCAGGTCGTTTCCTCCGCACCGGAAACTACGATCCGGACATTTCCCGGAGCGTGGCATCGAACGCGGCGAGGGTTTCGGCGACGTCGCGCTCGTCGTGCGCGAGCGAAATGTAAAACTTGCTCTCGCCCTTCAGAATGCCCCGATCGCGCATCAGTTTCGTGTAGCGCTTCATCAGGTCCTGGTCGCCGAGGGACGAGCGGTAGTCGACGACGTCGCGGTTGGTGAACACCAGATCGAACATCGGCGGCGCGCCGACGACGCGGGCCTGGGTGCCGGTTTCGCCGACGATGCGGCGGAAGCCCTCCATCAAGGCGGTGCCGGTCGCGAATATTTTCTCGTAGGCGCCGGGGCGCTTGAGGATTTCCAGCGTTTTCAATCCGGCGGCGGCGGCGATGGGATTGCCGGACAGCGTGCCGATCTGCGGCAGGAAGGCGTCGTCGCCGACGATGCCGCGATCGAAGTGCGCCATCAGGTCGGCCCGGCCGGCGACGGCGGCGAGCGGGAAGCCGCCGCCGATGGCCTTACCGAGCGTGCAGACATCCGGCGTGACGCCGTAATAGGACTGCGCGCCGCCGTAAGCGAAGCGGAAGCCGGTGACCACTTCGTCGAAGATCAGCACCAGTCCCTTTTCCGTCGCCAGCTTGCGGAGACCTGCCAGGAAACCCGGCTGCGGCGGGATCAGGCGCTGGAACGGCTCGACGATGATGCCGGCAAGCTCATCGGCGTAGCGGTCGATCAACCGCGTCGCCATTTCAAGATCGTTGTAGGGCGCGACGACGACCTCGTCGGCGACGCTCTTCGGGATGCCGGCGCTGTCCGGGATCGGCCGGTCGGAGTTGGCGGCCCGCTTCGGCGCCAGGCTCATCAGGCCGTAATCGCTCATACCGTGATAGCCGCCCTCGAACTTAAGCAGCTTGTCCTTGCCGGTGTGTGCGCGCGCCAGGCGCATGGCGTAGAGATCGGCCTCCGATCCGGTGGAGACGAAGCGCATCTTTTCGGCGCACGGCACCGCGTCGACGATCTCGGCGGCGAGGCGGATGCCGAATTCGTTGTTGGCGAAGAACGTCGTGCCTCGGGCCGCCTGTTCGCGCACCACTTCCGACACTTCCGGGTGCGCATGGCCGATCAGCATCGGCCCGGAGCCGAGCAGGTAGTCGATGTATTCGCGCCCGGCGATGTCCCAGACCCGGCCGCCCCGGCCCTCGGCGACGATGACGTTGTGCGTGACGTTGCCGAAGCCGGCCGCCGGCAGGACCTTCGCCGCCAGTTCCTGGAGTTCGCGTTCGCGCGTGCTGTCGCCATCCTTGGGCATGAGCGGAATCCTTTTCCGGCGGTGCGTCCGCCGACGGGGTCGCGGCGGCAAACCGTCCTGGAGCGGACGGCGTCGTAAATTTTAGCAGAAAACGGCTGCCGGGGAAGTGGCGGAGGGGCTTCACGCCGTCCGAAAACGCGGTTCTAATCGTTCCAGCGTCAAACGGGAGTGTGATGCCATGGACGAAGACGATACCTATCAGAAAAGCGTCGTCCGCAAGTTCTATGACGAGATGTGGAACAAGGCCGACAAGAAACGAATACCGGAAATCTTCATGGAGGGCTTCGCCTTCCGGGGTTCCCTCGGCCCGGTCCTGATCGGGCACGAGGAATTCGCGGGCTAAGTCGACAATGTTGTCGCTGCGCTGCCGGATTTCCATTGCGATATCCTGGAGCTGGTCGAGGAGGGGGACCGCGTCGTCGCCAAGATGCGGTTCAGCGGCACCAACAAGGGCGGCATGTTCGGACGGGCGCCGACCGGGCACCGGGTCGACTGGATGGGCAGCGCGCATTTCCGCTTCAAGGACGACCTAGTCGAGGACCTCTGGGTGCTTGGCGACGTGCACGGCCTGCTCGCCCAACTGGACGGCGATACCGATCGGTTCGTCTGACACAGGCAACCGGTGGCGGTTGAGGCGGTCGAGCGGATTGCCGTTCCGGGCGGATGCGCTATGCTCCCCGCCGCCACGCCTTGACGCAACAGGGCGGGCGGTCGAACGGGGAGGAATTCATGGCGGAAACGGTCGGGATCATCGGGCTCGGCAATGCCGGCGGCGCCGTCGCTTCGGCGCTGGCGAAACACGCAAGCGTGGTCGGTTTCGACTTGTCCCGTCCGCGCGTCGACGCAGCCGCGGCTGCCGGCATCGCTATCGCGGCGTCGCCCGCCGACGTGGCGGCGAAGGCCGGCACGATCATCCTGTCGCTGCCGAAGCCGGAAGCCTCGCTGGCCACCGTCCGCGCGCTCGCCGACGCGGCGACGAAGCCGAAACTGGTCATCGAAACCAGCACCGTGACGCCGGGGACGGCGGTCGCCTGCCACGACATCTGCAAGGCGGCGGGGATTTCCTTCGTCGATTCCGCCATCGCCGGCGGCGTCGCCAGCATGGCCTCCGGCAAGATCACATTCTTCCTGGGCGGCGGCGAGGCGGAAAAGAACATGGCGCGGCCCGTCCTCGAGCTGATCGCCGAACGCATCTTCGATCTCGGCCCGGTCGGCGCCGGCATGGGCGCCAAGGTCGTCAACAACGGGGTCATGCACGCCGTCATGGTGGTGCTGATCGAGGCCTTCGCCATGTCGTCGAAGCTCGGCATTCCGCCGCAGACGATGGTCGACATCCTGAACCGCGACGAGGGCCTGATGCGGCCGCTGCAGCACCGGGTCGCCGAGCGCATGCGGAACGGCGACTATAAGGGCGGCATGTCGGTGACGAACGCGCGGAAGGATTCCGTGCTGGCGCTGGAAACCTCGCAGCAATTGGGCGTGCCGCTGTTCGCGACGCTGGCCTCGCACACGCCCTACGAAATCGCCGAAGCCAAGGGCATGGGCGATCTCGACTACGCGGCGCTGGCGAAACTCTGGGAAGATTGGTCGGGCGCCAAGTTCGGCGCCTGAGCTTTGTCGAAACGATGACGATAGGGAGAGATTGATGGACGCTGTTCACCTCGAGGCGCTGCGGCGCGTCACCACGGCCACCCTGACGACGGTCATGCTGAAACGCGGCATCCGCACGACCTGGATGCGCGGCACGCAGCCCTACGCCGCCACCGGAACCCGCGTCGTCGGCCCGGCCTTCACGCTCCGCTTCGTGCCGGCCCGGGAAGACCTGGCGACGCCGGCGGCCTGGAAGTCACCGATCTCGACCCGCGCCGCCATCGAGGCCATGCCGGCCGGTTGCGTCGCCGTGGTCGACGCCCGCGGCATCGACGACGCCGGCATCTTCGGCGACATCCTGTGCGCGCGCATGGCGAAGCGCGGTGTCGCCGGTCTGGTGACGGACGGTGTGATGCGCGACGCGGTCGGCGTCCGCGCCACCGGCCTGCCGGTCTGGTGCAACGGCACGGCGGCGCCGCCGTCCGTGTCGTCGCTGGTGTTCGTCGGCTGGCAGGAGCCGATCGGCTGCGGCGGTGTCGCGGTCTATCCGGACGACATCATCGTTGCCGACGAGGACGGCGCCGTGTTGATCCCGAAGGACATCGCCGTCTCCGTCGCCGAAGAGGCGGTCGTTCAGGAACGCTTCGAAGCTTGGGTCGTGCGCGAGGTCGAGCGCGGCGTGCAATTGCCGGGCCTCTATCCGGCGAACGAGGAAACGCTGGCCCGCTACAAGGCCGACCACAAGGAATAGGCCGTTATGAGCGAGCTCAGGAACAGCCCCGACTGGCCCGATCCCTATACGGGGCCGAAGCCGACCGACACGCTTGCGGAAATCTTCGTCCAGGACGCGTTCGCAAACGACGACGAGCGGCTCTGGGTGCCGCTCTCGCCCGGCCGCTGGTCGCGGCCGCTCTGCCTCAACACGTCGCAGGGCTACTGGGTGCACCTGACGAAGGTGAAGGGCGGTGGGTTCCTGCCACGGCACCGGCATCCGGCGCCGGTGCACGGCTTCGTCATCAAGGGGAGCTGGCGCTATCTGGAACACGATTGGGTAGCGCGGGGAGGCTCCTACGTCTACGAGCCGCCGGGGGAAATTCATACCCTCGTCGTCGATCCCGACTGCGACGAGATGATCACGCTGTTCCACAATACCGGAGCGCTGATCTACTGCGACGAAGCCGGGAACAGCGTCGGCTCGACCGACGTGTTCGACCGTATCGCAGCCTGCCGCCGTCATTTCGAGGACGTTGGGCTCGGCGCCGATTACGTGAAGACCTTCATTCGCTGAGGCTCGCCTCGACCCTCGCACCTCCGTCGAGGCGCGAGGGTCACGAGGCTGAAGAGTGCAGCAACAACCCCGCCGCGGAGAACGAGGTTTTCCGCTGCGTGAGCCTAACACCCGGTCGCTACGATTCATACGCGATCTGAATGGCGCGTAATTAATCAATTCTACATTATTGATTAAAAGTTAATCATTTTTGTGACCGTTTTTCGCCGCCTTTCCGGGCCGTTTCCTGGGCGATTCTCTCCACGCGGTAAATTTTCTCATTAAATCAGGGAATTAAGGTCCGACACGGCACCCCTTGGGCATTTGGCCCGCTTATTGCTGTTCTTGTGCGCAGTGCAGCAACAACACCCAAGGGTAGATGCGCAATGGCTCAATACCTGAAATCTCTGGCCGTGGCGGGCGCCGTGGCCGCGTCGGCTCTGATCGGCTCGGCGGCCCAGGCCGCCGACACGATCAAGGTCGGCATCCTGCATTCGCTTTCCGGCACGATGGCCATCAGCGAAACCACGCTGAAGGACGTCATGCTGATGCTCATCGACGAGCAGAACAAGAAGGGCGGCGTTCTCGGCAAGAAGCTGGAAGCCGTCGTTGTCGACCCGGCCTCCAACTGGCCGCTGTTCGCCGAAAAGGCCCGCGAGCTGATATCCGTCAACAAGGTCGACGTCGTGTTCGGCTGCTGGACCTCGGTGTCCCGCAAGTCGGTCCTGCCGGTCTTCGCCGAGCTCAACAGCATCCTCTTCTACCCCGTCCAGTACGAGGGCGAGGAAAGCCAGAAGAACGTCTTCTACACCGGCGCCGCGCCGAACCAGCAGGCGATCCCGGCCGTCGACTACCTGATGCAGAACGAAGGCGTGAAGCGTTGGGTGCTCGCCGGCACCGACTATGTCTATCCGCGCACCACGAACAAGATCCTCGAGACCTATCTCAAGGATAAGGGCGTTCCCGCGGCCGACATCATGATCAACTACACGCCGTTCGGTCACTCCGACTGGCAGACGATCGTCTCCGACATCAAGAAGTTCGGCTCCGCCGGCAAGAAGACCGCCGTGATCTCGACCATCAACGGCGACGCCAACGTTCCGTTCTACAAGGAACTCGGCAACCAGGGCATCAAGGCGAAGGACATTCCGGTCGTCGCGTTCTCGGTCGGTGAAGAAGAACTCGCCGGTATCGACACCGCGCCGCTGGTCGGTCACCTCGCCGCGTGGAACTACTTCATGTCCGGCAAGACCGCCGAAAACGCCGCCTTCATCAAGAAGTGGCAGGCCTTCACCAAGAATCCGAAGCGCGTCACCAACGACCCGATGGAAGCCCACTACATCGGCTTCAACATGTGGGTGAAGGCGGTCGAGGCGGCCGGCACGACGTCGCCGGACGCGGTCATCGACTCGATCGTCGGCATCACCGTGCCGAACCTGACCGGCGGCTACTCGGCGATGATGCCGAACCACCACATCACCAAGCCGGTCCTGATCGGCGAAGTGCAGGCCGACGGCCAGTTCGAGACCGTGTCCGAGACTCCGG
>JAYOFL010000071.1:0-15298 GCA_038117205.1 Rhodospirillales bacterium | reverse complement strand
GGTCCAGCTCGGCCAGCTCCTCGTTGACGTAGATCCGGAGCGCCTGAAACGTGCGCGTCGCCGGATCGATGCCATCCTTGGATTGCCGGACCACCCGGCGGACCAACTCGGCGAGCTGGCTGGTGCGGGTGATCGGCGTCTTGTCCCTGAGTTCGACGATGGCGCGCGCGATCTTGCGGGACGCGCGCTCTTCGCCGTAGCGGTAAATGATGTCGGCCAGTTCCTTCTCGGCCATGCGGTTGACGACGTCGGCGGCGCTCATGCCGTCCTTGTCCATCCGCATGTCGAGCGGCCCGTCGAAGCGGAACGAGAAGCCGCGTGCCGGGTCGTCGATCTGCATGGAAGAGACGCCGAGGTCGATGGCGATGCCGTCGACCTGATGCACGCCGACGCCGGCCAGCAATTCGCGCATCTCGCCGAAGCGGCCGTTGAGGACGGTGAGCCGGCCGCCGAAATCGGCCGCCAGGACGCCGCCGGCAGCGACCGCCTCGGGATCCCGATCGATGCCCCAGACGAAGCAATCGGCGGCTTCCAGGAGCGCCCGCGAGTATCCGCCGGCGCCGAAGGTGGCGTCGACGTAGGTCGCGCCGTCGCGGGGTGCGAGAACCTCGACCACCTCGTTCAGCAGGACCGGAATGTGGCGTTGTTCGTTCACGGCCTCACTCCTCCTCGCGCCCGGCGTCGCCCATTTGGCGATCGCTGGGCCGGCGCAGCTTGAGGGTAAGACCGCGCGTCCGCGCCCGGTCGAAGGCGGGGCCACGCTCGGCGTCGTAGGCGGCGGGGTGCCACATCTGGAAGGTGCGGCCGCGGCCGACGAACTTGATGTCGGTCTTGAAACCGGCGGCGGCGCGGAATTCGTCGGGGATGACGATCCGGCCCTCGGGATCGAAGGGCAGGCGCTGCGCGCTTTCAACGATGATCGAGAGATCGTCCTGGTCGTCGGAAAACAGCGGCAGGTCTTCCAGGCTGTCGACGATGCGCTCCATGAAGCTCTCGGGGCAGGCCTCGAGGGCGGGAACCTTGAAGGACGGGAACACGTAAACGCCGGAGAATTTTTCGCCTTCGAAGAGGGCGCGGAAGGTCCTCGGCACGGAGACCCGTCCCTTCTTATCGACCTTGTTGGTCTGCGATCCCGTGAAGACACCCATTGAGGGCTCCTTAATTCTCTTGCGCTATCAACGGCTTCTGCCGCCTCCCGAGGCGCCCCCGCGACGCCGTTCGCAAGCCTGGAACACGGATTGCCCCAAGCTCCCAAATTGGGATTTTTTGGGATAACATGGGTAAACATGGGCGTCAATGGGTGTTGCTGGTTTCAAGCGGTTGCCGACGGCCGCCGTTCTAGGCCCGTCGGATGGCTGAAATTTGCGAAAATCGGGGTATTTCGAAGGCGCGGCGGCGGGCCGGCGCGCACCCGCCCGGCAATGTCGGCTGGAAAGTCGGAAAAATAGGCCAGACGGTCTGTAAGCCGGGTTCTGTCCACACCGGGGCGAACCCCGGCGCTGGATGACCATTCATCTGGGACGCCCGTTGCCGGACGCCTCGCGCAACCTACCCGAACGGCGATGCGGGGATGCATCCGCGCCGAAGCGCCGCCGTTCCTATTCGGTTTTGCTCCCGGTGGGGTTTACCATGCCGTCCCCGTCTCCGGCGACGCGGTGCGCTCTTACCGCACCCTTTCACCCTTACCCGTGCCCCCCGGAACAAGTCCGAAGGACGTCGGGCGGTTTGCTTTCTGTGGCACTTTCCCTAGGGTCGCCCCCGCCGGGCGTTACCCGGCACCGTATCCCCGTGGAGCCCGGACTTTCCTCCCCCCGCGCCCTTTCGAGCCTGCGGAAGGCGGTCATCCGACCGTCTGGCGGCGGAAACCTATAGATTCCGGGGATTTAGCGCAAGTTGTCCGGCGCGCGTTCAGTTTGCCGGCAAATCGGCCCGCTTGTCGTGCCGTGCCAGCCGGGTCAGCAGATAGTCCACCTCGGCGCGGCCGATGTCGCTCAGGTACTGCGCCGGCTTCCGTTGCGCGTCGGAGCGGATGACGCCGCGCCGCTTCAGGATGTGCTTGCGGACCGCCAGCCCGACGCCCGGCTGCTGTTCGTAGCGGATCAGCGGCAGGTGCGCGTCGAAGAGATCGTGCGCCTTTTCCCGTTCGCCGGCTTTCGTCAACGCCACCAGGTCCGAAAGCATGTCCGGGAAGGCGTAGCCGGTCATGGCGCCGTCGGCACCCCGCTCCAGCTCGAAATCCAGGAAGACGCCGCCGTTGCCGCAGAGGATCGAGATTTCCCGGAGCTTCCCCTCGTGCTGCATGCGCCTGAGCGTCGAGATCTTCTCCAGGCCCGGCCAATCCTCCGACTTCAGCATGACGCAGTTGGCGTGCCGCGCCACGATCTCGGCGATGACGCGGGGTGTGAACTGCACCAGCAACTGCAAGGGGTAGTCCTGCAGGACGAACGGCACGTCGGCGCCGATGGCCTCGGCGGCGTTGTCGAAGTAGGCGATGATCTGATCGTCGGTGCGGAGATTGTTCGGCGGCGCGATCATGACGCCGGCCGCGCCCGCGTCCATGGCGCCCCTGGCCAGCGCCCGCATGGCGGCGAAGCCGGGCGCCGACACGCCGACGACGACCGGCACGCCGCTGGAGGCCTGGACGTAGCGCCGCACCACATTGGTGGATTCCTCGGCGTCCAGCTTGGTCGCCTCGCCCATGATGCCGAGCACCGTGAAGCCGGTCGCGCCGGACCGCAGATAGAAATCCGCGAGGCTGTCGATGGAGGGCATGTCGATGGCGCCGTCGTCGAGGAACGGCGTGGCGGCGATGGCGTAGAGCCCCTTGGCTTTGACGTCGAGCGGCATGGTGTATTTCCGTCAGGTTGATCCCGCCCCATGCAGCACGGGCGGGGCGGCGATGGCAACGGGATTCTAGACGCCGGCCCCCGTGTACAACGCGCGGACGGCGGCGATGACGCTCCGCGTTTCCTCGTCCGCCTTGCCGCCGACGTCGGCGGGCCGGAAGTGTCGCTGGAACGCCGTCACCGCGGCGGCGAGATCGGAAACGTCGTAGCCGATGTCCCTGAGCGCGGCGGGAACGGCGCTCTCCGAAAGGGGCGACGACATCCGTCCCGTGGGCCAGAGACCGACGCCGGCCGCCGCCAGTCCGGCCCAGTCGAAAAGCTCGCCCGGGTCCTGCTTCCGGCTCGGCGCCACATCGGAATGTCCGACCACGTTGCGGGCCGGCACCGGATGGCGCGCCAGGACTTCCCGGCTGAGCGCCGTCACCGCCGCCATCTGCGCCGGCGGAAATTCGCGGTAGCCGAACTCGTGTCCCGGATTGACGATCTCGATGCCGATGGAGCGCGCGTTGATATTGGTGTGACCGCGCCAATGCGCCCGGCCGGCATGCCAGGCGCGGTCCTTTTCGTCGACCAGGGCATGGATCGCGCCGTCCTCGTCGATCACGTAATGCGCGCTGACTTCGGCGGCCGGGTCGGTCAGCCGGTCGAGCGCCGCCGCGGCGCTTCGCATGCCGGTGTAGTGCAGCACCAGCATGTCGACGACGGTGGTCCCGCGGGCGTCGAAGTTGGGCGAACGCCGGTCGTGCCGCACGGCCCTAGCTCCGGCGTGCGCGACGGGAACGGATGATTTCGCGGACCTGGATCAGCCCGACGCCGGACAGGATCATCGCCCCGCCGATCAGTTTCGTGACGGTCAACGTATCGCCCATGATCAGCACACCCCCCGAGACGGCCACCAATGGCACCAGCAGATTATAAGGCGCGACGGCGGTGACGTCGTAATGCTTGATAAGATAGTACCACAATCCGTAGGCGACGATGGAACTGGCGATGGTCATGTAGACCAGCGACACCCAGAACCGGAATCCGGCGCCTTGCAGGCGCGTCAGTTGATCCGCCTCGACGACGAAGGAAAGGCCGAACAGGACCGGACACGCGATCAGCGCCATCCAGGCGATCTGCGAGAAGACCGAGACGTCCGGCATCTGTTTCGAGCGCACGTTGCCGAGCGCCCACATCAACGCAGCGAAGGCCAGCATGCCGCAGGCCACCGGCTCGCCGCCGCTGCCCGGTCCGCCGACCAGCACGACGATGCCGGCGAACGCCATCCCCATGCCGGCGACGCGCCAGGGACCGAAGGTCTCGCCCAGCATCAGCCACGCCAGCAGGACCGCGAACGGCGTCGTCGTCTGCAAGGCGATGGCGGCGGTCGAGACGTCGACGAAACGAATGGCGAAGAACATGAGGCCGAAGTGGCCGACGCCCATGACCAGGGCGTATTCGAGAATCTTGCGGCCGTGCTTCGCCGGTACCTTCAGGAACGGCGACAGGGCGCCGGCCAGGATCAGAAAGCGCAGCGCGGTCACGAACAGCGGCGGCACGTCGGTGACGGCGATCTTGACGGCGACGAAGTTGCCGCCCCAAAGCGTCACCGTGACCAGGACGGCGAGAATTCCCGATAGGGGCAAATGTCTTCTCCGTGTTCCCGTCGCGGACCGACCCTCTCGCCCTTGGAGACGCCCACGTCGTGGGCTCCTCAGGACGAGGAAACCGTCAGCGCCTCATGCTGAGGAGCGAAGCGTCTCGAAGCATGGGGCCGAGGCCGATGCAAGCCCCAACTAGTTGAAGCCGCGGCGCTGCTTGATGGCGTCGTAGGCGGCGTTGATGCGCGCCAGCTTGTCGTTTGCGACGTCGATGAATTCCTGCGGCATGCCCTTCGCCATCAACATGTCGGGATGGTTCTCGCGGGCGAGCTTGCGGTACGCCGCCTTGATGTCGTTGTCCGATGCGTCCGGCGCGACGCCCAGCACCTCGTAGGCGTCAGCGGTCGTCTCGGCGCGTCCGCCCTCGCCCTGCCAGCCGCCGAGATGGATCGTCTGCAATCGGTGGAAATCCGCCTCGGAGAATCCGAACAGCAGCGCGACGCGGCGCAGGAACTGGATCTCGTTCGGATGGATCGCGCCGTCCGCCTTGGCGATCATGAACAAGGCGCCGATGACTTCTTCCAGGACGCGCGGATCGTTCGCGAACATGACGCCGATCTGTTCGGCGTAGGGCTCGTAGCCGCCGGGATGGCGCTTCGCCTCGTCGAAGATGCGCCCGACGCTCGCCATGTCGGAGGGCGGCACGTGGAACACCTGCTTGAAGACATCGACCTCGTCCCTGGAGACATGGCCGTCCGCCTTCGCCATCTTGGCGGCGAGCACGATGACGGCGGTCGCGAAGGCGATCTGCCGCGCCTCGTCGCCGGCGCCGCTTGCCTGCTGCTGTTTGTTCTTATCGTAGACGTGCCCCGCGACGGCGCCGATCAGCGCGCCCAACGGACCGCCCATCGCAAAGCCGGCGACACCGCCGATGACCTTGCCCCAGATACTCAAGAGACGCTCACCGGGAACGTCATCCGCTGGTCGTCGGCATGAGCGGAATGCGGCCCGCCATCGGCAGCTTGATCGCCGGATCCTTGATGTCGATGCCGAAGGTCAGCCCGAGCAGATTGATCTCCACTCCTTCCTCGGCGGCGACCAGCACGCCCAAGAGGCCGAACAGCGACACCTGAAAGCCGGTGCCGCTCGGCGCCGCGGCACCGAGGCCGCCGCCCGGAATGTAATCCTTGCCGATCGCCGTCGGCGGCAGGTCGAGCCGCAACTCCGGCACGGCGCGCGCCACGTGGGCGACGAAGGTGTTGGAATTCGGCCCCGGCCAGATGGTGTATTCGCCGTTGTAGGGATAGGTCTTCACCGCCGCCGCGATGCGGCGGATCATATCGTCGACGCCGGCGCCGCGACGTTCCGCGATGACTTCCGGCTCGGCGCCGAACCAGCGGCCGTCCGGCGGCCGCTGCGAGACGGCCACCGCCTCGCCGCCCCGGCGCACGCGCCAGCCCATGACTTCATAGACGGTGAAGCTGTCGGCGTCGGTCGGCTTGACGGCGATCCAGGTGTGGACGCCGAAATAGCCGCGCCAGTTGTAGGCCCTGGCGCCGTAGACCTGGACGATGGCCTCGCGGTCGAGCTTCGGGTCCGGCGCGATGCCGGTCGGCTCGCGGCTCGCCGTCCGCCAGTCGGCCTTCACGGAATGGCGGTCGAACGCCGTCACCGCGGACCCCGCGACGACGACGGCCAGGAACAACGCCAGTCGCTTGATGAACCGTGACCAGAAAATGCCACCGTCTCCTTCATGAACGCGTTCACGTACCTGCCGGACCGCCGAGCAGCCGCCGGTACAGCGGCCGCATCAACGCCGGCGTGATATAGATAGGAAACTGTCCGAGCGCAAAAAAGAGTGGAATGTCGGGATCGGCGTCCGCCGGCAGGGCGGCCAGCAGGATCGCCAGGTTGCGGCAGCCGGACGAAAACCCGACGGTGAGCGCGAGGCGCCGCTCCCGGCCCCGGAAGGCGACGAGAAAAACCAATGTTCCCAACGCGATCAGGCCGCCGTAGCCGGCGAAGGTGAGGGCCGTCACCCGCGCCGTATAGAGGGGATCGGCGAGGATGCGCGCCGCCACCCCGTCCATGACACCGACGGCGAAAATGATCAGCAAGATGACGGTGAAGCCGTCTATCCGCGTTCCCATGCTCTTCAGGCGGGCCGGCCCGATGACGTGACGCACGATGGCGGCGGCGGCCACCGCGCTCAGCACCAACCCGGAAAGCCGCGCCATCAACTCGACCGGCCCGGCGCCGAGCGCGAGGCCGAGCAGGCCGCCGGCGACGATGGGCAGGGTCAGCGGCACGATCAGCGTCGACGTCACCAACGTCACCAGCAGGAGCGCGCCGTCGAGCCCGAACATCAGACCGATGGCCGGCGTCGAGAACAGCGGCGCCGAACCGGCCGCCAGGACCATGGCGGCATAGACGCCCGGCCGGATGTCGAAGGGCGAAAGCGCCGCCGCCATCAAGAGCGGCGCGATGCCGACGATCCAGAAGACGATCAGCGCCGGCAGCAACGGACGGCGGAGCCGCGCCGCGACGTCCGACCAGTCGATCCGAAGCATGACGATGAACAGCAGCGCCCACACGGAGGGCGTCAACAGCGGGCGGACCAGATGCGCGAGGTCCGGCAGAAACAACCCGGCGAAGACCCCGATTGCCATCGCCTGCGGTGCGATTCGGCCGAGCGTCTCGACGACGCGCATCATGGCCGGACGCCGATCCGGCTCGGGCGGTCGGGGTCGGCCGGCCGCTTTGTCGGCGCTCCGCCGCATGTATACTTTCGGATGTGTCGCATGCCCGTCGTCCAAAGGTCCCGGCGACACTATGAAAGGCCATGCCGTATGGAAAGCGAAACCGCGCCCGCCGCGACGACGTCGCCAGAATTCACGCCAGAGTTCACGGCGCGTCGCGGCGCGTTCGCATCCTTGCTGCTGACGAACGGCCTGCTGACGCTGCTGACCCTCGGCATCTACCGGTTCTGGGCACGCACGAGGCTCCGGCGCTTTCTCTGGCGTCACGTCCGCTTCATGGGCGACCCGCTGGAATACACCGGCACGGCCGGCGAGTTGTTCCTGGGATTCCTGATCGTGTTGGCGGTGATGTTTCCGTTGGGCGCGCTCTACGGCGCCATCGACGTTCTGGCGCCGTCCGGCGTCCGCGCCGTCGGCGTCACCCTGGAGCTTGCGTACTACGCCGCCATCTTCGTGCTGTTGCAGATCGGCTTCTATCGCATGTGGCGCTACCGCATGAGCCGGACGCTGTGGCGCGGCGTGCGTTTCGGGCTCGACGGCTCGTCCTGGCAATATCTCAAACTGGCGACCGGCTGGACGATCCTGACCCTCTGCACGCTCGGGCTCGCCTATCCGTGGATGAAGGTCGATCTCTGGCGCTATCAGGTGCAGCACACGCGCTTCGGCGACACCGCGTTCGATTTCTCGGGCAGCGGCCGGGCGCTCCTGCCGGCATGGCTCGGCGTCATCGTCCCGGTGGCGATCGTCGGCGGCTTGATGATCCACATCGGCCAGACCGCCGCCGCGGCGCTCGGCGACGTCCAAGCCTTCATCAATAACGCACCGGTGCTTTTCTACGTAGCGGCCGGCGTATCCATACTGATGCTGCCGTTCACATTCCTGCATTACCGGGTGCGGCAGGTTCGCGTCTGCGTCGCCGGCATGCGCTTTGGCCCGGCGCGCTTCCACTCGGCGCTTTCCTACTGGCGCGTCCTGGCAAGCTGCGCTGTGACGTTCGGGCTCGTCGTCGCCGCCATGACGCCGGCCGTCATGTGGCTGGAGATCGCATCTGCCGGCGTCCCCGTCGACAACGTCGCCGGGATCCTGTCGTCCGCCGCGGTGCCGATCGCTCTCTTGTTCCTGCTGACGCTCCTCGGCGTGCCGTTGATCGTCGGCGCCGTCTTCGGGTTCGACATGGCGAGACAACTGGTGACGTCGACGACCGTCGATGACGCCCAGGCCTTCGAGGCGGCGACGCAGCGCGTATCCGACGCGCCCCGGTTCGGCGAGGGACTGGCCGACGCCCTCGACATCGGCGGCTTCTAGGCCGTGCCGGCATGACCACAGGCACCGGATACTTCAACGACGGCCGCTCGGCGAGACGGTTTCGGGTCCGCGTCGATATCGACGGCGCGGACGTGCGCATCGCCGGCGAGGACGGCAGGGTCTTGGCGCGCTGGCCGCTCGCCGACGTCCGCTATGCCGACCCGGCGCACCACGAGGCGCCGGTGCGGCTCGTCGCCGCCGGATCGGACGAACGGCTGACGCTCGACGGCGACGGCGCGTGGCTGCTGACGCGGTGCCCGGACCTCGTTCCCCGCCGCCGCGTCGGCGGCAAGTCCCTGCGCACCTGGATCGTGGCGGGCGCGCTCGCCGCGCTCTCCATGACCGGCGTGTTCCTGGTCCTGATTCCGTCAGCGGCGCGCTGGGCGGTGTCGATGGTCCCGCCCGCCGCCGAGGCGGCGCTCGGCGTCACGACCCGGGACCAGTTCGTCGGCTTCTTCGCGCGCTTGGGCGCCGGCGTCTGCGTCGCGCCGGCGGCGGAGAAATTGCTGGCCCGCACGGTCGACGAACTGGCGGCTGTCATGGAAAGCCCCTTCAAGATCCAAGTGAGCGTGATCCGTTTTCCCATCGCCAACGCGCTTGCGTTGCCGGGCGGTCAGGTGGTGGTGCTGTCCGGCCTCCTCGACAAGGCGGAAAACGGCGACGAGATCGCCGGCGTTCTGGCGCACGAGATCGCGCACGTGGTGCGGCGCGACCCCCTGCACGTGGCGGTCAAGCGCGCCGGCGCGGCGGCGCTGATCGGCCTCGTGGTCGGTGACGTCACCGGCGGGTTCCTGCTGTCCGGCTTGGCGTCGGCGGCGATCGAGGGCGGCTACAGCCGCGACGCGGAACGGGCCGCCGATCTGCTCGCCGTCGCGGCCATGAACGCCCTCGGGCTGACGGCGCGGCCGCTCGCCGATTTCCTGGACGCCCGGAGCAAGGCCAGCCCGGTCGAGGGCGTGGTCCCGGAATTCCTGTCGACGCATCCGTCGTCGGAACGGCGCGCCGACGAAATCCGCGCCGCCGCGCAAGGCAGCCGACGCGCCTTCAGCCCCTACGAATGGCAGACGATCAGAACCATGTGCCGTTAACCATAGGGTGTGCGGGGCGTCACAGATTTCCGCCGTTTTCCGTGCCAGTCTTCACCATGTCGGGAGCCGGCAGTTTCAGAATGTGACGCCCCCCGACGACAATGGAGGCGAAGATGAAAATCAGAATGAACGACATCGTGAGTGAAACCCTCGGCACCGCCTCCGGCGGCACGTGCGCCGTCGTGACCATCCTTTACGGCGGGTTCGAACTGGTGACGCGCGCGTTGGAAACGGTTTTCTGAGGCCGCCGGTCAGCCCTTGAGGCCCTTGCCGCCCGACTTCAGCATCTTGAGCGCGGTTTCCATTTCCTCGCGGGATTTCTCGTCCTGCTCTTCGAATTCGAGCGCGAAACCGTCCGGGATGTCTCGCGCCTTATAGCCGGACCGATACCCGAGCCCGGCCATGTGCAACTGCACAAACTGATTGTTATCCAGAATGACGTCGGCGCCGACGATGATGGCGGCGCCGGTCGCCGATACGTCCTTGAGTTGGGCCTCGAAGGTTTCCTCGCCGACCCGTCCGGAAACGGGGGCGTCGACCTCGTAGCGGAAGAATTTTCTGCGTTCGTCCTCTAGCGGGGTCATGGCGCCTCACCTTCCAGCGATTAGCCCGTCGGCGGATGGCCGAGGATGCGCGTGTGCCGCTCGACGTACTTCGGCCACACCTCGGGATTGACGAGCCTCGGCGGACGGCGGCCGTTCAGGATTTCCACCCACTGCTCGGCCCCGTCCTTCGCCATCTGATACATGCAGACGTCGGTGATGCCGGCGACGTGCGGCGACAGGATCACGTTGTCGAAGGCCATCAAGGGATGGCCCGGTCCCGGCGGCTCCACGTCGAAGACGTCGACACCGGCGCCGTCCAGATGGCCCGACGCCAGCGCGGCGGCGAGCGCCTTTTCGTCATGGATGAAGCCGCGCGCGTTGGTGATGAAGATCGAGCCCTTCTTCATCAGCGCGAATTCGCGCGCGCCGACCATGCCCTTGGTCTCGGCGGTCAGCGGACAGTTGATCGATACGTAATCCGATTCCCGGAACAGCGTGTCGTAATCGACCTTCTCGGCGAACCGTTCCTTGAAGTCCTGATCCGTGATGTAGGGATCGTAGGCGATGACCTTGAGGCCGAGCGACTGTGCGGCGATCTTGGCGGTGCGCCGGCCGATGTTGCCGAGACCGACGATGCCGAGGGTCTTTCCGGTCGTCTCGCGGCCCGGGTACTTCATGCGGTCGACGCCCGGCTCTCGCCGCATCATGCGGTCGAGCCGGATCATGTTCTTGGAGAGCGCCAGCAACATGCCGATGACGTGCTGTGCCACCGAGTCCGAGTTGGCGCCGGAATTGTTGACGACCATGATCCCGGCCTCGGTGCAGGCGTCGACGTCGCAGGCGTCGTAGCCGGCGCCGACCGAGGAAATGGCGAGCAGGCTCGGACATTTCTCGATGAAGCTCCTGGTCGGCCACCAGCGCGGCTGCAGCTCGGTCTTGGAGAGCATCTGATAGCCGTGCACGTCCTTGAAGCCGGCGAACACCTCGTCTTCCGAGGAGCTCTGATCGAACTTCACCACCTCGACGCCGGCGGCGGCCTCGAGAATTTCCGGCGCGACCGGATGAATCCAGAAATCGAAATAGGCGAGGCGCCGGACATTGGCGGTCATGGACGGTGGTTCCCCCGAGAACGATAGAAAGGTTGAAATCGGCCGATAAGGTGCGAAAGCGGTGACGCAGCGTCAAGGCAAAGCGGAGCCGGCCGCCCCCTCGGCCACCGATTTTCATAGAAAACCGTTATCCGGTCCGACTACCATCAATTGATTTTTCTTATGAGGGTGGCCCCGTGAACTTACGGCAGATCGAGGCATTCATCTGGATCGCCAATCTCGGCAGCTTCCGGAAAACCGCCGAGCGGCTCTTCACGACGCAGCCGGCCATTTCCAGCCGAATCTCCAATCTGGAGGATAGCCTCGGCGTCAAACTGTTCGAGCGTGATACCGGTTCCGTCAGGCTCACCGCCGCCGGACTCGAGCTCCTGCCCTACGCCGAGCGGATCATGCGCACGGCCGAGACCATGCGCGAACGCGCCGGCGATCCGACCCGCTTTTCCGGGCTGCTGCGCATCGGCGTTTCGGAGACCATCGTGCACGCCTGGCTGCCGACCTACATCAAGCGGCTCTACAGCCTGTATCCCGGGCTCGACGTCGAGATCACCGTCGATGTGACCATCAACCTCCGCACCGAATTGATCGCGCGTTCCATCGACCTCGCGTTTCTGATGGGCCCCATTTCCGAATACACCGTCGCCAACAGCGCGCTTTGCGATTTTCCGCTGACGTGGATCGCCAGTCCGTCGCTCGGCATCGACCCAAAGACGCCGCTCGACGGCAACGCGCTCGCCGCCAACACGATCCTCACCTATGCGCGGAACACCCGGCCCTACGCGGAAATCCAGCGTTACTTCCACGACGTCGGCACGGAACCGGTGCGCGTGTTTCCGTCGAGCTCCTTGAGCGCCTGCATCCGCATGGCACAGGACGGCATGGGCATCGCATCGCTGCCCGCCGCACTGGTCGAAAGCCATCTCTCCAACGGCTCGCTGATTGCCTTGAACGCCGAATGGACGCCGTCGAGTCTGCACTTCACGACGTCCTACGCCTTCGAGCCGAACCGTCCGATCCTGGAAAAGGCGGCCGCCCTCGCCCGCGAAATCGCCAACGAAGATAGCGCCCGACGCGCCCAAGGGTTGCGTCCGGCCTCCCCCACCCCCGCCGACGCTCCCGTACCTGTGTGATTCACGCCCGGATTCCAAGGAGATAGACGTTATCGATAACTTATAAAATTTTTCTATCAACTGATCTAAATATTAATCATTCGACTTTATGTTAGGTTTTCGGGTTTCCTCTTTCGTATTCTCGGCTATCGGCGTTATGCTGCCGAAAAAACGCAGGGGGGCTACATGCAATTGACCGCGATGGGGTCCGACACGTCGGCTGACGTGCCGTTCGAAAAGTTACGTCACCTTTCCGTCACCGACGCCCGCGACATCTTCCGCGCCAACCGCTATGCCGGGCACACCGCCGGCATCGGGCTCGGCCGCGTGCAGGGCAACCTGGCGATCGTCCCGGCGAGCCACGCCCTCGATTTCGCGCGCTATTGCCAACGCAACCCGAAGCCGTGCCCGATGGTCGGCGTTTCCGACACCGGCGATCCGATGATGCGGACGCTGGGCGCCGACATCGACATCCGCACCGACCTGCCGCTTTACAACCATTACGAAAACGGCGACTTCGTCCGGCAGCACCGGGACATCAAGGACATCTGGCGCGACGACCTGGTCGCCTTCGTGATCGGCTGCTCGTTCTCATTCGAGGAAGCGATGATCGCCGACGGCATCCGTCTCCGCCACATCGAGGAAGACACCACCGTCTCCATGTACCGCACCAACATCCCGACCGTGCCGTCCGGTCCGTTCGCCGGACCGATGGTCGTCTCGATGCGCCCGTTGCGCCGCGAGGACGCGATGCGGGCGATGGAGATTTCCGCCCGCTTCCCGCACGCGCACGGCCGCCCGGTTCACTTCGGCGACCCGGCGACCATCGGCATTCCCGAGATTCGCCAGCCCGATTGGGGCGATCCGACGGAAATCCGGCCCGGCGAGATTCCGGTCTTCTGGGCCTGCGGCGTCACCTCGCAGGTCGCGGTGCGGACAGCCAAGCTGCCGCTCTGCATCACCCATGCCCCCGGACGCATGTTGATCACGGACATCCCGAGCTGGGATGCCGGATTGACGATGGCGCCGGCAGCATAACCACCCCGCCCATCCCGGCGGACCATCAATGCCAACCAAGACAATCGAAAGGGAGACTTCAAGATGAAACGTTTGACAGCAATCTGCGTCGCCGCCGGCATCGCCGCCGCGGCTGCCGTGCCGGCCTCGGCCCAGGAAGTGAAGATCAAGGCCGTCGGCACCTGGGGCAATCTCACCAACTATTCTAAGCATGAAGGTCCGTTCTGGAGCGGCGGCGTCGAGAAGATGACCGGCGGCAAGATCAAGGGCGAAATCAAGCCGCAGACCGACCTCGGCCTGAAGGGCTTCGAGATCATGCGCCTCCTGAAGCAGGGCGTGTTCGACTACGCGCACGGCGTCATGGGTTATGTGTCGGCTGAAAACGCGGTGTTCGACGGCGTCGACCTGTCGGCCGTGACGCAGGACATCGAAACCCAGCGCAAGGTCGTAAAGGCCTACTGGGACATCATGGCGAAGAACTTCGAGAAGACCTACGACTCGAAGCTGATGCAGCTCTATCCGTTCCCGAGCCAGATGCTGTGGTGCAACGCCGAGATCAAGAGCATCAAGGACCTCAAGGGCAAGAAGATTCGTACCTACACGGCGTCGCTCGGCGACTTCGTGGAAGGCGTCGGCGGCACCAGCGTGACGGTCGCCTTCGCGGAAGTCATTCCGGCGCTGCAGAAAGGCGTCGTCGACTGCGGCATCACCGGCACCATGCCGGCCTATAACGCCAAGTGGTACCAGGCCGCGACGCACGCCTACACGATGCGCGTGGGCTGGGGCCTCGCCTTCGGCGCCATCAACATGAAGAAGTGGAAGAGCATGTCGGCCGATCACCAGAAGGCGCTGCAGACGTCCATCGACAAGCTGACCGACCAGATGTGGACGGAAACCGGCAAGGAAGACTCGGTCGCCATCCAGTGCCTGACCGGCAAGGAATGCCCGCTCGGCCCGGTCGGCGGCATGAAGCTCGTCAAGCCGTCCGCCGAAGACACCAATGAACAGAAGCGGATCGTGCAGGACGTCGTCGTCGCCCGTTGGGCCAGCCGTTGCAGCGACGAATGCGTCGCCGACTGGAACGGCACCGTCGGCAAGCTGCTCGGCGTCACCGCCAAGAAGTAAGTGCCATCGGATCGGGGGGGCCTAGACGCCCCCCCGTCCCCTCTTTCCTGGAGCGGTTATCGTGAATCTTCTCGAGAAGGCACTCAACGGCCTGGAAGGCATCTCGTTACGCCTCGTCTGGTTCGGCGGCGCGCTGCTGATCCTGGCGGCGGTGATCGTCACCATCGACGTCTTCCTGCGCAAGCTGTTCAACATCTCCATGGCCGGCTCGGACGAGCTTTCCGGTTATGCCTTCGGGATCGCGACGGCGCTGTCGCTGACATACGCGCTGCTGCACCGCACGAACATCCGCGTCGACGCGCTTTATCAGTACATGCCGATCTGGATCCGCTCCATCCTCGATATTTTTGGCACCGTCCTGCTGGTCGGTTTCATTTCCTACGTCGCATGGCGCGGCCTTCTGATGGTCGCCGACACATGGGCCAACCAGTCGCGCTCCATCTCGCCGCTGCGCACGCCGCTGGTCATTCCGCAGACGCTTTGGATCGCCGGCATCGTGCTTTTCGTCGTCACCGGCGTCGGCTTGATCGCCGCCGCGCTTCTCGCCCTGGTGCGCCGCGACTTCGCGGCCGTGCACCGGTTGATCGGCATCAAATCGCTCGACGAACAGATCGAAGACGAGACCTGAGGATCCCCCATGCTCATCCAAGCCGTCATCTTCCTTCTGGTTCTCGTCGCCCTCAGCGTGCCGGTCGCCGCCGTGCTCGGCGGGCTCGGCCTGTTCATGTCGAACGTGCATTCGTTCATGCCGCTGCATCTGGCGATCGGCGACATCTTCTGGCAGAACTCGATCGAGTTCCTGCTCGTCGCCATCC
>JAYOFL010000070.1:0-15340 GCA_038117205.1 Rhodospirillales bacterium | reverse complement strand
GGGGCGGCGGGCGCGGGGGCCGGTTGCGGCGCGCGCAGTTGGGCGACCGGCGCGGCAGGTTCAGCCGTCGGCTTCCGCAACATGGGCTGGGCGCCACCGGGCGCCGGCACGTGCAACACCGAGACCGGCAGGTCCGGTCCGGGCATCAGCAGGCGGCTTCCGCCACGCGGCGACGAATACGGCATGGGCGAGGGAGACGTCGACATGACCGGTGCCGGCATGACCGGAGCGGAGCCGTCGATGGCGCCGAGGTTGATGACGACCGCGTCGGTCGCATCCTGATAGGACGTGGTCTGCGCCACGGCGCCGCTGAGCGTCAGGCACGAACCGATGACGAGAGCCCCGGCCCAGCGGACGGCAGCGGGCCGGACTCCGGCCGAAATATCCAGCGCGCGTCGGCGGTCCATGGAGCCTCCCTCAGTTGCGGAGCCTTTAGCGGTTCCCCGCATTTTGCCGCATGAAAATAGCCAACCAAGGCGTCCGGCTCAACCGGTTTACCACGAATTTCAGGTCGCGGACCTAAGAAGCTTCAGGAATTCCCGGTCGAGATTGGCGTTGCTGGCGACGATGGTGCCGTTTTCCAGCATGTTGTCGCGGCCGTCCAGGTCGGTGACGATGCCGCCGGCCTCGCGGACCAGGAGCAGGCCGGCCGCCATGTCCCAAGAGCTGAGGCCGCGTTCCCAGAAGCCGTCGAACTTGCCGTCGGCGACGAAGGCGAGGTCGAGCGCCGCCGCGCCCATGCGCCGGACGCCGGCGCTTTTCGACATGACCGCTTCCAATTCCTTGAGGAACGGTTCGTGGCCCGGCCGGCCGAGAAACGGGATGCCGGTCGCGAACAGGGATTCCGCGAGCGCCGTGCGGCCCGACACCCGCATCCGGCGGTCGTTGTGGTAAGCACCCTTGCCGCGCTCGGCGAAATAGAGGTCGTCCGTGATCGGATTGTAGACGATGCCGGCCTCGATCCGCCGGTCGCGCTCCAAGGCGATGGAGACGGCGAACTGCGGGATGCCGTGCAGGAAGTTGAGCGTGCCGTCCAGCGGATCGACGATCCAGCGGTTGGAGATGTCCGTTCCCGGAATTTCGCCCTGTTCCTCGACCTGGAATCCGTAATTCGGACGCGCCTTCTGCAATTCCTCGATGACGATCCGTTCCGCCTTTTTGTCGGCGTTCGAGACGAAGTCGGCGGGCCCCTTCTTAGAGACCTGCAGGTTCTCGATCTCGCCGAAGTCGCGGGTGAGCACGCGGCCGGCCTTCTGGGCGGCTTGCGCCATGACGGTATATAGCGGAGAGCGGAAACTCATCGTACCGGCGATCAGTCCTTGGCGCGTTCGACGTAGGTGATGTCGACGGTGTTGACGACGATGCGCGTGCCGGCGCCGATGTGCGGCGGCACCAGGATCTTGACCCCGTTCTCGAGGATCGCCGGCTTGTAGGACGACGAAGCCGTCTGACCCTTCACGACGGCGTCCGCCTCGACGACTTCGAGGATCACCGTCGCCGGCAGTTCGACGCCCAAGGGCTCGCCCTCGTAGCTCTCGATCAGGACCTGCATGCCGTCCTGCAGGAACGGCACCTGATCCTCGCCGACGGCTTCCGCCGAGAGGGAAATCTGTTCGTAGGACTCGGTGTCCATGAACGTGTACATTTCGCCCTCGGCGTACAGGAACTGATAGTCCTTCTGCTCGAGGCGCACGCGCTCGACCTTTTCCGACGAGCGGAAACGTTCGTTCAGCTTGGTGCCGTCGCGGATGTCCTTCAATTCGACCTGAAGGTACGCGCCGCCCTTGCCGGGTTGCGTGTGCTGGATCCGGGTGGCGCGCCAGAGGCGGCCCTGATGTTCAATGATCATCCCCGGTCGGATGGCGTTGCCGTCGATTTTCATGTCGTTGATCCCGAAGCGATAATGGCGGCGCGAGCCGCCGCGCGGGCGGGTTCTAACAGGTCGGACCGGCCCCTGTCACCGAAAATCAGGGTTTGTCGCGCGCCGGCAAGAGGTGCGGGACGAACGCCCGAACCCCGGCCTCGGGACCGTCCGGATGCGACCAGACGCTGGAGATGACGGCCAGATAGTCCGCGCTGGCGGCCACCAGCGGCGCGCAGTTGTCGGCCGTGATGCCGCCAATGGCGACGCAGGGAATGTTGGTGACTTCGGCGCACCATTCGAGGATTTCCGGGTCGGCCTGGAACTTCGCTTCCTTGCTCGTGGTCGGATAGAACGCGCCGAAGGCGACGTAGTCGGCGCCGGCCTCGCCGGCTTCCGCCGCCAGGTGCCGGGAATCGTGGCAGGTGACGCCGACGATGCCGTCCTTGCCGACGAGCCGCCGGGCGGTCGCGTAGTCGGCGTCCTCCTGCCCGATGTGAACGCCGTCGCAACCGGTTTCGGCGGCGATGTCGGGGCGGTCGTTGACGATCAGGGGAATGCCCCGGTCGTGACAGACCGGCAGCAGGATTTCCGCGGCGCGGCGGAATTCGTCGTCGGAGACGTCCTTGAGGCGGAGCTGCACGGCGCCGACGATCTCCGGCGCCGCGTCGATGGCGGCGGCGAGCGTGCCGGCGAAGGAAGCGGGGTCGATCCGGGGCGGCGTCAGGAGATACAGCTTGCAGGCGTTGCGTTCGGCGTCCATGCGGGTGCGCTCAGGCCGCGAGCGGGCGGAGCCAAGCCGCCAGCGCCCGGTCGTCGATGTCGGAACCGCCGAGGTCCAGGCTGTCGACGGCCGCGTCGAATACCTTGGCGCCGGACGCCTCGGCGATTTCGGCGATCCTGGCCGTCACGTCGGCGGCGCTTTGCAGGCGGACGACGGTGCAGCCCTCGCGGATGGCGCGGAGCGCATAGCCCGGGTCGCCGCCGCAGTCGATCACCGCCTCGACGGCGGACGGCGCGGCGCCGGCATCCTTGAGCGCCGCGTCGATCATTTCCTTGAAGACGGCGGGGCCGAGGGTGGCCGCCGCGCCCGGCGCGCTCAGGAGCAGGAGCCGGGCGTCCACCCGGCACGCCGCGTCGATGGCGCGGCGTGCCTGGGCGAGGTCGTGGACGATAATCGCCCGTCGGCGCATCAAACGCCGGCCATCACGACGGCCGTGTCGGGCATCCGGTTCGAGAAGCCCCATTCGTTGTCGTACCAGCTCAGCACGCGAACCAGGGTGCCGCCCATGACGTTGGTCTGGGTGGCGTCGAAGGTCGAAGACGCCGGGTTGTGGTTGAAGTCGACGGAGACCAGCGGTTCCTCGGTGTAGCCGAGCACGCCCTTCAGCGGGCCTTCGGAGGCGGCCTTCAGGGCGGCGTTGACCTCTTCCTTGGTCGTTTCGCGGCCGGCGACGAACGTCAGGTCGATCATCGACACGTTCTCGGTCGGGATGCGGACGCTGGTGCCGTCGAGCTTGCCCTTCAGTTCCGGCAGCACGAGGCCAACGGCCTTCGCCGCACCCGTCGAGGTCGGGATGATCGAGGCCGACGCGGTGCGGGCGCGGCGCGGATCCTTGTGCAGGGTGTCGAGCGTCACCTGGTCGCCGGTGAAGGCGTGCACCGTCGTCATGTGACCCTGCTTGATGCCGACCAGTTGGTGCAGCACGTGCGCCACCGGGGCGAGGCAGTTGGTGGTGCACGACGCGTTCGAGACGATCTTGTCGCCGGCGGTGAGCGTCTTGTGGTTGACGCCGTAGACGATGGTCTTGTCGACGTCGGTGCCCGGCGCCGAGATGAGAACCTTCTTGGCGCCCGCTTCCAGATGCTTCCCGGCCTTCTCCTTGTCGGTGAAGATGCCGGTGCATTCGAAGGCGATGTCGACGCCGAGTTCGCCCCACGGCAGCTTCGCCGGGTCGCGTTCCGCCGTCACCTTCATCGGACCGGCGCCGACATCCATCGTGTCGCCCGTTGCCGTGACGGTGCCCGGGAACCGGCCGTGCGTGGAATCGTAGCGGAACAGATGCGCGTTCAGATCGACCGAGCCGAGGTCGTTGATCGCAACCACCTGCACGTCGTTACGACGCGACTCCATGATGCCCCGCAGAACCAGCCGGCCAATCCGACCGAACCCGTTGATCGCCACGCGTACCGCCATTGTTTCCTCCTGAATTTGCCGCGCGCCCTGGACGGGACGCCGGCGTTTGTCGCTTAACTTGGAATTGCGGCGGCAAAAAACCGGGTTTCGACTGTTCCGTCAATGGCATTTTCCGCCGCCCGCCGCGGCGCCCGGGCCGGGACGGCGCGGGTTTGGAATTATGACGCGGATTCCCAATATTTATCATGAAATTATCCCGCGAGTTTGAAGTATTGATTGACCTTCGCGCCGGAAGGCGCTTATTTTCCCCACGGAGCCCCCGAAGGGGTGTCGGGAGGAGACCACGCTCGTGTCCACGTCTTCGATTGCCAAGGCGTCGCGCGTCGATCGCGCCTGCGAACGGCTGGAAGCGGCCGTCGACCGGCTGGAGACGGCGATTCTCGAGCGCCCCCAGGCCGGAACCGGAGACGCGCTCCAGGCACTTGAGCGGGAAAACGCCCAGCTCCGCGACCTCAACCGGTCGGCGACCGAACAGCTCGACGGCGCGATCCGGAAGCTCGAGCGCATCCTGGCGGCACCGGTCGGGAATTCCCCCGAAAACGCCGCCGGCCAGGCCGAAGACTGAGCGTTGGCGCAAGTCACCGTCACCATCAACGAACGCAAGTACACCGTCGCCTGCGACGACGGGCAGGAAGCGCATCTGACGCGCCTCGGCGGTTACATCGACCGCCGCGTCGGCGAACTGGTCGCCGCGGTCGGCCAGGTCGGCGACGCCAAGCTGCTGGTCATGGTGTCGCTGCTGATCGCCGACGAACTGTCGGACGCCTATTCCGAACTGGAAACCGCCAAGGGCGGCAAGGGCGCGGCGGCGGCCGCCGCCTTCGAGGACCGCTTGAGAGAGAGCCTGACGCGTATCGCCGGTCGGATCGAAAGCATTGCCGAACGCCTCGAAGGTTCTTAAGTTCAGCGCCAGGCGAGCTGCAGGGTTCGACAGGCAACGCTATCCCTGGGGCCTAAATCGTCCAATCGGGAACTGTCCCTGTCGGTCCTCCGGGACCGGTACCACGGTGCCCACCTGCTGAGAGCAGGCCACGGAGGATTTCACCGCCAACGGCTCAGGCGGCTCGCCGCTACTCGCGGAGACAATCGATGACACTTGCCGGCGAAAAGATCGCGGCGCGAAAGGCCGCAGAAGCGGCACGCGCCGACGGCGCGACGGCGGCGGGTGGGCAATGGCTCGCCGCCGGCGTCGCGGCGGCCGCCGCCGATCTCGGTCTCGCGCGGGGGCCGAGGCGGGTATCCGCCTTCTGGTCCATGGGTACGGAAATCGACACTCGGCCGCTCGTCGATTGGCTGCTGGCGGCCGGGCACGAATTGCTGCTGCCGGTCGTCGCGGCCAAGGCGACGCCGCTCGTCTTCCGCCGTTGGTGCCACGGCGAGCCGTTGGTGCCGGGCGGTTTCGGGACCAGCATCCCGGCGCCGGAGGCGCCCGAGATGGCGCCGGAAATCCTGTTCGTGCCGTTGCTGTCGTTCGACGACGACGGCTACCGGCTCGGTTACGGCGGCGGTTTCTACGACCGCACGCTGGAGGCGCTGCGCGCCGCCGGCGACGTCGTCGCCGTCGGCATCGGCTACGCGGCGCAACGGGTGGACAGGGTGTTGCGCGGACCGCATGATCAAAGGCTCGACTGGCTGGCGACGGACGAAGGGGTGCGCCGCGTCGGTGGCGGACAGGAATAGGAAGAATATGCGAATTCTCATCGTCGGCGACGTCGTCGGTAGCGCCGGCAGGGCCGTCCTCAACGCCAACCTGGCCCGACTCCGCGAACGGCTGAAACTCGATTTCGTGATCGTCAACGGCGAGAACGCGGCGCACGGTTTCGGCATCACCGGCACCATCTGCGATAGCTTTTATCAGGCCGGCGCCGACTGCATCACCACCGGCAACCACGCCTGGGACCAGCGCGACATCGTCCAGCATATGGAACGCGACGGGAAGGTGCTGCGCCCGATCAACTATCCGCCCGGCACGCCGGGCAAGGGACACGGCATCTATGAAACAAGCGACGGCCGGCGCGTCCTCGTCGCCAATGTCATGTGCCGGCTGTTCATGGAACTGCTCGACGACCCGTTCCAGGCCCTCGACGCGTTGCTCAACCGCTACAAGCTGAAGCGCGACGCCGATGCCATCGTGTTCGACGTGCACGGCGAGGCGACCAGCGAGAAGCAGGCGCTGGCGCACTTCGTCGACGGGCGGGTCAGCGCCGCCGTCGGCACGCACACGCACGTGCCGACCGCCGATACCTGGGTGCTGCCGAAGGGAACGGCCTATCAGACCGACATCGGCATGACCGGCGACTACGACTCGGTGATCGGCATGGTGAAGGAAGGCTCGATCGCGCGGTTCGTCACCAAGGGAGAAAAGATCCGCCTCGAGCCGGCGGAAGGAGACGGGACGCTCTGCGCGACGCTCATCGTCACCGACGACGCGACCGGATTGGCCAAGAAGATCGCGCCCGTCCGGATCGGCGGCCGGCTGCCGGAAACGATGCCGAAATAATACACGCGCCGGACGTTCCGCGCGCCGGATGCCGCCGCAATCTTGACATATTGCCCTGACAAGAGGATGCAAGGCCATCGTCGGCGGGGCCGCCGACGCAGTCAACGCGTGCGACTTGTAGTATAAGGGATTCGCGCCGCCGCGGGCGGCGGCGCGAGGGAACACGGTAGGATACACGGACATGGCCGGCCATTCACAGTTCAAGAACATCATGCATCGGAAGGGCGCGCAGGACGCGAAGCGCGCCAAGATCTTCGCCAAGCTCGGACGGGAAATCTCCGTCGCGGCGCGCGACGGCGCCGACCCGGCGTTCAACTCGCGGCTTCGCACCGCGATCGCGGCGGCCAAGGCGCAGAACATGCCGAACGACAACGTCAAGCGCGCCATCCAGAAGGGCATCGGCGGCGATGGCGAGAATTACGAGGAAATCCGCTACGAAGGCTACGGCCCGGGCGGCATCGCCATGATCGTCGAAGCGCTGACCGACAACCGCAACCGCACGGCCTCGGAAGTGCGCTCCACGTTCTCCAAGCACGGCGGCAACCTCGGTGAAACCGGCAGTGTCGGGTTCATGTTCGACCGCGTCGGGCAGATCGTCTTCGCGACCGACGTGGCGGAAGCGGACGCCATGTTCGAAGCCGCCCTGGAAGCGGGCGCCAGCGATGTCGCCTCCGACGAGGACGGACATTTCGTCACCTGCGCCGTCGATGACTTCAACGAGGTTCGGGATGCCCTGGTCGAGAAGTTCGGCGATCCGGAAAGCGCCGGCCTCGAATGGAAGCCGCAGACCACGATCGCCGTCGACGAGGACACCGCCGGCACGCTGATGAAGCTGATTTCGGCGCTCGAGGACAACGACGACGTGCAGAGCGTGGCGTCGAACTTCGAGGTCTCGGACGAAATCATGCAGCGGCTGAGCGCGTAAGGGAGGTCAGGTGCGGCTGATCGGCTTCGACCCGGGATTGCAGACGACCGGCTGGGGCGTGATCGAGGCGTCCGGCAATCGGCTGCGCCACGTCGCCGACGGCAGCGTCAACACGTCGCCGAAGCTTCCGCTTTCGGAGCGGCTGGTCGAACTGCACGCAGGATTGCTTGAGGTGATGCGTTCGTTCGAACCGGACGAGGCGGCGGTCGAGGAAACGTTCGTCAACAAGAACGCCGTCTCGACGCTCAAGCTCGGTCAGGCGCGCGGCATCGTGCTCCTGGTGCCGGCGCTGGCCGGCATACCGGTCGCCGAGTACCTGCCGAACCTGGTCAAGAAGACGGTCGTCGGCTCCGGCCACGCTCAGAAGGAGCAGGTGCAGATGATGGTGAAGACACTGCTGCCCGGCGCGCGCATCGCCAGCGCCGACGCGGCGGACGCGCTCGCCGTCGCCATCTGTCACGCGCACCATCGCGGCACCGCCGACCGCGTCCGCGCCCTGGCGAGGGCCGCCGAATGATCGCTGGCCTCAAGGGGATCGTCGACAGCGTCGACGAGGACAGCGCCGTCATCGATGTCGGCGGTGTCGGCTATCTGGTCTTCGCGTCCGGCCGCACGCTCGGCAAGTTCATCAAGGGCGACGCCGTCGCCCTCAAGATCGAGACGCAGGTCCGCGAGGACCACATTCACCTGTTCGGGTTCTTGGATACCGTCGAGCGCGACTGGTTCCGCCTGCTCACCACCGTGCAGGGTGTCGGCGCCAAGGTCGCGCTCGGCATTCTCGGGCAGTTGACGCCGGACGATCTGACCCGCGCCATCGCGTCCGGCGACAAGGGGGCGATGACGCGGGCCCCCGGCGTCGGGCCCAAACTCGGCACCCGCATCCTCAGCGAGCTCAAGGACAAGGCCGGCATGATCGCGCTCGGCCAGGCCGCCCGGGGTGCGCCGGCCAAGGGCGGGAAGGGCGCGTCCGAACCGGCGGCCGAGCCGAACCTGATCGCCGACGCCGTCTCGGCGCTGGTCAACCTCGGCTACAACCCGTCGCAGGCGCTGGGCGCCGTCAGCGAGGCGTCGTCGGAGATCGGCGCCGGCGCCGACGTCGCCAAATTGATCAAGGGCGGCCTCTCCAAGCTGGCGCCGGCGGATACCCGGGCGGGAGGACGCTGAGATGGCGGAGGGCGATCGCATCGTCGGCCCCGAGGCCGCCGGCGGCGACGCGCCGGAAGCGGCGCTGCGACCGCAACGGCTCGACGACTTCGTCGGCCAGCCGCAGGTCTGCCGCAACCTCAAGGTCTTTATCGAGGCGTCGCGCTCGCGCGGCGAGGCGCTCGACCACGTGCTGTTCTACGGGCCGCCCGGTCTCGGCAAGACGACACTCGCCAGCATCGTCGCCAAGGAAATGGGCGTCGGCTTCCGCGCCACGTCCGGGCCGGTGATCGCCAAGGCCGGCGATCTCGCCGCCATCCTCACCAACCTGGAGCCGCGCGACGTTCTCTTTATCGACGAGATCCACCGCCTCAACCCGGCGGTCGAGGAAATCCTCTATCCGGCGATGGAGGACTTCCAACTCGACCTGATCATCGGCGAGGGACCGGCGGCGCGATCTGTCCGGATCGACCTGCCGCGCTTCACGCTGGTCGGCGCGACGACGCGCTCCGGCCTGATCACGACGCCGCTCCGCGAACGCTTCGGCATTCCGATGCGGATGGATTTCTACGGCATCGACGATCTGCAGAAGATCGTGCGCCGTGGCGCCGGCCTGCTTGGGCTCAATCTCACCGAGGACGGCTCGACGGAAATCGCCAAGCGCGCCCGCGGCACGCCGCGCGTCGCCGGGCGGCTGCTCCGGCGGGTCCGCGATTTCGCCGCGGTCGACGGCGTCGATCCCGTCAACGCCAAGGAGGCGGACGCGGCGCTCAACCGGTTGGACGTGGATGCGCGCGGTCTCGACGCCATGGACCGGCGCTACCTCAACTGCATCGCCGACAATTACGGCGGCGGACCGGTCGGCGTCGAAACGCTGGCCGCCGCGCTTTCGGAACAGCGCGACACCATCGAAGAAGTGATCGAGCCGTATCTGATCCAGCAGGGGCTGTTGATGCGCACGCCGAGGGGCCGGGCGCTCACCGGCGAGGGCTTCCGGCACCTGGGGCTAAAGCCGCCCGCCAACATGTCGCAACTGGAATTGATCGCGGCGGAGGTGGAAGACGATGCCTGATGAAGCCCGCGCCGCGACGCACGTGCTGCCGGTCCGCGTCTATTACGAGGACACGGATTCCGGCGGCATCGTCTATTACGCCAACTACCTGAAATACGCCGAGCGGGCGCGGACGGAGATGCTGCGCGTCGCCGGCGTCGAAAGCTCGTCGCTGATGGCGGACGACGGCGTGGCGCTGGCCGTCAAGGAATGCCACGCCGAATACCATCGGCCGGCGCGTCTCGACGACATGCTGGAAGTGCGCACCCGCGTCGAAGCGGTCGGGGGTGCGAGCATCTCTCTCAGTCAGAATGTTCATCGCGGCGACGAGTTGCTCGTCTCGATGCGGATCAAACTCGTGTGCATGAGCGTGGATACGGGGGCGCCGCGCCGGCTGCCCGACCGTCTGCGCCGGCGCTACGCGTGACGAAACCTAACCGGGGAACGGAGTAAGGAATGGAGAATCAAGCCGTGGACGCCGCGATGATGGCCGGGACGATGGGTGCCGACCATTTTTCGATGCTGTCCTTGTTCTTACGCGCCGATGTCATCGTCAAGGCGGTGATCGTCATGCTGGTCATGGCGTCGATCTGGTGCTGGGCGATCATCTTCGAGAAGCTCCTGACGATCCGGCGCCTCAACAAGCGGTCCAGCGATTTCGAGCAGGCCTTCTGGTCCGGCAAGTCGCTCGACGATCTGTTCGACCGACTGTCGACCAATCCGCGCGATCCGATGTCGGCGCTGTTCGTAGCCGCCATGCGCGAATGGCGTCGCGCGTCGAGCGGCGGCGGCGCCAGCATCCGCGTCGGTCTCGCCGACCGCATCGACCGGGTCATGCAGATCACCATGGCGCGCGAGATGGATAGGGCCGAACGCTACATGACGTTCCTGGCGACGACCGGTGCGACGGCGCCGTTCGTCGGCCTGTTCGGCACCGTCTGGGGCATCATGAACAGCTTCCAGTCCATCGCCGTCTCGCACAACACGTCGCTCGCCGTCGTCGCGCCCGGCATCGCGGAAGCCCTGTTTGCCACCGCGCTCGGCCTGCTCGCCGCCATCCCGGCGGTCGTCGCCTACAACAAGCTGAGCCGCGATCTCGACCGTTACGCCGGCCGGCTCGAAGGGTTCGCCGGCGAGTTCTCGGCCATTCTGTCGCGCGAAATGGACGGCTGAACATGGCCGCATCCGTGCAAATGCGCTCGCGGCGCGGCGGCGCCCGGTTCGGCCGGAACAAGTCGCGGCCGATGAGTGAAATCAACGTCACGCCGTTCGTCGACGTGATGCTGGTGCTGCTCGTCATCTTCATGGTGACGGCGCCGCTCTTGACCGTCGGCGTCGAGGTCAACCTGCCGCAGTCGAAGGCCAAGGCCATCGCAGGCGAGGACGAGCCGCTGGCGGTCACGGTGAACGGCGCCGGCGACATCTTCCTGCAGGACACGCAGGTCGATCTGGAAACGCTGGCGCCGCGCCTTCGCGCCATCACCGGCGAGAACCCGGACGTCCGTATCTTCGTGCGCGGCGACGCCGAAATTCACTACGGGCGGGTGATGGAAGTGATGGGCACCATCAGCGCCGCCGGCTACCGCCGTGTCGCGCTGCTCACCCGGCAGGCCGGCCAGAAGGCGCCCGAGAAGCCCGGCGCCCGCGCCAAGACGAAGCCCGCCGGCGCCGCCGATCCGAAGCAAAAGCCCAAATAGGAATAGCGACGCGGACATGCGAAGCGGCTTCGTCCTTTCGGTCCTTTTTCACACCGCCATCGTGGTGATGAGCGTATTCGGCCTGCCGCAGTTGATGCGGCCGGAACCGGTCGAGGACGTGCCGATCTTCGTCGAGGTGGTGCCGATAGCCGACGAGACCAACGCGCCGCCGCCGAAGCCGGCGCCGGTCGTCGAGGAGAAGAAGGAGCCGCCGAAGCCCGAGCCCGTGGCGAAGCCGGAACCCAAACCCACGCCGCCACCGCCGCCGGCCCCCGAGCCCGAGATCGCGGCGCTGCCGCCGGCCAGCCGTCCCGAGCCCGAACCGAAAAAGGAACCGGAGCCGGAACCCGAACCCGTGCCCGAGGCGAAGCCCAAGCCGGAGCCGAAGCCGGAACCCAAGCCGGAAGCCAAGCCGGAGCCGAAGCCCAAGCCGAAGGCGGCGACGGCCAAGGTGCAGGAAAAACCGAAGCCGCCGGCGCGCTTCGACACGGCGTCGCTATTGAAGACGCTCGCCGCGGAAAAGAAGAAGCAGCAGGCGGAGGAAAAGAAGGAGGAGAAGGCCGAGGAGAAGAAGCCGGTCGACTTCGCGTCTTCCATCCGCGACGCCTTGAAGACGCCGCCCAAGAAGACGTTCGATCCGGAAAAGGCTGTCAGCATGTCGGAACTCGCCGCCATGCGCCGCCAGGTCATCGATCAGGTGACGCCGTGCTGGCGCGTCAATCCGGGTTCGAAGAACGCCGAAAACCTGGCGGCGGAAATCCGCATGAGCATGAATCCGGACGGCACCGTGCAATCGGCGAGCGTCGTCGACATCGCGCGGCTCGCCACGGACCCGTTTTTCCGGGCCGCCGCCGAGGCGGCGCGGCGAGCCGTGTTGAATCCGGCGTGCAATCCGCTCAAACTGCCGCCTGACAAATACGCGGTGTGGAAAACCATCACCATCAACTTCGACCCGAGGGAGCTGTTATGAGTTTAAAGTGGACGCTACGGGCCCTGTTCGCCGCCGTCGCCTTGCTGCTGGCAACGCTCCCCGATGTCCGCGCCGAACTCCGCGTCGACATCACGCGCGGCAAGGCGGAGCCGCTGCCGATCGCCGTCACCGATTTCTTCGGCAGCCGGGTCGAGGAAGGACGCTACGGCGCCGACATCGCCCGCGTGGTGGCGACCGACCTGGAACGTTCCGGCCTCTTCAAGCCGATCGACCGCAAGGCGTTCATCCAGTCGGAGAACGCCATGAGCGCGCTGCCGCGCTTCGGCGACTGGCGCATCATCAACGCGCAGGCATTGGTGCAGGGCAGGGTGGAACTGGTCGCCGACGGCCGGCTACGCGTCGAATTCCGGCTTTGGGACGTGTTCGCCGAGCAGCAGATGATCGGGCTCGCCTACTTCACGATCCCCGACAACTGGCGCCGCGTGGCGCACATCATCGCCGACGCCATCTATAAGCGGATCACCGGCGAGGAAGGGTACTTCGACACCCGAATCGTCTACATCTCGGAAAGCGGCCCGGCGAACCGGCGTCTGAAGCGCCTCGCCATCATGGACCAGGACGGCGCCAATCACCGGTTCCTCACCAACGGCGCCGATCTGGTGCTGACGCCGCGCTTCTCGCCGACGCTGCAGGAAATCACCTATCTTTCCTATTACGGCAATCTGCCCAGGGTCTACATCTTCAATATCGACACCGGCCGCCAGGAAGTGCTGGGCGATTTCCCGGGGATGACCTTCGCGCCGCGGTTCTCGCCGGACGGCCAGAAGGTGATCATGAGCATGTCCAGGAGCGGCAACTCCGACATCTTCACGATGGATCTTCGCACCCGCAGCGTGGCCCAGTTGACGAACCATACGGCGATCGACACCTCGCCTAGCTACGCGCCGGACGGCCGGCGGATCGTCTTCAACTCGGACCGTGGCGGCTCGCCGCAGATCTACGTCATGAACGCGGACGGTAGTGCGGTGCAGCGTATCAGCTTCGGCGAGGGCTACTATACGACGCCCGTGTGGTCGCCGCGCGGCGACCTGATCGCCTTCACCAAGCAGACCAAGGGCCGGTTCTACATCGGCGTCATGAAGCCGGACGGCTCCGGTGAGCGGTTGCTGGCCGAGGATTATCTGGTGGAAGGCCCGACCTGGGCGCCGAACGGCCGCGTCATCATGTTCTCCCGCCAATCCAAGAAGGGGAACGACGTCACGGAAACCCGCATATATTCCATTGATTTGACCGGTTACAACGAGCGGGAAATCATCACGCCGATCGGAGCGTCCGACCCTGCTTGGTCGCCGTTGATTCCCTGACGCAACGCAAGTTTCCTTCGCAACGGCAAGGAAAATCCCTTCGCGCAAGCAATAAGTTTGCAAAACTAAAGGGTTTTCAGTAAAAAAGTCCTTGGAATAGACGGGTTCAATCTTTAAATAGAGGTTGCAGATTGGTACCCGAGGGGGCCGACGGAGGAATTCTGCCGTCCAGACGGCGGCTAGGGTAACAACTAAACCCGGTGAGGAGTATTTTCCCATGCGTCTTAAGTTAGTGAGTGTGCTTGCCGCGGTAGCGCTGGTTGCGGCCTGCGAAAGCACGCCGGAGTCGTCCGGTGGCGCCAAGGCCAGCGGTGCGAGCTCTTCGGCAAGCAGCTCCAGCGCGCCTGTCGGGTCCGTCGGCATCGCCGCGGGCAGTCAGGAAGACTTGGTCGTCAATGTCGGCGACCGCGTCTTTTTCGCGTTCGACAAGTTCGATCTGAATCCGGAAGCGCGCGCCACGCTCGAAAAGCAGGCGGCCTGGATGAAGAAGTTCCCGTCCGTCAGCATGACCCTCGAAGGGCATTGCGACGAGCGTGGAACCCGAGAGTACAACCTCGCCCTCGGCGAGCGTCGTGCCAACTCGGCGAAGGACTATCTCGTCGGTCTCGGTGTGAACCCGGCCCGCGTCAAGACGATCTCCTACGGCAAGGAGCGTCCGGCGGCCCTCGGTCACAACGAAGCGGCTTGGGCGCAGAACCGTCGTTCCGTGACGGTCGTCTCGTCGACGGGCAGCTGATCTAAACATCAGCGAAGTCAAATTAGGCGCTTGCCTGCCGGTTCTCCGGATGGGCAAGCGCCTTAATTTTGCCTAAGATCGACGGCAGTTTCCCGGGAACTGGCCGCCGGCCTGCCACCCAAGTAACCTTTGGAGGGTTGGGATGAAGAGACGTTTTCCCCGCTCGGCCGCCCGTGTGCTGGCCTTGGCCCTGGCGATTTCCGCGCCGGTCCTGACGTATTCCGGCCCGGCATCGGCGCAAAGCGCCGATACCCGCGCGCTTCTCGATCGCCTGGAAAGGCTCGAGCGGGATATCCGCACCCTCAACGTTCAGATCGCCCGCGGCGGGTCCGCGCCCGCACCCGCCGGCGCCGCGTCGTCGGGTCCGGTCGTCGGTGGTGATGCCGGGTATGCGCGCATGAGCGTCCGCATCGACGCCCTCGAGAACGACCTCAGGACCGTGACCGGCCGCATCGAGGAACTCTCCTTCAAGCTCAATCAGGTGTCGCAGCAGATCGGCAAGCTGACGACCGACGTGGACTTCCGCCTGTCGCAGTTGGAAGGCGGCGCGCCGAAACCGGCGCCCGGCATGACGCCGCCCGGCACGACCGGAATGGCGCAGCCGCTCCGTCAGCCGATGGGGGTGACGGCCCAGCCCGCGCCGATGGCCCCCGCAATGGCTCAGCCGGCCCCCGCCATGCAGGCAGCCGCCCCCGCGCCGTCCGCCGCTCCTGGCGGTCAGGCCGGCGCCCTGCCGACGGGTGCGCAGTCCCTCGGTTCGATCACGCCGCAGGAACTCACGAAAATCCAGAACGCACCGGCGCCCGCGGCCAAGCCGGCGGAAAATTCCGCCGACGCGCTTTTGGCGCAGTTGAGCGGCGACGCACCGCCGATCACCGGCGCTTCGCCGACCGGCGCGCCCGTGACCGTGCCGCCGCCGCGTCCGGCGCCGGCCC
>JAYOFL010000069.1:0-15857 GCA_038117205.1 Rhodospirillales bacterium | reverse complement strand
TGCCGGTGTCCTGGCACATGGGCAGCACGCCGCCGGCCGCGATGTTGGCGTTCTTCAGAAGATCGAAGGCGACGAAGCGGTCGTTGTCGGAGGCCTCGGCGTCGTCGAGGATGTTGCGAAGCTGCTGCAGGTGACCTGGCCGCAGCAGGTGCGAGATGTCCTTGAAGGCTTCGAAAGTGAGCAGCGTCAGCGCCTTCGGATCGACCTGCACGACGGGCTTGCCGTCGAATTCGACGACCTTCACGAAATCGCCGGGAAGCTTGCGGTAGGGGGTTTCGTCCGCGCCGAGCGGAAACATCGTATGGTGCTGGTCATTGCTCATGGGTGTCGAGCCTCGATGAAGGGGGTGGTGTCGGATGCCCGCTCGCCGACGGGCGGCGGATCACTTCTTGCGGAAAGCGTCGAGGGCGATGACCTGGCCGGTCTTCGCCTCTTCGTCGGTGTCCTGGCCGGTGGGCGCGAGGCCGAGGTCTTCCGGCATCAGATCGTCCTCGTCTTCGTCGTCGTCCTCGCCGTCGATGAACTCCGACGCCTTCAACTGCAGGCCAAAGCTGACCGACGGATCGGCGAACGACGTCACCGCCTCGAACGGCACGATCAGGCGTTCCGGCCGTCCGGAGAAACGAAGGGTCACGGAAAAGCCGTCCTCGGTGACGTCCAGATTGTCGAACTGATGCTGCAGGACGATGGTCATTTCGTCCGGATACTCAGCGCGCAGCCAGTCGCCGATCTGCACGCCGTCGTGATCCGTCATGAAGGTGATGTAGAAGTGATGGTCGCCCGGCAGCCCGCCGCTTTCAACGGTCCGCAGGCTGCGGCGGATTACGCCGCGAAGCGCCTCCTCGATCCAGATGTCGTATCTGAGAACGTCTTCATCATCCGTCATGATGCCGTACTCTAGCGGCATCGCGACGACGGCGAAAGCACGAAAGGAAGGCGGACGCCGCAGAATTGTCCGGAAGGAAAGTGAGGGGCTTCTGTTGCCAGGTGCCCCTCGAACCCCGTGGTCGTTATGGCGGATTAGGCCGCGACCGCAAGCGCCTTGTTGTCGTTGGCACTTATGAAAATGGCCCGGTAACGGCGGAACCATGCCGGGCGAAAGCTATACCCTTTACCACGCGCGTCGATCCTGTTTCGCCCCCGCAAATCCCCGCCCGGACGGCTCGCCCGAAGGCGGGGAAGGAATTGGTGGAGGCGCCGGGCACTGCCCCCGGGTCCGCTACGCTTATTCCGATAAGCGTTTATCGCCATAGCCGGACGAACCGGCACCTGGAATATGGGCCTTCGGCGGCAAAACCGCAAGGATTCCCGCTTTGTCGGGCGCTCCCGCCGAGCCGGCGGGCGGGCGTCGTCGCCGACACTTCCACGGGCTTTCACACGGATGTCATGGAGCGCCGGCTATTCTGCGGCAAAAGAACAGGCGCCGACGGCGCCAAGGGGTGTGCCCAGACATGAGTCCCGTCAAAAGCATTCGCGTGCGCTATATCCTCGGCTTGGGCGCGCTCGCGGTTCTCATCGCCGCGATCTGTTTCATCGCCCGCGATACGATCGAGCGGCAGGAAAACAACGGCCGCGTCATCAACATCGCCGGCAACCAGATCGGGCTTTCCAACCGGATTTCCTTCTTCGTCGGCCAGATGCGGGCGAGCGCCACGGAGGAGGATTACGTCACGGCGCGGGTACAGGTCGGCCGCGCCGTGCATCTGATGCGCGAACGGCACGCGGCGCTCCTGAACGGCGACCCGGCGCGCGACATTCCCAAAATCATGACGCCCCTCCTCGACACCATCTACTTCGATCCGGGCTTCGGCCTCGACGGCGCGACCAAGCGGTTTCTCGAACACGCGGAGGAGGTCTACCGGACGGAGTATGGCGAGCTCGAGGCCAAAAACGGGTCCTACGTCTACGTCGTGACCTACGGTCCCTATGTGCTGGAAACGCTCCTCAACGCCGCCGTCACCGAATACGAGGAGTTCAACCGCCGGGAAATCCAGGGCCTCAGGAACTTCGAAATTATCGCCATGGCGGCGGCGATGCTGATGCTTCTGGTGGAGGCGCTCTTCATCTTCCGGCCGCTGGAACGGAAGGTGCGGGACGCCATCGCCGAGATCAGTACCCAGCGCGACGCCCTCGGGCGGGAGAAGAATCGCGCCGAGCACGCCAGCCGGGCGAAAACGGATTTCCTCTCCAACATGAGCCACGAGTTGCGCACGCCCCTGAACGCCATCATCGGCTTCACCGAGTGCCTGACGATGGGGATATACGGACAACTGGCGACGCCGAAGCAGAGGGAATGCGTCGAGACCATCAACCGATCCGGCAATCACCTGCTCAATCTCGTCAACGATATCCTGGATGTCGGCGCGGCCGAGGCCGGCACGCTCGTCCTCGACGAGGGCAGCGTCTCCGTGGATGCGCTGATATCGTCGTCGGTAACGATGATCGCGCCCCTGGCCAAGAAGGCGGGCGTAGTCCTGCATATGGACCGGGACCGCTTTCCGGCCCCCGAGTTGCGCGCCGACGAGCGCCGCGTCCGGCAGATTCTGATCAACCTGCTGACCAATGCCGTCAAGTATACGGGGCGCGGCGGCAATGTCCGGGTTCGGACGCGGATCGAAGCGGACGGCCGGATCGGTTTCGAAATCGCCGACACGGGGGTGGGTATGACGGCGGCCGAGATCGCCGTCGCCCGCGAACGCTTCGGGCGCGCCGGCAATATTCTCACGCGCGGCCAGGATGGCGCCGGCCTCGGTCTGCCGATGGTGATCGATCTGGCGGCGCGGCACGGCGCCAGCGTCGACATCGTCAGCCAGAAAGGCCGCGGCACCCGCGTGACGGTGTTATTCCCCGCGGAACGGCGTGTCGACGGCGGGACGGCGCGGCGGGCGACGGGTTGACGGCGCCGGGCCAGACGACAGTGTCAGACGAAAGGTTCAGACGACAAGTTCATACGACCGGCGCGCCGTAGCCCCAACTGAACGGGACCGGCCCGGAAAGGGCGATCGCGTCGCCGTCCTCGACCACGCGGTCCCAGCCGACGCGGGCCGGCCAACCCGGCGCGATGTCCCGGCCGTTGCGAAAGGCGATGAACACCCGCGATTGCGGAACGCCGACGGCCGCCGCGACGTCGGCAAGCGAACTGCCGGCGGGCAGCTCGATCATCCGTTCGCGCGGACCCGCGCCCGGTGAGAGGACGGAATTGAACAGCCTCACGGTAACGGCGATACGCACCTCGCCGGCAAGGCCGTCCGAATTGTGGCCGATCCCGGCCGACGCGATCGTATCGCCCATGCTGGCTCCCCAACTACGTCCTGACGAGAACGGTAGATGCGGCGTTTTGGCACCGCATTGATCGCGGTCAATCGGGGAATCTGTATCGAAAATACATAATCGAGACGGGTTCGTTCAGATTATCCCGTCCGTTGTTGACGCCAGTCCCGGCCGGTGGAACCGTCCCAGCTATCGGCGGCCGGAAAGCCCGGAAAAACCGGGATCGCCGTCGGGGAGGAACGACGCCATGGCGAAGAAGGTGAAGTTCGGCATCCGCCTGACGGTGCAGGGCGAGATGGGGGCGACGTCTTCAGGGTTCGAGTACGCCCTGGAAATGGCCCGGATCGCCGAGGATCTCGGTTTCGATTCGGTCTGGATTCCGGATCATGTCGAGAACGCGCACCTCAACCGCGAGAAACCGATCCTGGAGTACTGGACGGCGATGACCGCCATCGGCGCGCTCACCAAACGGGTCCGCCTCGGCGGCCATTCCATCAACAACACGTTCCGCCATCCCGGACTGACGGCGAAAATCGCCTGCACCCTCGACGAAATCACCGGCGGCCGAGTGATCCTGGCGCCCGGGTCCGGCTGGTTCGCCGCCGAGGCGAAGTCCTACGGCTTTCACGAATGGTCCGACGACGGCCTGGAGCGGATCGCTCGCCTCGACGAGGGGCTCTCCATCATCCGCGGCCTGATCTCGACCGACGGGCCGGACGGTTTCAGCTTCGAGGGCCGCTTCTACACGCTCAAGAACGCGTTCTGTTATCCGAAGCCGCCGCAGAAGCCATACCCGCCGATCTGGATCGCCGGCGACTCGCCGCCGACGCAGGAACTGATGATGAAACACGGCGACGTCTGGTTCATGTATTCGAAGGCGCCGGCGGTGGTGAAGAGCCTCGTCGACGGCATGAAGAAGAAACTGACGTCGCGGCCTTGGGAAGTGGCGGTCTCGGCGGTCGGCCTTGCCGACAAGGGCGAGGCGGAGACGCTCCGCTGGGCGAAGATGTACGCCGACGAACGGAAGCACCGCTTCCCGATCCCGCCGACGGTCGACGACGTCATGCAGTCGAACCTGACCGGCGACGTCGCCCGGGTGTGCGAACGCATCGACCAGTGGGTGGATGCCGGCGTCGACTACATCGTCATCCAGCCGATGCCGCCGATGGAAGGGACGCGCTTCTTCGGCGAGAAGATCATCCACCGCTTCGCCTGAGATCGTGCCCCCGGCAACGACGGCGGTGCAAAGCGGACCAATCCTGCTTTAGTATGCGCGCGCCGGGACCGAGGAGGCGCCGCTGTCATTGTTCGCAACCCTTATTGACGCGCTGATCGCCAGGCGTGCGCGCGCCCGCCACCTCAAGCCGAAACGGGGGATCGTCCTCGTCTCGTCGGGGGGGCTCGGCGACACCATCCTGTTTTCCCTGATGGCGGAGCGGTTTCTCGCCCTCGTCGGCGCCGACGAACCGGCGACGCTGATCGTCCGGCAGGAAAGCGCCGGGCTCCGTTTCCTGTTTCCGGAAAGGATCGACGTGATCGGCGTCGATTACCGCCGCTTCATCCGCGACCCGTTCTACAAACTGGAAACGGCGGCGGCGGTGCGGCGGTTGAACGCGCGGATCGCCATCAGCACGGACCATCTGCGCCTGCCGACCGTCGACGACATCCTGGTGATGGCGAGCGGCGCCGACGACCGCTTCGCCCTGGAGCCCCGCGCCTGGCCGAAGCATGACGCGGCGCTGCGGCGACATTACGCGTGGTACACCCGCCTCTTGCGGCCGTCGGACGGCATGGCGCACCGGCTGATCCGCTGGCTGGAACTGGCGAACAGGCTCACCGGGCGGGACGATCCGCCGCCCGTCGTGCTCTTCGATTCGTCGCGGCTGCCGCCGGCAATGCCGAAGACCAGGCCCCGGATCGTGCTGCATCCGTTTTCCGCCATCGCCGAGCGGGAACCGGCGCCGGAGGTCTTCCGGCATATCGCCGAGGCCTTCGCGGCGACCCACGAAATCGTCCTCTCGGCGGGTCCGGGCGATCTCGAGCGCGCGCCCAGGCACCGGCCGCTCTCCGAGACGGCGGGCGTCGTCGTCGACAACGCCGATCTTTCCGGCAAGGCGGCGCTGGTCAGAAGCGCCGATCTGGTCGTTTCCGTCGATACCTCGATCATGCACCTGGCGGTGGGCGCGGGGGCGCCGACGCTGTGCCTCGCCGCCGCCGCGCACGTGGTGGACAGCGTGCCCTACGATTCGCGCATCACGCCGGAAAACGTCCGCTTCGAGGTGCCGGAAATCGACTGCGCCGGCTGCCTCGGGAATTGCATCCATCCCCTGGAAAACGGGCGTTACAAGTGCCTTACGCAGATCACGCCGGACCGCGCGCTGGCCGCCGCGCGTGACATGCTGGCACGCCCCGGCGCCGTCCGTTAGAGTCCGGCCCATGCGGCAATATCTCGAACTCCTCCGTCATATCCGGGACAACGGCGTCTTCCGCGGCGACCGCACCGGCACCGGCACGCAGGCCGTGTTCGGCTATCAGATGCGCTTCGATCTGGCGGACGGCTTTCCGCTGCTCACCACCAAGAAGCTGCACCTGAAGTCGATCATCCACGAGTTGCTGTGGTTCCTGGCCGGCGACACGAACATCAAGTACCTGAACGACAACGGCGTCAGCATCTGGGACGAGTGGGCGGACGAGAACGGCGATCTCGGACCCGTCTACGGCAGCCAGTGGCGCTCCTGGCCTGCGCCCGGTGGCGGACACATCGATCAAATCGAGTGGGTGCTCAAGGAAATCCGCGAGAAGCCGACGTCGAGGCGCATGATCGTCAGCGCCTGGAACCCGGCGGAAATCGACGAGATGGCCCTTCCGCCGTGCCATTGTCTGTTCCAGTTCCAGGTGATGGAAGGCCGGCTCAACTGCCAGCTCTATCAGCGTTCGGCTGACGTATTCCTGGGCGTGCCGTTCAACATCGCCTCCTATGCGCTCCTCACCATGATGGTGGCGCAGGCGACGAACCTGAAGCCCGGTGTCTTCGTGCACACCCTGGGCGATACGCACCTCTATATGAACCATCTGGAGCAGGCGGACCTGCAGCTCGCCCGCGAGCCGTTGCCGCTGCCAAGCATGCGGCTCAATCCCGCCGTGACGGACCTCTTCGCCTTCAAGTACGAGGACTTCACGCTGGAGAACTACGAGGCGCACGCGCACATCCGCGCGCCCATCGCGGTCTGACCGTGCGGATCGTTCTCGTCGTCGCCATGGCGGAGAACCGCACCATCGGCCGCGACGGCGGCATGCCGTGGCACCTGCCTGGCGATCTCAAGCACTTCAAGACCGTCACCATGGGCCACCCGGTAATCATGGGGCGGAAGACCTGGGAGAGCATCGGCCGGCCGCTGCCCGGCCGGCGCAACATCGTCGTCACCCGCAATCCGGCATTCCGTGCCGACGGCGCCGAGGCCGTACCCGATCTGGCGAACGCGCTCGAATTGTGTCGGTCGGCTGGGGCCGAGGCCGGTATGGTGATCGGCGGCGGCGAAATCTACGCGCAGGCGATGCCGCTCTCCGACCGTATCGAGCTGACGGAAATCCACGCCGTCATCGACGGCGACACCGTGTTCCCGGCGATCGACCCGGCGATCTGGCTGGAAACCCGGCGTGAACGCCAGCCGGCGGCGCCGGACGGGACCGAATTCAGTTTCGTGACGCTGCTTCGGCGCTGACGCCGTTTCGCTCCCACGGCGGCACCGGACCGAAGTGGCCGGTCAGGAAGTCGATGAACGCCCGGACGTTCGGCGACAGGTTCCGTTTGTTCGGGAAGATCGCCAGCATTTCCGACTTGTCCTCGACGTAGTCGGGCAGAATGCGCACCAGCCGGCCGTCGCGGATGGCGTCGTTGACCAGATAGGTCGAGAGCTTGGCGATGCCGAGCCCGGCCAGCGTCGCCTGGAACAATCCGTCCGTGCTGTTGGTGTCGAAGTTGCCGGTGATCGACGCCTTCCGCGCGCCGTTGCCGTTGGCGATTTCCCAATGGTTGAAGGCTTCCACGGTCGATAGGCGGAGGCAGTTGTAATCGTTTAGTTCCTCCGGCGACGACGGCTGGCCGTGTTCGGCGACATACGACGGCGCGGCGCAGAAGACGCGCCGGTTGGGCGCCAGCTTGCGGGCGACGGCATTCTCGTCAGCGACCTGCTCGGAAAAGCGGATGGCGAGGTCGATCCGGTCTTCCACCAGATCGAGGTGCCGGTCCGTCAATTCCAGCGACAGGGTGAGCTCCGGATTGGCGTCCAGGAACGCCGGCAGGAGGGGGATGACCTGCGCCTTGGCGAAGGCGGACGTCGCCGCCACGTGCAGGGTGCCGCGCGGATGGTCGGCGAAGGCGAGCACCAGCGCCTCGGCGTCGGCCACCTCCTGCGCGATGTCGGCGCAACGGCCGTAGAACTCGCCGCCGACGTCGGTCAGCGACACGCGGCGGGTCGAGCGGTTCAAGAGCCGCATGCCGAGACGGTCTTCCAGATGGCCGATCTGCCGGCTGACGGCGGACGGTGTCAGGCCGAGCTCGCGGGCGGTCGCCGAAAAGCCGCCGCTTTCAACCACCTTGGCGAACAAGATCATCTGACCGGCGAGGTCCATGGCATTTCCGTTTCGCATGTGCGCAATGCGCACAAGTGTTGTGACAAACCACGGGATTCCGACAATCCCTAGAACCATTATATTGCAATGCAACAACGATGTTGCAACGCAATATCGAAACCTTAACAAGAATAGGAGTCGGAAATATGAAACCGATCGTTGGAGAAATCGACTATCCGGATATGTCGCCGGAAGAAATCAACCGCTACATGCGCGAGGCCGAGAAGATGCGGGCCGTCGCCTGCCGCGAAATGGTCGAATCCATGGGCAAGGCCGTCGGCCACGCCGCCATGGAACTGACGCGGGCGGTCCGCCGGTTCGTCTCGGACCATGTTTTCCACGGCGCGGTCGGCGCCCGCTGAGGGCTGACAGGCCGACAATCTGTTGGAGTTCAGGCAATGAAATCCGAAGTCATGGGTATCGACTTTTCGACCCTGCCGCCGGAAGTGACCCGTCGCTATCTCGTCGACGGTGAATTCCGTGGCGCCGTGGCAACCGCCGAGGCGGTCGTTTCCGCCATGTGTGCGGTTCGCACCGGCATCGGCGCGGCGGCCAAGTGGGTTCGCCACGTGGTCGTGGACCATCTCCTGCACCGGCCGGTGGGCGCCAGATAATGGCGCGCGCGGGCGGCCTTCGGGCCGTTCGCCCCCGGTCGGGGTGTCGATTCTAGAAGTGGAAGCAGTCGACGGCGATCCACCAGTCCCGCTCGAAGGGGCGGAGCGATCCCAGGAACACGGTGCCGTTGTCGAACGCCGCCTTCGGCGGCTCGGCGCCGGGGATCATGTCCACCTGCGTCGTCGCCACGCAGATGGCGTTGTTCTTCGTGACGGCGAACACGGCCCGTCCGTGCTTGGATGAGCCCGCGAACCGCTTCGTCTGTTCCGTCTCCACCCAACCGATATCGCGGAGAGCCTTGCGCAGATATTCCTGCATGTCGGTGAGCGTCCGGATGCGCTCGTTCTCGATATGGATGCCGGTGCCCACCGCGACCAGCCGGCAAAGCGTGCCGACGATCTTGTCCCGGTTCTCGGGGAAGTCGATCTGAATCTGCCGAAATCCGGGCGCGATCGGAACGTGCTGCTCCAGCGTCGCGCGGACCTCGCGGCATTCGGAGGAGGGAAGGGCGACGACGGTCTCCGCCGCCACGCCGCCCGAAAGCGCCGACCATAGAAGCATCGCGGCGGCCATGGTCCGTCCACCCGCCGGCAACCTGCGGGCTGCGTGGGCAAGGGACGGGCGGCGCGGCATCGGCCCGTGCCCTACTGAATGACGATGCGGGGCGCGTTCGCCTGGGCGTCGCCGAGCGCGCGTCCGATCTTGTCCCAGACCTTTTCGGCGATCCCGCGGTAGTTGGCGGCGGCGGCGCTTTCCGGCATGGAGACGACGATCGGCTTGCCGCCGTCCGACGTCTCGCGGATCGGAATCTCGATCGGCACTTCGCCCAGGAAATCGACGCCGAGGCGCTCGGCTTCGCGCCTGGCACCGCCGTGGCCGAAGATGTCGTAGCGCTTGCCGTTATCCGGGCAGAGGAAATAGCTCATGTTCTCGACGATGCCGAACACCGGCACGTCGACCTTGCGGAACATGTTGAGGCCCTTGCGCGCATCCAAGAGCGCGATGTCCTGCGGCGTCGAGACGATGACCGCGCCGGTCAGCGGCACGCGCTGCGCCATGGTGAGCTGGGCGTCGCCGGTGCCCGGCGGCATGTCGACGACGAGCACGTCGAGCTCGCCCCAGTTGACGTCGCGCATCATCTGCTCGAGGGCGGACTGCACCATCGGCCCGCGCCAGATCATCGGCGTTTCCTCGTCGACCATGAAGCCGATCGACATCACCTTGATGCCGTAGTTCTGCATCGGGTCGAGCGTCTTGCCGTCGGCGGAATTGGGCCGTCCGCTGATGCCCATCATGCGCGGCATGGAGGGGCCGTAGATGTCGGCGTCCAGCAGGCCGACCTTGTGGCCGGCGGCGGCGATGCCGAGCGCCAGGTTGGCGGCCGTCGTCGACTTGCCGACGCCGCCCTTGCCGCTGGCCACCGCGATGATCGACCGGACACCCGGCAGCATGTCGGCGCCCTGGGGTTGAACCGGGCGGCCCAGCTGGGTCGGCCGGCCCTGCGAATGGGTGTGCGAATGGCCGTGCGAGTGGGCGTGCCCCTGGGGCTGCCCCTGGGGCTGCCCTTGCCCCTTGCGCTCGGCCGTCAACACCACGGTCGCCGTCACGACGCCCGGCAGCGCATGCACCTTCTTCTCCGCTTCCTTGCGGAGCGGTTCCATCTCGGCGCCCTTCTTCGGGTCGACCTCGATGGCGAAGGCGACGTGCCCGTCGCGGGTCTGCAGACCCTGGACCATGCCGGCGCTGACAATGTCCTTGCCGCTGCCCGGATCGACCACGCCCTTGAGCGTGTCGAGGATAAGATCGGTCGTGACCTCTGGCATGGTTGAAAACTCCTGGGGGTGCACCGATATCAGTCCCGGCCGAGGTGGTCCGGGACCGGGCCGTAGCGTTGTAACGGCGGTGGCTCTGTCCTATAAGCGTTAGCGAATTTGGAACCACTTAAGTAGCGCGACGGCGCGAAAATACAAGAACTCCCCGACATTCAGGGACGAAACTAAGGAAAGCCGAGGGAAAATCAGCATGGCGTGGAAAAATCAAGGCGGACCCTGGGGTGGCGGCGGTGGTGGCCAAGGCCCGTGGGGCGGCGGCGGTGGCGGCGGCGGCCGGGGACCCGGCGGCGGTATGCAGCCCCCCGACGTCGAGGAAATCCTGCGCCGTGGCCAGGAACGCCTGAAGCGGTTCCTGCCGGGCGGCTCCGGCGGCGCCAAGGGCATCGTACTGGTCGTCATCGCCGGTCTCGCGCTTTGGCTCGGCAGCGGCTTCTACCGCGTGCAGCCGGGTCAGGTCGGCGTCGAGCTGTTGTTCGGCAAGTTCGTGAAGCGCACCAATCCGGGCCTCAACTACTGGCTGCCCTCGCCGGTCGGCGAGGTGATCGTGCCGGACGTGGAAAAGGTCAACACCATCGAGATCGGCTTCCGGGGCCAGGCGGCGGGGCTGCGCGGCGGCGGCCGCGACGTGCTGACGGAAAGCCTGATGCTGACCGGCGACCAGAACGTCATCGACATCGACTTCGTCGTGCAGTGGCGCATCAAGGAAGCCGAGAACTATCTGTTCAACCTGCGCGACCCGCAGGGCACCATCAAGGTGGCGGCGGAAAGCGCCATGCGTGAAGTGATCGGCCAGACGTCGCTGGAAGACGCGCTGACGGTCAAGCGCCAGGAAGTGCAGACGCGCGCCCGCACGCTCCTGCAGCAGATCCTCGACGAATACGGCGCCGGCGTCTTCATCGCCGAAGTGCAGATGCAGAAGGTCGACCCGCCGCAGGAAGTCATCGACGCCTTCAACGACGTGCAGCGCGCCAAGCAGGACCAGGAACGCTCCGTCAACGAGGCGACCGCCTACAAGAACGACATCATCCCGCGCGCCAAGGGTGAAGCCGAGAAGCGGCTGGCGGAAGCCAACGCCTACCGCGAACGGCTGATCAAGGAAGCGGATGGTGAAGCGAAGCGGTTCATCTCGGTCTACGAGACGTATCTCGCCAACAAGGACGTGACCACGCGGCGCATGTTCCTGGAGCGGATGCAGGAAGTCCTCAAGAACTCCGAGAAGATCATCATCGACAAGGGGGCGGGCGGCCAGCAGGGCGTCATTCCGTATCTTCCCTTGAACGAACTCAAGAAGAAGTGAGGCAGGTCCGATGAACAAGGCAACACCCGTCGTCGTCGTCATCCTCCTCGCGGCTGTCGCGATCTGCGCATACAGCTCCATGTTCACGGTGCATCAGACGCAGCAGGCGCTGGTTCTGCAGTTCGGCAGCCCGGTCCGCGTCGAGCGGGAACCCGGCTTGAAGTTCAAGATGCCGTTCATCCAGGACGTCACCTATTACGACCGCCGGATGCTCGATCTTGATCCGCCGGTGCAGGAAGTCCTGCTCGCCGATCAGAAGCGCATCAACGTCGACAGCTTCGCGCGCTATCGCATTCTCGATCCGCTCGAGTTCCGCAAGCGTGCCACGGCGGAAATCAACTTCCGCCAGACGTTCGGCTCGATCCTGAACGCCGCCGTCCGCGCCGAGGTCGCCAAGGTCTCGCTCGCCGACATGCTGACGCCGAAGCGCGTCGAGGTGATGGCGAAGATCGCCGAACTGCTGAAGGTGCAGGCCAAGGAGTTCGGCGTCGAGCTGGTCGACCTCCGTATCGGCCGCACCGACCTGCCGGAAGCGACGCTGCAATCGGCCTTCAACCGCATGCGCTCCGACCGTGTCGCGCAGGCCGCCCAGCTCCGCGCCGAAGGCGAGGAGCAGAAGCTGAAGATCCAGGCCGAAGCCGATCGAGACCGCACCATCCTGCTCGCCGAAGCGAACAGGCAGTCGCAGATCCTGCGCGGTGAAGGCGACGCGAAGCGGAACGAAATCCTCTCCGAGGCGTTCGGCAAGGACCCGGCGTTCTTCGATTTCTACCGGACGATGGAAGCCTACGGCTACGCGCTCGGCGACGGCACGACCATGGTGCTTTCGCCGGACTCGGAATTCTTCCGGTTCTTCAAGGACCTGAAGAAGTAGGGTCGGTTTCGGGGCGGAAGGCCGGCGTCCGGCATGACCGATTTCCTGACCGCGATCGGGCTCGCCATCGCCATCGAAGGCGCCATTTACGCGCTGTTCCCCGACGCCATGAAGCGGTTCATGGCGCAGGTCCTGTCGCAACCGGCGACGGCGCTCCGCACGGCGGGAATTTGCGCCGCCGTGGTCGGTGTCGGCATGGTATGGTTGGTGCGAGGCTAGGCTGTCGGGATGCCGTATGTCGGCCCTTGTTCGGCCACATTTCGTGCATACCTCATGATCGCACGGTCGTTCTTTGAGATATTTGTCGGAGGGTCGAAGGACCATGAGTAATTTCACTGCCGCCGCTCCGTCCCGGAACGGTTTTCTGAAGGGCGCGCGCCTGTTGACGCTCGCCGCGGCGATGACCTTGGCGCTGCCGGCCGCCGGTTGGGCGAAGACGGCGCCGGAGACGTTTTCCGGCCTGGCCAAGAAGCTCCTACCCACCGTCGTCAACATCTCGACGACGCAGACCGTCGAGGGGCGCTCGACGCCCGAGATGCCGCAGCTTCCGCCCGGCTCGCCGTTCGAGGATTTCTTCAAGGAGTTCTTCGACAAGAACCACCCGCAGCAGCGTTCTCGCAAGGCGACGTCGCTGGGGTCCGGCTTCATCATCGACACCACCGGCGGCTATATCGTCACCAACAACCACGTCATCCAGGACGCCGACGAGATCACGGTCATCTTGCACGACGACACCCGCATCAAGGCGGAACTCGTCGGGCGCGACCCGAAGACCGACCTCGCGGTCCTCAAGGTCAAGACCGACCGCAAGCTGCCGGAAACCAAGTTCGGCAATTCCGACAAGATGGAGGTCGGCGACTGGGTCATCGCGATCGGCAACCCGTTCGGCCTCGGTGGCACCGTCACGGCGGGCATCCTGTCGGCGCGCGGTCGCGACATCAACGCCGGCCCCTACGACGACTTCCTGCAGACCGACGCCTCGATCAACCGCGGCAACTCCGGCGGTCCGATGTTCAACCTGGACGGCGAGGTCATCGGCATCAACACGGCGATCTTCTCCCCGACCGGCGGCAGCGTCGGCATCGGCTTCGCCATTCCGTCGAACGTGGCGTCGTCCGTCATCAATCAGTTGATCAAGCATGGTCAGGTGAAGCGCGGATGGCTCGGCGTGCACATCCAGACCGTCACCGACGAGATCGCGGAAAGCCTCGGCCTCGGCAAGGCGGCCGGCGCCATGGTGGCGAGCGTCGTCAAGGGCGGTCCGGCGGAATCCGGCAATCTCCAGTCCGGTGACGTGGTGCTGCAGTTCAACGGCCGCGACGTCGACGAGATGCGCCGCCTGCCGCGTATCGTCGCCGACACTGAACCCGATCAGGTCGTCGATGTCGTCATCTGGCGCGACGGCAAGAAGAAGACCCTCAAGGTCAAGGTCGGCGAGCTGAAGGAAGAGGAAAAGAAGGTCGCCTCCGCGCCCGCCGACAAGGGGCCGGGCAGCAATCGGACGGTCGAAGCCCTCGGCATCAAGGTCGCCAAGATCGACGACAAGCTGCGCGACAAGTTCGGTCTCGACGGCAAGGCCAAGGGCGTCATCGTCACCGACGTCGACGGCGACGGGCCGGCGGCGGAGAAGGGCTTGCGGCCCGGCGACCGGATCATCCAGGTCAGCCAGTCGGACATTGTCGAACCTGGCGACGTCTCGCGCAAGGTCGAGGAGGCACGCGCGCAGGGCCGGAAGTCGGTGCTGCTCCGCATCGAGGGCGAACAGGGCGTCCGCTTCGTCGCCATCCGTATCGACAAGGGATAAATCGTACCGCCGTCACCCCGGACTGGTTCCGGGGTCCACTTTTCGAACAGTGGATTCCGGAACGCCTTACGGGCGTCCGGAATGACGAGAGTCAGGCACCGACGATCTCGTCCGCCCGGTAACCTTGCGCATAAAGAAGTGCCGTCAGGTCGGCGTGGTCCAGCCGCGCCGGGGCTTCGGCCCGGACGCTCGGCTTGCCGCGATAGGCGACGCCCAGGCCGGCGGCCTTCAGCATCGGCACGTCGTTGGCGCCGTCGCCGACCGTCAGCGTCGCCGTCAGCGGCAGTCCCCGCGCCGCCGCCTTTTCGATCAGCGTCTTCAGCTTCACGTCCTTGGTCAGGATCGGCTCGATCACCGCGCCGGCCAGTGCGTCGCCCTCGTAGACGAACTCGTTGCTCATGTCCTCGTGGAAGCCGGCGATTTCGCGGGCGCGCTCGGTGAAATAACGAAAACCGCCGGAAATCAGCATGCAGTGCGTGCCGTTGGCGGCCATGGTGCGGACGGTGGCGACGGCGCCCGGCGACATCTCGATCGCTTGCCACGTCTGTTCCAGCGCCGACTTCGGCAGGCCTTTCAGCATGGCGACGCGCTCGCGGAGCGCGGCGGCGAAATCCAGCTCGCCGTTCATGGCGCGCGCCGTGATGGCGGCGATCTTGTCCTTGAGGCCGACGTGGGCGGCGAGATCGTCCAGGGTCTCGCTCGTGACCATGGTGGAATCCATGTCGGCCAGCAGGAGCGCCTTGCGCCGGCCCTCGGCGGCCTGCGCGAAGACGTCGACCGGCTTCTCGCCCAGGCGGCCGCGGACGGCGGCCTCCGCTTGGTCCGGCGAAATGTCCTCGAAGCCGATGTCGCAGGCGACGCCGGGCGCAAGCCAGTCCGGCCGGGCGGTTTCGGCGCCCAAGGCATTGAGCGCATCCCGCGCCTCGCTCACAATGCCGTCGGATAGCGGTGCGGTCGCGGGCGCGACCAAGGTAAGGACTGAGTGCATGGGGTCGTCTCTCTCCGGCCGGATGACGCCAACGCCCGGCCCGGCGGCCGACGCGTCGCCGATTGTCATCATCGCCGGCCCGACCGCAAGCGGCAAAACCGGCCTGTCGCTCGACGCCGCCGAAACCTTCGGCGGCGCCGTCGTCAACGCCGACAGCATGCAGGTCTACCGGGATCTCGACATTCTTTCGGCCCGGCCGACGGCGGCGGAAATGTCGCGCGCGCCGCATTACCTATTCGGCGTCCTGCCGGCGACGGACCGCTGCTCCGCCGGCGCGTGGCTGCGCATGGCGGCCGACGCCGTCGCCGAGATCAGGCAGCGGGGCATGCTGCCGGTGGTGAGCGGCGGCACCGGGCTCTATCTCAAGGCGCTGACGCAGGGCCTCGCCCCGGTGCCGAAGGTGCCGGACGAAATTGTCGACGACCTCCGGCACCGCTTCGACGAGATCGGCGGCGAGGCGTTCCGCGACGAGCTTGCGCGCGTCGATCCGGCGGCGGCGCCGCGCCTGCCGGCGGCGGACGGGCAACGGCTGATCCGCGCCATGG
>JAYOFL010000068.1:0-16102 GCA_038117205.1 Rhodospirillales bacterium | reverse complement strand
ATGAAGGCGACCATGCTGGCGCACGACAACATCCTCGCCGGCTCGCACGACGTGATGGTGGCGGGCGGCATGGAGAGCATGACCAACGCGCCCTACATCCTGCCGAAGGCGCGGAGCGGCTACCGCCTCGGCCACAACACGGTGAAGGACCACATGTTCATCGACGGGTTGGAGGACGCCTACGAGGAAGGCAAGCTCATGGGCGCCTTCGCCGAGGATACTGCGGAACATTATCAATTCACCCGCGAGCAGCAGGACGCCTTCGCCATCGAAAGCCTGAACCGCGCCAAGAAGGCGGTCGAGGACGGCACCTTCAAGCCGGAAATCGTACCCGTCACGGTGAAGGGTCGGAAGGGCGACACGACGATCGAGCACGATGAACAGCCGTTCAACGCCGACATTTCGAAGATCCCGAACCTGAAGCCGGCCTTCCGCAAGGACGGTACGGTGACGCCGGCCAATTCCAGTTCGATCTCGGACGGCGCGGCGGCGCTGGTGCTGATGAAGCGCTCGGAGGCGGAGAAGCGGGGGCTTACCCCAATCGCCGTCATTCACGCGCATTCGACGCACTGCAATCCGCCGGCCTGGTTCACGACCGCACCCATCGGCTCCATCGAGAAGGTTCTCGGCAAGGCCGGATGGGACAAGGCCGACGTCGATCTCTACGAGATCAATGAGGCCTTTGCCGTCGTCACCATGGCGGCCATGCGCGATCTCGACCTGCCGCACGACAAGGTCAACGTGCACGGCGGCGCCTGTGCGCTCGGCCATCCGGTCGGTGCGTCCGGGGCCAGGATCATCGTCACGTTGCTGAACGCCCTCAAGAAATACGATCTCAACAAAGGCGTCGCGTCGCTCTGCATCGGCGGCGGCGAGGCGACGGCCGTAGCGGTGGAGCGCCTGAAGTGAGCGAACGCAGACTGATTTCTTCCGGCTCCGAGTTCGAAAAGACCATCGGTTATTCCCGCGCCGTCGTCGACGGCGATTGGGTGTTCGTCTCCGGCACCACCGGTTTCGACTATGCTGCCGGCACGATTTCCGAGGACGTCGCCGAGCAGACACGCCAGACGCTTCGTAATATCACGGCGGCGCTGAAGCAGGCGGACGCGACCTTGGCCGACGTCGTGCGCGTTCATTACATCATGACGGACGTGGCATATTGGCCGGAGATGGTTCCGGTGCTCGGCGAGACGTTCGGCGAAATCCGCCCGGCGGCGACGGCCATCGTCGCCGGCCTCGTGGACCCGCGCATGAAGGTCGAGATCGAGGTGACGGCGAAACGCCGCACATAAATGTCAAACCTCGCCCTTCGAGACGCCGACTGCGTCGGCTCCTCAGGACGAGGTTCTAAAACTTCCTCATCCTGAGGAGGCCCGATGGGTCGTCTCGAAGGATGAGGCGATCTGGGAGAGGAGAACGATATGCCGACCGTATTGATCACCGGCGCCAACCGGGGCATCGGCCTGGAATTCGCGAAGGAATATGCCAAGGACGGCTGGAAGGTCATCGCCACCTGCCGCAATCCCGTCGGCGTCGGCGAGCTCGGCAAGATCGCCGGCGACGTCGCCGTCTACAGCCTGCATGTCGACGACGACCGTTCGGTCAAGCGGTTCGCGGCGGACATCAAGGGAACGCCGGTCGACGTCTTGATCAACAACGCCGGTGTTTACGGCCCGAAGCCGGTGACGTCGGCGGACGCCAGCGCTGCCGACTGGGCGCCGGTATTCCTGACCAACGCCATGTCGCCGCTGTTCGTCTCGCGCGCCCTTCTGCCGAATGTGCTGGCGAGCGAGCGCAAGGTCATCGTCAACATCTCGTCGATCATGGGCTCCATAGCCAACGGTTCCGGGCCGAGCGAGTACATCTACCGCTCGTCGAAGGCGGCGCTGAACATGGTGATGGCCTGTTACGCGCAGGAGGTCGGACCCGAGGGCGCGACCGTCGTGATGTTCCATCCGGGTTGGGTGCGCACCGACATGGGCGGTCCGCAGGCGACGCTGTCGGTCGAGGAGAGCGTTTCCAACATGCGCCGGGTGATCGGCAACCTGAGCGCCGCCGACAACGGCGCGTACTTGAATTACGACGGCAAGCCGCTGCCCTGGTGAGCGGTCAAATGTCCTCGCCCTTCGAGACGCTCGCATTGCTCGCTCCTCAGGGTAAGGACATTTATTTCAAACCTCATCCTGAGGAGCCGGCGCAGCCGGCGTCTCGAAGGATGGGAGGTGGAGGAAACGGGCCGTGCTGCTGAGCGACGAACAAGTCATGATCCGCGATACCGCGCGGGCCTTCGCGACCGAGCGGTTGCGGCCCGGCGCGGCGGAACGCGACCGGACGTCGGAATTCCCGGCCGCGGAACTGCGCGAGATGGGCGAACTCGGTTTCCTCGGCATGCTGACACCGGCCGAATGGGGCGGGTCCGAGACCGGCATGGTGGCGCACGCGCTGGCGTTGGAGGAAATCGCCGCCGGCGACGGCGCGGTCTCGACGATCATGAGCGTGCACAACGGCGTCGGCCAGAAGCCCATCGCCGACTTCGGGTCGGACGCGCTCAAGGAACGGTTCCTCAAGCGGCTATCGCGCGGCGAGATGCTCGTCGCCTTCGCGCTCACCGAACCGCAGGCGGGATCCGACGCCGCCGCCATCAAGACCCGCGCCGTCAGGGACGGCAATCATTTCGTACTCAACGGCACCAAACAGTTCATCACGTCGGGGCGCAACGGCGGCATCGCCGTCGTTTTCGCCGTCACCGATCCCGCCGCAGGCAAGAAGGGCATCACCGCCTTCGTCGTGCCGACGGACACGCCCGGCTACGAAGTGACGGGGATCGAGAAGAAGATGGGGCAGCGTTGCTCCGACACGGCGCAGATCACCTTCAACGACTGCCGCATCGAGCCCGAATTGATGCTCGGCGAGGAGGGGCAGGGCTACCGCATCGCGCTCTCGAACTTGGAGGGCGGGCGCATCGGCATCGCCGCGCAGTCGGTCGGCATGGCGCGCGCCGCGTTCGAGGCGGCCACCGCCTACGCTCGCGAGCGCACCAGTTTCGGCAAGCCGATCGTCGAGCATCAGGCGGTGGCGTTCCGCCTCGCCGACATGGCGACCGAGATCGAGGCGGCCCGGCTCATGTATCTGAACGCGGCAAGGCTTCGCGAAGCCGGCCAGCCGTGCCTCAAGGAAGCCTCCATGGCCAAGCTGTTCGCATCGGAAATGGCGGAGCGCGTCTGCTCGGCGGCGATCCAGACGCTCGGCGGCTACGGCTATGTCGAGGATTTTCCGGTCGAGCGTATCTTCCGCGATGTCCGCGTCTGCCAGATTTACGAAGGCACCAGCGACGTGCAGCGGCTCGTCATTTCCCGCGCCGTGGCCGCGGACTGATGCGGAACGTGGTGTCCCGCAAGCGCCGGTCAGCTAGCGTGTCGCGCCGCAAGCACCTTGGCGCTCTGAGCCAGCTTGCTGTCGCCCGGCTCGAAGATGGCGCGGAACACCTTGAGAAGCTTCTGGTCGATCTGCGTCGTCATGCTTTACAGGATGCCGAACGCCTTGTCCGTCGGGAACGCCGGCTTGTAGGACCGCTGGTCCGTCAGGGCGCCGAAGATGTCGACGATCACCGACATGCGGGCCAGTTCGTTGAGTTCCGCGCCCTTCAGTCCCTTCGGATAGCCGGTGCCGTCCAGTTTTTCGTGGTGTTGTCCGGCGATGATCAGCGCGCCCTTGGTGACGTCAGACGACTCGCCCAGCAGGATCGAGGACTTGGTTACATGATCGCGCATGGTCGGCCACTCCTCATCGGTCAGCTTGCCGGGCTTGTCGAGAATTTGCTCCGGCGTCACCAGTTTACCGACGTCGTGCAGAAGTCCGCCCGTCGAGATGATCAGCAGGTCGTCGCCCTTCATGCCGAGTCCGTGCGCGAACAGCGTCAGCAGCGTCGCGACGCGCATCGAATGGACGTAGGTGTAGTTGTGGTGGCTCTGCACCGCTTTCAGAAGACCGTGGTGGTTGCCGCTTTTGATGGCGTCGACGAGCGGCTTGCAGCTTTCGGAAGCCTCGCCGCAATTGATCGGCTAGCCGTTGGCGATGGCGTCGGAGATGCTCTGGTATTCCTCGACGGTGACGGTCAGCGGCCTGCCGATTTCCTTCGGCATCAGTTTCCAGGTGAACTCCGCCTTCTCGCCGATCACCTGCGAGACGGCGTCGAGCAGTTGCTTCGGCTTGAACGGCCAGTTGAGGAAGCGGGACGGCAGCCGGAGATGCGCCTTGTCGATATCGAACTCGATGCCGGCGCCGACGGTGGCGATCAGGCCCGGGCAATGCTGCTTGAGGCGGCTGACGTGATCGAGAAAGCTGGCGCTGTTTCGGTCGCGCCGGCCGTTCTGGTCGATGACGATAACCTGGGCGTGGTTTTTCGCCGCCTCGTCCATCGCTTCGTCGACGGTGCGGAAGATGGCGAGCTGAAAGTAGGGCCGGAGGATTTTTTCGAACGTCTCGCGATGCTGCGGATTGAGCGTAACGACCAGAACGCGGGGCAGAAAATCTGGGGATTCACCCATATAAACCCTCTCCGACGGAATCGAAGCCACCGACCCGCCGTTATGTTCGGCAGGTTCGGAACCGATAAAAGCAATTTCCAGTCACCGATTGAACCGGAAAACTTCCGTAGGAGCACGGCAAAAATATCTACATGGAAAGCCCGATCAATAAACCAAAATATAGTTACAAATTGTAATTCGATTGATTCAACTTTGTTGAATCGGGAAATGCGGTTCCGCGAAACCGCCCACGCCCAACCCCCATCCTTTTCAGATAGGACCAGATGAATGTCCGACGTCGTGGAGTTCTATTTCGACTTTTCCTCGCCATACGCGTATTTCGCTGCGCATAAGATCGACGAGTTGTGCGGCGGGTTCGGCCGCGACGTGGCTTGGAAACCGTTCATGCTCGGTGCCGCCATGCAGGCGACCGGCGGCCAGCCGCTCACCCGCTATCCGATCAAGGGCGACTATTGCCGGCACGACTGGGCGCGCATCGCGCGCTTCCAGGAATTGCCGTGGACCATGCCGGAAAAGTTCCCGATCGCGACGCTCGCCGCCGCACGGGCGTTCTATTGGATCGACGACCGGGACCGCACCAAGGCCAAGGCGTTCGCCTGGGACTGCTTCGAAACCTTTTTCGGCGAAGGCCAGGATATTTCGACGCCAGAGACCGTCGGCGGCATTGCCGCGAGACAGGGTTTCCCGGAAGATGCGGTGGTCGCCGCGATCGCCGACGACGCCATCAAGCAGCGGCTCAAGGACGAAACCGCCGCCGCCGTGGACAAGGGCGTGTTCGGCTCGCCGTTCGTCATCGTCGACGGCGAGCCGTTCTGGGGCGCCGACCGATTGTGGATGATCAAACGCTGGCTCAAGTCCGGCGGCTGGTGAGAGGGGACAAAGCCATGAAATTCAAGAAAGGCATCAAGGACCTGGTCGCTGAGGCGGAAGCCGTCATCGACACGCTGTCGACGAAGGACGCCATCGCCGCGCACGGGAGCGACAAGTACGTCTTCGTCGACGTCCGCGACGTGCGCGAACTGGAGCGCGACGGCATGATCCCGGGCGCGCTGCACGCGCCGCGCGGGATGCTCGAATTCTGGTTCGATCCCGATAGCCCGTACTTCAAGCCGAAGTTCGGCGAGGACGACAAGACCTACGTCCTTTATTGCGCGGCGGCTTGGCGCTCGGCGCTCGCCACCAAGACGCTGAAGGACATGGGGATGACCAACGTCGTGCACTTCGCAGAGGGTCTCAAGGGCTGGCGGGAAGCCGGCGGCCCGATCGGTCCGAAGCCGACGAAGGACTGAGCGGAACTGAATTTGGAACGGGCATTCGAATGGCGATCCTGAAAACATCCGTCGACAAGGACGCGCCGGCGTTCAAGGCGAACGCGGCGGCGGTGCGCGGCCTGATCGACGAGCTCGAAGGCGTGGTCTCGACGATCAAGCTGGGCGGCGGCGAGGCGGCCAGGGAGAAGCACCTGGCGCGCGGCAAGCTCCTGGCGCGCGAGCGAATCCGCCATCTGATCGACCCGGGCGCGCCGTTTTTGGAACTGTCGCAGCTCGCCGGCTTCCAGCTCTACGAGGACGACGTGCCGGCGGGCGGCATCGTCACCGGCATCGGTCCGGTCGAGGGCGTCGAATGCATGATCGTCGCCAACGACGCGACGGTGAAGGGCGGCACCTATTATCCGATCACGGTGAAAAAGCATCTGCGCGCCCAGGAAATCGCCGCCGAGAACAACCTGCCGTGCATCTATCTGGTCGACTCGGGTGGCGCCTTCCTGCCGCGCCAGGACGAGGTGTTTCCGGACAAGGAACACTTCGGCCGCATCTTCTTCAATCAGGCGCGCATGAGCGGCGCCGGCATTCCGCAGATCGCCGTCGTCATGGGATCGTGCACGGCGGGCGGCGCCTACGTGCCGGCCATGTGCGACGAGAGCATCATCGTGCAGAACCAGGGGACCATCTTCCTGGGCGGCCCGCCGCTGGTGAAGGCGGCGACCGGCGAGGAAGTGTCGGCGGAGGACCTGGGCGGCGCCGAGGTGCATTCGCGCACGTCCGGCGTCACCGACCACATGGCGCGGGACGACGAGCACGCGCTGCACCTGGCGCGCCAGTGCGTCAGGAACCTCAACCGGCGGAAGTCGGTTTCCCTTGATCTCCGCGAGCCCGTCGACCCGCTGTATCCGGCGGAAGAACTGCTCGGCATCGCGCCGGTCGATCTCCGGAAGCCGTTCGACGTCCGCGAGGTGATCGCGCGGATCGTCGACGGGTCCGAGTTCGACGAGTTCAAGCGGCTCTACGGCGAGACGCTGGTGACCGGCTTCGCCCGCATCTTCGGATATCCGGTCGGCATCATCGCCAACAACGGCATCCTGTTTTCGGAATCGGCGCAGAAGGGCGCGCACTTCATCGAACTGTGCGCGCAGCGCGGCATTCCGCTGGTGTTTCTGCAGAACATTGCCGGCTTCATGGTCGGCCGGAAGTACGAGGCCGGCGGCATCGCCAAGGATGGCGCCAAGATGGTGACGGCGGTCGCCTGCGCCAACGTGCCGAAGTTCACCGTCGTCATCGGCGGTTCCTTCGGCGCCGGCAACTACTCCATGTGCGGCCGCGCCTACGCACCGCGCTTCCTGTGGATGTGGCCGAACTCGCGGATTTCCGTCATGGGCGGCGAGCAGGCGGCGAACGTTTTGGCGACGGTGCGCCGCGACGGTATTCAGGCGCGCGGCAAGTCTTGGCCGAAGGGTGAGGAAGAGGCCTTCAAGAAGCCGATCCTCGACCAGTACGAACGGCAAGGGCATCCGTACTACGCCAGCGCGCGTCTGTGGGACGATGGGGTGATCGACCCGCGCCAGACGCGGATGGCGCTCGGGCTCGGCCTGTCGGCGGCCTTCAACGCGCCCGCCGAGAAGACGCGCTTCGGCGTCTTCCGCATGTGAGTTAGGTTATCCGAAGGACGACAAGAAGAACTGCTTGGGGTGAGGGATTAAGACGATGGCAAGGGCAACCATCAGGGCTGCGCTCGTGACGCAGATATCCGGCAAGGGCGTGGCGACGATCACGCTCAACCGGCCGGAAGTGCACAACGCATTCGACGAGGAATTGATCGAGCGTCTCAGACGCGAGTTGCAGGGGCTGGAAACGGACCCGGTGGTGCGCGTCGTCGTCTTGGATGCCGTCGGCAAGAGCTTTTCCGCCGGCGCCGATCTCAATTGGATGCAGCGGATGGCGGACTACGACCGTGCCGCCAATCTGGAAGACGCCAAGAACCTCGGCAAGATGATGTCGACCCTGCACCGCCTGCGTCAGCCGACGGTGGCCATCGTGCAGGGCCCGGCCTACGGCGGCGGCGTCGGTCTGGTCGCCGCCTGCGACATCGCCATCGCCTCGACCAACGCGACGTTCAGCTTGTCGGAAGTGCGGCTCGGCCTCATTCCGGCGGTCATCGGCCCCTACGTCGTCGCCGCCGTGGGCGAGCGGGCGGCGCGGCGCTACATGCTGACGGCGGAGCGGTTCTCCGCCGAAGAGGCCTTTCGTCTCGGCCTCGTGCACGACGTCGTCGAGCCCGACAAGCTCGACCAGCGCCGTGCGCAGATCATCGAGGACTTGCTGAAGGGCGGGCCGAAGGCGCTCACCGAGGCGAAGAACCTCGTCGCCTACATTTCCGGTTCCGCCACGCAGGACGAGAAGATCGTCCGCGACACCGCCGGCCATATCGCCCGCGTCCGCGCCACCGACGAGGGCAAGGAAGGCGTCGGCGCCTTCCTCGAGAAGCGCAAGCCGAAATGGGTGAAGGACTGACATTGCCGTGATCCGCAGCCTTCTGATCGCGAACCGTGGCGAGATCGCCTGCCGGGTCATCCGGACGGCGAAACGCCTCGGCGTGCGAACGGTCGCCGTTCATTCCGACGCCGACGCCAACGCCATGCACGTGACCTTGGCCGACGAGGCGGTGCGCATCGGCGCCGCGCCGGCCGGCGAGAGCTATCTTGTGAAGGAGCGCATCGTCGCCGCCGCGCTGGCGACGGGCGCGGAAGCGATCCACCCGGGTTACGGCTTCCTGTCCGAGAACGCCGGCTTCGCCGACGCCATCGCCGAGGCCGGGCTCGTCTTCGTCGGGCCGCCCGCCGACGCGATCCGCGCCATGGGCTCCAAAAGCGCCGCCAAGGCGCTGATGCAGAAGGCCGGCGTGCCGCTGGTGCCGGGCTATCACGGCGCCAAGCAGGACATGGCGACGCTGCAGGCGGCGGCCGACAGGATCGGCTATCCGGTGCTGGTCAAGGCGTCCGCCGGCGGCGGCGGCAAGGGCATGCGCGTCGTTTCCAAGGCCGCCGATCTGGCGGCGGCGGTCGAGGGCGCCAAGCGCGAAGCGAAGTCGAGCTTCGGCGATCCGCACCTGATGCTGGAGAAGTATCTGCCGAAGGCGCGGCACGTCGAGGTGCAGGTGTTCTGCGACACGCTGGACGGCGCCGTTTATCTGTTCGAGCGCGACTGCTCGGTGCAGCGGCGACATCAGAAGGTCTTTGAGGAAGCACCGGCGCCCGGCATGAAGCCCGATCTCCGCGCCCGCATGGGCGAGGCGGCGGTGGCGGCGGCGAAGGCCGTCGGCTACGTCGGCGCCGGCACGGTCGAATTCCTGCTCGCCGGCAAGGAATTCTACTTCATCGAAATGAACACGCGGCTGCAGGTCGAACACCCGGTGACGGAAGCGATCACCGGCACCGATCTCGTCGAGTGGCAGTTGCGCGTCGCGTCGGGCGAGCCGCTACCGATGCGCCAGGACGAGCTTTCCATCGACGGCCACGCCATCGAGGTGCGGCTGTACGCGGAAGACCCGGACAAGGGTTTCCTGCCGCAGACCGGCACGCTCCGCCATCTCGTGTTCCCGGAAGGACCGGGCGTGCGCATCGACACCGGCGTCCGCCAGGGCGACGCCGTCGGCGTTCACTACGATCCGATGATCGCCAAGATCATCGTGCGCGGCGCCGACCGGGCGGAAGCCTGCGACCGGCTGTCGGACGCGCTGAAGGCGACGCAGGTGGTGGGGTTGGAGACCAATCTCGATCTGCTGCTCGGCGTGCTCGACGGCGGACCGTTCCGCAAGGGTGGCGTCGACACCGGCTGGCTCGACAGGGTCAAGGCGCCGAAGGGCGGCTGGCGCAGGCTCCGCCCGGCCGACGACGAGACATTGGCTGCCGCGGCGCTCGCCGTCGTCGAGGCCAGGGGCCGGGCCGCCTGCGGACGGGCGGCGCGTTCCGGCGACCGCTTCTCGCCGTGGTTCCACACGGACGGCTGGCGGCTCAACGGCGCCGGCTATCAGGAGGTCAAGTTCCACGACCCGGCCGGTGACGGCGACCGCGTCGTGCACATGCATGCCAAGGCTGGCGGCGGCTGGCGGGCCGACATCGGCGACGGCGGTTGCGACGTGTCCCGGACCGACGGAACCGGCGTGCTGATCGACGGCCGCCGCCGGCCCGTTCACGCCGTGCTGCTGGGCGGCAACGTCACGGTCTTCACGCCGGACGGCCGCCTCAAGCTCGATCTCATCGACCCGGCGGCGGAAACGGACGACGGCGACGGCAGCGGCGGCGGGCTGACGGCACCGATGCCCGGCCGCGTCACCGCCGTGTTCGTCAAGTCGGGCGACAAGGTGAAGCGCGGTCAGCCGCTGCTGATCCTGGAAGCCATGAAGATGGAACACACCATCGCCGCGCCGGCGGAAGGACACGTCGTCGAGATCCGGCCCGCCGTCGGCGATCAGGTCGAGGAAGGCACGACCCTCGTCTCCTTCGAGGCGGGCTGAGCAATGCACCTGCCGAAGAGCGTCAAGATCGTCGAAGTGGGTCCGCGCGACGGACTGCAGAACGAGCCCGGCACGGTCCCGCTCGAAACCAAGATCGCGCTCATCGACAAGCTGTCCCACGCCGGACTGCCGGCGGTCGAGGCGGGCAGTTTCGTGTCGCCGAAGTGGGTGCCGCAGATGGCCGACACGTCCGACGTCATGGCCGGCATCGAACGGTTGCCGGGAACCGCCTATCCGGTGCTGACGCCCAACATGAAGGGCTACGAAGGCGCGCGCGCCGCCCGGTGCGACGAGGTCGCCATCTTCGCCGCCGCGTCGGAGCGGTTCTCGGAACGCAACATCAACTGCTCCATCGCCGAGAGCCTCGATCGGTTCCGCCCCGTCGTCGAGGCGGCGCGCGCCGACGGCGTGCGCGTGCGCGGTTATGTCTCCTGCGTGCTCGGCTGTCCCTACGAAGGCGAGGTGGCGCCCGATGCCGTCGCACATGTATCGCGGGCGCTGTTCGACATGGGCTGCTACGAGGTGTCGCTGGGCGACACCATCGGCGTCGGCACCCCCCTGAAGGCGCAACGGATGATCGAGGCCGTATCGACGCATGTTCCGGTCGATAAGCTGGCGGCGCACTTTCACGACACCTACGGGCAGGCGCTCGCCAATCTGCTCGCCGTCATGGAGATGGGCGTCGCCGTCGTCGATACGTCGGTCGCCGGGCTCGGCGGCTGCCCGTATGCCAAGGGGGCGTCCGGTAACGTCGCCACCGAGGACGTGCTCTACATGCTGAACGGGCTCGGCATCGAGACCGGTGTCGACATGACGGCGCTGCTCGGTGCCAGCGCCTTCATTTCCGATGCGCTCGGCAGGCCGCCGGCGTCCAAGGTGGCCCGCGCGCGCGCCGGACGTGGCGCGGCATGACGGTTCATCTGATCAAGCTCTGCGTCGGCATCGAGGATGTGGCGCACCTCGCCAAGGTGCACAAGGAACGCCTGGCGCGAAAGCGCAAGGCGGGCGAAAAGCCGGAACTCATTCACGTGACGCGCTTCACGCCGAAACGCGCCGAGGAGGTGTTGGACGGCGGTTCGCTCTATTGGGTCATCAAGGGGGTGATCCGGGTCCGGCAGCGAATCCAGGAGCTTCGCGAGGTGGTGGATCAGGAAGGCAAGCCGGCCTGCGGCATCGTGCTGGAAAACAAGCGGATCGAGACGGAACGGCGGCAATTCCGCGCCTTTCAGGGCTGGCGTTACCTGGAACCGGCGGACGCCCCCAGGGACGCCCGCGAATTGGGGGCCGGGGTCGCCGATCTCCCGGAATCCCTGGCCGGCGAGCTGAAGGACCTGGGGCTGATCTGACGGCTTTCAGTTGTACGGACGCAGAACGGTTGGTATTGTCCGACACTTGTCCTGGTTTTCGAATAACGCACAGGTGCCGCCCGAATGGCCGACAACGAGCTCGAAATCATCAACCCGCCGAACACGCTGAAGTCGAAGGTTCGCGAGGGTGGACCGGGCGCCGTCGACATGGCGACGCTCGAGCGCGCCGAAGCGGCCATCGCCGGCATGACGGACAATTACCTGGACTGGGTTCAGGACGACCTCAAGAAACTCGACGAGGCGTTCCAGAAGCTGAAGGCAGCCACGGGTGATCGCAAGGCGGAAGCTGACGCCGTGTTCCAGGTCGCGCACGACATCAAGGGACAGGGCGGCAGCTTCGGTTTCGACCTCATGACCATCGTCGGCAACGAACTGTGCCGGCTGCTGGAGCGGGTCGAGAAAATCGGCAACTCCGAGGTCGAGGCGGTGCGGGTGCACGTCGAGGCCATGAAGCTGGTGATCCAGAACCGCATGCGCGGCGACGGCGGCAAGGCCGGTCAGGCGCTCGTCAGCGGCATCCGCCAGGTCGGCGCCAAGCTGACGAGCTGAATTTTATCCAGTCGTCACCCCGGACTTGATCCGGGGTCCATGTTCCCTCCGAAGTCTCTTTGGGGTGCCGTTATTCCAGGGCGCCCTGGAATACGTCATTGCTCACGTCCGCCGTGCGAACATGGGCCCCGGAACCCCGGATCGAGTCCGGGGCAGGCAAGTCCGGGGCGACGGGTTGGCGTATATCCGCAAAGTCGGTCAGCTCAACTCGCACCACACCGGCGTGTGGTCGGACGCCTTTTCCTTGCCGCGCGGCGTCTTGTCGATGCCGACCTTGACCAGCCGGTCGGCCGCCTGCGGCGACAGCAACAGGTGGTCTATGCGGAGCCCGTTGTCCTTCTGCCAGGCGCCGCGTTGGTAATCCCAATAGCTATAGGCGTGCGGCGTCGAGTTGAGGGCGCGGAACGCCTCCGTCAGCCCGAGGTTCAGGAGGGTGCGGAAGCGCTTGCGGCTTTCCGGCCGGCAGAGCGCGTCGTCGGCGAAGGCGGCCGCGTCGTAGACGTCGTCGTCGGTCGGGCAGATGTTGTAGTCGCCGCCGAGTACGAAGGCGTCGCCGCCGTCCAGCAGGCTTTTCGCGTGCGCCACCAGCCGGTCCATCCAACGCAATTTGTAGAGATATTTCTCGTGGTCCTTGCCGTCCTCGTCGCGGGTCGGATTGCCGTTCGGCAGGTAGATCGACGCGACGCGGACGCCGCAGGTGATCCCTTCGAGATAGCGGGCCTGTTCGTCCTCCGGCTCGCCGGGGAGCCGCCGCGCCGTGACCTCGATCGGCTGGCGCGACAGGATGGCGACGCCGTTGTAGGTCTTCTGGCCGACGGTCTCGACCTTGTAGCCGAGCGCCTCGATCTCGAGGCGGGGAAAGCCCTCGTCCTCGGTCTTCAGTTCCTGCAACAGGACCACGTCGGGCTTGAAGGCCTCCAGCCACTCGGTGACGCGCGGCAGGCGGGCCTTGATCGAATTGACGTTCCAGGTAGCGACGACGGTCATGCGGGCCTCCGCGTGCTTTGTAGCACGCGACCGCCGGGTGTCCACGTCATGCGGGAACGGGGTTCGGGATCAGACGGAGAACGACGTGCCGCAGCCGCAGCTGGACGTCGCGTTCGGGTTGCCGACGGCGAAATAGGCGCCGCCGAGTTCGTTCTTGAAGTCGACGGTGGCGCCGTCGAGGAAGCCGAGCGACACCTCGTCGGTGACGACCTTGACACCGTTGTGCTCGAACATCACGTCCTCGTCGGTAACATCGGCGTCCAGGTCGAAGGCGTATTGGAAGCCGGCGCAGCCGCCGCCCGAAACCGTGATGCGGAGCATCAGGGCCGGGTTGCCCTCGATTTCGCGAAGCTTCTGGATGCGCGTCGCCGCGCCGTCCGTGATGATCAGTTTTCCGCCGGTGCTCGTGCCGTCTGGCATGATCCGCTCCAATTCCGCATGGGGGAAGGGCTCTCCTTCAGAGATATGTAGTATAGCCGGCCGCCAAGTCAATTGCAGCCGCGCTTCGCGTCACGGCAGCTTGAGGGCCGCGATACCGGCCTCGGCGCACGCCATGTCCTGTTCCGGACGGCCGCCGGAGAGCCCGATGGCGCCGACCACGGCCCCGTCCACGACGACCGGCAGTCCGCCGCCGACGGTCGAGAACCGGCCGCCGGCCGAGGTATGGATGCCGAACAGCAACTGCCCGGGAATGCAATCCGCGTTGTATTCGTGCGTGCCCTTGCGGGAAATCGCCGCCGTGTGCGCCTTGTCGTCGGAAAGCCGCACGCTGAGCGGCTTGCCGCCGTCCATCCGCTCGAAGGCCAACAGGTGGCCGGACTCGTCGACGACGGAAATGCACATGGCGATGCCGAGTTGCTCGGCCTTGGCCCGGGCGCCCGCGATCATCGCCTTGGCGTCCGCGAGGCTCAGTCTCTGGATGGTGATCATGGGTCTGCTCCCGCCCGGTTTTCACGTGTCCCGGTTGATAGCCTCTCGGCGATGATTTGCAAAGTAGGGGCCGTTGCTCCGGCCGCGATGATCGCCTAGGTTCCAGCCATGACAGTCGAATCCAAGACGTCCGGCGTCAGCGTCGAACGGCCGCCCTTCAAGCCGTATGCCTGTCGCTCCGACCAGAGCCGGGGCCGCCTGCACCCGGAGGCGGAAAGCCGCACCCGTGGCGCATTTCAGCGCGACCGGGACCGCATCATCCATTCCGCCGCCTTCCGCCGGCTCGAATACAAGACGCAGGTGTTCGTCAATCACGAGGGCGATTTCTTCCGGACGCGCCTGACGCACTCCTTGGAAGTCTCGCAGATCGCGCGCTCCGTCTGCCGCTGCCTCGGCCTCAACGAGGACTTGGGCGAGACGCTAGCGCTGGCGCACGACCTCGGCCATCCGCCGTTCGGCCATGCCGGCGAGGACGCCCTGAAGGAGATGATGGCGCCCTTCGGCGGCTTCGATCACAACGCCCAGTCGCTCCGCGTCGTCACCAAGCTGGAAGCGCGCTACGCCAGGTTCGACGGCCTTAATCTGACGTGGGAGACCCTGGAGGGCGTGGTGAAGCACAACGGCCCGCTGCTGGAGCCGGGCGGCGACGTGTCGCTGCTGCCGCGCGGTTTCGTCGAGTACGCGAAAATCCACGACCTCGAGCTCGCCACCTACGCCAGCGCCGAGGCGCAGATCGCCGCCGTTTCCGACGACATCGCCTACAACAACCACGACATCGACGACGGCCTGCGGGCCGGGCTCTTCAGCATCGCGGATCTGATGGACGTGCCGCTGGTCGGCCCGGTGTTCCACGAGGTGCGGAAGACCTATCCGGACCTGGACGAATCCCGCACCATCCACGAGGCGGTCCGGAGCCTGATCGGTGTCATGGTCGACGACCTGCTTTCGGAAACGCAGCGCCGCATCGACGACGCCAAGCCGAAGACGCCGGACGACATCCGCGGCCTCGACCGCCCGGTGGCGTCGTTCTCGGAAGAGATGCGGGCCAACGACCGGGCGCTCAAGAAGTTCCTGTTCGAGCACATGTACCGGCACTACCGGCTCAACCGCATGACCAGCAAGGCGCGGCGCGTTGTGCGGGACCTGTTCCAACTGCTGTTGGAGGAGCCGGGCTGCCTGCCGACCGAATGGCGGGTCAAGGCCGGCGGGCCGGGAACCCGTGAAACGGCGGAACTCGTCTGCGACTACATCGCCGACATGACGGACCGGCTGGCGCTCGACGAGCACCGCCGGCTGTTCGATCTGCAATCCCGGACGTCCTGACGCCGCCGACCGGCATCCGACCTGAATTGCACGGCCCGATCCGGTATAATAGGGCGATTCGCACCGCCGCCCGCCGCGGCGGCTCCTACTTGAGGATTTCTTGGCCTTGGCGTTGAAACCGGACATCAAGCTCAGCGCGGACGACGCGCTTCGACCGAGCGCGGTCGAAGCCGACATGCAGCCCGTGCGCAAGAACCGCACCACGCTCAAGGTGCTGGGCGCGCTGGTCGCCATCACGGCCGGCCTCGGCGGCATATGGATTTTCTTCGGCGACGCGATCATGCACGTCACCGGTGGCGGCGACGGGGCCATTCCGACCATCGCCGCCAATCCCGCGCCCATCAAGGTGCGCCCGGAAAATCCCGGCGGCATGCAGGTGCCGAACCAGGGCCGGCTTGTCTACGGCGTGGTGGACGGCAGCGCCGGCCAGCCGCGCATGGAACGCTTGCTGCCCGAGGCCGAGAAGCCGCTCGACGTCGATCAGGTGTTGAAAAAGCCGGTGCCGGAAGCGTCCTCGGTCGCCGTCGGCAGCGCACCGCGCGGCGTCGCCGACGCGCCGCCGTTGCCGCCGGATCCGTCCTCCGGTGGGCCGCGCCGGCTGATCGCGCC
>JAYOFL010000067.1:0-16108 GCA_038117205.1 Rhodospirillales bacterium | reverse complement strand
CCGCACGACGGCAGGTGCTTGAGCGAGGACCCCGGGACGCGCCCGGGGTGACGAGGGGGGAGTCGTCTACCCCGCCAGCGCCCGCAGCATGGCGAGCGCCTCGAGGGCGGCGGCGAGACGCACGGCGTGCCGGTCGCCCGGAAAGACGTGCCGCCCGTGCAGGGTCCGATCGGCCGACGCCACCGCGATGTGCACGAGGCCGACCGGCTTCTCGGCGCTGCCTCCGCCCGGGCCGGCGACGCCGGTGATGCCGCAAGCGAGATCGACGCCGGCGTTGCGGCGCGCCCCTTCCGCCATGGCGCGGGCGACTTCCTCGGAGACCGCGCCGAAGGTCTCGAACAGGACCATGGGAACGCCGAGCAGTTCGAACTTGGCGCCGTTGGAGTAGGTGACGAAGCCCCGGTCGACCACGTCCGACGAGCCGGCGATTTCCGTCAGCGCCGCCGCCACCATGCCGCCGGTGCAGGATTCCGCCGTCGCCACGGTCCAGCCCTTGGCCCGGCAGGCGTCCAGGACTTCACGCGCGCTCTCGATCAGTTCCGCTTCCATGTCCGCCCCTACAGTCCCGCCGCGATCCGCATCAGGCCGTACAGAACGGCCGCCGCCATGATACCCGCGATCACGTCGTCGAGCATCACGCCGAGGCCGCCCTTGATTTCCCGGTCGGCCCAGGAGACCGGCCACGGCTTCCAGATGTCGAACAGCCGGAAGAGGGCGAATCCCGCCGCGACGTGCCAGATTTCCAGGGCCGCGGCGGCGGGCAGGAGGGTCAGCCACTGGCCGGCCACCTCGTCGATCACCACCGGCCCGGGATCGAGGACGCCGGACCGGGCGATATAGGCGCCGGCGCACCAGATGCCGACCGCGAACGTTAGGACGGCGGCGGCGGCGAGGGCCGACGGTCCGCCCCAGGCGGCGATGACCCAAGCGAACGGCAGGGCCGCCGCCGAACCCCAGGTGCCGGGAACGCGCGGCAGGTAGCCGCTGCCGAACCAGGTCGCCAGGAGAATCCGCGGATCGCCGAGGGGGGGACGGGGGGCCATCGCAGCCTTTCCGCTCAACGGACCGGCCGCCATCGCCGTTCCGACAGCCTGGGTACGCCGGACCGGACCGGATGTCGACGGCAATCGTGCGAAACCCCTGTGATTCCAAGCCCAATTTTGGCGGAAATGCGGCAATATGCTGTTGCACCGGAACGGACTTGTGGTACGTTTTCCTCGGCGATTACGGGCCGCAAAAAATCGGATCGCCCAAAAGCAATAACTCGGACCGGCGGATGGGGTTGCCGGTCGCGAAAACAGGGACCGGCGCCTGACGGCGCCTTGGGGAGCGGCGAAGGGGAAACGACATGCACGAGTGGGGTGAGGACCAATCCCTCCCAACGCGCTTCCGGCGTTTTCTGGACCGGGCCTTTCCGGAACGCCAAATCCATCTCAGAACCAAGGGCCGTATTCAGTTCTATCGCCTGCCGCAATGGAGCCAGCTTTCGCTGGCCTTTTCCGCTGCCGCCTTCTCGGCGTGGGTGTGCTACGCGACCGTCAGCTACGTAAATCACGAGCAGGTCGTCGTCGCCAAGGAATCGCAAATCTCCGACGCGCGGCGCGCCTACGACGAATTGCTGCGCGACGTCGCCGCCTACCAGAACCGCTTCGCCGAACTGACGCGCGAGCTTGAAGACAACCACAATCTCATGCTGGGCCTGGTCGAGCGCAACGCGACGTTGCAGCGCAGCCTGTCCACCGTCGAGAAGCGCCTGCGCCACACCGAATCCGAACGCGAAAGCGTCGCCTTGGCCCGCGAGAACCTCAAGGGCAAGCTGGCCATGCTCGAGGACGAGATGCGGGCGCTCAGTTCCAAGAACTACTCGCTCCGCGACGATCTTCAGAGCGTCGAGACCGATCTCGAGAGCGTGGTCCGCGAACGCGACGTGGCGCGCATCCGCAACCAGCAGCTCGGCTCGCAAGTGACCGTGCTGGAGCGGCAGTTGCTGAGCCTCCAGGAAGCGCAGGACACGGCCGTCGAGAAGATGACCGAACGGACGATGGCCTACATCGAGTCGCTCGAGAAAGTGGTCGAGATCGCCGGCATCGACGCCGGACGTCTGCTGGCGTCTTCCGAATCCAAGATCCCTGAAGGCCAGGGCGGTCCGTTCATTCCGATCAAGCCGGACGCGCCGGGGGGTCAGTTGATGGACAAGCTGAACAAGCTCGACAACCATCTCGACCAGTGGCAGACGCTTCAATCGGTCATGCAGCGGCTGCCGCTGTCGGCGCCGATGAACACCTATTACATCACCAGTTCCTTCGGCAAACGGCGCGATCCGGTGAACAACCGCTGGTCGGCGCATTACGGCGTCGACTTCGGCGGTCCGATCAAATCGCCGGTCTACACGCCGGCGCCGGGCGTCGTCGTCTACGCCGGCACCAAGGGCCGGTACGGCCGTTACGTCGAAATCGACCATGGCTCGGGCATCATCACGCGCTACGGGCATCTAAACAGAATCACCGTCAAGACCGGCCAAAAGGTCGGTTTCCGCCAGCAAGTCGGCGAGCTCGGGAATTCGGGGCGCAGCACCGGCCCGCATTTGCATTACGAGATCGTCTTCAACGGTAAACCGAAAGATCCGATGCGCTTCATCAAGGCGGGCCGACATGTTTTCCAAGGGTAAGAAGAACGACCCCAAGAAGGTCATCCAGGAACCGCCGGCACCGCCGTCGATCATTTCCCGGGATCTCAAAATTACCGGAGATTTGTACAGCGACGGCGAAATTCAGATCGACGGCGCCGTTACCGGCGACATCCGCACCAAGAACCTGATGGTCGGCGAAACCGCCGTGGTGAAGGGTGAAATCTTCGCCCAGTCGGTGCGCGTGCACGGCACCATCGACGGCCAGATCAAGGCCAAGATCGTCAAGCTGGCGGCGACGGCGCACGTCGTCGGCGACATCCTGCACGAGGACCTGTCGATCGAGACCGGCGCCTTCCTGGAAGGTAACTGCAAGCGCATGGCGCCGTTGGACGAGAAGGCGCTGCAACCGGAAGCGCCGGCCGCGAAACAACCCGCGGCGGATGCGCCTGCCGCGAAGGGGCACGGACCCGACGGCGCCGGCAAGCCCGCCCAGCCGCCGGCTTACACGGTTGGCAAGCCGCTGCCGGCGAACACCAAGTAAGCCGCCCGCCTGAGAGTCCGCACCCTCTCGTCACCCCGGGCTCGTCCCGGGGTCCACACTTCGACGACCGTTCTGACGCCATTCATTGGACCCGGGAACCCCCGGTCGAGCCGGGGGCAGGTATATCCGGGGTGACGATAGTGTTGTGTGTTGGACGCCGCATTCTTCTCCTCTCCACCGCGTGCGGGGGAGAGGAATCGATGGCGCGGTGCGCCCGTCGTTATTGATTGTTGGTGAGTCTCAGGACGCCAGCGCGCGGGCGAACATGTCCGTGTCGACGTTGCCGCCGGAACAGACGCACACCACCGTCTTGCCCTTGACGTCGAGCTTCCCCGTCAGCGCCGAGGCGAGCGCCACCGCGCCGCCCGGCTCGACGACGATCTTCAGCGACTGCATGGCCGTCTTCATGGCCGAGAGCGCCTCGTCGTCGGAAACGCTGACCGCGCCCGCGAGCAGCCGCTGGTTCAGCCGGAACGTCAGTTCGCCCGGCATCGGCGCCAGAAGGGCGTCGCAGATGGAGCGAACGTCGGCCGGCACGCCGAGCCGTTCGCCGGCCCGGAGCGAGCGTCCCGTCTCGTCGAAATCGTTCGGCTCGGCGGCGTAGACCGGGCATTTGAGGGTGCCGGAAATGGCGAGCGCGGTGCCGGATACCAGACCGCCGCCGCCGCAGGGCACGATCACCATGTCAGGCGTCACGCCCAATACCTTGGACTGCTCGGCGATTTCGAGGCCGACCGTGCCCTGGCCGGCGATGATGAAGGGATCGTCGTAGGGCGGCACGACGGTCAGGCCGCGCTCCGCCGACAGCTTCTGGCCGATTTCCTCGCGGTTGTCGGTGTAGCGGTCGTACAGCACGACCTCGCCGCCGAGCGCGCGGGTGTTGTCGATCTTCATCTTCGGCGCGTCCTTCGGCATGACGATCACCGCCGGAATGCCGAAGATCGCCGCCGCCGCGGCGACGCCCTGCGCGTGGTTGCCGGACGAGTAGGTGACGACGCCGCGTGCCCGGTCCTTTTCCGGAATGCGCGAGATGCGGTTGTAGGCGCCCCGGAACTTGAACGAGCCGGTGCGCTGCAGGCATTCCGGCTTCACGATCAGGCGAAAGCCGATCTTGTCGTTGAGCACCGTGTTTTCCAGCAGCGGCGTGCGCCGCGCCAAGCCGGCCAGGCGCTTGGCGGCGTCCTCGACGTCGGAGAAGACCGGTTCAGAAAGCTTCGAGGAATCCATTCAGTGCCTCCACGCACACGGGTTCGCCGAGGCTCGGCGCATGTCCGACGCCGGGCACCGTGACGGCGGTGAACCGTGGGTGGCGGCGGGCCATTTCGGCGAGCAGGTCGGCGTCGAGAATATCCGACTTGGCGCCCCGGAAGGTCAACACCGGTACGCGCGACAGGGACAGGAAAAGCGGCCAGAGATCGAGTTCCGGCTGGGGGTCGGCGAGCAGTGGCTTGACGATGGCCGGATCCCAGTCGGAGCGGATGACACCGCCGTCCTCGACATAGGTGCCCATGGCGATGGCCAGCCATTCCTCGTCCGACTGCGCCGGATAGTCGGGGAAGGCGTCGCGGAGCCGTTTCGCCGCCGCATCCCAATTCGGCATCGGGTCGTTGTCGACCATGTGCTCGACGATAGGGGCGACGGTCTCGCGGCGGATCAGGGGACCGACGTCGTTGATGACGACCCCCGCCAGCACCGACGGCATGGCGGCGCCCATGGCCATGCCGAGAGTGCCGCCCATCGACGTGCCGACGACGACGACCCTGTGCACGCCCAATGCCGTCAGCACGTGCCGAATGTCGTTCACGTATGTGGCCGGGTGATAGTTCTTCCAGACCGGATCGTAGTCGGAGCGGCCGCGGCCCCGGTAATCCGGCGCGATGACGCGCCGCGTGCGCGAATGGAACTTGGCGAGGCCGTGAAAATCCTTGGAGTTCCGCGTCAGCCCGGCGAGGCACAGCAGCGGCGTCCGCGTCGAGCCGGCCGGCCCCGGATAGTCGCGGACATGCAGCGACAGCCCGTCGCCGGTGGTGACGCGCCTGACAGCGAATCTTTCGCCGATCCTGGTGCCCTTGTCCGAGCCTGTCGTCTCCCGGGCGTCGTTCATCGCCCCTCGGAGACTTCGTTCAGAGACCGAGCAGCGGCGGCAGCTCGGCCAAGTTCTTGATGACGGCCTTGGGACCGCTCGGCAACCGTTCCGGCGGCTGGCCGAGCCGGTTGACCCACACGACCTGATAGCCGAATTCCGCGGCGGCCCAGGCGTCCCAAGCGTTCGACGACATGAAGCATATGCGTTCCTTGGCGACGCCCAAATCGTCGCATGCAAGCTGATAAACGCTGCCGTGCGGCTTGTAAATCTTCAGGGCGTCGACGGACAGGATGCCGTCGAGGGTTCCGTTGATGCCGGCGTTGTCGACGGCGGCCTTCAACATCTCCGGCGAGCCGTTCGAAAGGGTCGCGGTCTTGAGCCCGGCGGCCTTCAGTTTTTCCAGCATGGCCGGCACTTCCGGATAGGCGTCGAGCTTCATATAGATGTCGAGCAGACGCTGGCGGAGCCCGGCGTCGGAGAGCCCGAACACCGACATGGCGTAGTCGAGGCCGTCCTGCGTCACCTGCCAGAACGGCACGTAGCGGTCCATCAGGCTGCGCAGCCACGTGTATTGAAGCTGCTTCTCGCGCCAGACCTTGGCGAACTCGGCCCACTTGTCGCCGATTTCCTGCTGGCAGTGCTCCGCCGCCGCCGCCACGTCGAACAGCGTGCCGTAGGCGTCGAACACGCAGGCGTCGATGCCCTCGATCTTTCCGGCCATGTTTCCACCCCTTCCAATCTCATTCGTTGCTTGGTCCGGCACGTTCGCGGGACGGGCGGAAGTGTGGGCGCCGCGCGCGCGTCCGGTCAAGGAACCCGGCCCGGAAATCCCGAGAAAGTGAAGGATTTCCGCCGGAAGTTTGCCCGCCGTGCCGCGCCGCTTGACCGGCGGTTCAGGTGGCGGCGGGACAGGGGTGGCCAAACCTCCGTCCGGTCTTCGCCTGTCCTAAGCCGTCACCCCGATTTCGTTTCGCCTATACGATCACCCCGGGCTCGTTCCGGGTTGACGAAATTGTGTTCGGCAACCGGAAAAGGCACCCCCCACCCGTCACCCCGGATTTATTCCGGGGTCCACGGTAAACGTCACGGCCGATGCTTGAGTGTGGACCCCGGGACAAGCCCGGGGTGACGGGTAAATATGTCGCCAGTATCCGCACAGCGAGACCGAGCTGTCATGCAGCTTTCACACGGAAAGCGGGAAACTAACCCAATGACACACGGTAAAATTTTTTCGTAGTTTCGCGTCAGTCCCGGGCCGCAGTGTGTCTGCCGCCCGGGATTTTCCATTTCCCGACCGTTGCGGTTCCTATCGCTCAGCAGGCGTCGGCGAAACGGAAATAGAGTTCGTGCGCTCGCCTGGCGACGGGGCCGGGTTGAAGCTCCCGGTCCTCGATCCGGGTGCACGGTTGCACCTTGGCGTAGTTGCCGGTGTTGAAAAGTTCGTCGGCTTCCAGGACCTCGGCGAAATCGACGGTGCGTTCCTCGACCGTGAAGCCGTCGTCGCGGAGCAGTTGAATGACCCGCTGCCGGGTGATGCCGTTCAGGAAGGTGCCGTTCGGCGCCGGCGTCGACACCACGCCGTCCTTCACCAGGAACAGATTGGCATACGAGAACTCGGCGACGTTGCCGATGGGATCGAGAACCACCGCGACGTCGAAGCCCTTCGACGTCGCCTCCTGAACGCCGCGCGCGACGTTGGGATATAGGCACGACGCCTTGGCGTCCGTCGGCGCCTGATCGCGACCGGGCCGGCGGAAGCGGGTGAGGCAGGCGCTGAAGCCGGTGTACTCGGGGATCGGCGCTTCCTTCACCACCATCGTGAAGCGGGTCGTCTTGGGGTCGGGCAAGACCACCAGACCTTCCTCGGCGAACAGCATGGGGCAGAGATAGAGGACCGCGTCGCCCGGGAACTTGCGGATGCCGTCCCAGGCGATGTTCAGGATCTCTTCCAACCCGAGCGGCCGGCCGAGCCCGAGAACCTCCGCCGAATGCAGCAGACGTTGGCAGTGGCGCTCGAGATCCGGCGCCTTGCCGGCGATGGCGCGCGCGCCGTCGAATACCGACGAACTCAGCCAGAAGCCCTGGCTGAACGGACCAATGATTGGGGCGTTGCCGTCGTGCCAGCGGCCGTCGGCATAGGTGATTACTCTTCCACCGGTTGATTTAGCCATTTATACCTACCTTAGGTATATTTCCTCGTTACTAGACTACCCGACGGCGGCGGGAACGCACAATCGCGGAGGCCGGCGCGTCGGTCAGCGCGGAGGCCGGCGCGAATGCCGGCCCATCGTCGTGGGGTGCTCGGCCCGATTGACAGAAAGATGGGAACCGGTAAAGTACATTTGTTCCTATTTTGTTCTTGTGGCTGGGGTGCATATTCGAACCGCAAGGAAAAGGAGAACGATCATGGACGGTGGTTCCACCAAGGTGCTCTTTCTGTCGGCCGAGGAGGCGTGGTTCTGGTTCACCCGCTGCCAGCTCGCCCGCTGGGAAGGGGCCCGTATCGAGAGCACGACGAAATCGGAACGGCCCTGCGGACCGGACGACATCTACCGCTGGGCGTGCGAGCTCTACCGCGCCCGCGCCATCGGCCCGGCGCATATGGAGGTCATGGCGGAATACGGCTTCCTGGAACGCGCACCGGACGACCACCTGGATTCCGAAATCATCGCCGCCGCCCTGTGGACGGAGGGCATGCGCCGCCTCGAAGGGCTGCTGATCGAAAAGGGCGTCGTTCAGCCATGAACCGGAACGGGCGGGCCATGCGCCCTTTCGGCTGGTCGTTCGCTTTGGTGGTGTTCTACGGCCGCACGCAGATTCCCTATCTGCGCCTGCTCAGGCGCGGCTACCGACATTGCCTTGCCGTCGTGCAGACCGCCGACGGCTGGGTGCTGCTCAATCCGCTTTCCAACTTCACCGAGGTGGCGACGCTGCCGAAGCTCAGGCCCGACGCGTTGCTGGCGGCGTTCGCCGCCGACCGCGTCGAGGCGGTGCCGGCGCAGCGCCTGGCCCCGGTCTACCGGCCGCATCCGTGGATGCCCTATAGCTGCGTCGAGGCGGTGAAGCGCGTGCTCGGGCTGCGCGACCGGGGCGTGCTGACGCCCTGGCAGTTGCGGAAAAGGCTCCGACGTCCGACGGCGGTCGGACGAAAAAGATGGGCCCCGGATCAAGTCCGGGGCGACGGTTCCGAGTAGCCTCGGCATCCGTCTAACTCCCACTCGTCAAGACTTTCTCTGCTACTTATGAAGATCCTCGGCGAGGCCGAGCGCGACCTCGGTGCCGGCCAGTTGCAGCCGGTACACCTGCAAGTTCTCCAACACCCGCTGCACGTAATTGCGGGTCTCGTTTAAGGGGATCATCTCGACCCAGTCGACGGCGTCCACTTCCTTGTCGCGCGGATCGCCGTTCTCGCGCACCCACTGGCGGACCCGATGCGGGCCGGCGTTATAGGCGGCGATGGCCATCGGCAGCGAGCCCTTGAAATCGTCCAGCAGGCCGGCGAGGTAGCTCTGGCCGAGCGTCAGGTTGTAGTCCGGATCGGCGGTCAGGCGGTACAGCGAAAAGCCGACGCCGGCGCTCTTGGAGATCGACTTCGCCGTCGCCGGCATCAACTGCATGAGGCCGCGCGCGCCGGCCGAGCTGATGGCTTCCTTATCGAAGGCGCTTTCCTGGCGGACGATGGCGAGCACCAGCGGCGCCGGCAGCTTGGCGCGCTTCGACGACGGCGGCACCAGCGTCGGATAGCCGCCCGGCACATAGGCGCCGCGTTCGTTGAGCGCGTCCTTGGTGACGCGGATGGCGAGGTCGGGCCGGGCGTTCAGGCGGGCGAGGCGAGCCGTCAGCGTCTGCCACGCCGGCGACGGATCCTTGTTGGCGAGGGCGAGGATGAACGGACGCAGCCGCTCCTGCTCGCCGGCCGCCGCCAGCAGGCGCACGGCGCGCACCATGTCCTCCTTCTCAAATCGTTTCTCGACGTCGGCGGGCACGCTCGCTTCCGGCGGCAGCTTCAATCCCTCGCCGGGACGAAGCGCGGCGATCGCCAGTTGTCCGTAGTAGGACGTCGGATGCGCCGCCGCTTCCTTCAGCCACTTCTCGCGCTCGTCCTTCTTCTTAGCCGCCTCGGCGGCACGGGCCGCCCAATAGGCGCCGCGCGAGCGACTGACCGGATAGCTGACGGCGTCGAACATGGTCTTGAAGTGCTTGGCCGCCGTTTCCGGCTCGTTCAGGAAGCGGAGCGCGATCCAGCCGGACAGCCATTCCGCTTCCGCGTGGTCGGCGGCGTGGTCCGGCGTCAGACGGTGCTCGGCGGCGACGCGGTAGGCTTCCGACACGAAACCTTTCTGCAACAGCCGGCGTGCGATCACCGAGCGTTCGTCCCACCAGCGGTCCGGGTTCGGCACGTCCTTCGGCAGGTCCTCCAGGAACTCGGTCGCCGACGGCTTGCCGGCGCGCCGGCGCCAACGCAGCCGTTCGTAGACGAGGCCCGGATCGTCCCGCAATTCCTCCGGCACCAGCGAGATCAGCCGATCCACGTTGCCGACCTTGCGGCGCAACGCCATCCGCGCCTCGGCGAGTTTCCGGTATTCGGCGTCGACCCGGTACAGCATGCGCCGGGACGGCCAGTAGTCGCCGTCCCACAGCAGACGGTCAAGCCGTTCCCGGTTGTCGCCGATGGTCAGGTACTTGCGGTATTTGCGGTAGAACTGCGTCTCGTGATCCTTGGCGAAATTACCGTCGATCCACGCAGAGCGGATCAGCTTTTGGGCGTTTTCCGTATCGCCCAACGCCAGCATGGCGGCGGCCAGCTTGTCGCGGCCGATGGATGTCTTCGGCTCGGCTTCCTTGAACCAGTCGACGACGAATTTCGCCGACTTCCTGGCGTCCAGGGCTTCCTCGGCGCGGGCGCGGATACGGCCCTGGTAGGGCCAGTCCGGATGCGCCTTGGCGAAAGCGACGATCTCCTCGAAATCGGCGCCGAAACCGCCTTTCGAGACGCGGTACCAATCGAGGACCTTCCGCGCCACCTTGTTCTTCACGTCATCCTTATGGCGCTCGAAGCGGCGGGCGTCCTGATGGTCGACCGCCTTCAGCGCGGCGGAAAATTCCCGCGCGTCGTCCGCGGACAGCGTTTCCGCCGGCGCGGCCGGAGAGCACAGCAACGCGGAAACGAGAGCGGCACCGAGGAACGTTCTGATCATCGCGTCGAGTCCGTCATGCGAGGCGGATGTTAGTGCGCCGACGCGCCGCCTTCAACAGGGGGCCCGAACGGGACGCCCGTCGCGGCCGGGGCGGAAGGCCAGCCCATGCTTGCCGCCGCCGTCCAATGGGAATATGGTCCGCCCGATATACTAACCCGCAACCCCAAGGAGGGAGCCATGTTCAAGGGATCTTTCGTCGCGTTGATTACGCCATTCAAGAACGGCGAAGTCGACGAGGCGAAATTCAAATCCTTCGTCGACTGGCAGATCGCCGAGGGGACGCATGGGCTGGTGCCGTGCGGCACCACCGGCGAATCGCCGACGCTCAGCCACGACGAACACATGCGCGTCACCGAGCTCTGCATCCAGCAGGCGAACGGCCGCGTGCCGGTCATGGCCGGCGCCGGATCCAACTCGACCAAGGAAGCGATCTCGCTCGCCAAGCATGCGAAAAAGGCGGGCGCCGACGCGGCACTCGTCGTCACGCCGTACTACAACAAGCCGACGCAGGAAGGCCTGTACCGTCACTACGCGGCCATCGCAGAAGCGGCGGACATTCCGATCTTCATCTACAACATCCCGGGCCGCAGCGTCGTCGACATGACGGTCGACACCATGGCGCGGCTGGCCAAGATCGCCAACATCGTCGGCGTCAAGGACGCCACCAGCGACCTGACGCGGCCGATGAAGACGGCGATGAAGATCAACGGCGGCTTCTGCCAGTTGTCCGGCGAGGACGCGACCATCGTGCCGTTCCTGGCCGGCGGCGGCGACGGCTGCATTTCCGTCACCGCCAACATCGCGCCGCGCATGTGCTCGGAGCTGCATGTGGCGTGGCAGGGCCGCGACCTCGACACCGTCATGGACCTGCAGATGCGCCTGATGCCGCTGCACGGGGCGATGTTCTGCGAGACCAGCCCCGGCCCGGTGAAATACGCCGCCGAGCTGCTCGGCAAATGCTCCGCCGAGATGCGGCTGCCGATGTGCGAGATCGCCGAGTCGTCGAAAAAGACGGTCAAGGACGCGCTGACGGCGGCCGGCCTCCTCAACTGAGGACGCCGGGGACCGACACGGTGCCGTCATGGCGGGCAAGAACAAGAAAAAGACGCCGGGCGGCAACGTCGTCGCGCAGAACCGCAAGGCCAGACGCGACTACACCATCGTCGAGACGGTGGAAGCCGGAATCATGCTCAGCGGTTCCGAGGTCAAGTCGCTGCGCGCCGGGCGCGGCAGTCTGAACGAGGCGTTCGCCGCCGAGAAGCACGGCGAAATCTTCCTCTTCAACTGCCACATCCCGGAATACGAAAACGCCGGCCGCGCCTTCAATCACGAACCGACGCGCGAGCGTAAGCTTCTTTTGCACCGCCGGCAGATGGCGAACTTCCTCGGCCAGCAGAAGCGCAAGGGCATGGCCCTCGTGCCGCTGAAGATTTATTTCAACCAGCGCGGCATCGCCAAGGTCGAGCTGGCCTTGGGCGAGGGCAAGCACAACTACGACAAGCGCGAGACCGTGAAGACCCGCGACTGGAACCGCCAGAAGGCGCGCCTCATGCGCGACAAGGGGTAGGGACGGCCCTTCGTCACCCCGGCCTGGTTTTTTCCATATCGTCACCCCGGGCTCGCCCGCCCCGGATTTAATCCGGGGTCCGGGTCCACACTCGAACATCCGACGTGACGCAATCTGTGGACCCCGGAATAAATCCGGGGTGACGGGTAGGATACCGCCGTCTTCCCCCTCGCGTGCGCCGGCGTATGCGTTACACTCCGCCGCCATGGATTGGATGGACGACGGAATCGTTCTGGCCGCCCGCAAGCACGGTGAAACGTCGGCGGTCGTCACGCTGCTGACGCGCGGCTACGGCCGGCACGCGGGCCTGGTGCGGGGCGGCGCCGGCAAGCGGCTGCGCGGCATCCTGCAACCCGGCAACGGCGTCCGCGCGTCCTGGCGGGCACGGCTCGCCGAGCATCTCGGCACCATGACCGTCGAGCCCGGCACGGCCTATTCGGCGGTAGCGCTCGGCGACGCCAAGCGGCTGGCCGCGCTCAGTTCCGCCTGCGCGCTGGTCGATGCCACTCTGCCGGAACGCGAACCGCACGCCGCCCTCTATGACGGTCTATTGGTCTTGCTGTCGACGCTCGGCGACGACGAGGTATGGCCGAGCGTCTACGTGCGCTGGGAGCTTGGATTGCTGGCCGAACTCGGTTTCGGTCTCGACCTCGGCGCCTGCGCGGCGACCGGCGTCACCGACGACCTCACGCACGTCTCGCCGAAGTCGGGCCGGGCGGTCTCCGCCGGCGCGGCGGCCCCCTACAAGGAACGGCTGCTGACGCTGCCGGGGTTTCTCTTGGAAAGCGGGCGCGGCGCCACGGCGGACGAGATCGCCGACGGCCTGAAACTCACCGGCTATTTCCTGGAACGGCACGTTTTTCAGCACCGCGACACCCATATGCCGGCCGCACGGGAGCGCTTGGCGGCAAGGTTCGGATAGGTCATTCTCTGCCGACGGCCTTTCGGACCACCAAGATGACCACACCCATCCTTTCGATCTCCCGGCGGACCCGCCGCACCCCCTTCACCGAGCGCGTCACCGCGGCGGGCGTCAAGGGATACACGGTCTACAACCGAATGCTGCTGCCGACGTTCTTCGACACGCCGGAAGCGGACTACCGGCACCTGAAGACGCACGTTCAGGTTTGGGACGTCGCCTGCGAGCGGCAGGTCGAAATCGCCGGACCGGACGCGGCCCGCCTGGCGCAACTGCTGACGCCGCGCGATCTCACCCGCATGAAGGCCGGCCAATGCTTCTACACGCCAGCGGTCGACGCCGACGGCGGCATGTTGAACGATCCGGTGACGGTGAAACTCGCCGCGGACCGCTTCTGGATATCCGTCGCCGATAGCGACCTTCTGCTGTGGGCGAAGGGGTTGGCGGCGGGGCTCGCCCTCGACGTCGCCATCCACGAACCCGACGTTTCGCCGCTCGCCGTGCAAGGACCGAAGTCGGACGAGCTGATGGCGCGCGTCTTCGGCGAGGCGGTCAGGAACATCCGCTTTTTCCGGTTCGCCGTCCTGTCCTTTCAGGGCAGGGACATGGTGGTCGCCCGCTCCGGATATTCGAAGCAGGGCGGCTTCGAAATCTACGTCGACGGCGCCGACATGGGCGAACCGCTATGGGATGCCCTGTTCGCGGCCGGGCGCGATCTCGAGGTCCGGGCCGGCTGCCCCAACTTGATCGAGCGGATCGAAGCGGGGCTGCTGTCCTACGGCAACGACATGACGCGCGAGAACACGGCCTTCGAATGCGGTCTCGGGAAATTCTGCGACGCCCCCGCCGGCGCCGACTACATCGGCCGCGCCGCCGTCGAACGGGAACGAATTGCCGGGCCGGCGCGCATTATCCGGGCGCTCGCCATCGACGGCGACAAGGTGCCGCCGTGCTCGCAGGCGTGGCCGGTTTTCGCAGCCGGCAAGCCGGCGGGCCAGGTGACGTCCGCAGCATGGTCGCCGGATTTCGCCACCAACGTCGCCATCGCCATGATCGAAAGGGCGCATTGGGACGACGGCGCGCGGGTCGAGGTGGAAACGCCGGACGGGCTCAGGACGGCGACGGTGCGGGAAAACACGTTCATCTGAGCGCCAAACCCACCCCCCAAACGTCACCCCGGGCTCGCCTGTCCCGGACGCCGTTCCGGGATCCCGGGGTCCACACTCAGACACCCGTCGTGACACGAACAGTGGACCCGGACCCCGGATTAAATCCGGGGCGGGTAAATCCGGGGTGACGGGAAAACGGCGGAGGTGGACAGCCCCCGGCCGACCGGCTAAATACTATATTTCGCGCCAAATTCGGACCCGGACCACAAGGGAGGCCCCATGAGCAAACGCATCTCGGCCGAGGAAATCCGCGAAACGCGGCTCGCCGACGCGCTCAGCGAACGGTATCTGTCGTATGCGCTGTCGACCATCGTGTCGCGCTCGCTGCCGGACGTCCGCGACGGCCTGAAGCCGGTGCACCGGCGGCTGCTGTACGCCATGCGGCAACTGAAGCTGGACCCGGATTCCGGCTACAAGAAATGCGCCCGCGTCGTCGGCGACGTCATGGGTAAGTATCACCCGCACGGCGACCAGAGCATCTACGACGCCATGGTCCGTCTGGCGCAGGAATTCGCGCAGCGTTATCCGCTGGTCGACGGGCAGGGCAACTTCGGCAACATCGACGGCGATAACGCGGCGGCCATGCGTTACACGGAAGCGCGCCTGACCGAGGTGGCGACGCTCTTGTTGCAGGGAATCGACGAGAACGCCGTCGACTTCCGCGCCACCTACGACGGCGAGGAACAGGAACCGGTGGTGCTGCCGTCCGCGTTCCCGAACCTGCTCGCCAACGGCTCGGCCGGCATCGCCGTCGGCATGGCGACGAACATTCCGCCGCACAACGTTGGCGAGCTCTGCGACGCCATGCTGCACATGATCAAGACCGCCAAGCACACGACGGAAGGGGTCGTGAATTCCCGCGTCACCTTCGACAAGCTGGCGGAACTGGTGCCGGGCCCGGACTTCCCGACCGGCGGCGTGCTGGCGGAAGCACGGGAAAACGTCGTCGAGGCCTATCGCACCGGACGCGGCAGCTTCCGGCTCCGCGCCAAGTGGACGACGGAAAAGCTGCCGCACGGCATGTACCAAATCGTCGTCACCGACATTCCCTATCAGGTGCAGAAGTCGCGCCTGATCGAGAAGGTGGCGGAACTGCTGTTGGCGAAGAAGCTGCCGATGCTGAACGACATCCGCGACGAATCGGCGGAAGACGTGCGCATCGTGCTGGAGCCCAAGAGCCGCGCCGTCGAGGCCGAGATGCTAATGGAGCATCTCTACAAGGAGACCGAGTTCGAGGTCCGCGTCGGACTCAACCTCAACGTCCTCGACCGCAACAACGTGCCGGGCGTCATGAACCTGCGCCAGGCCTTGGGCGCCTATCTGGAACACCGCGAGGACGTGCTGATCCGCCGCACCGAGCACCGGCTGGAAAAGATCGAGCGGCGCCTCGAAATCCTCGGCGGCCTGTTGGTGGCGTATCTCAACCTCGACGAGGTGATCCGCATCATCCGCGAGGAGGACGAGCCGAAGGCCGTCATGATGAAGCGCTTCAAGCTCACCGACGTGCAGGTGGAAGCGATCCTCAACATGCGGCTGCGGCAGTTGCGGAAACTGGAAGAGATCGAACTCCGCGCCGAGGACGCCGCCCTCAAGAAGGAAAAGAAGGACCTCAAGGATCTTCTCAAGACGGAGGACCGCCGCTGGCGGACCGTCGAGGGCGAGATCAAGGAATTGAAGCAGAGCTTCGGTCCCAAGACCGAGCTCGGACGGCGCCGCACCGACATCGGCGATCAGCCGGACGTCGTGATCGTGCCCTTGGAAGCGATGATCGAGAAGGAGCCCGTCACCGTCCTCTATTCCGAGAAGGGATGGATCCGCGCCGCCCGCGGCCACGCCGACACCGACGCCGTCATGCAGACCAAGTTCAAGGAAGGCGACAAGCTGAAGTTCTGGCTGCACGCCGAGACGACCGACAAGCTGCTGGTCTTCGGCACCAACGGTCGTTTCTACACCATCGGCATCGACAAGCTGCCGGGCGGGCGCGGCCACGGCGAGCCGA
>JAYOFL010000066.1:0-16656 GCA_038117205.1 Rhodospirillales bacterium | reverse complement strand
GCCGGGATGATGGCGCGGCCGCGCGCGACCTCGTCGCGGACGAATTCCGGCGTGACGACGTCGGGAATCTCGGCGCCCCAGCGCTCGGCTTCCGCCTTAAGTTTGGCGGCCTCTTCCGGCGACAGGTCGCGGAGCATGTTCTCGCGGATGGCGACGAATTCCATTTCCGGCGTGATGATGCCCTGACGCGCATAGGCCAGCTGCGAGACGGAGCGGCCGCCGGTCGCCCGGCGCGGCTTGTGCTTGGTCGGAAACTCGGGAACCAGCTTCTCGCCGACGGCGCCGCCGTTGTCTTCCAGCTTGATCTCGCGGCCGGTGTAGACCTCGGTGTCGCCTCGCGCCTCGATCCAGGCGGTCCGGAGGCGCGGCAGGCCGGCCTCGATGTCGATGGACTGGTTCGGGTCGGTGTAGGCGCCCGTCGTGTCGTAGACGACGACCGGCTCTTCCTTGGCGCTTTCGTGCAGGAAGATGCGGCGCATCGGCACCTTGTGATCGCCCAAGCGCTCGCCATCGACGTAAAACTTTTCGGATGACGGCAGCGCGCCGACGGTGACGTCGCCGGTGGTCGGCTTGCGAATTTGGTTCATCCTGGGATCTCCTCCGCTTGCAATTGGAGACCCGGGACGGCTTCAGGGGGAAGGAACGGTGTCAGCGTTCGGGTTCCGATCCCTACGCCGGTGTGACCCGGATCAGGTTCGACGGGTCATCGCGGTCGGAGCGGCGCTCCTTGGCGATATCTCAGCCCCCTCCGGGGCCCCCCGCGGAATACATCCAGGAATGTGGTCCCTTCCGCCGTTCGGGTCAAGGGAGGAGGGCGGAAACCGGGAACGCGGCCGGAATGCTCACGAACCGGCGATTTCGCCCGCCAGGGCCTCGGCGCGGGCGGGTGACGTCGCGAAGAAGAAATCGTGTTCGATACTGCCGACGAAGCCGGCGCCGAGAGCCGCCAAGGCGTCTTTCAGCAGCGGAATATTTCCCTCGTAGCATTCGATCTGCAGCACGGCGTCGTTCTTGGAAATCAGGCGCGTCATGCCGGCGACGGCTTCGAGTTCATGACCTTCGATATCCATCTTGACGATGACGGTGCCGCCTTCCAGGTCGATCAAGTCGTCGATCCGGATCGCGTCGACCTCGACATAATCCGCCGCGCCGTCATCCACCTTCGATTGGCCCGTCGACCGGTCGGGCCCCGGCACGAACCGTACCTTTCCCGCCTGGGACGACACGGCCGCCGCCGTAATGCGAACGACATCGGCGAGCCCGTTCATGAGAACATTCGCGCCGAGCTGCAGAAGGTTTCGCCTGTCGGGCTCGAAGGCGATGACGTCACGGGCCGCGCCGGTCTTCGCGGCGAGGATGCTGTAATAGCCGATGTTGGCGCCGACATCGAGAAACAGGTCGGCGCCGAGGTTCGCCTTTGAAAAAAGCACAGCGACCTGGCGCCGCTCGAAGTCGTCCTAGAAGGCGATTTGCCGATCGACGAAATTTTCCGTGTTGAGCAGGAACGGTATGCCTTGGGACGAGCCGACGAAGTATCCGTTGTGGGAGCGGATCCTGGCGAGGCGCTTCTTGATGCTGGGAATGATCCGCTTGAGGAGCGGGACGCGGTAGCGCATCGCATTGAACTTCATGCCATCCCCCTCGTGATGCCGTGCGTCGTGGCCTCGCGTCGTGGCCCCGCGTCATGGCATGGATAGAGCGCCGATCATCGCGCGTATTCGGCGACACGTCATTTCAACTGGAAATCGACGGGGCGGGCAAACCCTATCAAACGGTTTTGAAGAGGAGCCGGGGCTGAATGGCTCAGGCGGCGTTCTTCATGCCGGGGCCTTTCAGCTCGTCCGTGCCGAATTCGGCATCGGCGGCGACTTCGTCGCCCCATTCCTCGATGATGTTCTTTTGAATTTGACGCAATTGGGCGAGCCGGCGCTGCGACATGACCTGGATGAAGGAGCTTATGATCGGCGGCAGGGTCAGATAGAGCGTCCAGCCCAGCCCGGCGCCACCGTACATGGCGGCCAGCGAGAACGCGCTGGTCAGCATGCTGGTCGCCTGCTGCATGGAATGGTCCTTGGTCCAGAGCTCCATCAGGTACGGAAACACGCCGCAGAAGTTCAGCCCCCCGACGCAGAACGTCGCGTACTTCTCCTCGGTGCGGTCAATGATCCAGGCGACGATGCCGGGCAGCATGCCGAAACCGATCAGCATCACCGTCGGCAGCGCGATGACGACCAGCAGTCCCAGAATGATGAGGCCCCAGAATACGGCTTTCAGGTTCATGGCCGCCCTACCACACTTCGACGATGAAGATGATGGAGACGGCCATCATGGTGATCAGCACCGATACCATGGCGGCCGACTTCTGGCCGGTCTTGACCGCCTTTTCGATGAGCTCCGTGCCGTTGCCCTCGATCTCGCGGGCCTCTTCGGTGGCGGCGGTGAACTCGGCAAGCGCCTCGGCATAACCCTCCTGGTCCTCGCGGCGCTTCTCGGCGTTGTCGATCAGGTCGAACAGGTCGGGCAGGCTGCCGCGCCGCACGAGGCGCGGGATTTCCTTTTCCATTTCGCGCCGGGTCGCCCGGTTGTGGTAGCCGTTGATCGCCGGGCCGAGCAGGCCGCCGATCCAGCTCGCGAGGCCGAAAACCGGCTCGGTCCGCAGCTTCCATTGCAGGAACGCATAGAGGCTCAGCATGCCGATCAGCGACGTGTCCTCGCGGCGCGACGAGATGGCGCGGAGATGCGGCGCGATGTCTTCGTTGAAGCGCGACGCGATGAACGCCGTGATATGCCGGTCTATGGGCTTCGACTTCGGATCGGAATCGTTGGCCGCCAGATCGAGGGCCGGCAGCAGGTCGGCGATTTCGAAAACGCCCTGCTCCAGGACGATCTCGCTTTGGCAGGGAATGCCGGGGTTCAACTCGTACAGACAGCGTTCGATGCCCATGCCGGGGTCGTCGCTCGACAGCCACATCTTGATCTGCGCGAACTGCCGCGTCACGTTCATCGCTTCGCCGTAGGCCGGCTTGTCGTTCAGCCACAACTGGTGGACGTCGCGGTTGACGATCTCGATCGGCACCTGGGCATTGCCGTTGCGGATCAGTTCGAAGGCGATGACCGGGCCGATGCCGTCCGGCACGAAGGCATAGCCCTTGTAGCGAAGCGGGCCGCGCGGATCGAGCGCGATACAGGCGCGCGAGACCAGGTACTCCTCCGACCCCTGCCATGAATCCTTCTGAAATGTGGCGCTGTCGACGATGCCCTTAAGGGTATCGGCCAGCTTGTCGTCCTCGGTCCGGCGCAGCCACGCCTGGAACGTCTCGTCGCGCAACATCCTGGCCGCTTCCGGGATGTTGCGGTTGAAGGCATGCGCCAGGGTGCGGACGTTGGTGTGTTCGCGGCCGCCGAAACGGAGCGGGGTATCGGCCTTCTTGGCCGGCTTCTTCTGTTGCGGCGTCTGCTTGCGGCCGTTCAGCCACATGTCCATTTCCTGCAGACCCCAGCGTTCGGTGGCGTTGTCGGACAGGAGGCCGCGCAACGGCTCGAGAAGCGAGATCGGAATGCGGGCGTTGCCGCAGATGGAGGCATAGCTGCCGTGGTCGAGGCGGCGGATCAACTGGTCCTCGGGCTTCGCCTTCTCCACCGGATTGTGTCCGAGCGTCAGGACGACGAACGTCGCACCCATGGCGTACATGTCGTCGGTCAGTCCGCCTTCGCCTCGGCCGGACGGCATGGCCAGGGCACGCTCGATGGGTTCGAACATGATCGGCTGATCGAAGCCCGGCGGTGCGGTCACGCATTCGCCGAGGACGATTTCCTGGCGGTCTTCGTCGAGGAAGAAGATGTTATCTGGCCGGATGGCGCGGTGCGCGACCTTGAGAAGGTGTAGCTCGCGCAACCCCTCGACGATCGGATCGATGACGCGTCTCGGGATGTCGTATTCCGTCAGCTTGGCGTTGCCGCGCCGCAGCTGATCGACGACGCGCCCGCCGGCCGGCCGTTCCAGCACCACGATCATGGTCTTTTGTTCGAGCGGCTCCCAGAAAACCGGCTCCGCCTCGACGAGGCCCAGGAAGCCGCGGCCCGGACTGCCGCGCATGGCGTTGATGGCGGCGGTGCGGACGGGCAGGCCGGGGGTGCAGACAAGCGCGAACAGCTTGCGGGACAGGTCGCGCCGATCCTCCGCCGCATACGCCTTGGCGTTCGGCGAATCGAGATCGGGCAGCGGCTTGCTGCCGTCGATGAAATAGCGGTCACGCAATATGGCCGAACCGCCGCGCGCCGGCGCGGGGATATCGGGTGCGTCCGCGTCTTCAGGCGTTTCTGCCATTCCGCGCGTCCTGATCTGGCGTTACGACGCGATCCGGTCGCCCGGTATCCCGCCTGCCGTCCGGCGTCATCCTCTCGCCGGGAAATCCAGCCGCCATTGAATCGCGGAACGGATTTCGGCGCAAGTCCTAACCTATCGAGGGTTGACGCATGGTTAACGCCGCCGGGATCCCGATTTTCAGTCGCGGAAGGGGTCGTGCACCAGAATGGTGTCGTCGCGCTCCGGACTGGTCGACAAGAGGGCCACCGGCGCCTCGATCAGCTCCTCGATGCGGCGGATGTACTTGATCGCCGTCGCCGGCAGTTCCGCCCAGGACCGCGCGCCCTGCGTGCTTTCCTTCCAGCCTTCCATCGTCTCGTAGATGGGCGTGCAACGCGCCTGACGATGCGTCGAGGCCGGAAGGTGGTCGAGCCTCGTACCGTCGACTTCGTAGCCGACGCAGACCTTGAGGGCGCCCATGCCGTCCAGGATGTCGAGCTTGGTGAGCGCGATGCCGTCGATGCCGTTGACCTTCACCGACTGGCGGACCAGCGCCGCGTCGAACCAGCCGCAGCGGCGCGGGCGGCCGGTGACGACGCCGAATTCGCGGCCCCGCTCGCCGAGGCCGCGGCCGATGTCGTCGGTGAGCTCGGTCGGGAACGGCCCGCCACCGACGCGCGTCGTATACGCCTTGGTGATGCCGAGCACATAGCCGATGGCGCCCGGACCCTGGCCGGAGCCGATGGCGGCCTGCCCGGCGACGGTGTTCGACGACGTCACGTAGGGATAGGTGCCGTGGTCGACGTCGAGCATGGTGCCCTGCGCGCCCTCGTAGAGGATGCGCTTGCCGCGCCGGCGGTAGCCGTCCAGTTCTTCCCAGACGGTGCGCACGAACGGCAGCAACTTCGGCGCGACCTCGTGCAGCGTCGCCAGCAGTTCCCGGCCGTCCACTTCCGCCATGCCCATGCCGCGCAGCAGCGCGTTGTGATGGAACAGCATCCTCTCGACTTTTTCCGGCAGCGTGTCCGGATCGGCGAGGTCGCCGACGCGGATGGCGCGTCTGGCGATCTTGTCCTCATAGGCCGGGCCGATGCCGCGCCCGGTGGTGCCGATCTTGGCGGCGCCGGCGGCCACTTCGCGCGCCTGGTCGAGATTGCGGTGCAGCGGCAGGATCAGCACCGCGTTCTCGGCGATGTGCAGGTTATCGGGCGAGACCTTGACGCCCAGGTCCTTGATCTTCTCGGCTTCCTGCAGGAACGCCCACGGGTCGAGCACGACGCCGTTGCCGATGATGGAGATCTTGCCCGGCCGCACGATGCCCGACGGCAGCAGGCTCAGCTTGTAGGTGACGCCGTCGATGACGAGGGTATGGCCGGCGTTATGGCCGCCCTGGAACCGGACCACGACGTCGGCGCGCTCCGAAAGCCAGTCGACGATCTTGCCTTTTCCTTCGTCTCCCCATTGTGAGCCGATGACGACGACGTTGGCCATTCGCGTACTCTCCGTTTGTCCCGATGGTTGTCAGGTCTTGCCGACGGCGACGACGTCGCCGTCCTTCAGCGCGTGCGAGCAGCCGAGCCGCCGCGCCTCCGCTTCGATGTCCCGGGCGGGTTCCAGCGCCGCCAGCGTCCGATAGCCGTCGGCGCGAAGTCGCGCCAGTTGTTGGGCGTCGGCGCCGACCGGCGCGTAGAGCTTAGGGCTGGGCGCCGGTGCATGCACGGCGCGCAGAATGCTGTCGAGAAAGAGCGTGAAGCCGGTTGCGGCCTCGCCTGGGTTGCTCTCGGTGCGTCCGGCCAGATAGCGGCCGCCGGAGCCGAGCTCGCCCCTGACGCCGGGCGCGAAGATCGTGAAGGTGACGCCGGTGTGATACTCGAAGCCCCTGTTCTCGACGGCGTCGACGGTGAGCGCCAGACCCGGCGTCTGCTGGCCGATGCGGGCGACGGCTTCCAAAAACAGTTCACGCTCGACGCTCGCGGCCTTTCCGAGCGGCAGTTTCTCGATGACCGGCACGGCCGACGCGGCTTCGCCGCAGGCCGACAAGAGCGCCGTCAGGAGCCCCTTGGCGTCGGTGCCGAGTTCCTTCGACAGGGAAGCCACCTCGGCGGCGTCCTTGCGGTCGAGCGCGGCCCGCAGCGCCGCCGCGCCTTGTCCCTCGATGCCGAGGTCGGCCATCACCGCCGGTACCAGTATCGGCATGCCGACATCGACGGCAACTTCGCGGACGCCGACCGCGGCCAGGGCGGCGGTCGCCATGGACACCACCTCGGCGTCTGCGTCGGCGGCCTTGGAGCCGATCAATTCGGCGCCGGCCTGTGCGAACTGCCGCTCCGGTCGCAATTGCGAGCCGCGGATGCGCAGCACGTCGCCGGCGTAGCAGAGCCGGAGCGGCCGGGCCGCGTGCGCGAGGCGCGTCGTGGCGATGCGGGCCACCTGCGGCGTCATGTCGGCGCGGAGCCCCATCATCCGTTGCGAGATCGGGTCCATCAGCCGGAAGGTCTGTCCGGTCATGGCGGCGCCGGTGCCGGCGAGCAGGCCTTCCTCGAACTCCACGAGCGGCGGATTGACCCGGTCGTAGCCCCTGGCGGTGAACGCCGCCACGAGCCGTTCGCGCACGTCCGCCTCGAAGGCGGCGTCAGGCGGCAGCGTGTCGGAAAGGCCCGCCGGAAGTAGCGCGGCGTCCGCTGGATGGGTCATGTCGGCGTCCGGTCAAAATCGCGAAAAAGCCCGGACGACCGCGCCCGGGAGACCCCGTTACCTAGCGGTTTTGCCCTGTCCGGGCAACCCGGCCGTCAATTGACGGGGAATCGCTGTTCGCGAACCGTTTGACCGATGCTGTCGACGAGCGGCCGGACCATGGCGCGGCGGGCTTCCAGGTCGTCGGAGGAGCCGGTTTCCGTCTCCGACCAGCCCTGCCAGATTCGTTTGCCGTTGCTCCGGTCCTCGATCGTGATGTCGATCCGGAAATGGCTCGGCGTTACCTGGGTGATTCCGGGATCGCGCTTCGGATTGATCAGGCCGCCCCGGTTGCTGTCGAAGATGTTGAGGCGGACGGCCGGGGCGTCGGTGCCGGTGTGATCCTGATTGTTCCTGAGTTCGATCAGCCGGTTCGGGCCGCCGCCGGTCCACGTGCCGGAGCGGTCGCGGCTTTCGATGCTGAGCACCATGCCGGCGGACGGCGAGACGTCGTAACCGCGGGCCCGCAGCGCGTCCTCGAAGATCTTCTGCAAATTCAGCGATTCCTCGGAATCGTCGAAGGTCTCGACGGTGACGGCCTTGCTCGACGGCAGCGGCAGATAGGAAACGGCGTTCAGGACGGCTTCGGCCGCCAAGGCGCGGTGCTGCAGACCGTGGCTCAGGGCCACGACGGCGGCGGCCGCGATCAGGGCGCGTTTCATGCTCGTCATTCGATCAACTCCGGCCGTCCGTTCGCGGCTTGGCCAAGGGAATCATCTTCGCTCTGGAGTGTCAACCGAACCGACGGCGGCGCCGGCCAGCGGGTGGGCCATCGGAACTCGCATCCGGGCCCGGGCCGTGTTACCACCCCGGCGGAAGGGGCGCATCCGATGGGCGAACGGAAAGGCGGAAAGACCTGGCGCGGCGCCGTCGCCGCCGGGCATGCGGAGACGGCCGAGGCCGCTGCGGAGGTGCTGCGCGCCGGCGGCAATGCCTTCGACGCCGCTGTCGCCGCCATGTTCGCGGCCTGCGTCGCCGAGCCTGTCCTGGCGTCCGCCGCCGGCGGGGGATTTCTGATCGCCAAGACCGCCGACCTGCCGCCGCCCCTGTTCGACTTCTTCACCGTGACGCCGAAGCGCCGGCAGGCGCCGGATCTGCTTGACGCGCACGAGGTGATCGCCGATTTCGGCCCCGCGACGCAGGCGTTCCATATCGGCATGGGGACCGTCGCGACGCCGGGCTTCGTTGCCGGCGCGCTTCGCGTGCATGACGATCTGGGCCGGATACCGCTCGCCGACGTGTTGGCGCCGGCCAGGCGGCTGGCGGCGGAAGGGGTGACGGTCAGCCCGTTCCAAGCCTACCTGTTGACCGTGGTCGCGCCGATCTATCTGGCGACGCCCGAAGCGCGGTCCCTGTTCGCCGAAGGGGGCGCCGACGGCCGGTCGCCGCTCGGCGCCGGATCGCTCTATCGGCCGGCGGACTTCGCCGGCTTTCTGGATGCGCTCGCCCGCGAAGGCGCGGACCTCTTCTACAAAGGGGAGATCGCGCAGCGGTTCGCGCTGATGGCCAGGGAGGGCGGCAGCGTCGAACAAATCGATCTCGCGGAATACCGCGTCGAGAGGCGCGCCCCGGTCCGCTTGCCGTTCGCCGGGGCGGAGATATTCCTCAATCCGCCGCCGTCGATCGGCGGCGCCTTGATCGGCTTTGGCCTGTCGCTGCTGGACGGCGCCGAACGCGAAGGCTGGCGGTTCGGTGACGATGCGCATGTCCGGACGCTGGTCGGCGCGATGGCGGCGACGCAGGAAGCCCGGCGCGATTGCGGCCTGGACGACGATTCCGGCAAGTCGGCATGGCGCCTGTTGGCGCCGGATTTCATCGCAAGTTTCCGGGCGGCGGCGGGGCATGCGGCGGCGTACCGGGGAACGACGCACATCAGCGTCGCCGACGCCTCGGGAAACCTGGCGGCGGTGACGCTCTCGAACGGCGAGGGCTGCGGTCACATTCTGCCCGGGACCGGCATCATGCCGAACAACATGCTGGGCGAGGACGACATCAACGCCGGTGGACCGCACGATTGGCGGCCCGGGACGCGGATGTCGTCGATGATGGCGCCGACGCTGCTGCGGGACGCGGCCGGCAGGTGGACGGCCCTGGGGTCCGGCGGATCGAACCGGATACGCTCCGCCATCCTGCAGGTGCTGTTCAACATGGCCGCGCTCGGCATGGAACCGGCCGACGCCGTCGGCCGCCCACGCCTGCATCTGGAGGGGCGGAAGCTGAGTCTGGAGCCCGGCTTCGGCGACACCGTGGCCCCAGCGGCGCACGCCGACGAGGTCCAGGTCTGGCCGTCCGCGAACATGTTTTTTGGCGGTGTCCACACTGTCCGCCTCGCCGCCGACATGGTGTCGGCGGACGGCGCCGGCGACGCCAGACGGGATGGCGTGTTCAAGACCGTCTGAGGACTGTCAGCGCTTGTTTCGCTTGCCGCTGAGCGACGGGAATATGGGCTGGGTCGGCACGCGGCGGGTGTCGTGGCCGAGAAACGCCAGCAGCAACTGGATGCCGACGATGACCGGGAGCGCCGAGAGGATGACGGTTCCCGCCGTCGCCGGAACGCCGCTGGCGATACTGCGGCACCATTCGACGACGCCGAAGATGACGCCGAACGCGGTCAAGACCACGCCGGAAAGCAGTTCCACCGAGGCCAGGCCGGCATCGCGGACGAAATAAGTGTCGACAATGCGCCGCGCGAAATTGCGCCCGTGTCCGAACAGGAACGGCAGGAACACCCGGCGGATGCTCAGATGGCTCTTCTCGGCGCCGTATTTGGCCTGCATCGGCACGTCGCGGACGACGGCGTTCAGCCCGCCGAGCCGGAACAGCATCTCGTTTTCGAAGAAAAATCCGCCCGGCAGGTCGTCCAGCGGCAACTCACCCAGCACCGCCGCATGGATGGCGGTGAAACCGTTGGTCGGGTCCATCACCGTCCAGTATCCGCTCGACACCTTGGACATCAGCGTCAGGCCCATGTTGCCGATCAACCGGGCGAGGGGCATGCCGCGCGCCGCCTGATAGCGGTGCAGACGGTTTCCCTTGGTGTAGTCGGCCTCGGACAGTTCGATGGGCCGGATCAGGGCCGGGATCAGGGCCGGGGCCATCTGGCCGTCGCCGTCGAGTTTGACGATGATGTCGACGCCGGCCGCCAGCGCCGCCCGGTAGCCGGCGACGGTGGCGCCGCCGACGCCGAGATTGCGGGAATTGAAAATCACCTCGACGCGCGGGTCGGTGCATTTTTCCCGGACGAACTTGCCGGTGCCGTCCGGGCAGCAATCGTCGACGACGAATATCCTGGCCACTTCGGGCCCGATGGCGCCCAAAACATCGAGGACATGGTTGCGTTCGCGATAGCAGGGGATCACGACCGCCACGCGGGCGGGCCGGGCCTGCAAGTTTTCCGCGTCGGCGTCGATCGTCATCGGTTTCCGGTTCCGGCTCGTTTCCGGCACATTAGTCGCCGGGGATTCCCTGGGCAAGGCGAGGTACGGCCAAGGCTAAACTCAATCCTCGCAAATTCATGATATTTAGGTATTATTTCCGCGAATGGCCGGATCATAACGGTCAACAAGAGGCGTTGTGCTCGGGGTAAGACGTGCGGGAACCTGAAAAGTCATCGTTGGCCGCCGTTCGGCTATTCAAGGGAATGTCCGCGGACGAACTGCGTTCCCTCGAACAGGTATGCACGTTTCGCCGGTTCGCCGACCATGAACAGATCATCGACCGGCAGAGCAATACGACGGACGTCTTCCTCGTCGTCGAGGGGCGGGTCCGTGTCGTCAACTATTCGTTGTCCGGCAAGGAGATCACGCTCGAGGATTTGGAAGCCGGCGCGCACTTCGGCGAGCTATCCGCCCTCGACAGCCAGCCGCGCTCGGCGAGCGTGATGGCGCTCGAAAACTGCCTGGTCGCTTCGCTGCCGCAGGACAGGTTCCTGCAGGTCATTTCGCAACGGGCGGACATCGCCTACCGGCTATTGCGTTCGCTGGCGAAGATCGTCCGCAGTTCCACCGACCCGATCATGGATCTGAGCACGCTCGCCGCCAACAACCGGGTCCAGGCGGATCTGTTGCGCCAGGCCCAGACCGGCCTCGTCGGCACCAATCAGGCGGAAATTCGGCCGATCCCCGTGCACGGCGACATCGCCAGCCGGGTCAGCACGACGCGCGAAACCGTGGCCCGCGTGCTGAGCGACCTGGCGCGGCAGAACATCGTCGAGCGCAAGAAGGACGTCCTTCTGATCAAGGATTTGGCGCAGTTGCGCGAAATGGTCGAGGAAGTTCGCGGCGATTGAGCCGGCCCGCGACTTTCCCGCACTCTGTGCGCCGCGTCACTGACCAATCCCGTCTTCCGAGCGAAACTCCCGACATGGTTAACACCAAGTCCGGGAGGCATGAACTCATGACGATCTTGAAAGCGTTCGGATTGGCTTTTTCGCTCACTCTCGCGACCCTCGCCGTGTCGTTTTCGATGGGCGGCGGCCTTTCCATTTTCTGAGCCGCAGTAGGTCGGATGTGCGACCTATTCCGCCGATTGACTGGCATTTGCCAGTAGTCCATGGTTGTCGGCGAGTGGAGTGTGACCGTCCGCTTACCGGCGTTAGATCGGCTGCGGAAATAGGCTGGAATTGGGCATGGCAAAAAAGATTCTGATCGTCGAGGACAACGAACTCAATATGAAGTTGTTCAACGATCTGTTGCAGGCGCACGGTTACGAGACCGTGCAGACCATGGACGGCCGCGACGCGTTGAAGCTGGCGCGCGAGCATTCGCCTGACCTGATCCTCATGGATATCCAGTTGCCGGAGATTTCCGGGTTGGAAGTCACCAAGATGCTGAAGGCCGATGACGACCTCAAGGCGATCCCGGTGGTCGCGGTCACGGCCTTCGCCATGAAGGGCGACGAGGAAAAAATTCGCGACGGCGGCTGCGAGGGTTACGTCGCGAAGCCGATCTCGGTGCCGCACTTCCTCGATACGGTGAAGAAGTTCCTGAACTGAGGCCCTGAACTGGACTTGCTCCCGGTTCTTGAAACGAAAAGCGCCGCCCAATGGGCGGCGCGATGCGTTTCAGGGTTCGGAAACCCTCAGATCACTTGATCTTGGATTCCTTGAACAGAACATGCTTGCGGAGCACCGGATCGTACTTCCGCATCTCGAGCTTCTCGGTCGAGTTCTTTGGGTTCTTCTTGGCCACGTAAAAGTAGCCGGTCCCCGCCGTGCTCAGCAGCTTGATCTGAATGGTGCTCGGTTTCGCCATGATCTTCCGTTCCCGTCGCTAGGCGCCTAAGGAGCGGCACAATACTGACCGCGCCGTCCAAGTCAAGGGGCTTTGGGGCGGAATTTATTGTGTCGCCTGCGCCGTGGCGGTCGCCAGATGCAGCGCCCGGGCATGCATTTGTCCGTTGCCGATCAATCGCTTGGCGATTTCCAGGTCGATGGCGCCGGGACGCGCCTGCGACGGACAACTGTCGCGCAGCCCGCGCCGTTCCGTCTCGCCGAGCGAGGCGCGGCGTCGCCACAGCAGCCCGGACTCGTCGGCCGACGCGCCGAGCGCCTTGCCGATGATCTGGTTCGGATCGCTGTCTTCGCCCATGCCGCTCGTGCAGACGGTCGGAATGACGCCGAGGCCGTGCAGGACGTAGCCGGACGGCGCCACGAACTTCGACCAGGTGAGGGTCATCTCGCCGTCGTTCGGCAGCCGGATCACGGTCTGCACGGTCCCCTTTCCGTAGGACGACGTGCCGACGACGACGGCGCGGTCCCGGTCCTGCAGGGCGGCGGCGACGATTTCCGCCGCCGAGGCCGATTTGCCGTCGACCAGCACGACGATGGGGAGCCCGCTCGCCAGATCGCCGCCCGACGCCTGATAGTGGTGCTGGCTTTCCGCGTGGCGGCCATGCGTCTTGAGGATGTCGCCCTGCGTCAGCAGGTAGTCGGAGACCTTGATCGACTGCCTGAGCAATCCGCCGGGATTGCCGCGCAGATCGATGACAATGCCTTTGATCGGCGCGTCCGGGTGCGAGGTCGTCTCGGCCAAGGCCCGGCGGAGGGATTCGCCGGTATTCTGGTTGAAGCTGCTGATCTTCAGGATGGCGATACCGTTTTCCACGTGCGTGACGACGGATTCCGGCACGATGTGCGAGCGCACGATTTCGACCGTCACGGGCCGCACGGTCTCGGTCCGCTCGAAGGTGATGCGGACATGCGTGTCGACCGGGCCGCGCAGCTGGTCGATGACCTGGCGGTTGGTGAGGCCCTTGAGCGAGACGTCGCCGATCCGGACGATCCTGTCGCCGGCGGCGAGGCCCGTCGCCGCGGCCGGCGAATCGTGCAGGACCTCGGTCACGATTGGATAGTCGCCCTCGATCCGGAAACGGATGCCGATGCCGCCGAAGCCGTTGCGCTTGGCGCGTTGGCGCCTCGCCTCGTCGGCGCCGGCATAGCGCGAGAAGATGTCGAGGTGCGAAAGCGCGCTGTCGAAGATGGCCTCGTAAATCTTTTCCGTCTCGGCGCGTCGGAGCTGCCTGGAATAGCCGCGCGCGGTGGCGGTCAGGGCCACGACCATGTCTGCCCAGGCGCGCGGGTTCTCACTCGCCGGCATTTCCGTTTCCGACACCGCCGCGCCGGCGACGGAGAGCTGGATGGCGTTGCCGACGGTTTCGACCGTCACGCTGGCGTCGATGGCGCCGAGGCCCCGCAGGCCTTCGAGGGCGACCTGTCTGAGCGTCACCGGCTCGATGTACTTGTCGGCGATGTTGTCGAAGGCGACGGTGATGACTTCCGTGACCGCCGGTTTCGGGAAATCGGACGCGTGTTCGGTTTCCGGCGCCGGCGTCGCGCACGCGGCAAGCGCGAACACGAGCAAAAGCCCGCTCCGATGGTAAAATTTTCCGATCACACCGCGCATGCGGCCATTTTATCCACAAACACGGGGCCTGTACACGACGCCCGTAAACTTCTGATTTCAGGACTTTTTCTGCTTCCGGTCGCGTTTCGCCCGCTTCACGGCGCGTTTGTCGGCACGCTTGCGGCCCCGATGCTGCGGCTTTCCGGCCCTGCCGCCCTTGCCATGCGGCGGCCCGCCGCGCCCGCTGGGCGAACCGCCGCCCCGGAGCGCGAAAATCATACCGCCGGTAATCGGGCTCGCTTCCTTGAGCATCACCTCGAGACGGTCGCCGAGACGGAACGCGGTGCCGGTCGCCCGACCGACCAGCATGTGCTTGTCCTCGTCGTGGTCGTAGTAGTCGGCCGGTAGGGTCTTGATGGGGATCAGGCCGTCGGCGCCGATATCGTCGAGGGTGATGAAAAGCCCGAAGCGCGTCACGCCGTTGACCCGGCCGTGGAAGGTCGCGCCAACGCGGTCGCCCATGAAGTGCGCGGCGTAGCGGTCGGCGGCGTCGCGCTCCGCCGCCTGGGCACGCCGCTCCGTTGTGCAGAGGTGCTCGCCGATCTTGCCGAAGTCACCCGGATCCTCGCCGAGCGCGCCGTCGTTCGGCGACATGCCCCGGATCAGGGCGCGGTGCACCAGCAAATCCGAATAGCGACGGATCGGCGACGTGAAGTGGCAATAGCGCCGCAGCGCCAGGCCGAAATGGCCGATATTGTCGGGCGAATACTGCGCCTGCGCCTGACTGCGCAGCACCACCTCGTTGACCATGTGCTGATGGCGCGTCTCGGCGACGCGGGCCAGCACCTGATTGAAGCGGGCCGGCGTCACCGCCTGTCCCTTGGCGAAGCGGATGCCGAGGCTTTCCAGAAACTCGCCCAGCGCCTCCAGCTTGGCGAGGCTCGGCTGGTCGTGGATGCGGTACATGCACGGGCGCCGCGTCTCTTCCAGGTATTCCGCCGCCGCCACGTTGGCGAGGACCATGAACTCCTCGATCAGCTTGTGGCTGTCGAGACGCTGGCGCGGTTCGATCCCGAGCACCTCGCCGTGTTCGTCGAGACGGACGACGCGTTCCGGCATGTCGATCTCGAGCGCGCCACGCTCTTCCCGCGCCTTGAGGAGGATGTCGTAGGCGCCGTAGAGCGGGCGGATCACCGGGTCCATCAGCGGGCCGGTCGTGTCGTCGGGATTGCCGTCGCTGGCCGCCTGCACCTGCTCGTAGGTGAGCCGGGCCGCAGAGCGCATCATGGCCCGCTTGAACCGCTTGGAAAGAAGCGTGCCCCACTTGTCGATCTGGAGGTGCGCGACCAGACACGGCCGGTCCTCGTTCGGTCGGAGCGAGCACCAGCCGTTGGAAAGTTCCTCCGGCAACATCGGCACGACCCGGTCAGGGAAGTAGACGGAGTTGCCGCGCTCGAAGGCGGCGCGGTCGAGCGGATCGCTCGGCCGCACGTACCATGCGACGTCGGCGATGGCGACCAGCAGCTTGTAGCCGCCCTCGTTCTTCGGATCGTCGTCGGGCTCCGCGTAAACCGCGTCGTCGAAGTCGCGGGCGTCTGCGCCGTCGATGGTGACGAGCGGAATGGAGCGGAGGTCGTCGCGCTTGCCGAGCGGCGCCGCCTTGGCGTGTTCGGCCTGGTGGCGGGCCTCGGTGGGATACTCGACCGGGATGCCGTACTGATGGATGGAAATCAGGCTGATGGCGGCCGAGCCCTCGGATTCCGATATCCGCTCGAGGACGCGGGCGCGGCGGAGGCCGAGGCGCCGGCCGCGGACGCTTTGCGCGCGGACGAGATCGCCCGGCCGGGCGTCCTTGGCGTCGGCCGGCGGCACGACGTATTCGTTCCGTTGCTTCTTGTCGACGGGGCGGATGCGAAGTTCACCCTCGACCTCGATCAGGATGCCGAGCACGTCTTCCGGGGCGGCGGCGATGCGGCGGATGACCCTCGCGTTGTAGCCGTCGGCGGCGCGTTCCAGCCGCGCCAGGATGCGCTCGCCGACGCCGGGCGCGGTACCCATGTCGCGGCCGGGCTCGAGATAGATGGCCGGCGGGTCGCCGTCGTCCGGATCCCAGTCGATGGGCCGGGCCATCACCTCGCCGTCCAGGTCGACGCCGGAGATTTCGATGACGGCGACGTTCGGCAGCGTGCCCGCCTGGGCGACGCGGTGTCCGCGTCCCTTGTCGAGCAGCCCCTCGTCCTGCATCGCTTTCAGAACCTTCTTCAGTTCCATCTTCTGCGTCGCGTCGAGGCGGAAGGCGCGCCCGATCTCCCGCTTGCCGACCGGGCCGGCGCTCGTGCGCACGAATTCGAGGATTTGGTCCTGGGTCGGGAAGGGCGATTTGCTGCCGCTGGCCACGGAATTAGGCGTCCGCCGCCTTCTTGGATTTCTTGGCGGCTGTCTTCTTCTTCGCTGGCGCCTTCTTCTTCGTTGCCGTCTTCGCGCCGGCCTTGCCGCCACCCTTGGCGTCGATCAGGCGGATGGCGTCTTCCAGCGTCACCTGATCCTTCTCCATGTCCTTCGGCAGCCGCGCCATAGTGCGGCCGTGCTGCAGGAACGGACCCCAGCGGCCGTTCTTGAGATAGATCGGCTTCTTGTTGCCGGGGTGCTTGCCAATTTCCTTCGGCGCGGCCTTCCTCGGCTTGTCGGCGAGCAGCGCGATGGCGCGGTTCTCGCCGATGGTCAGCACGTCGTCGTCGCCCTTCAGCGAGACGTACAGGCCGCCACACTTAATAT
>JAYOFL010000065.1:13761-16738 GCA_038117205.1 Rhodospirillales bacterium | reverse complement strand
GACATAGGCAGAGAGGGTCGCAACCTCGTCGAAAACGAAGACTGAAAGCAACAGAACCGATACCGGTGCGACCCCGCGCGCGACGGGATAGCAGACGCTCAAATCACCCACCTTGTAGGCATTGGTGAGAAAATTGAAATACCCGGCGGTCACCATCGTCGAACACATCATACAGGGAACGCTCTCCATGGCCGGCAGGCCGGTGACCAGCAGGACGCCGGCTGCCACAAGCATGGTCGGCGCCTTCACCAGGAACAACGAAATCAGAGTGTCGTCGCCGGATCGGACCAGGGCGTTCCAGGCGGCGTGCATAACTGCCGACAGAAGGACGAGAAGGAGAACGCTGAAGTCGATCGACATTCCGGAGGAATTCCTAACTGCACCCGCAGGCCCGAGGAAGATGGGCGCCGGGTGTCGTGGGTACGCTTTCGTCATTTCATCGTGGGGAACGGCTGTCTTGAGTTGTCTTTTAGATGATGCGCATTTGTATTTGCGTCACGACGAGCTCGGCTGCGACGACGACCGCGAAAATGCTGAGAAGAACGGTCGAGACCTTGTCCCACTAGAACGTGTCGAGCGCTTGATCGAGCGCGACGCCGATCCCGCCCGCGCCGACGTGGCGAACAGCAGCACCCCAAGAATGATTAATTGTAGGTTCATTCGATGGCGTGACCCGGGTCTTTTGATGACGGCGACAATCAGCTTTTAGTTTAACCAGTATATAGATGCATTGAGAAACGCTGCGTAAGACACCCAGGCAATATACGGTGTGAGCAGCGCACCGGCTGTCCGGTCAAAGTTCCAAAAAACCCGTTGTGTAATGACGATGGCCATCCACAGGAATGCCAACTCGACTAGTGCCCAACCGACAGACTTCGCGCCAAAAAAAATGAACGACCACGCAAGATTCAAAGCGAGTTGAATGCCGAATGCCGTCATTAGATACAGCAACTGGCTTCGCTTCGCTCTTCTCCAGACGAGCCATGCGGATATAGCCATCAAAACATACAAGGCTGTCCAGACAGGTGCGAAAATCCAGTCGGGTGGTGTGAATGCTGACTTATTGAGCGCCTGATACCAGTCATTCACGGATGTGCGAGTAACGGCGCCACCGATACCTGCCACCGAGAGGCAAACGACCAAAAATCCGAGCAGTCCGCAAAAGTCTCTAAATCGTAATGCCATTTTGAATGACCCTCCCAGTTACCCATCGAATGGAACTCCCAACTGGCGGAAAATAGCAAACCATCCACCTGTTTGCGTGCTATGACCGCCTCAAAATTTGTTATAAAATAACATTTCGCTTTTGAGTTTGGCTCCGTGCCGCATCGCCTAGCACTAAGAAGAGGTACGAAAACCGTATGTTTCTTCGCACCGTCCACACGATGATCAACCCGCCGCTTTTCGAGGCGGCTACTCTCGCAATCATTCTTGCATTGTGAGCGCGGCATGAGTGGGTGGGGTAAATTTCTAGGACTATCCGGGCGGCAACCGGACGCGCCCCTGATTGTCCATAAACGCCCCGGAAAAAAGTTTGGAGAAATCGAACGTGGCGACAACGCCCAAGACGATGATTGAGGCCCTAGGTGGTCCGCGCCCCATCCTTCGCTTGAACTTCAACAGGGAAGCGAGCGCACGCGACAAGGCCGCCGCCGAACAGACAAAGGTGAAGCGTGGCGACCAAGAAAAATAAACCCGCGCCCCCTGCAAATACAGGTGAAAAACAGGACGGGCGATTCAAGCCCGGACAGTCCGGCAACCCTGCCGGGAAGGCGAAGGGCACTCGGAACAAGACGACGCTTGCCGTTGAGACGCTTCTAGACGGCGAAGGCGAATCCTTGACGCGGGTTTGTATCGAGAAAGCCCAAGGCGGCGATATGGTCGCGATGCGCCTTTGCATGGAGCGCATCTATCCGCCGCGAAAAGAGCGCCCGGTTACATTCGACATTCCGAAGATGGAAAGCGCCGCCGATGCCGTCAACGTCATGGGCGCGGTTCTAGAGGCCGTCGCGTCCGGTGAACTTACGACAAGCGAAGCCCAGGCCGTCGCGGGCGTTATCGAGACGTTCCGACGCACCATCGAAACCAGCGAGATAGAAAAGCGGCTTGCGGCATTGGAGGAAGCGAAAGCATGAAAGACCTTGAGAAGCGCCTAACCCGCCTTGAGTCGCAATCATCCAGCGGAACCGTTTTTGTATTCCGCAAGCGCGGGGAGACTTCGGAACAGGCTACGGCCCGCCAGTACCCCGAGGGCGTGCCGGCCCGGTCCCGTTGCGTTGTCCTGAGTTGGCAAGAATGACGCGCGGCATTGAATCGAGGCTCGCGAAGCTGGAAGCGAAGCGCCCGAGCGAACTTTCGGCGCTCAGTGACGCGGAACTAGTCCGGCGCATTCGGAATGCTACAGCAACGCTGGCGAACCATCCTGATATCCCGAAAGCCGAAAAGGCGAGATACAGGGAACTGTTGCGGAAGATCGAGGTCGGGGATTCGCTCAGTGAATCAGACCTAGCCCTATCGGCGTGGGAACGCGAGGCGGTGAATGCGAAACGTTGACGCCAGACTGAGGAAGTTAGAAGCCGCCAGGATGAATCAACACGCCGAAAGTTTGGTAACTGTGAGGCCGTATGAAACGACCTTGGAAGCGTTGGCCAGATATGAGCGGGAAGGTGTGAGGCTTGCGCCCGCCGTTCTTTTACAACTCGGGGAACCGCCGGCCACGCCCGAGGAATGGGCTAGGCAATGCCTGGACCCGGAAGAGCGGGCGAAGTGGGAGCCGTATCAATAAGAGATGCTAAGGAGCATGGGCCTATGAGCGGCATTGGAAGGCGTCTAGACCGATTGGAAGCGGCCACACGTCCAGGCAAGAGCGGGGTTGCCTTCATAACCTACGCCGAAGGCGAGACGACCGAGGCCGAAGCCGTAGCGGCATGGGAAGCCGAGAACGGCCCAACGGCGAATTGTCGCGTGGTGTTCTTAA
>JAYOFL010000065.1:0-13751 GCA_038117205.1 Rhodospirillales bacterium | reverse complement strand
GTTACGAAGAGGCCCCCGGCCATGCGAAGCGTTGACGCTCGATTGAGGAAACTCGAAACAGCCGCCGGGCTCGGCAGCACGATTCCGAAAGTCTATTCGGTTTGCTTTGTAGACGATCCGGCAGAGGTAAGAACGCCAGCGCCCCGAGAAGAGGGGCCGGGGAAGCGGGTAAGCCTTTGGGGCATGGATAGCTGGCACGTTCTCAGGAAGCCCGGACAATCCGACACTGACGCCATGAGCGCCGCCGGTCTACATCCCGACCCGAGGGATGTTGTGATTATGTGGGCCGCGACGACGCCTGTTGAGGTTTGTTAAGGTCTGCCGATCTATCGGGTATCGAGTGGGGGGGGGTGATTGGGGCTAGAGGCCGATACCAACAATGAGAAAAAAATCCGACTTGCCGATGAAGATATGCAAGACCTGCGGAAAGCCGTTCGCTTGGAGAAAGAAATGGTCGAGGGCATGGGATGAGGTTCTCTATTGTTCTGAGCGATGCCGAAGAAACAAAGCGCAACAATGACCCTGCATCCATGGAACTGGTCCGACGCTTCCATGCCAGATTACGGCAGCTAGGCGAGCGGCCCCTATAGCTTTCCACTTGCAAGCGGCTTCCGTGTTCCGATTTTTCTGACCCGTAAAAAAGGGGCAGGGTGGGGTAGATCGTCGGCGGAGACAGGCCCGCTCACAAAAACGTTACCTAGGCCAAGGAAGGGGCTTATGCGCCGTTCATTTAATGGGCGCATTCGTGGGTACACAATAAATACACCATGTAAGCCTTGGTTTTAATAGGCTTTTGGCGGATGGGGTGGGATTCGAACCCACGGTACGCTTTCACGCACGCCGGTTTTCAAGACCGGTGCCTTCAACCGCTCGGCCACCCATCCGGATGCGGCGGACTGTAACGTCCGATGCCGCCCCCGTACAAGTTCGCGGGTAGAAGATCGGCCGGATGAGCCTGTTCGCGCACCGATTCGGTTTTTGATGCGCCCGAATGACCGGTGTGTTAACCTTTTCGGCTATTTATCCGGCCGCGCGGGGGCGGCCGCCCGAGGAGGTAGGTAACATGCGGGGAACGCTCATCGAATTGCGTTTCGGAATGGCCGCCTTGGCGCTCGGCGCCGTGCTGTGGACGGCGGACGGCTGGGCCGACGAGCCGAAGAAGGCGGCGGATCAGGCGGAAAATCAGGCCGATGGCGATCCACTCGAACATCTGAACAGGTTCATGTCCGGCTTCAACCGGGCGCTCCGCGACGTCGTCATCGACCCCTTGGTGGACGGCTACCAGACCGTCACGCCGGAACCGATGCAGCGCTCCGTCGCCAACGTCTTTTCCAACCTGTCCGAACCGGTGACGGTCGTCAGCAGCATCCTGCAGGGGGACGGCGACAACGCCGAGATTTCCGCCAAGCGCTTCCTGATCAACAGCACCGTCGGTCTCGGCGGCACCTCCGACGAGGCGACGGGCATGGGCTACGAGCAGCGCCGGGAGGACCTTGGTCAGGCCTTCGGCGCCAACGGCGTCGCCCCCGGGCCGCATATCGTCCTGCCGATCCTGGGGCCGAGCAATCTGCGCGACGCCACCGGCGACATCCTGACCGGTCTGGCCAGCCCCCTGCCGCTGGCGGTTCGCGCCGCCGACGGGGGCGTGCGCTATTCGTCCAATCAGGACGACATTCAGGCCATCTCCAAGGGCGCCCTCGACCCGTATGTGGCGGAACGGGCGGCCTATGAGCAGCACCGCGCCTATGTCGTCAAGAACGGCGCTCAGCCGGCGATGCCGGACTATCCGACGATGGCCGAGGACAAGCCGGTGGAAAAGGCGAGCGGCTCCGCCCAGTAAGCCAATCAGCAATCCATTCATTAAACCGCCCCGCAAGTTTCGGGCGGGATGCGCTGGGCGAAAAAAAATCGCCCGGCGTGTATTTTTTCTATTGCACGTTAGGCGATTTTTGTGTATCCAGACGGTGTAATACGTAAAGTATTATACGTTCAAAGCGTATAATAGCTCGGAACTGCAGAATGCAAGTGAGTGAGACACATATCGGCGGTCAATCGATCGCGTCCAATGCGGGCCTCGCCGCGTTTGAAGTTGCCGTCCAGCAACAAGAACGCTTCGAGGAGACGCTTGAGCGCGTTTCCGAGAAGCAATCCGAAATCGTCGACGATCTTGAGCGTCGGGTCGAGGAGACCCGCGAGCGCAAGGCCGCCGAGCGTGGCGGTGTCGATATCGTCGTGCGTGCCGATGAACCCACGGCGTCGGGCGATGACAATACCGAAAAGCGGGGAAATACCGTCAACGTAGACGCCTGAGGTCACCGACAAACGCTGGTTGCCGGGCGCCCTTGGGCGCTTTTTTCATGTCCGGAGCCGGCCCGGACACAGGGTTTCCACCCGCTTCACCAACGAATCGACATGAAAAACCGCGTCTCCGGTATCCGTAAATGCCGGAAATCCAGGCATTTTCGGCGCCGGTCATCTGCTCGCTTGGGACGCCGGACGGCGGCTTCACCTGCGAAATCAACGCCTCCTCAATGACTTAGGTCAATTTGCCGTGCCGCCGCCGCTGCCGGACTGTCGGCAGACGGGCTACCCGGTTGCCGCTTCCGTCAGGCCGCGCTAAGCCTCCGCGGGGGTAAAATGTTCTTCTACCTTTCCAAAACGCTCCAGTTTTTCGCCGATCCGGGTAATGCTTTCCTGATGGCGCTGTTCGCCGGCGCCATCCTCGGCGCCACACGGCTCAGGCTGCTTGGGCGTATCCTGGTGGTGTCGGCCATGGCCGGGGCACTTCTGGTGACGTTCGTTCCCATCGGCGCCTGGATGTACGGCGCGCTCGAGACGCGGTTTCCCGCGCCCAAGAGCCTCCCCGATACCGTCGACGGCATCGTCGTCCTCGGCGGCGTCGTCGATCCGATGCTGTCGGCGGAAACCGGCCGCCCGGCGATCAACGGCGCGGTCGAGCGAATTATGGAATCCGCCGCCCTGGCGGGCCGTTATCCATCCGCCCGCATCGTCTACACGGGCGGTTCCGGGCGGCTTCTCGATCAGGAGCAGAAGGAAGCCGACTACGTTTCCGAACTCTATACCCGCCTCGGCGTGCCGGCGGCGCGCCTCACGCTCGAACGGGACTCCCGCAACACCGTCGAGAACGCCAAATTCGTCTACGGTCTGGTGAAGCCGACGCCGGACCAGCATTGGCTGCTCGTCACCTCGGCGTTCCATATGCCGCGGTCGATCGGCGTCTTCCGTCAGATCGGATGGGAAGTCATCCCGTATCCGGTCGATTTCAACATCGGTTCGAAGAGCGAGATACGCCCCCCCATGAGTTTCTCTTCCGGTTTGAGCATCTTCAACGGCGCCCTGCACGAATGGTTGGGCCTCGCCGGCTATTGGTTGGCCGGCAAGATCGACAGTGCGTTTCCGCGGCCGCGCCGGGCGGGTGACGTATGAACGCCGCCTGCCGCTTCAAGGCCGTCCTCGTCGCCGCGTCGCTCGCCTTGACGGTTTCCTGCGCGGCGGTTCCGCCGCAGCCGGCGGCCGCGAACGCCGCCGCCGACCCGTTCGCGGATTGGCTGACCGGCTTCCGTGCCGAGGCGGCGAAAAGCGGCATTTCGGCGGACACGCTCGACAAGGCCTTCGCCGGCGTGCAGCCGATCGAACGAGTGATCGAGCTGGACCGGCGGCAGCCTGAGTTCCTGTTGACGTTCTGGACCTATTTCGACCGCACGGTGAACGACAAGCGGATCCAGCGCGGCCGCGAGCTTCTCAAGACACACGCCAAGCTGCTGGCCGAGGTCGAGAAGAAATACGGTGTGCCACCCCGCTTCCTGGTCGCCTTCTGGGGCCTGGAAACCAATTTCGGCGATTACTTCGGCGCTTTTCCGCTGGTCGGCGCCGTCGCTACGCTGGCCTACGATCCGCGCCGCTCCGGCTTCTTCCGTCAACAATTGATCGCCGCCTTGCAGATCATCCAGCGCGGCGACATTCCGTCGGACGCCAAGGCGTCCTGGGCCGGCGCCATGGGCAACGTGCAGTTCATCCCGACGACGTACCGCGACTTCGCGGTCGATTTCGACGGCGACGGCAAGCGCGACCTCTGGAACAGCCTGCCGGACACCTTCGGTTCGGCGGCGCACTACCTGTCGCGCTCCGGCTGGCAGGGGGAATGGACGTGGGGCAGGGAAGTCGTTCTGCCGCAGGGCTTCGACTGGTCGCTGGCCGGCCTCGATACCAAGAAGCCGATGGACGAATGGCGCAAGCTCGGTCTCAAGCGCGCCGACGGACGGGAACTGGCGTCGGCGCCGATCGACGCGTCGCTGGTGCTACCGGCCGGTGCCGGCGGGCCGGCGTTCCTGGTCTACAAGAATTTCCGCACCATCCTGGTTTGGAACCGCTCCATCCTTTATGCGCTGGCGGTCGGTCATCTCGCCGACCGGTTCGTCGGCGGCGGCGGCATTCACGCCAAGCGCCCCGTCGACGACAAGGCGCTGAGCCGTCAGGACATCATCGAATTGCAGGAACGCCTGGTCGCGCTCGGTTTCGACACCGGCGGGACGGACGGTGTGCCGGGGGCGTTGACGCGAAAGGCCATCCGCGCCTTCCAGACCTCGGCCAAGCTGCCGGTCGACGGCCATCCGACGTTCGGGCTGTTGGAGCGTTTGCGGGGGACCGGCGGATGACGATGTCGGAAAGGCACGGCGAGAACGGGAAGCGGCTCATGCCCGGACTGGGTTCCGCCCGGCGGCCGTTCGGTATGCTCTGCGCGGCGGCGCTGTGTCTGCTGCTCGCCGGCTGCGCGGAAACGCAGTTCCTGATCCACACCGCGAAGCGCGTGGCGCCGGAGCAGCCGGCACCGTCGGAGGGGACCTACAAGGTCGGCAAGCCGTATCAGATCGAGAACACCTGGTACTACCCGAAAGAGGATTTCGAATACGACGAGTCCGGCATCGCGTCCTGGTACGGCGCCGAATTTCACGGCCGCAAGACCGCCAACGGCGAGCTCTACGACATGAACGCGCTGACGGCGGCGCACCGGACGCTGCCGATGCCGAGTTTCGTCCGCGTGACGAACCTGGAGAACGGCCGCAGCCTCGTGCTCAAGGTCAACGACCGCGGCCCCTTCGCCAAGGGACGGATCATCGACATCTCGCGCCGTGGCGCCCAGCTTTTGGGATTCCAGGGGCAGGGGACGGCACGGGTCCGCGTGCAGATACTGGCCGATCAGAGCCGCGCCATCGCCGCCCGGCTCCGCAACCAGGAGGATTTGGCGCGGATCGGCTCGCCAATCACCGTCGACCGACTGCCGAAGGCGAGCGTGAGCGCCGAGGCATTGCCCGCGCCGGAGGGCGCGAAGCCGTCGCCGACCGTCCAGGCCACGCCGGCACCGGCGCCGGCGCCGAAGCCCATCGCGCAGGCCGTCGAGCGCGCCGCCGTCAATCCGGTGGACCAGGAGGTGCGCCAGGTTGCGGTGAAGCCGACCAACATCTTCGTTCAGGCCGGCGCCTTCGGCGTCTTCGAGAACGCCAACAAGGTCCGCGCCCGCCTGAGCGGGCTCGGCAACGTCTTCCTGGATCAGGTGCTGATCAACGACCGCGACCTCTATCGGGTGCGCGTCGGACCGGTCGCCAGCGTCGAGGAAGCGGACAAGCTGCTGAACAGGGTGATCGGCGTCGGCTACGGCGACGCCAGGATCATCGTCGATTGAAACCGCGTCACGATATGGTCAAGATTGCCGAATAGATTGAGGACATGATCGCACTGAAAACCGACGTTACCGTCCCCGCCCGCCGCCTCGCCGCCGCGCTTCTTCTCTCCGCTGCCGTGACGACGCCTTCGCTCGCCGCCGACATGGAGACCACCGCCCGCGAGGCGATCCTGATGGATCCCGCCACCGGCACCGTTCTCATGAACAAGAACGCCGATCAGTCGATGCCGCCGGCGTCGATGAGCAAGATGATGACGGTGCATCTGCTGTTCGAGCGCCTGAAGGAGGGCAGCGTCTCCCTCGACGACATGTTCCGGGTCAGCGAGAACGCCTGGCGCAAGGGCGGCGCCAAGAGCGGCGGCTCCACGATGTTCCTCAATCCGAACACGCAGGTCCGCGTCGAGGATCTGTTGCGCGGCATCATCATCCAGTCCGGCAACGACGCCTGCATCGTCGTCGCCGAGAACCTCGCAGGCAGCGAGGAAGCGTTCGCCCGCAAGATGACCGAGAAGGCGCGCGAAATCGGCATGACCGGCAGCACCTTCGCCAATTCGACCGGCTGGCCGGACCCGGAACACCGGATGACGGCCCGCGATCTGGCGATCCTCGCCATGCACACCATCAACGATTTCCCGGACTACTATCGCTACTACAACGAACGGGAATTCACCTTCAACGGCATCCGCCAGACCAACCGCAATCCGCTGCTGTACGATTATCCGAGCGCCGACGGCCTCAAGACCGGACACACGGAAGAGGCCGGCTACGGCCTGACGGCGAGCGCGGTGCAGGACGGGCGGCGCCTGATCCTGGTCGTCAACGGGTTGGAAAGCCGCAAGGATCGGGCCAACGAACCGGCCCGCATTCTCGACTGGGGCTTCCGCGAGTTCGGCACCTATGCGCTGTTCAAGGCCGGCGAGACGGTCGAGACGGCGCCGGTGTGGCTCGGCCGCGACGCGACGGTACCGCTGGTGATCGACCGCGACGTGCTGCTGACGATGAAGCGGAAGTCGCGCCAGGGCATGAAGGTGACGGTGCGCTACGACTCGCCGATCCCGGCCCCGGTGGCGGTCGGCCAGACCGTCGGCTCGCTGACCATCGAGGCGCCGGACTTCGAGACCATCAAGACGCCGCTGAAGGCGGCGGCGGCGGTCGAGCGGCTCGGCCTGTTCGGCCGGCTGAACGCCGCCATCCAGTTCATCCTGTGGGGCGAAAACGGGTGACGGCGGCAGAGCGGGGTCGCTTCATCACGCTCGAGGGCGGCGAGGGCGGCGGCAAGTCGACGCAGGCCGAACTGCTGACCGCGTCGCTCCGTGCCGCCGGTATCCGCGTCGTCCGCACGCGCGAGCCGGGCGGCGCGCCGGCGGCGGAAGACATCCGCGAGTTGTTGGTGTCGGGCGCCGTCGATCGGTGGACGCCGATGGCGGAAGTCCTTCTCAATTATGCGGCGCGCGAGATGCACGTGCAGAAAACGATCCGCCCGGCCCTCGAGCACGGCCAGTGGGTAATTTGCGACCGCTTCGCCGACTCGACCATGGCCTACCAGGGCTACGGCGGCGGCGTCGATCTGGACCGCATCCGCGCCATTCATGCGGCGACGCTGGGCGACATGCAGCCCGACCTCACGATCGTCCTCGATCTGCCGGTCGACGAAGGTCTCGCCCGCGCCGGCAAACGCTTTCTGGAGAAGGCCGGCGGCGAGGACCGGTTCGAGCGCATGGAGCGGAATTTCCACGAGCGGCTCCGCAACGGATTTCTCGAAATCGCCGCCGGTGCGCCGGCGCGTTGCCGCGTCGTCGACGCGCGGGCCGACGTCGACACGGTGGCGTCGGCGATCCGCGAGGCCGTCGCCGGCGCCTTCACGGTGGAGTGGCGCTGAGATGGCGGCGGCGCGGGACGACGACGAAGAGGACGCCTTCCCCGAACCGCGCAAAAATCCGCTGTTGCGCGGGCATGGGGAAGCCGAGCGGACGCTGCGCGCCGCCTTCGAGAGCGGACGCCTGCCGCATGCCTGGCTGATCACCGGTCCGCGCGGCGTCGGCAAGGCGACGCTCGCCTATCGCTTCGCCCGTTTCGTTTTCGCCAACGCCGTCAAACCCGACACCACGGCCGGCCTGTTCGGCGCGCCGGAACCGGCGGAGAAGGCGCCGGCCGGCGATCCGCTGACCGGCGAGGGCGCGTTGTTCGTTTCGCCGGAGACGGCCGTGTTCCACCGCGTCGCCGCCGCCGGTCACGTCGATCTCTACACCGCCGAGCGCAAGACCGACGAAAAGGGCAAGACGGCGACGCAGATCGTCGTCGACGACGTGCGCGGCGTCGGCCACTTCCTGTCGCTGACGGCGGGCGAGGGCGGCTATCGGGTGGTTATCGTCGACGCCGCCGACGACATGAACCGCAACGCCGCCAACGCCCTCCTGAAGGTGCTGGAGGAGCCGCCGAAGCGCTCGCTCCTGCTGCTCGTCTCGCACAATCCGGGCCGGCTGCTGCCGACCATCCGGTCGCGCTGCCGGAAACTCCAGATACCGCCGCTGCCGGACGCCCTGGTCGCGGAGCTGGTCACGCACTACATGCCGGACATCGGCGCCGGCGAGGCGGCGGAACTGGCGCGTCTTTCCGACGGCAGCGTCGGCCGCGCCCTGACGCTGGCGGAGGCCGGCGGGCTCGAAATCTACCGCGACATCGTCAAGATCGTCGGCAGCCTGCCCCGGCCCGACGGCGCGGCGGTGCAGGATCTCGCCGGCAAGCTCGCCCGGCAGGGGGCGGACGCCGCCTATCAGTCGGGGATCGAGCTGTTCCGCTGGTGGATGTCCAGGATCGTTCTGGCCGCCGCCCGCGCCGACGGCGGCACGACCATGGGGCCCAGCGAACGCGACACCCTGATGCGGGTCGCCGGCACGGCCAGCTTGGATACCTGGCTCGAGCGCCGCGACGCCGCCGAGGACCTGATCCGGGCCGGCGACGGGCTCAACCTGGACCGCAAGCAGGTCGTCATGTCGCTGTTCCTGTCGCTGGCCTAAGCCAACCCACCCATCGAGACGGGCCTTCGGCCCTCCTCAGGGTGAGGAGTATCTTTCAGCCTCATCCTGAGGAGCCCTCGACGAGGGCGTCTCGAAGGATGAGGCCGTTTCCCTCCGCGCTTGACCGGGCCGGAGCGGGACACTACCACAGGCCCACCCAGGAGTGAGCCATGGCCGACCGCCCGACCTATTATCTGACGACGCCCATTTATTACGTGAACGACGCGCCGCACATCGGGCACGCCTACACGACGCTCGCCTGCGACGTGCTGGCGCGGTTCAAGCGTCTGGACGGTTTCGACGTCCGGTTCCTGACGGGTACCGACGAGCACGGCCAGAAGGTGGAGAAGTCGGCGCTGGCGGCGGGCAAGGACCCGCAGACCTTCACCGACGAGGTGTCGCAGAACTTCCGCGAGCTGGCGGGGTTCATGAACTTCTCCAACGACGATTTCATCCGCACCACCGAGCCCCGGCACATCCGCGCCGTCCAGGCGATCTGGGAGCGGCTGGTGGCGTCCGGCGATATCTATCTGGATTCCTACGGCGGCTGGTACGCGGTCCGCGACGAGGCCTTCTACGGCGAGGGCGAACTGACGACCGGCCCGGACGGCAAGAAACGCGCGCCCTCCGGCGCCGAGGTCGAGTGGGTGGAAGAGCCGAGCTACTTCTTCCGGCTGTCCGCGTGGCAGGACCGGCTGCTCGCCTTCTACGAGGCCAATCCCAATTTCATCCTGCCGGAAAGCCGCCGCAACGAGGTGATCAGCTTCGTGAAGGGCGGGCTCACCGATCTGTCGGTGTCGCGCACCACCTTCAAGTGGGGCGTGCCGGTGCCGGGCGACGACGCGCACATCATGTACGTGTGGCTCGACGCGCTCACCAACTACATCACCGCCGTCGGCTACCCGGATACGGAGAGCGATCTGTATCGGCGGTATTGGCCGGCCGATCTGCACATGGTCGGCAAGGACATCCTGCGCTTCCACACCGTCTATTGGCCAGCGTTCCTGATGTCGGCGGGCCTCGAACCGCCGAAGCGGGTTTTCGCGCACGGCTGGTGGACCAACGAGGGGCAGAAGATTTCCAAATCGCTCGGCAACGTCATCGAGCCGCGCGCGCTCGTGCAGAAATACGGCCTGGATCAGGTGCGCTACTTCCTGCTCCGCGAGGTGCCGTTCGGCAACGACGGCGACTTCTCGCACACCGCCATGGTCAACCGCATGAACGGCGAGCTCGCCAACGACTTCGGCAACCTGGCGCAGCGCGTGCTTTCGATGATCGGCAAGAACTGCGACGGCCAGGTGCCGACGCCGGGCGATTTCACGGACCAGGACAAGGCGCTGCTCGGCGATGCGCGGGGGCTGCTGGCGGCGGTGCGCGGCCATCTCGACCGGCAGGCGTTCCATCTGGCGCTGGAGACCCTTTGGGTGGTGATCCGCGCCGCCAACGGCTACGTCGACCATCAGGCGCCGTGGGCGCTCCGCAAGACCGATCCAGCCCGCATGGCGACGGTTCTCTACGTTCTCGCCGAAACCATCCGCCATCTGGCGATCCTGGCGCAGCCGGTGATGCCGGTGGCGACGGCGCGGATGCTCGACCAGTTGGCGGTCCCCGCCGACGCCCGCGACTTCACGGCGCTCGGCGATAAGGGTGCCCTTGTCGCCGGCACGGCGCTGCCGAAGCCGGAAGGCGTGTTCCCGCGCTTCGTCGAGGAAACGGCTGGATAATGTCCCGTCACCCCGGATTTATTCCGGGGTCCACACTTTGATGCGCGTCCTAAGTCGAAGAGTGGACCCCGGGACGAGCCCGGGGTGACGATTGGATTTTGCGTCGGCGAGACAAACTCACCCGTCGCCCCGGACTTGATCCGGGGCCCATCTTTTCTTACTTCGCCCAGCGCCGGGCGGCCCGCATCTCCCTAACCGTCATCCCCGCGTAAGCGGGGACCCAGTCGAACCGTTTCAGAACCTGGGTTCCCGCTTACGCGGGAATGACGAATTTTGGCAGCCGGGATATTCGCGACCAATCGTCGCCCCGGATTTTTTCCGAGGTCCACACTTTGATGCGGGGCCCATGTCGAAGAGTGGACCCCGGGACGAGCCCGGGGTGACGATTGGATTTTGCGTCGGCGAGACAAACTCACCCGTCGCCCCGGACTTGATCCGGGGCCCATCTTTTCTTACTTCGCCCAGCGGCCGGCTTCGCGGACCTCGTCGGGGTGGGTCGCGGCGTAGGCCGCCCGCGCCGCGCGGGTGGCGGCGAACGCGGCGTCCATGCTTGCCGCCGTGAGGCGCACGCCGAAATCCGCCGGAGCCGCCGTGCCGTTCCCGAACATCCGCGCCAGCATCATGTCGCCGACGCGCGCCTTGAAGTGCGAGCCGTCCCAGTAATACCGCATGGCGGTCCTGGCTCCGGCCGGCACGTCTTCGGTCGTGACGGCGTTGTAGCCGGAGAAATCCCAGACCGGGAACGGCGGCTTGCCGGCCTTCGAGGCTTCCTCGGCGGCAATGGCGACCAATCGGCGCTTCCAGGCTTCCCATTCGGACCAGAGGCCGGCGGCATGGATCGTTTCCCAGATGCGGGCGTGCGCCGGCGGAATGACGAAGGCCGCATCGACGCCCGCCTTGTAGCTGTCGGAAATCATGCGGCGATAGTATTCAAGCGCCGGCTGCGGATCGGCAGGATCGCCGAACTTCCACCGCTTCGCCGTATCGGGGGACCAGGCGGTGGCGCCGAACATGCGCTCCATATAGCCGAATTGCGTCCGGTGGCCGCCCTTGGAGACGGGATAGGCCGCCTCGTCCCGCCAGGCGCTGAAACCGTCCGGCCGCTGGGCGAGGGCGTCCTTCTTGGATTGCCGCCCGACGGTGCGGAGGCTGGCGCGCAGAAGATCGAGGGAGAACAGCACCCTGAACGCTTCCAGATCGTCCGGTTGCTGTGGCTTGCCGTCGGCGTCCACCAGGAAGCGGGTCTCGTCGAAACCGGGCCGCACGGTCCAGACCCGGTCGAACATCCACATGTCGACGGCGATGACGGCCTTTTCAACACTGCCCTGGGCGAGCGCGTGCTGATAGAAGCGCATCGCCTCATAGAGATAGCCGCCGTAGAGGCTGAGGTTGTAGACCGGCGCCGATCCGGCCGGCCATGCGGCGCTCTCCGGATCGAGGCCAAGCAGCGCCCGGGACGAACCCACCACCACGGTCTTCGGTTTCAGCCTGCGCACCTGCAATGCCTTGGCGAGGCGGACATGGCTTTCGACGTCGGATTTGACGGCGTTGAAGCCCTGGATCTTCGGCATGCCGAAGACGTCCAAGGGATCGACCACCAGGTTGAACGCGCCGACGGTGAGGTACCCCGCCGCCGCGAGGCCGAGGAAGATGCCGAGATATCGCCGGGTTGCCCGCGTCATAGTGTCAGAACCGGAAATACAGGAACTCGCTGACCTGGGTCAGCGACAGGAGGGCGGTGAGCGCGACGGCGCCGGCGGCGGCGGCCCAGGCGGGCGTCGGCCGCCACGCGAGGGCGCGGCGGATTGGCGTGGGAAGGGCGATGCCGGCGTCCTTCGGCAGGCCGAGCGCCGGACGGTAGCGGGCCATCATCTCGTAGATATTGGGGGCGAAAAGGGCGATCAGGCCGGCCCCGGCGATCCAGCGCCAAGCCCGGTCGCCGATGGCGGGCTCCGCCACGGTCCCGGCTACGCCGGCCATGCCTTCGATCATCGTCCAGGCGCCGGCGAAGGTTTCGGCGCGGAAGAACGTCCACGCCATGGCGACGGCAAGGAGAGTCAGCGCCCGGGCCGCCAGCCCGTAGATCACGCTATGCCGGCCGAGACCGGGGAACGCGGCGCGCCACAGGTGATTGGCGACCAGATAGGCCCCGTGCAGCGCCCCCCAGGCGACGAAGGTCCAGCCGGCGCCGTGCCAGAGCCCGCCCAGCACCATGGTCGCCAGCAGATTGCCGTAGCGCCGGACCCGGCCGCGCCGGTTGCCGCCGAGCGGCACGTACAGGTAATCGCGCAGGAACCGGCTCAGCGTCATGTGCCAGCGCCGCCAGAACTCGACGACGTTGCCGGCCCGGTAGGGCGAGAAGAAGTTGACCGGTAGCCGGATGCCGAACAGCCGCGCCAGCCCGACCGCCATGTCGGAATAGCCCGAGAAATCGAAATAGATCTGCAGGCTGTAGGCCAGCGTGCCGGACCAGGCCCGCGCGAAGCCGACGGCGCCGCCGGCGTCGGCGTCGGCGAACACCGGGCTCGCGTAGAGCGCGAGATGATCGGCTACGACCACCTTCTTGAAGAGACCCACCGCCAGAAGCGTCAACCCGACGGCGAGATCGGCGCTCCGCGTCGGCCGCCGCGCCGCGACGGCGAACTGCCCCATCATCTCGCCGTGGTGAACGATCGGGCCTGCGATCAGCTGCGGGAAGAAGGTGACGAACAGGCAGTAGCGGAGGAAATCCGGTTCCGTGGCCAAACCGCGCTCGGCGTCCACCAGATAGGCAATCTGTTGGAACGTGAAGAAGGAAATGGCGAGCGGCAGCGCCACCTCGACGATGCCGAAACCGGACCCGGCCAGCGCGTCGGCGATGCCGGCGAAGAAGCCGAGATACTTGTAATAGCCGAGGAGGCCCAGATTGAAGACGATGCCGAGCCAGAGGAGCGGCTTCGTCGCCTGTCCGTTTCGCCGCGCGTCGGAAATGACGCGCCCGAAGGTGTAATTGACGACGACGGTGAGGGCGAGGAGCGCGACGTAGACCGGGTTCCACCAGCCGTAAAACACGAATGACGCCGCCGTCAGCCAGGCGATAGCGGCGCGTGGCTCGCCCCGCCGCTTCAACAGGGCGAATCCCACGAGCGTCACCGGCAGGAACAGGAACAGGAACGTGTGGGAATTGAACAGCATTGGCCCCCCTCAGGCCGCCCTGCACGTTCTTGGCCGATCCCGGGGGGCGTGACAACGCTAAACGGCGTTTCGCGCTAAACACCCGTCACCCCGGGGGGTACCTCTGATCCCGCCAATCCGTCACCCCGGGCTTGT
>JAYOFL010000064.1:0-17074 GCA_038117205.1 Rhodospirillales bacterium | reverse complement strand
TTCTACACCATCGGCATCGACAAGCTGCCGGGCGGGCGCGGCCACGGCGAGCCGATCCGCCTGATGGTCGATCTGCCGAACGGCCACGACGTCGTCTCGATGATGAAGCTGGAGGGCGGGCGCAAGTTCCTGATCGCGTCGGACGCCGGGCGCGGCTTCATCGTGCCGGAAGACGAGGTGGTGGCGCAGACCAAGGTCGGCAAGCAGATCCTGAACGTGTCGGGCGACGAGGAAGCGACGGCGCTGGCCATCGTGCCGGACGAGTTCGACCACTTCGCGATCATCGGCTCGAACCGTAAGCTGCTGATCTTCAAGCACGACAAGAAGAACCCGGAAGTGCCGGAAATGACGCGGGGCAGGGGCGTCATCCTGCAACGCTACAAGGACGGGCAGCTGACCGACGTGCAGGCGTTCTCGCTGAAGGAAGGCATCAAGTGGACGACGGCGGGCGGCGTGCGCTCGGAAACCGACCTCAAGGCCTGGGTCGGCAAGCGCGCCGGCGCCGGCCTCATCAAGCCGAAGGGCTTCCCATCCAACAATCGGTTCTCGTGAGGCGATCCTTACTCCACCCGTCACCCCGGATTTATTCCGGGGTCCACACTCGAACACCCGACGTGCTGCAAACAGTGGACCCCGGGACCCCGTGTCAGGCCCGGGGCAGGCGAGCCCGGGGTGACGGATTGGAGTAGCAAGGCCGCGCCGACTCACACTCGTCACCCCGGACTTGTTCCGGGGTCCACACTCGAACACCCGACGTGCTGCAAACAGTGGACCCCGGGACGAGCCCGGGGTGACGGAGAGAAAAGACGAAGGCGAGAGCGGACCCCACCGGAATGCAATCAAGCCCTTGATTTTCCGCCGCCGCTGTCGGACCTTCGACGGATAGTTTCGCCCCTTCGAGGAGACGCCCCATGAACACGCTCGCCACCACGCTTTGGCCCGCCCAGGACAGCACCAAGTACGTTCGCGCCGTGGTTCTCGCGGTCGTCGGCTCGATGGCGATGGCGATCTCCGCGAAGATCCAGATTCCGTTCTATCCGGTGCCGATGACCATGCAGACCTTCGTCGTGCTGACCATCGGCATGGCCTACGGATGGCGGCTCGGCGGCGCCACCGTCGCGCTCTATCTGGCCGAAGGGGCGCTCGGCCTGCCGGTCTTCGCCGGCACGCCGGAGAAGGGCATCGGCGTCGCCTACATGATGGGCCCGACCGGCGGCTATCTGATGGGCTTCTTCCTCGCCGCCGTGTTCGTCGGCTGGCTGGCGGAGAAGGGCTGGGACCGCAACGTGCTCATGACGCTCGGCGCCATGACGCTCGGTACGGCACTGATCTTCGGCCCCGGCATTCTCTGGCTCGGCTCGCTGATCGGCTGGCATAAGCCGGTCCTGGCGCTCGGCCTGACGCCGTTCCTGTGGGGCGCCGCGTTCAAGATCGGCCTCGCCGCAGCAGTGCTGCCGCTGGCCTGGAAGTTCGCCGGCGTCCGCCGGGGCTAATCGCTCAATAATCGAAGGCGAGCAGGCGGGCGTTCCGGAACGCCTGATCCGACACGCGCGACCAGGCGATGGCCTTGGAGCGGAAGGCGATGTAGCTGGCGACGATCTTCTTGGTCAGCTTGTCGCCGCCGGACGCCATTTCCCGCACCACCTGACCCGACGCGCCGCCCATCGCTTCCAGGACGTCGTCCGGCAGCTTGAGGGCGCGCACCGCCTCCTTGAAGCGGAGTTGCTGCAAGGCATCGGCGTTCTTGGCGTCGAATTCCGTAACGATCGACTTGTGCGCCGCCGCCGCGGCCGCCGTCAGCAGCGCCTTGTCGCCGGCCGACAGGGCGTTCCAGAGCTTGCGGCCGATGCCGAGCGACAGTGCCGCCGCCGGCGCGTGCGAGCCCGGGAAATAGTAGAACTTGGTCGCGTTCTGAAGGCCGAGGTGCATGTCGTGCCAGGGGCCGAGCCACTCGACGCCGTCCGCTTCCAGATTGTTGAGCGACGCGACGAGCTTGTCGCCCGGCACCGTCAACGGCACCGCGCCGACGCGCTTCAGAACCTCCGCCGCCAGACCGGCGGCGCGAATCTTCCGGCCCTTGAAGCCGTCGAGGGACGGGATTTCCGCCCGGTACCAGCCGCCCATCTGGCCGCCGGTGTTGCCGCAGGGCAGGCACTTGAGCCCGAAGGCGCCGGACAACTCGTCCCAAAGCGCCTGTCCGCCGCCCTCGGCGAGCCAGGCGTCGTGCTCGGACGCCGTCATGCCGAAGGGCAGCCCCGTGAAGGCGTCGAACACCGGCACCTTGGCGCGCCAGTCGCTTTCCATGCCGTGGTACATGTCGGCCTCGCCGAACTGCACCGCGTCGAAGGCGGACCGCTTGCCGTCGCCGCCCGGAACGATCTCGACCTTGAGACGGCCGCCGGATAGCGCCGCGACCTCGGCCGCGAAGCGGACCGAGCCGTCATGGAACCCCGGCGTGCCGGCAGACCAGGACGTCGCGAGACGCAGCGTCTGCGTCCCCTGCGCCAGCGTGGGCGCGGCCAACTTCGAAGCCGCCGCCGCGCCGGCGGCGCCCGTCAGGAAGGTCCGGCGCTTCACGGTTGGCCCAGCCGGCGCCAGCCGTTCGGCGTGACTTTCTCCAATGGTTGGAAACGAGCCTTGTAGGCCATGTTCGAGCACCCTTCGATCATGAAACCGAGATAAACATAGGGAAGTCCTTCGAAGCGTGCGTCCTGGATCAGGCTCAGGATCATCTGCGTGCCGAGGCTGCGATCCTCCTCATCGGCGTCGAAGAAGCTGTAGACGGCGGACAGGCCGTCGCTCAGACGGTCGATCAGACAGGCGGCGATCAACGTGCCGTTCGGCCGGCGGAATTCGGAAACGTAGGTTTCGACCGGCGTGTCCTCGATCAGCGCCTGATAGTCGAGGAAATCCATCTTCGACATGTCGCCGCCGGTGTGCCGGCGCCGCTGATAGTCGCTGAACAGCGCGAACTGCTCATGCGTCGCCACCGCCTCGACCATTTCGTGCGTGAGATCGGCGTTGCGGGCGTGGACCCGCTTCAGGGACTTGCCGGGGGAAAACTCGTCGACGACGACGCGCACCGCCACGCAGGCGTCGCAGGTCGGGCACGCCGGCACATAGCAGATGCCGTGCGAACGGCGGAAGCCGGCGGCGGACAATTGATCGTGCAGCGTCGCCGCGTCGCGGCCGACCAACTCGGTGACGACCCGGCGTTCCATCTTGCCCTTCACGTAAGGGCAGGGAAGCGGCGCCGTCGAAAAGAAGAACCGCGTACCTGGGAGTGCCTGATGGCGCATCGTCTGCAATATTCCCGCAACGGTCCGGCGCGCGGCCCCCTCGGCGCCGTCCGTGCGTAAAAGGTAAAGCATTTCGGCTATCCGGTGCAATCGGATGCGCGCAGGGGGGCGGTAAAATCGTCGATTTGACGGCGATCAGCGGGGCGTCGTGTTGGGCGCCAGGTCCAGTTTCGGGCCGGGAAGGGCCGGGGCGGCTGGGGTGGCCGGCGCCGGGTTGCCCGCCGGCTTCAACTGATCGCGCTTGATCTGGTTGAGACCGGGCAGCGCCTCCTTGGAATCGTCGATCTTGGAGGTCGGATTCTTGTCGCCGGTGCCGCGCAGCATGATGATGGAAAGCCGCCGGTTGCCGGGATTCTTGGGGTCGTCGGGGAACAGGGGCTCGGTCGCCGCCTTGCCGACGACGCGGTCGATCCGCTGTTCCGGAATCTTCAGATGCTGCAGCCAGCGCCGCGCCGAATTGGCGCGATCCGCCGACAGTTCCCAGTTCGAATACGAATCGCCGCCGGCGAAGCGCGACGCGTCGGTGTGACCGGAAATGGCGACGTTCTGCGGCAGCTTCTTGATGATCTCGGCGACCACTTCCAGCAGGCGCTTGGTGTGCAAGAACAGATCGGCCGAACCGGACGGGAACATGGAAAGCCCGTCCTTGTCGACGAGCTGGATTCGCAAGCCCTCGGGCGTGTTGTCGATAAGCAGGCTGTCCTTGAGGTTCTTCAGTTGCGGGATGCCCTCCATGGTGGCTTCCAGCTCCTGCTTCGCCTCGTCGAACTGCTGCTCTTCCTTCTGCTTCAGTTGTTCTTCGGAGGCCGCGTCCTCGTCCGACTTGCCCTTTGTATTCTCGGACGATCCCTGGCCGCCGGTGCCCGCTTTCGGCGGCGGCAGATCGACGGTGACGCTGTCGCGCGACGTCGTGCTCTGCGCCGCGCCTTCTTCCGAGATCGTCTTGCCGCCCAGGATGTCGCCGGCGCCGCTGGTCGACTGCGACGCGGTCACGGGCGCGAAGTAATTTGAGATGCCTTCCAGCTGCTCCTGCGTGACCGAGTTCAACAGCCACAAGAGCAGGAAGAACGCCATCATGGCGGTCACGAAGTCGGCGTAGGCGATCTTCCACGCGCCGCCGTGATGGCCGTGCGCGGCCTTCTTGACACGCTTGATGATGGTCGGTTGTTTCTTGGCGGATTCGTCGGCCATGCCGCCGCTCCGACCCTCAGCCTACCGAGGGCAGATTGTTGATGACCCCTTCAAGCTCCTGGAAGGTCGGACGATATTCGTCCGGCAGGATCTTGCGAGCGAATTCCACCGAAACCTGCGGCGCGTAGCCCTGCATGTGGCCCAGCAGGCCGGCCTTGATGCACACGAAGTAATTGTGCTCGGCCGCGTAGGTGGCGTTGAGGTTCGCCGCCATCGGCGCCACGAAACCATAGGAAATCAAGATACCGCTGAAGGTGCCGACCAGCGCCGCCGCGATCAGGCCGCCGAGGATTTCCGGCGGCTCGGTGATCGAGCTCATGGTGACGATGACGCCGAGAACGGCGGCGACGATACCGAGCGCCGGGATCGCTTCGCCGGTCACTTGGAAGGCGCTGGCGATGGCGTGCTTGGCGTTGTGGTGCGCTTCCAGTTCCTGGTCGATGATCGATTCGATCTCGTGCGGATTGCTGGCGCCCAGCGTCAGCAGGCGCAGGTAGTCGCAGAAGAACTCGATGGCGTGGTGATCGCACTGGAACTTCGGAAAGTTGCCGAACAGCGAGCTCTCGTGCGGGTTTTCGACGTGCGATTCCAGGGCCAGATCGCCCTTCGACTTCGCCAGCTTGAACACCGCGTAGAGACAGCTCAACAGTTCGATGTAGTGGTCCTTCTTGTAGGCCGGACCCTTGACCTAGGTGCCGAAGGCCTTGGCCGAGCCGATGACCACGGACTTCGGGTTCGCCACGAGGAATGCCCCGAGGGCGGCGCCCAGAATGATGACGAATTCAATCGGCTGCCAAAGGACGCCGAGATCGCCGTGAATGGAATAGCCGCCAAAAACGCAACCGAGAACGACGACCAGACCGATGATAAAAAACATGCGCGGTGACTCTCAGAGTTCCGTTCGTCTTAGCCCGATTCCCCCAGGGTAAGGCGCGTCACCCCACCGCTCCGCTATAGAGCGGTTTCCATGTAGACTCAAGCGTTTGGGCTTGTTCGGGCCAAAATCCAAATATTCTTGCGGAACGATTTCAATTGTGGCTGGCGGCGTGATAAAGGAAGCCGCCATGCCCATCAACGACGAAATGTTCAAAGCGGCCATGCGGCGCTTCGCCAGCGGCGTCACCGTCGTCACCGCGCGCGCGGTGGACGGGCGGCCGCAGGGCGTCACGGTGAGCGCGTTTTCGTCGCTTTCGCTGTCGCCACCGCTGGTCCTGGTCTGCCTGGACCGGGCCACGAACGCCCTGGATGCCTACGTTTCCGGGGAATTCTTCGCCGTCAACATCCTCGCCGACGGGCAGAGCGGGGTATCCGACGATTTCGCCTATCCCGGGCCGGTATCGCCGTTCGAGCGTCATCCGTGGCGGGACGGGGAAACCAGCGTGCCGTTGCTGGCGGGAACGCTCGCCGGCATCGAGTGCCGCCGCCACGCCGTCCAGGACGGCGGCGACCACGTGATCCTCATCGGCCGGGTCGAGCACGCCCATGTGTCGCCGGACGGCTCGCCGCTCCTCTATACCGCCGGCGCCTACGGCCGATTCGCGCCCGGCACCGGGACATGAGGCCGGCCCCGTGAGCCCGCGCGGCTGGAGCTTCGTCGCCTTCTTCGCCGCCGTTGCCGCCGCCGTCGCCCTTGCCTGGGCCGGCATCCGCCCGCCGGACTGGGTATTCCCACTGGCCGTGGTCGTGCTGCTCGGTTTCTACGTCAACGGCGTGACGGAGCAGGTGCCGCTCTATCTCTCCAACCGGAGGACACAACAAGCCGTCGCCGACCTGACGCCGGACGTGGCCGGCGCCAGGATCGTCGATCTCGGCTGCGGCTTCGGCGGCGTCGTCCTCGCCGTCGCCCGGGCGCGGCCCGGCGCCGACGTGCTGGGCGTCGAAACGGCGCCGCTGTCGTGGCTGATATCGCTGCTGCGGGTGCGGCTCTCGGGGCTCGCGAACGCGCGTATCGAATTCCGCGGCATCTGGAACACGGACCTCGGCGACGTGGATTTCGTCTACGCCTTCCTGTCGCCGGCGCCGATGGCTAGGCTGTACGCGAAGGTCCGCGCGGAAATGAAACCAGGGACGGTCTTCGTCAGCAATTCCTTCGAGGTGCCGGACGAAGACCCGGACGAGGTGCTCGAGCTCGACGACCGCCGCCGCACGAGGCTGCTCGTCTGGCGGATGTAAGCCTGCGCAAATGGACCCCGAATCAAGTCCGGGGTGACCCCGGGTCAAGCCCGGGGCAGGCGAGCACCCATCCTCTTCCGTCACCCCGGATTTATTCCGGGGTCCACACTGAAACACCGAACGTTACGCAGGGAGTGGACCCCGGGACGAGCCTGGGGTGACGTAAGAGTGTGAAACAGGCGTCGATACGAACCCAGTCGTCACCCCGGACTTGCCTGCCCCCGGCCTGACCGGGGGGTCCGGGGTCCACCTTCAATGCACGTCGAGCGACGTGTCGCCGAGCAGGCGCACGCCGAAGCCGGCAGCTTCCAGGGCCTGCATGATCTCGCGGACGTGTTCCGCGTCCAACGTCTCGATCACCACGTCCACTTCCGCTTCCTTGACCGGCACGTCGCGGAACAAGCGCTGGTGATACACCTCGACGATGTTGCCGCCTTTCTCGCCGATGATGCCGGAGATGCGCGACAGCGTTCCCGGCACGTCGATCAGCGAGATGCGGAGCTTCGCCATGCGGCCCTCGCGCACCAGCCCGCGCATGAGGATCGACGACAGTATCCGTGAATCGATGTTGCCGCCGGAAACGATCATGCCGACGCGCTTGCCCTTGAAGCGGTCCGGCTCCTGCATGAGCGCGCCCAACGGAATGGCGCCCGAGCCCTCGCAGACGACGCGCTGCAATTCGAGAAACGCCTGTACGCAGCGTTCGATCTGGTTTTCCGGCACGACGGTGACGCCGGCCATGTGCTTCTTGAGGATCGGCGTCGTCAGCTCGCCCGGTTCCTTGACGGCGATGCCGTCGGCGATGGTGACGCCCTTGCCGGACGGCGGCTCGCCCCGGAACGCCTGCGCCATGGATGGGTAGGCTTCCGCCTGCACGCCGACGATCTCGATCTTCGGGTCGTGCGCCTTGGCGGCGATGCAGCAGCCGGCCGCCAGTCCTCCGCCGCCGACCGGCACGATGATGGCATCCAGGTCCGGCGCGTCGGCCAGCATTTCCAGCGTCGCCGTGCCCTGGCCGGCGATGACGCGGGGATCGTCGTAGGGGTGGATGAAGACGCGGCCCTCGGCTTCCGCGAAGGCGGCGGCCGCGATGCGGCTTTCGGCGACGGTTTCGCCTTCCAGCACCACGTGCGCGCCAAGATCTTCCGTCCGCTGCACCTTGGTGAAGGGGGTCGTCACCGGCATGTAGATGGTCGCCGGAATGCCGAGCCCGGCGGCGTGGAAGGCGACGCCCTGGGCGTGATTACCGGCCGACGCCGCGACGACGCCGTTTTTGCGTTCGGCCTCGCTCATGGCCTGCATGCGGACGTAGGAGCCGCGCACCTTGAACGACCCCGTCACCTGCAGGTTTTCGAGCTTCAAATAGACGTCCGCGCCCGACAATTCGGACAGCGACGGAGAGCGCACCGTCGGCGTGCGCACGATGCGGCCTGCCAGCATGTCTGCGGCGGCGCGGATATCGTCGACGGTGGGTGTGCTCAAACTCATGGCCGGGTGATAGTCCCGAACCGACGCGGTGTCACCGGTTTTGTCATTTCGGCCTGAGCACGAGGCGGCCCGTCTCCGGCCCGTCGCCGATCCTGAAGGTGCGGCCGTCGCGCCAATCCACCAGCAAATCGTCGAAGTGCGGGGAGAAGGGGTTTCCCGACTGGCCGAGCGCCAGGGAATACCTGGAACCGCCCACAGGACCCAAGTCGTGCACGGCCCGGAACATCGCACCGTGCACATCGGGAAAGCCGTTCCAACCCTCGGCGCCGGCCCGCGTGGCGCCGCGGTTGAGGGTCCGGTCGCCGCCCGGCGCGGCGATCGTCCGATTGAAGAAACGGCCGAGGAGGGGAATTTCCTTCAACACGAGATTGTTGAATTCGGCCGCATGCGCCGCGCCCCAACGCCACGCCCCGGGATCGTCGCCGAACCGCTTGGCGATGGCGCCGACGGCGATTGTGAATCCAAGCTGAACGATGCCGTCGCATCCCTGCCGGCCGGTGATGATGTTCTCGCACCAGGGGCTGCCGGCGTCGACCCAGTCCAGAAACCTCTCGGGCGAGGGCGCGAGAATGAGGCCCCGGGCGCGCCGCTCGTCGCCCATCAGCCGGTCCTCGACGGCGCCGGTCCACGCCGCGAAGATCAACGGCTCGCCGCGTTCGGTGTCCATCCGGCCGTTCCAAGCCAACATCATTTCCTGAACCCGCCGGAATATCTCGCGGTCGAACGTCATGCCCGCCAGTCGCGCCCGCCATAGCGGCCACGTGGTATCGACGGTGTCCATCTGCATGCGCGTCATATCGTCGAGGTCGAGCGGTTCGGTTCCGGCCAGCAGCGCGTCGATCCGCGCCCGGCGGGCGCCGGACGCCCAATCGCCGTAAATCGGATGCGGAAGGGCGTCCATCGCCGCCGGCCGCTCGTTGGCATTGGCGACATAGCCCTCGGGCGGATCGGCGAGCACCGGCAGTCCGGCCGCGTCGAAGGTTTCATGCCACGCGCCGGCGAGCGACGGGACCGGGAACCGGCCGGTTGTACCGCGCCGGACCGGCATCCGGCCGGCGACGGCCAGGGCTATCCGGCCGTCGGCGTCGGCGAGGACCGCGTTCATCAAGGGCGCGTTGAACGATCCGAGCGCCGCGAGCGCGTCCTGGACGTTGCCGGCGCGGTTGAGGCGGAAAAAGGCGTCCGGCGTCCGATCGTCTTCCGCGAGCGCCGTCGCTTGCAGGGCGTGTCCGCGGGCGTTCACGGGCAGGCCGCCCGCTTCCGACAAATTTCCGGAGATCACGGGACCGACCGCCGTCATCCGCCGGACGAAAGGTTCGCCCCCGCCGCCCAGGGCCAGGATCGCGCCGGTCGCGTGCGTCGTGACGTCGTTCACGCCGACCGCGACGACGTCCTGCAGGTCGGCCTCGTTGCTGGTGAAACTCCAGGCAAGCCGGTCGGTGCGGCCGAGAATGACGAACGGCGTTCCCGGCGCCGTCGCCCCCTCGATACGGCGTTCGCCGATCTTCAGGCGCAGCAGATACCACGTGTTCGGCAACTGGAACCCGAGATGCGGATCGCCGGCCAAAAGGGCGCCGCCGGTCTTGGAACGGCGGGGCGACACGGCCCAGGCGTTCGACGCGCCATGCGGCCCCAGGCCCTTTGCAAGAGTGTCTGCCGCCGATGCGGCGGCGCTTCCGGGGGAAGTCGGCAGGCCGCTTTCCGGCCCCGTAATCGGCACGCCGGGCAGGAGATCGCGCATGCGCGGCACGCCGTATTGTTCGAGTTTTCTCTGGCGGCGCCAGTCGTCGTTCCAGCGGCTGCTCAATTGCATCGCCATCTGCCGGCCCCAGAGCAGGCCGTGCCACGGCTCCCATGGCATGGGCGTCGCGTCCAGCACGGCGAATTCGAGGGGCCAGGCGCCGGCGTGCGAAGCAAGGAATGCGTTGACGCCCCGCGCGTAGGCGTCGACGGCGGCGCGCGTCTCCGGATCGACGAGCCGGTACTGGCGCTTCGCCAACTCCTCGAAGCCGAGAAGCCGCTGATTGTAGTCGAGGCCGATCGCATTGGCGCCGACGAGCTCCGATAGCCGCCCGAGGGCGTAGCGGCGCATGGCCTCCATCTGCCAGAGCCGGTCCTGGGCGTGCACGAAGCCGACGGCGAACCAGGCGTCCGTTTCCGACTTCGCGACGATGGTCGGCACGCCATGCCCGTCGCGGACGATGCCGACCGGCGCCGAGAGCCCGGCGACGTCAAGGCTGCCCGACGTCTTCGGCAACGACGATCGCAGCCAGAGCAGTCCGCCGCCGGCCGCGAGAGCCGCGAGGAGCAGGGCTGCAATCGTCAGGCGAACAAGGCGGCGCAACATGCCGTCAGCTTATACAGGCGGGCGGAAGCGCTGTCGCCTCCGTCCCAACAGTTAAACTTTTTCTTGATTGCCGGCGGTCGGAGCGACACAAAAAGCCCCACCCATAACGAAAATCGTCCGACGGAGAGGAACACAACCCATGCCCGGCCCGCTCAACGGTATCCGCGTCTTCGATCTCACCCGCATCCTGGCGGGTCCGTCCTGCACCCAGATGCTGGCCGACCTCGGCGCCGACGTCATCAAGATCGAACGTTCCGGCGCCGGCGACGACACCCGCTATTTCGCGCCGCCGTATCTGAAGGACGATGCCGGCAACGACACCTCCGAGTGCCCGTACTTCTCCGCCGCCAACCGCAACAAGCGCTCGATCACGCTCGACATCGCCAAGCCGGAAGGCCAGGCGTTGGCCAAGCAGATGATCGCCAAGTGCCACGTGCTGGTGGAGAACTTCAAGACCGGCGGCCTCGACAAGTACGGCCTCGGCTACAAGCAGTTGAAGGACGAGTTTCCGGGCCTGATCTACTGCTCCATCACCGGCTTCGGCCACACCGGCCCGTATGCCGAACGGCCGGGCTACGACGTGCTGATCCAGGCCATGAGCGGCGCCATGAGCCTGACCGGCGAACCGGACGGCGAGCCGATGAAGTCGGCGGTGCCGGTCGGCGATCTGATGGCCGGCATGTACGCCGGCGTCGCCATCAACGCCGCGCTCCGGCACCGGGAAGTGACAGGCGAGGGGCAGCACATCGACATCGGCATGTTGGACGTCATGGTCGCGTATTCGACCATCCACGGCATGAACTATCTGAACACCGGCAACCTGCCGAAGCGGCTCGGCAACGCGCATCCGAACATCGTGCCGTATCAGGCGTTCGAGACGTCGGACGGCAACATCATCCTCGCCGTCGGCAACGACGGGCAATACCAGCGCTTCTGCGACGTCGCCGGCCGCAAGGACTTGGCCACCGACGAACGCTTCGCGACCAACGGCAACCGCTTGAAGAACCGCGAGGTGCTGATCCCGATCCTCCGCGACGTCATCGCCGCCAAGCCGACGCAGTTCTGGCTGGAGAATTTGGAGAAGAACAACGTCAGCTGCGGCCCCATCAACAACATGCGCGACGTCTTCGACGATCCGCACGTGCAGGCGCGCGGCATGTGCGTCGAGATGGACCACCCGGCGATGGGCAAGAACAAGATCCGGCTGATTAACAGCCCGATCCGCATGTCGAAGACGGAGACCTCGATCCGCATGGTGCCGCCGATGCTCGGCCAGCACACCGACGAGGTGCTGAAGGAACTGCTCGACATGGACGCCGCCGACATCGCCGCCTACCGCGAGAAGGGCGTTCTGTAAGGTATCCGTCGTCACCCCGGACTCGCCTCGCCAACCTCTCGTCACCCCGGGCTTGTCCCGGGGTCCACTCTTCGAAATATCGCGTGCGGCAAACTGTGGACCCCGGAATATATCCGGGGTGACGGGACTGAGCCGGCTTCGCCGGCGGTCCCTTTCGCGCCGCATTGCGGCGCAATTGCTCTTACTTCTCTGTGGCTCTGTGCCTCTGTGGTTCGTTTCCGGCGCTTGCCAGCCCCGCCAGCATCGCCAATGATCGGCGCATGATCCCCGAACCGCACCGCGCCGGAAGTTTCCTGAGCCTGAGCCCGAGCGGCTTCCACCGTGTCGCCTACACGGACTGGGGCCAGCCGGACGGCCGTCAGGCGACCGTATGCGTGCACGGCCTGACCCGGAACTCGCGCGATTTCGACTTGCTGGCGGCGGCGTTGGCACAGGACCGCCGTGTCGTCTGCGCCGACGTGCCGGGCCGTGGCGCCAGCGACTGGCTGAGCGTGCCGTCGGAATACGGCTATCCGACCTACATGGCCGACATTTCGGCGCTGCTGGCGCATATCGGCGCCGAGCGGGTCGATTGGATCGGCACCTCCATGGGCGGCCTGATCGGCATGTTGCTGGCGGCCCAGCCCGGCTCGCCGATCCGGCGCCTCGTCATCAACGACATCGGCCCGTTCATTCCGAAGGCGGCCCTGATGCGGATCGGCGACTACGTCGGCAGCGCGCCGACCTTCGCCAGCGTCGGCGATCTGGACTCCTATCTGCGCCGGGTGCACGCGCCGTTCGGCCCACTCACCGACGAACAGTGGGCGCACATGGCGAAGACGAGCGCCGTCACGACGGGCGACGGGGCGTACACGCTGCACTACGATCCGGCCATCGCCGACGCCTTCCATGCCGGTCCCATCGACGACATCAACCTGTGGCCGGTCTGGGACCGTATCCAATGCCCGACGCTGGTGCTCAGGGGCGAGCAATCGGACGTTCTGCTGGCCGAAACCGCCGATGAAATGACCCGGCGCGGCCCGCGCGCGACGCTCCTGACCTTCGCCGGCATGGGCCACGCGCCGGCCCTGATGGCCGACGACCAGATCGCCGCCGTTGCCGACTGGCTACGGAAGCCGTTGCGCTGACAGGAAAATTGGCTTTTCCGAAATCCCCCGCCCGCGTAGACTGCGGTTATGGGGTGCCTTGATAAATTCGGAACGGGAAAACGGCACATGTCCACGGCCATTGCGGAACGCTCGACGACGGATCTGGTCACGCATTCCAGCGAGGAACGCGAGGAGTTCGTCACCTTCACCATCGCCGATCAGTTGTTCGGCGTGCCCGTGCTTCGCGTCCAGGACATCCTGCAGCCGCAGCACATCGCCTCGATCCCGCTGGCGCCGGCGGAAGTGCGCGGCTCCATCAATCTGCGCGGCCGCATCGTCACCGTCATCGACGTGCGCGTGCGGCTCGGCCTCGATCCCATCGCCTTCGAAAGCGGCAAGAGCATCGGCGTGACGGTCGAACAAGGCCCCGACCTCTACACCTTGCTCGTCGACGGCATCGGCGACGTCATCAGCCTGACCGGCGATCTCAAGGAAAAGACGCCGCGCACGCTGGATGCGAAGTGGCGCGAATACGCCGAGTGCGTCTATCGTCTGCAGGGCCGCCTGCTGGTCGTGCTCGACATCGACCGCATGCTCGATATCGGCGGCGAAGCGAAGCAACCCTAAGCTTTATCCGATAAAGAAATCGGCGCGGCGGGGAAACCCACGCCGCGCCGTCGTCTTTTTCAGGGCCGGTCCCAGTCAGGACCAGCGCCGGGCCGTCACTTCTTGACGCAGGCCTGACGCTTCAGCGGTTCGTATTTGGTCGGGGTCAGTTCCAGCGTGAACGACCCGAAATCCTGAACCATGCGCTCGGCGACGCCGTCCTCGCGGTAATCGACCTCGATTTCGAACTCAGGCGTCGAACCCATGGCAACGGTCGGGAAGAAGGCGAGGCGCATGCGCCAGAGCGGCGAAACCTTCGCCGACGGCGACGTCAGCGACGCCAGGATGCCGCGCGGTTCGTTGATGACGCGAACCGGCTTGCCGGCACCGCGCATCTGCGCGTCGACCCGCTCGCCGACCGCCGGATCGGCCAGACGGCCGACGAGGAGGGCATTGACCTCGTAGGGATTGTTGACGCTGGCGCCGTCGAAGACCGTCTTCGCGTAACGGGTCTCCGCGCCCTTGGCGGCGTCGATCAGCTGCGCCATGTGGCGGGTCGGGAAGAGGGTGCCGGGCGGCAGGTCGATCTGCACCGCCGCCGGCTCGCCGAAGCGGGCGACGCCGCCGGTTTCGCCGACATTGGCGTCGCCGGCCAGGATTTCGATGGGCGCGCCGTCGCGGTTGTGCTCGACCTCGAAGCGGAAGTCGCTGCCGTCATAGCTTTCGAAGCTCTTGAAGGCCCACGTGGTCTCGACGTCGGACAGATCCTCGCCGGGGCCGTAGCGGAGCTGCATGACGACACGCGTCTCGACTTCCCAGCCGTCGCAGGCGGCCTGGAAGCTGTAATACATGGTGCCTTTGGCATCGACGATGTTGGAGCCGCGCGTCGCCTGGCCGAGCTTCATGGCGTACAGCATGCGGTGCGGTTGGAAACGGTCTGATTCGACCGACGCGCCCTTGGCGGCGGCGGTTCCGGGAACCGACATCGACGCGCATGCGGCCAGGATACCCAGTCCCAAGCCTGCGGCCAACGACCGCGACGACGCCATTGGACGCCGAACCATCTCATTCTTCCCCAGGACGGCTCCGGCAAAGGCCGGAACAACGCCGAGAATCCTACGCCCGGGCGAACGGCGCTGTCTATCGTGGGCAGGTGTTTGCATGCCCGAAATCGGGTTCACACCCGGACCTATTCCCATGGCGGATCCTGCCGACCCGGCAGAATTTGCCGGGCACGAACGGCGCAACGCGCGCGTTAACTTTCCGTAAACCATTGAAATACCTTGCCCCCGTCCGTGGCACGCCCCTTGCGAACCATCGCTGTATCGGAAAAGAGCCGATTTCGGGAGGTTTCGACAATGACGGCCATCACAGGGCGCGGATCGGGCGCGGAAGAGGCGGCGGACTGATGCGCGTCGGTTCTCCCACGTCCATACCCATCGTACCGGACCCGCGTTCGGCCATGGACAGCGATACGGCCATCGCCGCCCAGCGGCGCGAGGCCAACCTGCCGGCGCTGCACGGCGCCGCCGACGCCATCATGGCGGCGCGAGGCGACGCCCAGGAAACCGCGACGGAAAAGCCGGCGCCGCGACTGGCGCCGCCAAACCCCGCCGACCGCCCGGACGTGCGCTACATGACGCCCCGCGAAATGCAGGATTACAGCCAGGACCTCTATGCCGCCGGCATCGTCACCTACGACGACTACGAGGCGATGGCGTTCCAGCCGGAACTGCACCCGAACTACGACCGCACCGTCGGCGCGCTCACCGGTAAGAAGGCCGAGCCGGACCGGCCGCGCGACTTCCTCAAGCACTGGCAGGACCGGCTCGACTTCTCGAAGCGCTACTATCCCTTGAACAGCGACCCCGTCCGCCAGGCGCACCGCATCGTCGAGGCGCTGGCGGCGTTTCCCCGGCAGACCGACATCTTCGCCTGATCCGTCGAGCTTTCAGGTGGACCCCGGATCAAGTCCGGGGTGACGGGTGAGTTTGTCCAATCGGATGAACCTCTCCCTCCGTCACCCCGGGCTCGCCTGTCCCGGACACCGTTCCGGGATCACGGGGTCCACACTCAAACATCCGACGGGACGCAACCAGTGGACCCCGGAATAAATCCGGGGTGACGAGTGGGGGATAGCTCGACATATCCGAACACGCATTCGTCACCCCGAACGCTTTGGGCGAGGTTGGCAGGCCCGCGCAACATGTGGTATGCCTAGCCGGCGCTGGGCCCCCGGAAATCCGAGCGGAATCCCGGACGCGAAGGCTCTGAAGAGGGTGCCCGTTCCATGGCCGAAAAACCCATCGCCGTCGCCTGCGATCACGGCGGGTACGATTTGAAGCTGCAGCTGATCGACGACATGCAGGGCATGGGCCTGGAAATTCTCGATCTCGGCACCAATTCGGTCGCGTCAGTCGATTACCCGGATTTCGGCTATGCGATGGCCAAGGCCATCGCCACCGGCAAGGCGGATCGGGGCGTCCTGATCTGCGGATCCGGCATCGGTATTTCCATCGCCGCCAACCGGCACCCGCAACTCCGCGCCGCCGTCGTGCATGACGCGCTGAGCGCCCGGCTCTGCCGGCAACACAACGACGCCAACGTGCTCTGCCTGGGCGGACGCCTGATCGGCCCCGAGGTGGCGCGCGACTGCCTGAAGATTTTCCTGGAAACGCCGTTCGAGGGCGGCCGGCACGAACGCCGGGTCGGCAAGCTCTCGCATCCGGAATACTGACATTTCCGTCTTACTGAGGCCCAACATACCGAGGAACGCCACCCCTATGCCGAAGAGCGCCGAGAAGAAGCCCGCCGCGAAAAAGTCCAAGGTCGTGAAGACCAAGAAGAAGGCACCTATGGTGAAAAAGTCTGGGGCTAAAAAGACCGTCGTCAAGAAATCGGGCGCCAAGAAAGCCCCCGCGAATAAGAAAGCGCCAGCAAAGAAAGTGGCCAAGAAGGTCGTAAAGAAAGCCGCGGCCAAGAAGCCCGCCGCGAAGAAGCCCGCCGCGAAGAAGCCCGCCGCGAAGAAGGCGCCGGCTAAAAAGAAAGTCGCAAAGAAGGCCACAAGGAAACCCAGCGGGCCGAAGTACGCGAACGCCGGTCTGGCCGCGTTCTTCAACACGCCGCTCGTCAGCCGCGACCCGGTTCTGCTCAAGTCGGTCCGCGACGAGCTTTCCCGCCAGCAGAACCAGATCGAGCTGATCGCGTCGGAAAACATCGTGTCGCGCGCCGTCATGGAGGCGCAGGGCTCGGTGCTGACCAACAAGTACGCCGAGGGCTATCCGGGCAAGCGCTACTACGGCGGCTGCGAGTTCGTGGACGTGGCGGAAAGCCTCGCCATCGAGCGCGCCAAGAAGCTGTTCGGCTGCTCCTTCGTCAACGTGCAGCCGCATTCCGGCGCGCAGGCGAACGGCGCCGTCATGATGGCGCTGTTGCAGCCGGGCGACCCGATCCTCGGCATGTCGCTCGCCGCCGGCGGACACCTGACGCACGGCGCGCCGCCGGCGCAGTCGGGCAAGTGGTTCAA
>JAYOFL010000063.1:0-17232 GCA_038117205.1 Rhodospirillales bacterium | reverse complement strand
CCTTCATCCGCATTCCGGCCGGCGCGCTGCTCGCAGCCGGTGGCGTCGCCGACGTCGGCGAGCCCTGGCAGACGGCGGCGGCGCTGGCGGTCGGCGGCGTGGTGGCCGCCGGGTCGCATGCGGCGAAGGCCGGGTCGCGGGCGATCATCAATACGTCGCCGGAACCGTTCTCCAACTGGGCGGCGTCGATCTTCGAGGACGTGCTGGTGATCGGCGGACTGCTGCTCGCCATGTTCAAGCCGGCTGCGTTCCTGGTCATGCTGGCGGCGTTCGCGCTGTTCCTGGTCTGGTTCCTGCCCAAGCTGTGGCGCGGGATCGTCGCCGTCTACCGGCGCGTCAGCGAATTGTTCGGCGTTTCGCAAGCCCAGGCCGCTCATGTTCCGCCGGCGCCCGCGGGACCGACGCCCGATCCCGATCCGCCCCTCGAAGGTCCCAGATGATCCGCCGCGCCGGCGGTGTCCTGCTGGTCGGACTGCTGATCGGCTTGGCGATCTCCGGGCCGGCACGGGCCGCCGACGGGATGACGCCGCCACCGTTTCCGGAACGCCTCGACGCCATCGAACCGCCGGTGAACGTGGCGGTGCGCTACCGCGACGTGCCGGCGCGTCCGTTCACGTCGATGCTGCGCTGGGGGCCGGCGACGACGCCGGAACTCTACGGCCTCGCCGCCGAGGGAACGGTGGCGGTGAAAATGGGCGGCGACGAGGTTTCCGTCGTCGTCGAGCGTCAGGCGACTCGCTTCCTGGCCGGACCGAAGGAATCGCTCCGCGCCGACAAGGGCCGGACCGTGGCCGTGTTGAACCCGCTGGGCCCGCTCCGCCGGTTCGAGGTCAAGCTGCCGGCCCTCGATACCGACGACCACCGGCGGCAATTCGCCGAAATCGGCGCGGCGTTGATCGACGGGGCGGCGTTTCCGGCCTTCCGCCGCCTCTTGGTTCGCGCCGGGCCGGAGGATGCCGGCGGTGATGGACAGGCGGCACGCGAGCGGTCGGCGCGGGCCGATCTCATCGAGGCCTTGCAGCCGGTCCTGGGGCTCGCCGTCGCCTATCCGGCGGCGGGGGTGCATACCGGCACGCGCCTGACGGTTCTCAGACGCGATTTCGGCGATCTTTTCCGGGGCGCCGCGCCGATCCCCGTCACGGTGACGGGCGAGGTCAAGGGGCTGGCGGAGGTGGACGGCAAGCGGCTTCTGGCGCTCCGCATCGACCGCGCGGACGCGCCGCCGCCTATACGTTTCAACGCCGCCGGCCATGCCCTCGTCGACATCGAAACCGGTCTCGTCACCGCGCTCGTCGCCGATCTCGAGATGGTCGTTCTCAAGGGGACCGAGGCCGCGGTATACCGGTTTACCGAACGGCGCCAGCTCGGCGCTCCGTGATCTCGTCGAGAGGCCTTTTTCGCTCCCCGTATTGCGGCTAAGTTTCGCGGCGAAGGGATTTCACGCATGCCCTATGGGAATATCGCAATCGTCGCGGCGCCGACGGCGGAAGCAAAGGCGGCGCGGGAACGGCTCGCCGCCGCCCTGCCGACGGTCCCGCCCGAATCCGCCGACGTCATCGTCGCGCTCGGCGGCGACGGCTTCATGCTGCATACGATTCACGCCGTCATGCACAAGGGAACGCCGATCTACGGCATGAACCGGGGATCGGTCGGCTTCCTGATGAACGAATATTCCGAGGACGATCTGCCTGGGCGGCTCGCCAAGGCACAGCGCATCGAGTTGCATCCGCTGAAGATGGAGGCGGAGGATATTCAGGGCAAGGTGACGACGGCGGTCGCGGTGAACGAGGTCTCCTTGCTCCGCGAGACGCGTCAGGCGGCGAAGCTCCGCATCTCCGTCGACGGCAAGGTGCGCATGGACGAGATGATCTGCGACGGCATCATGGTGGCGACGCCGGCCGGCAGCACCGCCTACAACCTGTCGGCGTCCGGCCCAATCATTCCGATCGGCGCCGATCTGCTGGCGTTGACGCCGATTTCCGCGTTCCGGCCCCGGCGCTGGCGCGGCGCTTTGCTGCCGGCGAAGGCCGACATCGTCATCGAGGTGCACGATCCCGCCAACCGCTCCGTCAGCGCCACGGCGGACTTCAAGGAAATCCGCAACGTGCGGCGGGTCCGCATTCGCGAGGACCGCGAGCTCGCGCCGGTCCTGCTGTTCGATCCCGAGCACAATTTCGAGGAACGGGTCCTGATGGAACAGTTCAACCCGTGAGCGCCTACGAAGAAGCGGAAGATCGCCAACCCGGGCAAGGCAAGGATTGGCGGAAGAAACTGCCCCGGGCCATCGAGACGCTCGCCTTCGCCGCGCTCGGCGGCTTCCTGTTCGACCTCGCCAAGATGCCGCTGGCCTGGATGATCGGCTCCATGCTGTTCACGGCGGTCGCCGCCGTCGCCGGCGTCAGGCTGCAACCGCCCGGCAAGTTCCGCGTCGTCATGATCACCGTGCTGGGCGTCATGCTCGGCAGCGGGTTCCGTCCGGAAATCTTCGAGCGGGCGGCCGGCTGGGGCGTGACCATCGCGGTCCTGATCGTCTTCGTCGTCATCATTACCTTTGTCCTCGCCTGGGGGTTCGAGCGGTTCGGCGGCATGCAGCGCCGGGAAGCCATCCTTTCCGCGACGCCCGGCGGGCTCGGCGAAATGGTGCTGATCGCCGAGGCCTACCACGCCGACGTGCGCTCGATCTCGCTGATCCACGCGACGCGCGTCATGTTCACGGTGCTGCTGATCCCGTTCTATTTCCGGCTGTTCGAGGGCTACGTCCCGCCGGTGGTGTCGCCGATGGGCTCCATCGCCGGCCTCGACCCGATGGACGGCGGCGTTCTCGTCGCCTGCGCCATTGTCGGCTATTTCGGTGCCAAGCGGCTCGGCGTGCCGGCGCCGGCGCTACTCGGACCGATGACGGTCAGCGCCATCGTGCATCTGGCGGCGTTCTCGGAAGCGAAGCCGCCCGGCGAGATCGTCAATCTGGCGCAGCTCGTCATCGGCACCAACATCGGCTGCCGCTTTCTCGGCGTCGAGCGCCGGCAGTTGATCAACCCGATCGGCATGGGGGTCATCGGCGCCGCGCTGACGCTCGCCGCCGCCGTCGGCGCCGCCAGCATGCTGCATGGCTTCACCGGTTACGACTATCACGCGCTCTGGATCGCCTTCGCGCCGGGCGGTCTCGCCGAAATGACGCTGATCAGCCTCGCCATGGGCATCGACATCGCGTTCGTGTCGACGCATCACATCGTGCGCATCCTGTTCATTGTCGTCTCGATGTCGGTCATCAGCCGAATGCTGTTCGGCCCGCCGCCGGAACAGAAATAGAGTTCGCCGGAACAGAAATAGAGTTCGCTGGAACAGAAGTAGGGAAAGCTGGAATCCGCTAGCGGTGGTCGGCGCCGACGGCGTCGGCGACGCTCTCGAAGCCGTCCCGCTTGAGCAGACCGGCGAGGGTGCGGTTGACGCGGCCGGGCAAGCCCGGCCCCTCGAACACCATCCCGGAATAGAGCTGCACCAGCGACGCGCCGGCGCGGATCTTAGCGTAGGCGTCGACGCCCGAAGAAATGCCGCCGACGCCGATCAATGGCAGCTTGCCCCCGGTCGCCTTGTAGAAATCGCCGATGATCTTTGTCGACGGCGTCATCAGCGGCGCGCCGCTGAGCCCGCCGGTTTCCTGGCCTTGCGGGTCGGTCAGCGTGTCCGGCCGGGCGACGGTGGTGTTGGTCGCGATCAGGCCGTCGACGCCGCCTTCGGTCAGCACGGCGGCGATGTCCGTGACGTCGGTTTCGGTGAGGTCCGGCGCGACCTTGACGAGGAGCGGCGGCGTGCCTTCCGGCACCGCGTGGTCGAGGGCGGCGCGCACCTTCTCGACGAGGCCGCGCAAGATGTCGCGGCCCTGCAGGGCGCGGAGGCCCGGCGTGTTCGGCGACGACACGTTGACGACGATGTAGTCGGCGAAGCGCGCCAGCTTCTGGATGCCGATGACGTAGTCGACGGCCGGATCCTCGGTTTCCTTGTTCTTGCCGAGATTGATGCCGATGGGATCGGTGCGGGGCGGTGGCGGCAGCTTGGAAAGCCTGAACGCGGCGGCGTCGGCGCCCTCGCTGTTGAAGCCCATGCGGTTGACGACGGCGCGGTCCGCATCCAGCCGGAACAGGCGGGGCAGGGGATTGCCCGGCTGCGGCTTGGGCGTGACGCTGCCGATCTCGACGAAACCGAAGCCCATGGCGATGGCTTGCAGCGGCGCGCGGGCGTCCTTGTCGAAACCGGCGGCGAGGCCCACCGGGTTCTCGAATCGCCGTCCCCAAAGTGTCGTGCGCAGTACCGGGTCGGTGTAGGGCGCGCCGCCGCCCAGGCCCTTGGAAAGTGCCCAGAGCGCCAGGTTGTGCGCCGTTTCCGGCTGCAGGCAGTGGACGGCGGGTTTCAACAGGCCGTAGAGATCGGGCATGGCGCTTAGGCGTCCTCGGACGTCGGGAAATCCGGCGGAAACAGGTGCACGCCGTCCGGCCCCAGGTCAAGCGGCGTGGCGGAAAGCACCGCCGAAACCGGCAGCGGGCCGTAAAGGTGCGGGAACAACTGGCCGCCCCGGGACGGTTCCCAGCGGAGATCGCCGCCGAGGGGTTCCGTCGCCACGGCGAGCAGCAGAATTTCCGGCTGACCGCGCCGGTGCTTGGCGGCACTGGTGGCGACCTGCGCCTTGCTGGAGAAATGAATGAACCCGTCCGCCTTGTCCTGGGACGAGCCGCCGTAGCTGCCGGTACGCTTGGCCTCGGCCCATTCGTCGGCGCGGCACATGTGGTAGATGACTTCATCCATCATGTCGGGCAACGTAGCCGACGGCGCGCCGATTGCACAGGACGTGTTACAGGAAAGGCCGCGTTGCAGGATAGGAAGTAAGATGAGCATTCGCACGATCCCGATGACCGACAAGCTGCACGACTATCTGCTGTCGGTATCGCTCCGCGAGACGCCGGTCATGACGGAGCTGCGCCGGGTGACGGCGCGCCACCGAATGGCCCGGATGCAGATTTCCCCGGAACAGGGGCAGTTCATGTCGCTGCTGGTGAAGCTGATGGGCGCCAGGCGTTGCATCGAGGTCGGCACGTTCACCGGGTATTCCGCGCTCGCCGTCGCCGCTGCCATGCCGAAGGACGGCCGGATCGTCTGTTGCGACATCTCGGAAGAATACACCGACGTCGCCAAGCCCTTTTGGAAGAAGGCCCGCGTCGCCGGCAAGATCGACCTTCGCATCGGTCCGGCCAAGGACACCCTGGACGCCATGCTGAAGGCGGGGGAGGCGGGCACCTACGATTTCGCCTTCATCGACGCCAACAAGGAAGGCTACGCGGACTATTACGCCCGCTGCCTCAAGCTCGTGCGGAAGGGCGGTCTGCTTGCCTTCGACAATATCTTCATGGCCGGCGGCGTGGTCGACAAGAAATCGAAAAGCAGCGGCGTCGCGGCAATGAAGAAGTTCAGCGCCGCGCTCAAGACCGACAAGCGCGTCGACATCAGTCTGGTGCCGATCGGCGACGGCCTGACGCTGGCGATGAAGCGGTAAAAGTCGTCATCCCGGACGTTAGGGTCACAGACGCTCCGCGCCGTCGTGGCCCTTGCGATCCGGGGCCTCTCCGACACCGTCCGATCTTAGCGTGTGGACCCCGGGACAAGCCCGGGGTGACGATTAGTAGGGTCGGAATGACGAGATGTGCCGTTACTTGTGCTTCCAGTCCGCCTTCTTCTTGGCGGCGAAGGCGGCCATCCCTTCCTTCTGGTCTTCGGTCGCAAAGGCGGCATGGAAGACGCGGCGCTCGAACAGGATGCCCTCGGCCAGCGTCGTCTCGTAGGAGCGGTTGACGGCTTCCTTGATCATGTAGGTGGTCGGGCGCGACATGCCGGCGATGGTCTTGGCGGTCGCCAGCGCGTCGTCGACCAGGCCGTCGGCCGGCACGACACGGCTCACCAGCCCGGCGCGTTCGGCCTCGGCGGCGTCCATCATGCGGCCCGTCAGGCACATCTCCATGGCCTTCGACTTGCCGACGAAGCGGGTCAGGCGCTGGCTGCCGCCGGCGCCCGGCAGAATGCCCAGCTTCACTTCCGGCTGACCGAACTTGGCGGTGTCGGCGGCGATGATGAAGTCGCACATCATGGCGAGCTCGCAGCCGCCGCCGAGCGCGAAGCCGGCAACCGCGGCGATCACGGGCTTCCGGCTCTTCGCCACCCGCTCCCACGTCGAGATGAAGTTCGTCATGTAGACGTCCATGTAGGTGCGCGACTGCATTTCCTTGATGTCGGCGCCGGCGGCGAAGGCCTTGGCCGAGCCGGTGATGACGATGCAGCCGACGCTGGCGTCGGCTTCCAGTTCGTCCATGGCCTGGCCGAGCTCGTTGATCAGCGCGTCGCAGAGCGCATTCAGGGCCTCCGGCCGGTTGAGCGTGATCAGCGCGACGCCGCCGTCCTTGGGTTCGACGATGATGTTTTCATATGCCATGAGCGTGCCTCCGACAGGAACTGAATGGGTGGCCGGGCCGGTGAAATCGGGCCGCGACGGTCCGTCTTTGTTGCACATGCGCACGGCTCTCGCCAGGAAATCTTCGCAAGTGCGAAAGGCGGCTTCAGCTCTTGGTTTTGATGAAGGTCATGCAGTCGCGGAACTGCGCCTCGGCGATGCCGCGGTAGCGTTCCTCGTGGTCCCAGGTCTGCTCCAGTTCCGCGGCGAGTTCCGCTTTCTGAGCTTCGTCGACGGCCCGTTCGAGCTGGGAGGTCAGATGCGCGACAGCGGCGATGCGGTTGCGTTCGATTTCCGCCAATTGCTGCTCTCGGTGCATATGGCAGGTGCTCGACGTGACGTCGTCCGCCCGTGGAACGGAAGGGGAAAGGGTCAGGACGGCCGCTGAAACGGCTAAGATCGTGAGCGCGCGCATGCCGGGAGGGAACACGGCACGGCGGCGATCGTCAATGCAATTCCCTCGGCATCGGCGTATGCTCCGCCGATGCAGCGGGCCCTCGCGATCCTGGTCATCATGCTTGTCGTCGCCGTGGCGGCGGCGTCGGCGCGCGCCGACACCACGGCCGACTGCGGCCGCTTCTTCCTGAAGCTGGACGCTGACAAGGAAAAGATGCAGTGCGTTGGCGGCAAGCAGCGCATCGGATCGTCCGGTGCCGACGTCAGACGGCTGGCGCGCCAGCTTCGCAACGGCGTCAGGCAATTGCAGCAGGCCGTGTCCGGCGCGGAAGACATCCTGCGCTCCGATCAACTGACCCGCGAACAGCAGAACAGGGCGCAGGAACTTCTGACCGAGGCCAAGGCCCGGGCCGAGGAAGTGCGCCGTCATTCCAAGGAACTCGCCCAGGCGCAGAAGACGCGGTCGCAGGAACTGGCGGCGGAGCAGCGCCAGGTCGTGCAGGCGCAGGCGCAATTGGCCCGCGAACTCGAGCAGAAGCAGGTGGCGTTGACGCAGCAGTTGATGTCGGAAGTGCGCGGGCGAAGCCAGGACATCCAGCGCCGCTAATAGGCGCTACGACCGGAAATCAGCCGCCGGTGACGGACATATGCCGGCCGACCGCCGGTCCCTGGTTGCGCCGGTCGATGACGAAATCGTGCCCCTTCGGCTTGCGGCCGATGGCCTCGTCGATGGCGTCGTCGAGCAGCTTGTCGTCGCTGCTCTGGCGCAGCGGCTGGCGGAGGTCGGCGGCGTCGTCCTGCCCCAGGCACATGTAGAGCGTGCCGGTGCAGGTGAGCCGTACCCGGTTGCAGCTTTCGCAGAAATTGTGCGTCAGCGGCGTGATGAAGCCAAGCTTGCGGCCGGTTTCCGCGACGTCCGTGTAACGCGCCGGTCCGCCGGTCCTGTAGTCGATATCCTGGAGCGTCCAACGCTTTTCCAGATCGCGGCGGATTTCCGAAAGCGGCATGTACTGGTCGACGCGGTCCTCGTCGATCTCGCCCATGGGCATGGTCTCGATCAGGGTCAGGTCGAAGCCGTGTTCGCCGCACCAGCGGATCAGGTCGTCGAACTCGCCGGCGTTGACGTGACGGAGCGCGACCGTGTTGATCTTGACGGCGAGGCCGGCCCGCTTCGCGGCTTCCAGGCCCTGCATGACGGTCTCGAACTTGCCCCAGCGGGTGATCTTCTGGAACTTCTCCGGGTCGAGGGTGTCGACCGAGACGTTGATGCGCTTGATGCCCGCTTCCCGGAGATCGTCGGCATAGCGCGCGAGCTGGCTACCGTTCGTCGTCAGCGTCAGTTCGTCGAGCGCGCCGGCCTTCACGTGCCGGCCAAGGTTGCCGATCAGGCTCATGATGTTGCGCCGGACCAGCGGCTCGCCGCCGGTGAGGCGGATCTTGCGCACGCCCTTGCGGATGAAGGCGGTGCAGAGACGCTCCAATTCCTCGAGGGTGAGGATGTCCTTCTTCGGCAGGAACGCCATGTCCTCCGCCATGCAATAGACGCAGCGGAAATCGCAGCGGTCCGTCACCGACACGCGCAGATACGACACGTGCCGGCCGAACGGATCGACCATCTTGCGGTCGTGACTGGTTGGAGCGTTGCCGTCCAAGATTTCCTACCCTTGCCGTATCGGGGCTTCCTCGGAAGCCGCCATGCGGTTGAATTCTCGCCGCTTTTCCCGAATTTTAGCAAACATTACCCGGGTGCGTCGTCCCTTAAATGATTGTGGTCAATCGGGCGCGAATCAAGCGTCGTCGTCGAGTCCCTTGTCCTTCATGTCCTTCGCCGCCGCCTCGCGAAGCCGCTCGCGTTCGCGCAGATAGTCGTCGGTGGTCTTCGGGATCGGCACGACGCCGGCGGCGAGGGGATTGTCGGCGCTTTCCGTCATGACGACGATGCGGCAGGTGTCGCACATCTTCATGCGGTCGAGCTTGCCCGGCCCCTGGAACATGACGTGATCCTTGAGCCGCGACGTGAGGCGCTCGATGGACGCGTGCGTCGCGAACGGCTTGCCGCAGCGGATACAGAGGAACGGCTGCTCCTCCTTGATGGTATGGTGGCTGCGCGCCTCGGGGCGGAAACTGAGCCGGGGCGAAAGCGTGATGACCTTCTCCGGGCAGGTGTTGCGGCAGAGGCCGCACTGCACGCAGGCGTCCTCGGCGAAATTCAGCTGCGGCAGGTCCGGGTTGTCCTTGAGGGCGCCGGTCGGGCAGGCGCCGACGCACGACAGACAGAGCGTGCAGCCGGCCGTGTCGACGACGACCTCGCCGAACGGCGCGCCGGCCGGCAGCGCGATCTCGTCGACCTTGTTCGGCGCGCCGCGATGCAGGACGTCGAGGGCGAGGCGCATGACGGACCGCTTGCGGCCCATGCCGACCATATCGCCGGCGGGCATTTGTGCGAGAGAGCAGTCGGCGTGGAGAATGTCCTCAAGCGCATCCGGCTCGGTGGGCTCGATGACCGCGATCCGCCCCTTGCCGTAGCCGAGACCGTCCAGCACGACGTCGGCGACGGCGAATTCCCGCTCCAGCGTTTCCCGGTCGCCGGCCTGATGCGGAGGCAAGGCGATCAGCACCCGCTTGGCGCCGAAGGCGAACGCCGAGAACACGGCGTCGAGACCGACCTGCGTCGTCTGGTTGACCGCGAAGGGCAACGTGTCGGCGGGGAGCCCGCGGCCGGCGCGCGCCGAAAGCGCGATCAGTTCCTGGCCGTGCTTGGCGTCGTGAATCAGGAGTGTCGGTGCCGCGCCGCCGGCCTTGCGGTAGGTGCCGATCAACGTGCGCAACCGGGCGGAGAGGGAATCGCCCGCCGGCACGGTGTACTTCGCCGCCCCCGTCGGGCAGACCGTGGCGCAAAGGCCGCAGCCGGCGCAGACGTAGGGGTCGTAGCGGACCTTGTCCTCGTTCGGCGTGATGGCGCCGGTCGGGCAGATGTCGATGCACTTAGCGCAGCCGACGATGCGGCTCGACGCGTGCGCGCAGATGCCGGGGTCGTAATCGACGTAGCGCGGCTTCTCGAACTCGCCGACCATGTCGGTGAGCTGCAAAAGCGCTTCCATCACCAGCGCCGGATTTTTCGGATCGGGATTGAAATAGCCGTCGCGCTTTTCCGGTGCCGGGAACAGCGGCGTGCCGCCGCGCAGATCGAGGATCAGATCGGCATTCGACGTGCCGGCCTCGCCGAGGCCGGTGAATTCGAGCTTGGATGTGGACGCCGCCGCCGCCGGACGGAAATTCTCGACGCGGAGCTCGAACGCGCCCAGGTGGCCCTTGGCGCCCTTGATGGCGCCGGCGAAGATCGGCACGTCCATGACCGCCGGCGGAACGACGTCGGCGCCGCCTTCCAGGATCACCGTGACGTCCATGCGGTGCGCGATCCGTTTCGCCGCCTCGACGGCGGTGTCGTCGCGCCCGAGCACCAGGAGGACGCCGTTCGAGATCATGCTGACGGAGGACGCGTCGGGAAGATCGAGCGCCGCTTCGGCGAGCAGCGCCGCCATCTTCGCGGTCAGGTCCTTGCCCGGCTTCTTGGCGCGGCCGGCATCCGACCAGCCGGCGGTCTCGCGGATGTTGGCGAAACGGATATCCGCCGTCGCGTCCTTGATGTCTTCCAAAGCATCCAGGAACAGCGGCACTTCCTGCGTGCAGCCGACGAGCATCGGCTCGCCCTTGCGGGCGGCGTCCTCGAACAGGTCGAGTTCGACCCGGCAGAGGTGCCGGTGCACGCGGCATTCGCCGTCCGCGCCGGCGGCCCTGGCGAGGGCCGCGCCGTCGATGTTCATGGTACCCTCGCAACTGCAGACGAGGGCAGTCTTGCCGTTGAGTTTCATGCTTCGGTGTCTCTCCCAACGCCCCCCTGTTATGGGGATCGGCGGCGCGGTTTCCGCGCCCTTTTTTCGCTCCTGGCGATCCCCGGGGGGCGACCCGCGCTTTTACATAGCGTATATTGCGCGGAAATAAAGACCCTGGGACGAAATCTCCATGAACGAACTCATGACCACCAAGGAGGTGGCGGACTACCTCCGGATCAAGGAACGCAAGGTCTACGACCTGCTGGCGGCCGGCGAGATTCCGTCGACCCGCGTCACCGGCAAGTGGCTGTTTCCGCGCCATCTGATCGACATCTGGATCGCCCGCTCGTCGACGTTCCCGGAAATCGCCGCCGATCTGGCGCGGCCGGCGCCGCCCGTCGTCGTCGGCTCGCATGATCCGCTGCTCGACTGGACGGTCCGGGCGTCCGGTTGCGACCTCGCCATGTTGCCGGGCGGCAGTCTCGACGGCCTCGACCGTTTTCGCCGCGGCGAGGCGGTCGCCTGCGGCATGCACGTCCTCGATCCGACCAGCGGCGACTACAACGTGCCGATCGTTCAACAGTCGACGGTCGGGCTGGATTGCGTTCTCATCGAGTGGGCGTGGCGCGAACAGGGGTTACTGCTCGCCGCCGGCAATCCGCTCGGCGTGACCGGCATCGGCGATCTCGCCGAACGCAAGGCGCGGGTCGTCCTGCGTCAGGCCCAGGCCGGCAGCAGCATCCTGTTCCAGCATCTCTTGAGCGCCGCCGGTCTCAGGGTCGACGGCCTGAACGTCGTCGACGTGCCGGCCCGCAACGAGACCGACCTCGGCCTCGCCATCGTCGAGGGCAAGGCCGACGCCGGGCTCGGCGTGCGCTCGGCGGCGCGTCAGCTCGGTCTCGATTTCCTGCCCCTGCACCGGGAACGGTTCGATCTTCTGGTGCGCCGGCGCGACTATTTCCGGCCGCCGGTGCAGAAGCTTCTGGCGTTCGCGCGGACGGCCGAGTTCGCGGCCCGCGCCGCCGACATGGCCGGTTATGACGTCGGCGAACTGGGCGCCGTCGTCTACAATGCGCCTTGACGATGCCGCCGGCGCTCCCGACATTCGTGGCGAAACCGGAGGCCCGATGAACGACAACAAGATGTCCGATCAGGATTTCCTCGCCGCCGTCGCCAAGGGCGACGCGGACGGGGTCAAGGCGGCGCTGGCCGCCGGCGTGTCCGCCAATACCCGTGACGCGCACGGCAATTCCGCGCTGATGTTCGGATGCGCGCGCGGCCGGACGGAAATCTGCCGGCTGCTGATCGAAGCCGGCGCCGATACCGGCCATCGCAATCAGTGGGGGCTCGGTCCCCTCGACTGGCTGCGCTGGCCCGTCGACGCCGACGGCATCCGCCGCCTGCTCGCCTCCTAGGCCGCCTGCCGCCGTCGCTTGAGGGCGACGATATTGAGCGCCTCGAAGCCGCACGAGAACGCGACGGCGAAGTAGAGATACCCCTTCGGGATATGGAAGCCGAGACCGTCGGCAACCAGCGTCACGCCGATCAGCAGCAAAAACGCGAGCGCCAGCATCTTCACCGACAGATGCCGGTGCACGAAATCGCCGACCGGGCCGGCGGCGAACAGCATGACGGCGACGGCGATGACGACGGCGGCGATCATCACCGGCAGGTCCTGCGCCATGCCGACGGCGGTGATGACGGAATCCAGTGAAAAGACGATGTCGAGGATGGCGATCTGCACCAACGCGGCAATGAACCCGATGCCGACGCCGCTGCCGGGCTTTTCCTCCTCACCCTCGACGGTGCCGTGTATTTCCGTCGTTCCCTTGGCGAGCAGGAACAGCCCGCCGCCGATCAGAATCAGATCGCGCCAGGATACGGTGGGCTCGAAGGCCGTGAACAGCGGCTCCTTCAAGCCGATTACCCAGGTGATGGCGGACAGAAGCGCGATCCGCATGATGAGCGCGAGCGCCAAGCCGATTTTTCGTGCCCGGTCGCGTTGATGCGCCGGAAGCCGGCCGGCGACGATGGACAAGAAGATGACGTTGTCGATACCGAGAACGATCTCCAAAATCGTGAGCGTCGCCAACGACGCCCAGGCGTTCGGGTCCGCGAGCAGTTCCAACATCGTGAGGTCTCCTTGAAGAGCGCTGAAGGCGCTTGCCGGGAGCCTGACAGGCAGTGTGCCCGCTGTCGAGAAGGCGCGTTGACGTGCGCCGCTCCCACGCTAAGTTGGCCGGAAAGCATAAATGGGGAGAAAGCGTCATGCCTGCCGGATACATCATCGTCAATTTGACCGTCGACGATCCGAAGACCTTCGAGGAATACCGCGTCCAGGTGCCGCCGACGCTCGCCGCCTACGACGGCGAGTATCTTGTCCGCGGCGGCGCCATGGAGGTGCTCGAAGGAGAGACGTCGCACTCACGCGTGGTCGTCCTAAAGTTTCCGTCCGTCGCGCGCGCCAAGGAATGGCATGCGTCGGTCGAATACGCCGGGCCGAAGGCGCTGCGCCGATCGGCATCGCACGGCCTGATGCTGGCCGTGGAGGGACTGCAATGAGCGGCGATCTCGCGAAGAAAATCTGGCAGGCGCGCTGCGATGGAACGACGCTGCCGCGCTCGGCGGTGGCGGACGTCGCCGACCGGGCGGCGGCTTACCGCGTGCAGGAGCAGGCCGCCGCCGAAACGGGTTTGACGCGCGCCGGCTGGAAAGTGGCGGCGACGAGCCAGGAAGCGCAGGGCCTGCTCGCGGTCTCGCAGCCGATCATCGGCCCGGTCTTCAAGGAATGCCTGTTCGATGGCAAGTCGCCGATCAAGACGGTGCCGGCGCAGGCCGTCGCCATCGAATGCGAATTCGCTTTCGTGATGGCCAAGGACCTGCCGGCGACGGCGGTTGACCGCGACGCGGTGTTGGCGGCGGTGGACTATGCGGCACCCTCCATCGAGGTGGTCGGCACCCGCTTCGCGGGTAGCTTCAAGGGCGCGGGCGAGCTCGTCTGCATTTCCGACTACGCCTTCAATGTCGGTCTGGTGCTTGGGCAGCCGATCCCCGGCTGGCGGAACGTCGACCTCAAGACGGCGGGCGCCGCGCTGACGCTGAATGGCAAGGAAATCATGAAGGGCGTCGGCGCCGCCGTGCTCGGCGATCCGGTGACGGCGCTCGTCTGGGCGGCGAACGAGGCCGCGGGCATCGGCCGGCCCCTCAAGGCCGGTGACGTGATCACGACCGGCACCATGACCGGCGCGACGCTGGTGCATCCGGGCGATGCGGCCGTCGCCGACTACGGACCTTACGGAAAGTTCGAACTCGGTTTCAACTGAGCGCCCACAAAAAAACGGCCGGTGCGAGCCGCACCGGCCGTTCCGTTTCCGATAGGCGTAGGGTTTACGACGCGGCCTTCTTGGCGTTGGCGAAGAACGCCGGGCGGCCTTCGATCTGGTACTCGTTGATGACCTTCTGGCCTTCCGAGCCGATCACCCAGTCGATGAAGGTCTGGCCGAGCTTTTCCTTCACGTGCTTGTGCTTCTTCGGGTTCACCAGAATGATGCCGTACTGATTGAAGAGTTCCGGATCGCCTTCCAGCGTGATTTCCAGATCGCCCTTGTTCTTGAACTTGAGCCAGGTGGCGCGGTCGGTGAGCGCATAGGCGTTCATGCCCGACGCCACGTTGAGGGTCGCGCCCATGCCGGAGCCGGTGGCGCGGTACCATTCGCCGCCCGCCTTCTTGACGTCGACGCCGGCGGCCTTCCAGAGCGAGAGCTCCTTCTTGTTCGTGCCGCTGTCGTCGCCGCGCGACGCGAACGGCGCCTTGGCGTCGGCGACCTTCTTCAGGGCGTCCTTGGCGGTCTTGGTGCTCTTCATCTTGGTCGGGTCGGACTTCGGACCGACGACGACGAAGTCGTTGTACATGACGTCAGTGCGCTTCACGCCGAAGCCGGCGGCGACGAACTTTTCCTCGGACGGCTTGTGATGCACGAACAGCACGTCGGCGTCGCCGTTCTCGGCGAGCTTGATCGCCTTGCCGGTGCCGACGGCGACGACGCGGACCTGAATGCCGGTCTTCGCCGTGAACTTCGGCAGCATGAAGTCGAACAGGCCCGAATTCGCCGTCGACGTGGTCGACGCCACCGTGATGAACTTGTCCTCCGCCTGCGCGGCGAAAGCGATCGTCATCGTGGCGACCGCCGCCATGATTGATTTCAGCTTGAACATGGTTCTCTCCCTCATTTTCACCATCTCAATTCTCCGCGCAGGAATGCGGCGGCTTCGCCGCTTTCAGGCGCTTGAAAGAACGTCGCGGCAGGCGTCTTTTCCAAGAGCCGGCCCTTGTGCATGAACATCACCTCGTCGGCCAACCGCCGGGCTTGCCCGACGTCGTGCGTCACCATGACGATGCGCGTACCGTCCGCGTGCATGGCTTGAACGATGTCCTCGACGGCGGCGATGGCGGCGGGATCCAGGCTCGCCGTCGGCTCGTCGAGGAACAGAAGATCGGGTTTCAACGCCCAAGCCCGCGCCAGCGCCAGCTTCTGCTGCTCGCCGCCCGACAGCAGGCGCGCCGGCTGATCGGAGAAGCGGCGGAGTCCGGTGCGGTGCAACACCTCGGCGACGCGCTCTACGCGTTCGGCGTGCGGCATGCCCCGCAGGCGCAAGCCGTACTCGACGTTGGCGGCCGAAGAACGGCGAAGTAGGACGGGCTTCTGAAATACCATCGCCTGACGGTTGCGGACGTCGTCGGCGTTTCCGAGTGCCCAGGTGACGGAGCCGACGGTCGGCTTGATAAGGCCGTGCAGAAGGCGGAGCAGCAGGCTTTTGCCGGCGCCGTTCGGCCCCAACACCACCGTGCGCGGCCCCGGTTGCAGGACGACGGAGACATCGTCGATCAGGCGCTTGCCGTGCGCCTCGAAGACGAGTCCGTCGGCGCGGACGGGCAGCAGGCCGTCTCCGGAAGCGGGCGCCGCCAGCGCGTCGGGGGCGTTCATGGCGATGCTCACGCCCATCTGCGTTCCGCCCTTTGCTTGACGATGTAGGTCGCCGCGTTGACGGAGAGCGACAGCACGATCAGCACGATGCCGAGGCCGAGCGCGAGCGCTAGATCGCCCTTTGAAACTTCGAGCGCGATGGCGGTCGTCATCATGCGCGTCACGTGATCGATGTTGCCGCCGACGATCATGACCGCGCCGACCTCGGCGCTGGCCCGGCCGAACCCGGCGAGGACGGCGGTGACGAGGGTGAACCGCGCGTCGTGCAGCAGCGCCGGCACGGCCCGCATGGGGCCGGCGCCCAAGGAACGGAGCTGCTCCGAATATTCCGCCCACAGATCCTCGACCACTTGACGGGTCAGCGCGGCGATGATCGGGGTCACCAGGATGGACTGGGCGATGACCATGGCGGTCGGTGTGAACAGCAGTCCGAACACGCCGAGCGGGCCGGAGCGGGAGAGGAACAGATAGACGACCAGGCCGACGACGACCGGCGGCAGGCCCATCAACGCGTTCAGGAGCACGATCAGGGCGCCGCGGCCGGGAAACCGGAACAAAGCGACGGCGGCGCCGATCGGCAAACCGATCAGGGCGGCGAGGCCGACGGCGGTCAGGCTGACGCGGAGCGACAGCAGGACGATCTCGACCAGCGCCGGATCGAACGAAAGCAACAGTTGCACGGCGGTAATGAACGCGAGCGCCAAGTCGTGCATGGACGTTTCCCTGTAATTTTTCAGATATTTGGCGGTTTTCGGAAAATTTGCAAGTTTAAACAAAAATATGTACTGGACGAGAGCGGCTCGACCGGTGGCGATGGGCCCCCTGTCCGGGATATCCTTGCTTTGCCGGTCTTGATGCGGACAATCGCCGCACCAAATGACGATGACCGTGCGAAGCGGCGTTTTGGGGAGGGATGGCGAGTGAGCTTGTCCGAGAAATCGGCTGTCGGTGACGGCTATCTGGTGCGTCCGAACCCGGACGACCCGAAGCTGACCGAACGGGTTCGCGGCCTCGACCAGGACGGAAATCCGGTCGAGACCGCCGTCACGGTCGAGCGGCCGCTGACCCTGTTCCTGAACGGGCGCGAGATCGTCACCATGATGACGATCTGCGACCATCCGGACTATCTGGCGGTCGGCTATCTCCTGAATCAGAACATGCTGCGGCCGGACGACGAGATCACCGGCGTCGAATACGACGCCGAGATCGAAACGGTGGTCGTGCGCACGGCACGGGAAACCGACTACGAGGATAAGCTGAAGAAGAAGACCCTGACGTCCGGCTGCGCCCAAGGCACCGTCTTCGGCGACGTCATGGAGAAATTCGAGCAGGTGTCCCTCAATCCGGCCGCCGTCCTGAAGACGTCTTGGCTGTATGCGCTCACCAAGGAAATCAACACCACGCCGAGCCTTTATCTGGAGGCCGGCGCCATCCACGGCTGCGTGCTCTGCAAGGAGGACCGGCCGCTGATCTACATGGAAGACGTCGGCCGCCACAACGCCGTCGACAAGATCGCCGGCTACAT
>JAYOFL010000062.1:0-17424 GCA_038117205.1 Rhodospirillales bacterium | reverse complement strand
GGCGCCGTGGACGGGACGGGCTTCGGGACCGTGTCGTCGTCGCTGGTGGCGCTCCCGGGCGTCAAACGCTTCGGCACGCGGCCGATCTGGCTCTTTTGCGCCGGCGCCCCGGACCAGGGCGCGTATGCGCCGGTCGATTTCGGCCGTTAGGAAACGATCTCCGCCCCCATGTAGCGGGGCAGCCATTCGGCATTGGTCTTCTTGAGGTCCGCGAGCGCGATCGACGCACCGCCCTTGATGCGGACGTCGGCGCCGCCGGAAACGCCGATGGCGGCCGCCGGCACGCCGGCCTTCTTGGCCGCTTCCAGCACCTTGCCGGCATCGGACGTGGCCAGCACGTAGCGGGCCTGATCCTCGCCGAACAGCCACGCATGCAAAGCGAGCTTGCCGTTGGCGGGCTCGATCTCGGCGCCGACGCCGCCGGCCATGGCCATTTCCGCCACGGCCACCGCAACGCCGCCGTCGGAAACGTCGTGGCAGGCCTGGACGCGGCCCGCGAGAATCTGTTCGCGCACGAAGTCGCCGTTGCGCCGTTCGATCTTCAGATCGACCGGCGGCGGCGGGCCGTCTTCCGACTTGGCGATTTCACGCAAGTAGAGGCTCGATCCCAGGTGTCCGGCGGTCTCGCCGATCAGGACCAGGGAAAGCCCGGCCTTCGGCAACGCGAGGCCGACGGCCTTGCTGTGATCGTCGATCAGGCCGACGCCGCCGATGGTCGGGGTCGGCAGGATCGCCTGGCCGTTGGTTTCGTTGTAGAGCGACACGTTGCCGGAAACGACGGGGAAGTCGAGCGCGACGCAGGCTTCCCGCATTCCCTCGATGCAGCCGACGAACTGGCCCATGATCTCGGGCTTTTCCGGGTTACCGAAGTTCATGTTGTCGGTGATGGCGAGCGGCTTGGCGCCGGTCGCGGTAATGTTCCGCCACGCTTCGGCGACGGCCTGCCGGCCGCCGTCGACGGGGCCCGCCTTGCAGTAGCGCGGCGTGCAGTCGGACGTCATGGCGAGCGCCTTTTTGGTGCCGTGCACGCGCACCAGCGCCGCGTCGGCCGCGCCCGGCCGGCCGGTGGCCAGCGTGTCGCCCATGACCATGTGATCGTACTGTTCCCAGATCCAACGCTTGGACGCCAGGTTCGGACAGCCGACGAGCGTCTTCAGCGCCGCCATCGGATCGTTCGGCGCCGCGACGTCGTCGGGCGTGACGGCGGCGCGGGCCGGCGTCGGCTTCCACGGCCGGTCGTATTCGGGGGACGCCAGCGCCAGCGGGTCGATCGGCAGATCGGCCACGACCTCGCCCTTGTGCTTGAGGACCATGTGCCCGGTATCGGTCAGATGGCCGATGACGGCGAAGTCGAGTTCCCACTTCTCGAAGATCTTGCGGGCTTCGTCCTCGCGGCCGGGCTTGAGCACCATGAGCATGCGCTCCTGGCTTTCCGACAGCATCATTTCGTAGGCCGTCATGCCGGTTTCGCGCTGCGGCACGTGGTCGAGGTTCAACTCGACGCCCATGCCGCCCTTCGACGCCATCTCGAAGGACGACGAGGTGAGGCCGGCCGCGCCCATGTCCTGGATGGCGACGATCATGTCGGTGGCCATCAATTCCAGGCAGGCTTCGATCAGCAGCTTCTCGGTGAACGGATCGCCGACCTGCACGGTCGGCCGCTTTTCCTCCGGGTCCTCCGAGAACTCGGCGGACGCCATGGTGGCGCCGTGAATGCCGTCGCGGCCTGTCTTGGAGCCGACGTAGACGACCGGATTGCCGATGCCGGCGGCGGCCGAATAGAAGATGCGGTTCGCGTCCGCCAGACCGACGGTCATGGCGTTGACCAGGATGTTGCCGTTGTAGCTGTCGTGGAATTCGCACTCGCCGCCGACGGTCGGCACGCCGACGCAGTTGCCGTAGCCGCCGATGCCGGCGACGACGCCGGCCACCAGGTGCCGCGTCTTCGGATGGTCGGGGCTGCCGAAGCGGAGCGCGTTCAGGTTCGCGATCGGCCGCGCACCCATGGTGAAGACGTCGCGCAGGATGCCGCCGACGCCGGTCGCCGCGCCCTGGTAGGGCTCGATGAAGCTCGGGTGGTTGTGGCTCTCCATCTTGAAGATGGCGGCCTGACCGTCGCCGATGTCGATGATGCCGGCGTTCTCGCCCGGGCCGCAGATGACCCACGGCGCCTTGGTCGGCAGGGTCTTCAGCCACTTTTTCGAGGATTTGTAGGAGCAATGCTCCGACCACATGACGGAGAAGATGCCGAGCTCGGTGAGATTCGGCTGCCGGCCCCCGAGAATCTCGAGAATCTTGCCGTATTCCTGCTGGGAAAGGCCGTGTTGGGCAACGATTTCGGGGGTGATTTCGCTCATGGCGTCTTCATAGCAGAACCGCTCCGATTGGCAACTCGCCTTCGGCGCCGATGGACCGCCTGCCGTAAGGCAATGATTCGGCCCACTTTTCGATTGTGAAAACGGGATGAAAAGCGGCCGGAATGTGGCGGAAATTAGTTGATTTTAAACCATGCCCATGGGATTCTCGCGGCAACGAATAAATGGGGGCTTGCCGAATGGGGGCAGGGAAACTGACGGGCGCGGTGTTCGTCGCCATGACGGTGCTGGGAAGCGCCGCTATGGCCGATACCTGCGATAAGCCCGCCGAACAGACCGCCTTCCAAGTCCGCGCCCTACAGACCGACCTGATGGTCGCGGCGCTCACCTGCCAAGCCAAATCCGACTACAACGCCTTCGCCACCAAGTTCCAGAACGTTCTCGTTAAGAACGGCAAGGAACTGAAGCAGCATTTCCTCGACACGCACGGCAAGGGCGGCGTCAGCAAGCTCAACGCCTACGTGACGGCGCTCGCCAACAAGGCGTCGGCCAAGAGCATTGAGGCGCGGGACGGTTTCTGCGACGACGCGCGCCGCACCTTCGTCTCGGTCCTGGCGATGGAGCCGGTGGATCTGGAGAAATTCTCCGTCGACCGGGAGACGACGGAAACCGCGTCGGCGTCGTGCAAGGGCAAGGTTCAGGTGGCGCGAAAATCCAACTGACGGCGCCCTGAAATCGAAGCTTCACCGCCCCGGCATCGACCGGGGTTTTTCATGTCCGGCGCTTGTCCTCATCCTTCGAGACGCCGCCTACCGGCGGCTCCTCAGGATGAGGTCTTTAACGCCTCCTCATCCTGAGGAGCGGCGAAGCCGCGTCTCGAAGGATGAGGCATGGAGCGCTCGAAGCAGTCCCAAACGAAAACCGCCGCCCTCGCGGGCGGCGGTTCCGTAACCTCGATATCGAAGCGTTTTACGGGAAGACGATCTCGACGCGCCGGTTCTGCGGCTCGCGGACGCCGTCCGGCGTCTGCACCAGCGGTTCCCGTTCGCCCTTCCAGGCGACGCCGACCTGACCCGTCGGAATGCCGAGCCGCGCCAGTTCCGCCTGCACGGCGCGGGCGCGCTTTTCCGAGAGCTTCATGTTGTACTTGTCGGTGCCGGACCGGTCGGCGTGGCCGGTCGCTTCGATGCGGCTGATGCCGCCCATCTTGGCGTTGTCGGCGGCGCTTTTCAGGATCGCCAGGGCTTCCGGCGTCAGCGTCGACTTGTCCCAGTCGAAGAAGACGATGTAGTTGCGCGCGACCGCCGGCTTCGGCGGCGGCGGCGGGGCCGACTGCGGCGCGGGTGCCGCCTGCGCGACCGGCTTGGGCGCCGGCGCCGGGGCGGGTTCCGCCATCGGCTTCTTGGCCGGCTCGCCGAAGGTGTAGCGCAGGCCGACCATGATCGAATGCGCCGCGTAATCGGCGTCGATGTTGGTGCCCGCCGCGGTCTGGACGTTGGCGCCGAAGGTCTGGAAGTAGCGGTATTCGAGCGTGCCGGTCCAGTTGTTGTCGAACTTGAAGCCGAAGCCCGCCATGCCTTGGAGCGCCAGCGCCGTGTCGTTGTCGGCGACGGTGCTGCCGCCGATCGGGCTGGTCGCCACGTTGACGTGCCCGGCACCGATACCGGCGCCGATGTAGGGCACCCAGCCGGTGCCGGTGGCGAAGTCGTAATAACCGTTCACCATGCCGGAATAGACGCGGCTGCGCCCGCCGGCCGTCGCGCCGCCGACCTTGTCGAAGGCGTTGCGGTGGTTGCCGGCCTCGATTTCGCCGCGGAGCCCGTTGGCGTATGCATGCCCCAGGTTGACGACACCGACCCAGCCGTTGTCGTGTTCTCCGTCGACGTTGATGCCGCTGCCCGAGAATTCCGTGTCGCGCGCGATGCTGAGGCCGCCCGCGGCGCCGATGTAGGTGCCGGTGCTGCGCATCTCGCCCGCCGCCGCGCCGTTCAGGGCGAGCGACATCGCCGCCGCCGAAAGACCGGCGATCTTGGTCATACGTCCCGTCATGAAATTGTGCCCTTCAAAAACACACCCTCGCTCCGTGTCCGGTCCAGATTCCGGCCCGCGAATCGGTGTTGGCTAAAACATAACCGAATTCCCCGCAAAAGGAAATTCCCGCTATTGCAGATGCGAAAAGACCGCCGAAAAACGGCTTAAATAGGGCGATTCGGGGAGAGGGGCCTCAGCCGAGCGCGGCGACCAGTCCGTCGAACATGGGCTTGCCGTCGACGCCGCCGAGCGCCGCTTCGGCGAGCCGTTCCGGATGCGGCATCAGGCCGAGCACGTTGCGCTTCTCGTTCAGAATGCCGGCGATGTCGTCCAAGGACCCGTTCGGGTTAGCGCCGTTGCCGCGCTTGCCGGCGGCGTCGACGTAGCGGAATGCCACCCGGTCGTTGTCGTTCAAGGCCTTCAGCGTGTCGGCGTCGCAGAAATAGTTACCGTCGTGGTGCGCCACCGGAATGCGGATGGCGCCGCCCTTCTTGTAGGCGCCGGTGAAGACGCTTTCCGTCGTCTCGACGGAAAGATGCACGTCACGGCAGACGAATTTGAGGTTGGCGTTCCGCATCAAGGCGCCGGGCAGGAGGCCCGCTTCGGTCAGCACCTGGAAGCCGTTGCAGATGCCGAGCACGGGGACGCCCGCCTTGGCGCGTTCGACGACGGCGCGCATGACCGGCGAGTTGGCCGCCATGGCGCCGGAGCGCAGATAGTCGCCGTAGGAGAAACCGCCCGGCACCACGATCAGATCGACCTTCGGCAGCTCGGCATCGCCATGCCAGTGCATGACGACCGGCTGCTTCGTGGCCGCTGCCAGCGCCACCTGCACGTCACGGTCGCAGTTGGACCCGGGGAAGACGATGACGCAGGCTTTCATGGCGCGCGGTCCCTCACTTCATGATTTCGACGGAGTAATTCTCGATCACCGTGTTGGCGAGGAGCTTCTTGCACATCTCCTCGACCTGGGCTTCCGCCTTCTTCGGATCGGTCTCGGCGAGCTCGAGCTCGATGAACTTGCCCTGCCGGACGCCTTCCACGCCGCCGAAGCCGAGGCCGGCCAGCGCGTGCTGCACGGCCTTTCCCTGCGGGTCGAGAACGCCGTTCTTCAAGGTGACGTGGACTTTCGCTTTCAAGGCAGGAATCCCCTCGGTCGATTCGCAAACTTTTTACCACAGAGCGGCGCGGTTTGCCCGCGCCGCGTCGGAAATTACTGCATCACTTCCGGACCCTTGAGGTCCGTCGGGCCGGATTCCGGCAGGATGCCCAGGCGCCGCGCCACTTCCTGGTAGCCCTCGGCGACGTTGCCGAGATCCCGGTCGAAGCGGTCCTTGTCCATCTTCTCGTCGGTGTGCAGATCCCAGAGCCGGCAGTTGTCCGGGCTCAGCTCGTCGGCGAGCACGAGCCGCATCTGATCGCCTTCCCAGAGCCGGCCGAACTCGACGCGGAAATCCACCAGCCGGAGCCCGATGCCCAGGAACAGCCCGGACAGGAAGTCGTTGACGCGGAGCGCCATCGCCATCATCTCGTCGAGATCCTGCGGCGCCGCCCAGCCGAAGGCCGTGATGTGCTCCTCGGCGACCATCGGATTGTTGATCTCGTCCGACTTGTAATAGTACTCGACGATGGAGCGCGGCAGCGGCGCCCCTTCCGCCATGCCGAAGCGCTCGGCCAGCGAGCCGGCGGCGACGTTACGGACGGCCAGGATGATCGGGATGATCTCGACTTCGCGGACAAGCTGCTCGCGCATGTTGAGGCGACGCACGAAATGCGTCGGCACGCCGATTTCGGACAGCCGCATCATCAGATATTCGGAAATCCGGTTGTTGAGGACGCCCTTGCCGGTGATGGTGCCGACGCGGCCCTGGTTCGGGACGGCGGCGTCGTCCTTAAAATACTGCACGATGGTGCCGGGTTCCGGCCCTTCGAACAGGACCTTGCCCTTGCCCTCGTAAATCTGTCTGCGTCTTGCCATGGGCGTCAATCCGGACAGGGTTTTCGGGTGAATCGGGGCGGGCGGCCAGCGCCGGCCCCGATTGCGGCCCCTATTAGCAGGTGCGGCAGGCAAAAACAACGCAACTGCCGAGGATGTGGATGCGCGGGTTGACCGATCCGCGCCGCTCGCGAATATGGCCGGCAAATGGAGGTCTACTCATGGATTTACGTATTTCCGGCCGAACGGCCCTCGTCACCGGCGCCGGCTCGGGGATCGGCGCCGCCGTCGCCAAGGAGCTGGCCCGCGAGGGCGTGAAACTGGTCTTGAGCGCCCGAACGGAAGCGGGGGTCGGCAAAACCGCGTCCGACATCGCCGGCATGGGCTTTCCCGCCCCGGTCGTGGTCGCCGGCGATCTAGGCTCCATCGACGGGGTATGGGACCTAGCGGCGGCGGCCAAGGCGGCGCTCGGCACCGTGCACATTCTCGCCAATTGCGCCGGCGCGTCGAGGCCGACCACGGTCGACGCCGACGAGGCGGTCTGGGAAGAGGCCTTCGCGCTCAATTTCGACGGCGTGCGCCGGCTGACGCAGGCGCTGTTACCGGACATGCGGGCGGCCGGCTACGGGCGGATCATCTGCATGAGCGGCTCTTCCGAGCCCCGCTCCATGAACGCCGCCATCGCCGCCAAGGGGGCGCTGCACCTCTGGGCGAAGGGGTTGTCCTGCGACGTCGCCAAGGACGGCGTCACCGTCAACTGCATTCCGCCCGGCCGCATCAAGAGCGTGCAGATCATGGAACGGCTCTATCCGACCGAGGAGTCCCGCCGCCAGTTCATCGAGCGCAACATCCCGATGGGTTATTTCGGCGAGCCGGAGGACGTGGCACCGCTGGTGGCGTTCCTGGCCTCGCCGCTGGCGTCCTATATCACCGGCGCCGTGATCCCGGTCGACGGTGGCATGCACTACTTCGCTCTCTAAGGCCGGCATACTTGACGGCAGCGCCGGTCCGCGCCATATCCATGGCAACCAAGAGGGGAGAGTGCGCCCATGGCCATGGCCGCCGCCGAAATCGAACAGTTGATCAAGGAAGCGTTGCCGGACGCCAAGGTGACGATCGACGATCTCGCCGGCGACGGTGATCACTACGCGGCGCACGTCGTGTCGTCGGCCTTCGCCGGCAAGTCCCGCGTGCAGCAGCACCAGATGGTCTACAAGGCCTTGCAAGGCCGGATGGGCAACGAGTTGCACGCGCTGGCCCTGCAGACGTCGGCGCCGGAATAACCCTCTTCGCCGTTATCACCAGGAAACCCGTAAGGATCACGCCATGAGCGACAACCCGGTCTTCGACAATATTCAGAAGGAAATCGACGATAACGCCGTCGTCCTCTTCATGAAGGGGAATCCGATGTTCCCGCAGTGCGGATTCTCCGCCGCGGTGGCGCAGGCGCTGACCATGATGGGCGTCAAGTTCAAGGGCGTCGACGTTCTTTCCGACATGGAAATCCGCCAGGGAATCAAGGATTTCTCCAACTGGCCGACGATCCCCCAGCTCTATGTGAAGGGCGAGTTCATTGGGGGTTGCGATATCGTTCGCGAGATGTATGAGTCTGGCGAACTCAAGAAGCTCTTCGATGAGAAGGGCGTGGAACACGCTTCCTAAGCCCCGTTTCCCAGGGAGTTCTTGGGGGAAGGGCCGCGGTCTCCGCGGCCCTTTCTGATTCCGGGGCCCGTCAATCCTTCGGATCGGCCTTTTCGCCGAGGCCGATTTCCGTTCCGCCGAGCGCATCGGCGAGCCGGCCCGTGGCCTGTCCCGGCTTCAGCGGCTGCTGCTGCGAGGGCGCCGGCGCCCACGCCGTCATCGTGAGAATCTGGAACGTCGCCGGCAACCGGCCGTCCGGCCCGGCGTGCCGGTCGGCATAGAGCTGCATGGCCCGCATCAGTGTGGCGCGGCGGAGCGGCGTGCGGCGCCGCTCGCGGACGGCGTTGCTCTCCCCCATGCCGCGCAAATCGGCCAAAAGCCGGAACGGATCGCCGTAGGAAACGGTAACGGTCTCCGAATCGACGACCGGCAGGGCGAAGCCCGCCCGCTGCAGCAGCCCGCCCAGGTCGCCGACGTCGGCGAACGGCGAGACACGGGGGCTCAGCCCGCCATCCAATTCGATCTCGGCGGATGCCAGCGCGTCCCTGAGTTCATGCAGCGTCTCGCCACCCAGCATGGAGGCGAGGAACAGTCCGTCCGGCTTGAGCGCCGCCCTGATCTGCGTGAGCGCGCCCGGCAGGTCGTTCACCCAGTGCAGGCTCAAGTTGGAGAGCACGAGGTCGAGCGACGCGGCCCGGACCGGCAGCCATTCCTCGTCGGCGGCGAAGGCGGGGCCGTGCGCACGCGCCAGGGCCGCCATCTCGGGCGCGAGATCGGTCTGCAACAGCGTTCCGACCCGGCCCGATCCGGCGACCGTTCCGGAGAGCGCACCGGCGCGGCAACCGAGATCGAGGGCGAGCGGGAAATCCCGCTTGATGTCCATCAGCCTGTCGGAAAGCCGCTCCGCCCCTTCCATGAACAGGAAGTCGTGTTCGGCCAGTCCGGGCGCGGCGCGGGCGCGGCGGCGGCGATGCAGCGCGCGGTCGAAGACGTTCATGGCGTCTTTGGCGGGGTTCATGGAAGGGGTTATGGCACGGATGACGGCTCTACCCAACACGCCGGTCGCGGCGGCGCGGATGCTGGCGGCGGGCTGGAGCCGCCTGGCCGACATCCTGTGGCCGCCGGTCTGCGGCGCCTGCGAGGCGGCGTCGACGGTGCACGGCGCCCTCTGTCCGGCGTGCTGGGACAAGGTGACATTTCTGGGCCGGCCGCAATGCGCCGCCTGCGGCGTGCCGCTGCCCTACGACTTGGGGCCGGAGGCGCTCTGCGGCGATTGCGCCCGGCAGCGGCCCCGGGTCGACCGCGCCCGGGCCGCCTTCGTCTACGACGACGCCAGCCGGCCGATGATCCTCGCCTTCAAGCATGCCGATAGGACCGACTTGGCGCCGGCGCTGGTCGGACATCTGCTGCGTCCGGCCCGGCCGCTCCTCGCCGACGCCGATCTCATCGTGCCGGTGCCGCTGCATTGGCGCCGTCTCCTGGCGCGGCGCTACAATCAGGCGACGCTCCTCGCCAACGGTCTATCGGCGCGGAGCGGCGTGCCGTCGGTCCCGGACATGTTGGTCCGCGTCAAGGCGACGCCGCCGCAGGGCGGACTCGGACGTCTCGGCCGGGCCCGGAACGTCAAGGGCGCGTTCCGGGTCAGGCTCAACCGGCGCGGGCTGCTCGCGGGCAAACGGGTGCTGCTGGTCGACGACGTGATGACGACGGGCGCCACCCTCGACGCGGCGGCCCGGGTGCTGCTGCGGGGCGGCGCGTCAGCCGTCGATGCGATCACGATTGCGCCCGTCGTCCTGCCGGGTCTTTGATAGGGGGCAATTCCACCTATATATCTCTTCCGTTCCAACACCCGGATACCCCGCCATGGCCAAGATCGAAATCTACACCTCGCCGTTCTGCCCCTATTGCTCCCGCGCCAAGTCGCTCCTGGAGCGGAAGGGCGTCCAGTTCGAGGAACACGACGTATTGATGAGCGCGTCGACGCGCCGCGAGATGCGCGAGCGGGCCGGCGGCGCCAACTCGGTGCCGCAGGTCTTCGTCGACGGCAAGCACATCGGCGACTGCGACGGCATCCACGCCATGGACGCGCGCGGCGAATTGGACGTGGCGCTCGGGATTTCCGGGTGACGGCGCTCCGCGCGGGCCTTTTGCAGATCACGGCCGGTCCCGAACCGGCCGCCAATGCCGTCGCCGCCGCCGGCATGGTGGCGGAAGCCGCCAAGGGCGGCGCGGCCTTCGCGCTGCTTCCCGAAGTCTGCAACATGATCGAACCGGACCGGCCGAAGCTTCGCGAGAAGGTGAAGGCGGAAGGCAAGGACGATGCCGTCGCCGCCCTCAAGGAAGCGGCGCGGAAGGCCGGTATCTGGGTGCTGGTCGGCTCCGTCGTCGTCGATCCCGAGGATGGCTCAGGCAAGCTCGCCAACCGCTCGCTTCTGCTGGACGACACCGGGACGGTGCGCGGCCGCTACGACAAGATGCACCTCTTCGACGTGGATATCGGTACGGGCAACGTCTACCGGGAAAGCGATACCTACCGGGGCGGCAAGGAGGTGCCGATCGTCCAGACGCCCTGGGGCCTCCTCGGCATGACGGTCTGCTACGACCTCCGCTTTCCGCATCTCTACCGTGACCTCGCCAAGCGGGGCGCGGTGATGCTGACCATTCCCTCGGCCTTCACGCGGCCGAGCGGTGAGGCGCACTGGCATGTGCTGATGCGCGCCCGCGCCGTCGATTGCGGCGCCTTCGTGCTGGCGCCGGCCCAGTGCGGCGAACATGCCGGCGGGCGCACCACCTACGGTCATTCGCTGGCCGTGGCACCCTGGGGCGAGGTGCTGGCGGACGGTGGCGAGGAAACCGGCATCAGCTACGTCGAGCTCGACATGGATCTGCCGGCCAAGGCACGTGGCCGCATCCCGTCGCTCGGTCACGACCGCCCTTATAAAATCGAAGCCTGATCAGCGGCTGGAAAGCGGATGCGGCGACGGCTCCCCGTCGTCCCGCGTCGAGGCGCCAAGATCGTTCACCGCCGAGATGCGCTGCTTGACGCCCGGACACTCGTCGCCTTCGACAATGCCGTGCTCGTAGGCGACGATCTGCAAACGCCCCTGCGCGAGATCGAGCAGCTCGCCGGCGCGGAGCAGATGATCCGGATTGCGCGGCCGGGAATAGGCCTCGTTACCGCGCGCGAAGGTCTCGTAAATCAGTACGCCGGCCGGCGCCAACGCGTCCAGCAGCATCGGGAACAGCGGCCGCCAGAGATAATTGACGACGACGACGGCATCGAAGGTGCGTCCGGCCAAGGGCCAGGGCGAGCCGTCCTCGAGATCTGCCTCGATCACTTCCGCCCGGCCGGCGAAGGGGGCGAGCGGTTCGACGGCGCGGTCCAGCGCCGTCACCTCGTGTCCGGCGTCCAGGAAGAAGCGCGTATGTCGGCCGCCGCCCGCGGCCAGGTCGAGAACGCTGCCGCCCGGCCGGATCAGGGGCTGGAACCGGACCATCCAGGCCCCCGGCGCCGACATGCGGAGGTGGCGCGAGACGTGCCGATCGGGTTCCGCGTTGGTCATGCCGTTCGCTCCATGCCGTCCATAACGTCCGCCGTTAACACTTTATTTCCTGGCGGACCCCCACCATATTCATAGAATACCGGGCTTTTTCGGGATCGGACAAACCGATGATCAAGTACACGGTTCGCTGCGCCGACGGACACGACTTCGAGGGCTGGTTCAAGGACAGCGCCACCTTCGAGGCGCAGGCCGCGTCCGGCGACATCGAATGCCCTCTCTGCGGCAATGCCCAAGTCGCCCGCGCGCCGATGGCGCCCCGCATTGCCAAGTCGCGCGGCAAGGCGGCCGGCGTCGCGGAATCGCACGCCCGCGAGGTCGCCGAGAAAATCCTCGAAGCCGTCCGCTCCATCCGCAAGGACGTGGAAGCCAACTGCGATTACGTCGGCGAGGAATTCGCCGACGAGGCACGGCGCATCCATTACGGCGAGGCGGAAGAACGCGGCATCTACGGCGAGGCGACGACCGAGGAAGCGCAGGAGTTGGACGAGGAAGGCATTCCCGTTTACCGCCTGCCGACGCCGCCGCGCCGGAACGGCTGAACCGGCCTCTAATCCTTCACCGCGAACGCCAGATAATTGACGTCGAGATCGGACGTCGAACGCCATTCGTCGGCGATCGGGTCGTAGCCCATGCCGGAAAGCGCCGTCACCCGCATGCCGGCGCGTCCGAGCCCGTGCGTCAGTTCCGACGGGCGGACGAACTTCTTCCAGTCGTGCGTGCCGACCGGCAGCCAGCGCAGCACGTACTCCGCCATCACCTTGGCGAGCGCCAGCGACTTGAGCGTCCGGTTGAGCGTCGAGAGCACCATGGCGCCGCCCGGGCGAACCATTGCGGCCGTGGCCATCAGGAAGGCGTCGAGATCGGCGACGTGCTCGACCACTTCCAGGTTCACGACCATGTCGAAGGTGTCGCCGACGCCGGCCAAGTCCTCCGGCAGCACGTGCCGGTAGTCGATATCCAGCCCGACGCTTTCCGAATGCATCCGCGCCGTCTCGATGTTCTCCGCGCCGGCGTCGATGGCGGTGACGCGGGCGCCGAGCCGCGCCATCGGTTCCGAGATCAGGCCGCCGCCGCAGCCGACGTCGAGAACGCGGAGCCCCTTGAAGGGCTCCGCCGACGCCGGATCGAGACCGAAATGCGCCACCGCGCGCGTGCGGATGAAGCCGAGCCGGACCGGCGCCAACTGGTGCAGCGGCCGGAACTTGCCGGCCGGGTCCCACCACTCGTCGGCGATGGCCGTGAAGCGGGCCACTTCGGCGGCGTCGGCGGTCTCCGTCGGGTGCCGCTTTTCGTCCGGTTTCGGCCGTTTTTCGGCGGTTGTGACCATCGGGTTTCTTCGCTCGGATCAGGGTTGCGCGTCCAGGGGTCAAAGAGTATGTATGCGCCGCCCGCGCATCAACCGAAACCGCAGGGGATGGTTTCGCCGGATGATTCCCCCGGGCGCGCCGTTTGGCGGACGCGAGCCGGCTTCGACCGGTTCCGGTGTCGTCGGCGAGGACAGTTTTTCCCCCGACGATGAGGCCGGCATGGCGCGGATCGTACAGAAGTTCGGCGGCACCTCGGTTGCGGACACGGACCGCATCAAGGCGGTCGCGCAGCGGGTGAAGGCGGAAGTGGACGCCGGCCATCAGGTCGCCGTCGTGCTGTCCGCCATGTCCGGCGTCACCAACCAGCTCGTCGATTACGTCACCAAGATGAGCCGTCTCTACGACGCGCGCGAATACGATACCGTCGTCGCCGCCGGCGAACAGATCACCGTCGGCCTGCTCGCCATCGGTCTGCAGGACCTGGGCATTCCGGCGCGCTCCTGGCTCGGTTGGCAAATTCCGATCCATACCGACAGCATGCACGGCAAGGCCCGCATCGAGGGTGTCGAGACGGAAGAACTGGAAAAGCGGCTCGAAGCCGGCGAGGTGGTGGTGGTCGCGGGCTTCCAGGGCCTAGGTCCCAGGAACCGCATCACGACGCTCGGCCGCGGCGGCTCGGACACCAGCGCGGTGGCGCTGGCGGCGGCGCTGAAGGCGGACCGCTGCGACATCTACACCGATGTCGACGGCGTCTACACGACGGACCCGCGCATCACGAGCAAGGCCCGCAAGCTCGAGAAAGTCACCTACGAGGAAATGCTGGAAATGGCGTCGGTCGGCGCCAAGGTGCTGCAGACCCGCTCGGTGGAACTCGCCATGAAGCAGCGGGTGCGGGTGCAGGTCCGTTCCAGCTACAATGACGAACCCGGCACGATGATTGTGGACGAGGATGAGATCGTGGAACATGAACTGGTGAGCGGCATCGCCTACAGCCGCGACGAAGCGAAAGTGACCCTGGTCGGCGTTCCCGACCGGCCGGGTATCGCGGCGGCCATCTTCGGCCCGCTGGCGGATACCAGCATCAACGTCGACATGATCGTCCAGAACGTGTCGCACGACGGCAAGTCGACGGACCTGACGTTCACCGTCACGACAGCGGACCTGGACCGGACCATCGCCGTTCTCGAGGGCAAGAAGGACGACCTCAAGTACAAGGAATTGCTCTCTGACAGGAACGTCGCCAAGATTTCCGTGATCGGCGTCGGCATGCGTTCGCACGCCGGCATCGCGCAGCGGATGTTCATGGCGCTGGCCGAAAAGTCGATCAACATTCAGGTGATTTCGACGTCCGAGATCAAGGTCAGCGTGCTGATCGCCGAGGAATACACCGAACTGGCGGTCCGCGCCCTGCATACGGCCTACGGACTCGACGCCGCCTGATCCGACCGAACCAACCGCCCCTCGAGCATGGAGCGAAGGGCATGTCCGAACGACCGCCGAGCGCCATACGCGCCAAGACGCCCGCGCCGCGACGCCTGTTGGCGCGCGTGCGCGACCTCATGGCCGCGCCGGGAACGGCGGAAGAGCGCCTCGACAGCATCGCCGAGATCGTCGCCGCCGACCTAGTGGCGGAAGTCTGCTCGATCTACGTGCGCCGCGCCGGCGACATGCTGGAGCTGTTCGCGACACGCGGCCTGAAGCCGTCCGCCGTCCATAACACCCGGCTCCGCATCGGCGAGGGTATCGTCGGCGACATCGCCGCCCTGGCGCGGCCGTTCGCGCTCGCCGACGCGCAGGCGCATCCGAACTTCGCCTACCGGCCGGAAACCGGCGAAGAAGCCTTCCACTCGATGATGGGCGTGCCGATCCTGCGCAGCGGTCAGGTGATCGGCGTCATGGCGGTGCAGAACCGGACCCGCCGGCATTACGGCGAGGAAGAGGTCGAAAGCCTGCAGACCGTCGCCATGGTGCTGGCGGAACTGGTCGCCGGCGGCGAACTGATCGACCCGAACGAGTTGCGCCCGGCGGACGGCAACGCGCTCCGGCCGCTCCGGCTCGACGGTCTCAAGCTGAACGGCGGCATCGGCATCGGCCACGCCATCGTGCATCGGCCGCGCTTCCGCATCGAACGACTGGTCGCCGAGGACGCGGCCGTCGAACACGAGCGGCTGCGCCGCGCCTTCTCGGAAATGCACGGCGCCATCGACGACATGATGACGTCGGAGGAAATGCAGAGCGGCGGCGAGCACCGCGACATCCTCGAGACCTATTCCATGATCGCCCGCGATCCGGGCTGGTTCGAGAAAATGGACGAGGCCATCGAATCCGGCCTGACGGCTGAAGCGGCGGTGCAGCGCATCCTCGACGACATCCGCGCCCGCATGGCCAAGGTCAGCGATCCGTATCTTCGCGAGCGGGTGCTCGACTTCGAGGATTTGGCCAACCGGTTACTGCAGCACCTGTTGGGCGACGAGGCCGACGTCGGCGGCAAGGACCTGCCGGCGGACGCGATTCTGGTCGCCAAGTCGCTCGGTCCGGCGCAACTTCTCGATTACGACCGGAAGATCCTGCGCGGCGTCGTGCTGGAGGAGGGTTCGCCGACGGCGCACGTCTCGATCATCGCCCGCGCCCTCGATCTGCCGATCATCGGCCGCGTGCGCGACATCGCCGACAGGGTATCCGACGGCGATCTGCTGATCGTCGACGGCGAGCGCGGTCAGGTGTTCGTGCGTCCCGGCGAGGACGTGCAGCAAAGCTTCAACGACACCCTGCGCGCGCAGCAGGACCGGCGCCGGCACTACGCCGGGCTCATCGGTCTGGCGGCGGACACCAAGGATGGGGAGCACGTCGAGCTTCGCGTCAATGCCGGGCTTCTGGTCGACGTCGAGCATATGGCGGAATCGGGCGCCGAGGGCATCGGCCTCTTCCGCACCGAAATCCAGTTCATGATGCATCAGGAACTGCCTAGCCTCGATCAGCAGACGGAGATGTACGCCCGCACGCTGGCGACGGCGACCGGCCGGCCGATCACCTTCCGCACGCTCGACGTCGGCGGCGACAAGACGCTGCCCTACATCGAGACGGACGAGGAAGAGAACCCCTCCATGGGATGGCGCGCCATCCGCATCGGTCTCGACCGGCCGATGATCCTGCGCCGCCAGTTGCGCGCCCTGGTGCGGGCCGCCAAGCAGACCGGCGCCGAGCTTTCCGTGATGTTTCCGATGATCGCCGAAGTGGCGGAATTCGATGCGGCGCGCAAGCTGCTGACGCGGGAACTGGCGGCCGAGGGTTTGCCGCCGGACGGCGGGCCGATCCAGGTCAAGGCCGGCGCCATGCTGGAAGTACCGGGGCTGCTCTACCAGATGGCGCCGCTGCTCGAACGCATCGACTTCCTGTCGATCGGCTCGAACGATCTGATGCAGTTCCTGTTCGCCAGCGACCGGGGCAACCCGAAGCTGTCGGAACGTTACGACACGCTGTCGCCGGCGGCGCTTCGTGTGCTGCATGAAGTGGCAGGCAAATGCACCGCCAAGGGCGTGCCGGTGACGCTCTGCGGCGAGATGGCGGGCCGGCCCTTGGAGGCAATGGCCCTGGTCGGCCTCGGCCTGCGCACGCTCTCCATGGCGAGCCCCGGCATCGGCCCGGTGAAGGAGATGGTGCGCTCCCTCGATGTCGCCTCGCTCCGCGAATACATGCTGCCGATGCTGGACAGTCCGGAGCGCACGCTGCGCGGCAAGTTGCGCGCCTTCGCCCTTGATCACGGGGTTGCGGTTTGACGGTCGGCGCGGCCGGGCCAGGGCCGGAATTGTCCTTGTAAATCAAAGGTGGAATGTGACATTAACGGGGGTCCGGAACGGCGCGGAACGGTTGCGCACCGTGGATTCTACGCCCCCGAGGGCAGGCAAGACGGAATGATGAACGATAAAAAACGGGCCACGGGCGACGCTCAGGACGGCGCGCAGCGCGCGCCGCAGGTCGGCGCGCTGCTCAAGGCGTCCCGGCTCCGCGTCGGAGAGGATCTTCGCGACGTCGCCGAAGTGCTTTGCATCCGCTATCTCTATCTCGAAGCGATCGAGGAATGCCGCTACGGCGATCTGCCGGGCGCGACCTACGCGGTCGGCTTCATTCGTTCCTACGCCGATCACCTTGGCCTCGGCGGCGAGGAGGTGGTGCGCCGCTTCCGCGCCGAGCAGGCGGGCGTCAGCCGCAAGAACGATCTCTTCTTTCCGACGCCGGTCACGGAAGGCGGCGTGCCCCGGGGCGCCATCGTCTTCGTCGGCGTGCTGCTGGCGCTGGTCGCCTATGGGGCATGGTACGCGTCGACCAACGACGACGGCTTTTTCGCCAGCCTGATCTCGCCGGTGCCGGAACACCTGTCCGGCAAGCCGGCCGCCGAGAGCAAGCCCGCGACGGAGGCCCCAGCGCCTGTGACGCCGCCGGCGGGGACGGATGCCGCGGCACCGTCCGAGGCGGCGAAGACCGAGACGGCGTCTTCGGAGACGCCGCAGGAAAAGCCCCAGGAAACGGCGACGCCCGAACCGACGCCGACCACCGGCGCACCCGCCGTCGCCGGCGCGACGGCCACGAACCGGGCGGCCACGCCGGCGCCGGCCGGCACCTCGGTGCCGAAG
>JAYOFL010000061.1:0-18302 GCA_038117205.1 Rhodospirillales bacterium | reverse complement strand
CGTGCTGCCGCTCGACGACCTCGCTCCCCATATCGCCGAGAGTTTCCGGAAGGCCTTGCCATGACGCCAGACGAGTTCAATTTCATCAGTTCGATGCTGCGCAAGCGGTCTGGCTTGGTGTTGACGCCGGAGAAGTCCTACCTGCTGGAAAGCCGGCTGATGCCGGTCGCCCGCAAGGCGGAATTGAAGAGCATCGAGGAACTGATCCAGAAGATTCAGCGGACCAACGACGCGAACCTGATTCTGCAGGTCGTCGAGGCGGTGACGACCAACGAGTCGTTCTTCTTCCGCGACATCAAGCCGTTCGATCTGTTCCGCGATCACGTGCTGCCGCATCTCTTGCAGACCCGCGCCGCCAAGAAGAGCTTCCGCATCTGGTGCGCCGCGGCGTCGAGCGGCCAAGAACCCTATTCCCTGGTCATGACGCTGATGGAACAGCAGGCGAAACTCGCCGGCTGGAGTTACGAGATCATCGGCACGGACATCTCCCGCGACATCCTGGCGAAGGCGGAAAAGGGCGTCTATTCGCAGTTCGAGGTGCAGCGCGGCATGCCGATCACGCTGCTCGTGAAATACTTCCAGCAGCAGGGCGAGGGCTGGCACATCAAGCCCGAGGTCAAGTCGAAGGTGAAGTTCAAGTACTTCAACCTGCTGGAAGACCCGACGCCGCTCGGCAAATTCGACGTGGTGTTCTGCCGGAACGTGCTGATCTATTTCGATCAGCAGACGAAGGGCGAGGTGCTGGCCAGGATCGCCAAGCTGATGCCGAGTGACGGCATGCTGCTCCTGGGCGGCGCGGAAACCGTCTTGGGCGTCTCGGAAAACTTCAAGCCCCTGCTCGGTCAGCGCGGCGTCTACGGTCTTACCAACCCGTAAAAGATCAGGGCGGCCGAAGCCGCCCTCAATTCTTCAGGAATGCAACGGGACCCTCAGGCGTGCTGTGCCTGCGGCATGGTTTCCGGATCGCGGAGCACGTAGCCCCGGCCCCACACGGTCTCGATGTAGTGGTCGCCGCCGGTGGCGTCGGAGAGCTTCTTGCGAAGCTTGCAGATGAAGACGTCGATGATCTTCAGTTCCGGTTCGTCCATGCCGCCGTACAGATGATTCAGGAACATCTCCTTGGTGAGCGTCGTTCCCTTGCGGAGGCTGAGCAGTTCCAGAATGCCGTATTCCTTGCCGGTCAGATGAATCGGCTGACCGTCGACTTCCACCGTGTGCGCGTCGAGGTTGATCGCCAGCCGGCCGGTCCGAATGACGGATTGCGAATGTCCGGCGGAGCGGCGGATGATCGCCTGCACGCGCGCCAGCAGTTCCGACTTGTCGAACGGTTTCGTGAGATAGTCGTCGGCGCCGACACCTAGGCCCTTGACCTTGGTTTCCGATTCCGTGAGACCGGACAGGATCAGCACCGGCGTCTGCACCCGTGAATCGCGGAGCCGCCGCAACACTTCGAGGCCGTCCATATCCGGCAACATCAGATCCAGGATCATGATGTCGTAATCGTACAGTTTGCCGATTTCCAACCCGTCCTCACCGAGATCGGTCGTATCCACGACCATTCCCGCCGATTCCAGCATCAGTTTCACGCTCAACTGCGTCGACGGATCGTCTTCGATCAGGAGAACCCGCATTTGCCCCCTCCGGACAGCGACAAGGCCGCGAATCGATATTCGTTAACCATATTACCATTTGGCGACTCCGGGCCAAACCCTTTACGAATATTTAGTAGGAAAGTGTGCTATTAACCATCAATAGAGGGGGTTACGGCGCCGCCGCGCCGCCTCCGGAAAGGGCATATCCGGCCGAAATGCGTGTATTTTCGAACAATATCGCCAACGAAGTCACGCGCCTGCCGGACCATCAGGTTTTCGGCCGGGTGGCCGATATCGTCGGTCTTTTGGTCGAAATCGGCGGTTTGCAGGGCGTTTTGTCGATCGGCGACCGGGTCAGGGTCGACGGCCGGCACGGCCGCGAGGTGATCTGCGAGGTCGTCGGTTTCCGCGAGGGCCGAGCCCTCGTCATGCCGTTCGGCTCCCTCGCCGGCATCGGGCTCGGCGCGCAGGCGGAACTCGCCGCCACCGACCCGGCGATCTACCCCGACGACGGCTGGCTGGGCCGTGTCGTCAACGCCTTCGGCGATCCCGTCGACGGCAAGGGGCCGCTGACGGCCGGCTTCACGGGCTATCCCATCCACACCACGCCGCCGCCGGCGCACAGCCGCCGCCGCATCGGCGGCAAGATCGACCTCGGCGTCCGCGCCATGAACGCGTTCCTGACCTGCTGCAGGGGCCAGCGCATGGGTATCTTTGCCGGCTCCGGCGTCGGCAAGTCGACGCTGCTCTCGATGATGGCGCGGAACACGGACGCCGAGATCAGCGTCGTCGGCCTGATCGGTGAGCGCGGCCGCGAGGCCAAGGAATTCATCGAGGACTATCTGGGCGAGGAGGGGCTGAAACGCTCCGTCATCATCGTCGCGACCTCGGACGAGCCGGCGCTGGTGCGGCGCCAGGCCGCCTACGTCACCCTGGCGGTGGCGGAGTATTTCAGGGATCAGCGCGCCAACGTGCTCTGCATGATGGACAGCGTCACCCGCTTCGCCATGGCGCAGCGTGAAATCAGCCTGTCGGCGGGCGAGCCGCCGGCGTCCAAGGGATACACGCCGTCCGTCTTCGCCGAGCTGCCGAAGCTTCTGGAGCGGGCCGGTCCCGGCATGGACGGCCAGGGCGACATCACCGGGCTCTTCACGGTCCTGGTCGAAGGCGACGACCACAACGAGCCGGTGGCCGACGCGGTGCGCGGCATTCTCGACGGCCACGTGGTGCTGGAGCGCCAAATCGCCGAGCGGGGACGCTTTCCCGCCATCAACGTCCTGAAGAGCGTGTCGCGAACCATGCCGAACTGCAACACGCCGGCGCAGAACGTCGCCGTCTCGCGGGCACGGCGCCTGCTCTCAACCTACGAGGACATGGCGGAACTGATCCGCCTCGGCGCCTATCGGCGCGGCTCCGATGCCGGCGTCGACGAAGCCATCGGCTACTATCCGGTGCTCGAGGAATTCCTGTCCCAGGAAGTCGCCGACAGCGCCGATCTGGAGGCCGGGTACCAACGGCTCTACGAAATTCTCGGCATGTCCGGCGACGACGCCGAGCCCGCCGCCGGCCAATGACGTAGGGGCTGACCGGCATGGCCCGCGACTTCAAGGCGCTGGTGCGTCTCAACGATTTGGAAGTTGACCAGCACCGCCGGGTCCTGGGCGAACTGTTGGCGCAACTCGACAACCTGGAAGGCCGGCTCGTGGCCCTGGAGGCCGAGATCGTCGCCGAACAGGCGCTGGCGGCGCAGAGCCCGACCGAGGGCGGCCTCACCTACGGCAATTACGCGGCGGCGGCCATCAATCGGCGCGAGGACTTGAAAAGGCGCATCACGGAAAAGGAAGGCGAGGTCGCCGTGGCGCGCGACAACCTGCGCGAGGCCTATCTAGAACTCAAGAAGTACGAAATCGCCGAGGAGCAGCGCGAGACCAAAGTCGCCGCCGAACTGGACAAACTGGAACGGCAGGAACTCGACGAAATCGGCCTGACCGCCCACACCCGAAAATCCTGAAACGCCGCCGCTCCGGCGGACCTCAGCGGACCGTGACCTCGACCCGCCTGTTTCTGGACTCGGCGACGTTGTCGGGCGTCGGCACGATCAGATCGCGCTCGCCGTGCGAACGCAGCAGGATATTCCGGGCGTCGAAGCCCGCCGCCGTCAGCCGGTCGCGAACCGCCTCGGCGCGGCGAAGGGACAGCCGCACGTTGGCATCTTCGGCGCCGACCGTGTCGGAATGGCCGATGACCGAGATGTCGGCGGCCGGCCGGCGGCCGATTTCTGCCAGGATGTCCGGCAGGAGGGCGAGCGATTCCGGCAGCATGGTCGCCGTGCCGCTTTGGAAATAGAGCAGGAACGGCCTCGGCTTCTGCGGTTCCACGGCGAGCGCCGCGCCTAACACCCGCTGCACCTCGCCGGCGTCGAAGGATCGCGGTGGCGTCGGTGTCGCGCCGCCGGAAGCGTCGACGGCGTTATAGGCCTGATTGATGAGTTGCGCGCCGCCATCGTTGGAAACCGACACGGCGCCGACCTTGCCGTCTTCCTCGGGCAGAAGAACGACGGTCGTCTGCGAGCCGCCGGAAAGAGCCGAGGCGATGTAGATGGCGAACAGGGTCAGGATTTCGATCATGGTGTGCTTTCCCCCTCAGCATCAGTCGTCGGCGCGGATGGCGAAGCGGGTGCCACGGATGCCGATGACGGCGTCCGGCGTGCGGACCGTGACCTTGTCCGGCGCCAGATGTGCGATGCGCCCGGAAACGAACACCAGGGCGCCCTTGAGCATCTGCGTGGATAGGGCGAGATTGTTGTCGAGCGGCGCGTAGGCGAACTCGTCCATGATCATGTCGCTGTTCGGGCCCAACGACAGAACGGTGTCGTCGATCAAGGTGACGCCGACCGCGCCGCCGTCGCCCGTCACCAGACGGTCATGCGGCAGGATGCCGTCGCCGATCTTGAGCTTCACGACGCCGCTGGTCCGCCGGGCCTCGGCCGGGCCGGCGATTTTCTTGACGGTACCGATGCGCTCGCCGGCATCGGCCGCGAATACGCCGCCCGCAGACACGGTCAATCCGCCCACCAGCAGGCTGGCGCACAAAAGAATGCGTGAAATCAATCGGAACAATTCAAATCCCCCCAAGGACCGCAATAGCCGGGGAGAACATTAACACCCGTCGATATGAACGACAGTATTGAATTGTAATATTTTGTTTACGGTTCCAACCGATCGAGAACGCCGTTCTCCCGCCAGCGCGGCTGGCGGTCTTCGACACGGACTTCGTGGCCGACGGCGACGCCGCTCCGGACGTCGTCGCGCCGCAGTCTGATTTCGATCCAGCACGGAATAATCTGGTCGGTGATGTCCTCGAGGATCGTCTGCGCCAGCGTTTCGAACGGGACGGCGCGGACGCCACCGAAGAGCGCCAGGTAACGGGGCAGGCTTTCCGGCGCCAGGGCGGCCCGGTCGGCGACGTAGCGGACGCGGATACCGATTTCGGCGCCGTCGGCGGCGAACACGGCGTTGAGCGAGCTGACGCCCGGCGACGTCGGCGCGACCGGCCGGGCGGCGAGAAGGGCGCGCCTCGCCAATACGTCGGAAAACTCGACCGGTGTCGCCGGGTGGCTCTCGTCCATCATGCGCTCATATGACGACGCCGGCGGGCAGCGGCGCAAGTGGATCGCGGCCCCGCCTCGGTACGTTGACGAAGTTTCCCGGCGCCGCCTGGAAGCCCACCGATCCCTCGATCCCGGTCAACTCGGCGGCATCCGAGAAGATGCGGCGGATGTCTTCGCGCATATGCGGTTCGAGCGGCTCGTCCGTGCGGACCATCAGATCGACACGCTTCCCCTTCATGCCGACGAGCCCGTCGATCTGGAAATGTCCGAGCCGGCTGAGGTCGAGGTCGATCACGAAGCGCGTGCCGCCCGTGTCGCCGGGCTTCTCGCCTTCCTCCTTCTCGCGGGTCATGACGCGGATGCGCTCGATGTCCTGACCGTTCAAGAACGGCACCATCTGCAGCCGCCAGTCGCCGCTCTCGGGATCGCGCACGGGGCCGCCCAACTGTCCGAAATCGTCGCGGAGCCGCCCCGCCAGATCCGGGCGGTGCCGTTCCAGGATGCGGAGCGGCCCGTCGCCGAGCCAGCCTCGGATGTCGCCGCCCTTGAGGGCGGACAGGAAGAACAGAAGGTTCGAGGCAAGCTGCTGATCGGCCTTCGGCGTCGCCGCCGACAGCGCGTGACGGAGGGCGCCGGGCGATATTTCCTCCAGGGCCTCCGCCGCCTCGTCGAGGGCCGGCCAGTCGCCGTCCGGCGAGACGCCGTTCCAGGCATGCGGGGTGGCGCCGGGTGCCGGCGGGCGCGGCGGCTGGACGACGGCGAGTTCGATCCGGGTTCCCGGCGGCAACGGTTCGCCGGTCGGCAGCGCGATCGGTCCCGCGTGCGTCTGCACAACCGTTTGGGCGATGCCGACACGGCCGCTGACGACGCCTTGCAACGTGGTTCCCGGCGCGAGCGACAGGGGGCCGGGTGGGCCCGACAGCGTCAGCGGCGGATTGGCGCCTTCCGGCGACCGGATGGTGAGGACCCGAACGTCGAGGGTGCTGCCGGCGGGGAGGCTGGCACCCGCCTGCGGGCCGCCGACGGCCGCCGCGGCCGAAGGCGTGGGCGAACCGGACGCGGGCGCACCATGCGTTGCCGGCCCGGCCGGCGCCCCGGCCGTCGATGTTACCGGAGTTCCAATGGTCTGCGGGCCGAGCGGCGAGACACCAGCGGGCAAGGAAAACGGGCGCAACAGCACCGCGGTCAACGTTCCGCCTACCTGCACCGTCACCGGCGCGCCGGTGGCGGGCGTGGCGGCAACTTGTCCGCCCTGTGCCGCCGACGTGGCACCGGATGCGGTTCCCAGGCCCTGCGGCGACACTTGTCCCGCCGGGCCTTGTCCGGACAAGCCGAGCGGCGACCCCGCCCCTTGCCCGGCGGCGGGGATGAGCGAGAAGCGGGGCTGCGGGCCGCCGGCGAGGATTTGCAGGATCAGCGCCTGTCCCGGCTTGGCCGTGATCGCGCCGGCGCCAAGTTTCAGGGTTGTCTCGCCGAACTGGGTCTGGACCAGCACCTGTCCATTGTCGAGGAAGCGCAGCAGAAGGGCGTCGATCTTGCTGCCGACGGCGAGGTCGGCCAGGTCCGGCGGGACCGTCACGGCGCTCGCGGTCGCCGCGGTGGCCGTCTGCGGCGGCGGTTGCGGCGAAGGGGGCGTGACGGTGCTCAAGCGGCGTCTCCTACTTGCGAAGGTCGCGGGCGATTTTCGCCATGTCCTCCGCCGCCTCGCAATTCGGATAGAGCGTCATCAGCGGCGACTGCTCGCGGATCGCCATCCGCACCTTTTCGTCACGGCGAATATTGCCGAGATGCGCCGGCGAGAACTTCAGGAAGCCCTCGCAGGCCTTGTTGAGGGTATTGTATGTCCGTTCTCCCTCGCGCGTCGAACTCATTATATTGGTGACGACGTCGATGCGGATGTCCGGCCGCTCGGCGTGCGTCACCTTGATGAAGGCGTAGCCGTCGGTGAGCGACGTCGGCTCGTCGGTGACGACGACGATGATGCGCGGCGCGGCATACGCGAGCCGCCGCACCGTATGTTCGATCCCGGCGCCGAGGTCCAGGATGACGTGGTCGTAATTGGCGCCCAGCACCATCAACTCGTCGATCAGCGACTGCAGCCGGTTCGGCGGCAGGTTCGAAAGCGCGCCCGAGCCGGACCGCCCGGCGACGACGTCGAAGCCGGCCTCCTCGCAGAGCGTCACCGACTGCGCCAGGCTGTGCCGGCCGGCCAACACGCCGCCGAGGTCATGCTTCGGCATCAGGCCCAACTGGATATCGAGATTGGCGAGGCCGAGGTCGCCGTCGAACAGCAATACCTTGCGGTCGATGCGGGCCAGCGCGCTCGCCAGCGTCACCGAGAACCATGTCTTGCCGACGCCGCCCTTGCCGGACGCGACGGCGATCACGTTCCGGCCTTTCGTGCGGCTCGCTTCCTTCGGTCGTGGCAGTGTGTCCTGGGTCATCGGCGGGCCTCGGCTCTCGGTTCTTGCATTGCGGGGGGCGGCGGATCGTCCGGGACGATCAACTGCGCCAGGGATACGGGATTGATGGCGGTCAGTCCTTCGGCGACATACGGATTGACGCTGACGCCGGCGAAGCCGAGACCGCCGGCACTGGCGGCGGCGAGTAGGCCGCCCAGTCGGCGCGTCATGTCGAGGCGCGTGACGATCATGCGCCGGGCGCCGAGATCGGCGAAGGCGGCGGCGATGTCGGCTGATTCCATGGCGTCGCCGCCGGCCGGCATGACCAGCACCGGTTCGCCGTCGGCGGCGGTAATGATGTCGCCCAGCGCCGCCATCTCGCCGGCGTCGAACGGATTGACGCCGCCGGTGTCGATGACGGCCAGGTCGCGCTCGCGCCGGTCCGGCAGCTTCTTCATCAACTCGTCCGGCGTGTCGGCGGCGATCAGGTCGATTTCCAGGATGCGCATGAAGGCGGCCAGTTGCTCGACGCCGCCGGCGCGCCGGGTGTCGGTGGTGGCGACGGCGGCGCGCCGGCCGCCGATGCGGCAGCGGGCGGAAAGCTTGGCCGCCGTGATGGTCTTGCCGCTGCCGGGGACGCCGACCAGCACGATCGGCGCCTTCTGGCCGTTCGGGTCGATCATCCGGAAGCGGTAACGGGCGTCGATGGCGCCGGCGAGCGCCAGGGCCGGATCGCCGGCGGCGATCTCGGCGGCGTCGCGGGCCGTCCGTTCGACGAGATACGGCGGCATGCTGTGCGCCGTCAGGACCTGGCGGAGATAGCCGTTCCGCTCCTCCGCCGTCCAGACCGGGGTGGCGTCCGCCTCGGCGGCGAAGTCGGGCTCCGGCTCGTCGAGCGCCGCCGTGATGCGGCACGACGCGCCGTCGTCGGCCTTGCCGGTCGAAACGATGATGGCGTCGTCGCCCATGTCGGCGCGGACGAGTTTCATGGCCTCGGCCATATTGGGTGCGGTGAATGTCTTGAGGTGCATGCCGTTCCGCCTCTAGATCTGACCGACGGTCTTGATCTTCGCCTTCGGGTAGACCTCGTTCTGCGACATGACGACGGTCATGGGGCGGAACCGCTCGACGATCGAGCGGACGAACGGCCGGATGGTCGGGCTGGTCAGCAGCACCGGCGTTTCGCCCAGCATGGCTTGGCGCTCGAAGGTGTTGCGGAGCGCGGTGATGAATTCCTGCAGCTTGGACGGCGGCATGGAAAGCTGCCGGTCGTCGCCCTGGCCGACGAGGCTTTCGGCGAAGGTCTGTTCCCAGTGCGGCGACAGCGTCACCAGCGGGATGAAGCCGCGGTCGTTGGCGTTCATGTCGCTTATCTGCCGCGCCAGACGGGCCCGCACGTGCTCGGTGATCATCATGACGTTGCGCGTGTAGCCGCAGGCCTCGGATATGCCTTCCAGGATCGTCGGCAGGTCGCGAACCGAAACGCGTTCCGACAACAGATTCTGCAGCACCCGCTGCGTGCCGCCCAAGGAAATCTGCGACGGGATCGTGTCGGCGACCAACTTCTGGTGGTCCTTGTCCAACTCGTCCAGCAGCTTCTGCGTTTCCGAGTAGGACAGCAGTTCCGACATGTTGTCCTTGATGACTTCGGTGATGTGGGTCGTCACCACGGTCGCCGGGTCGACCACCGTGTAGCCGCGGAAGAGGGCCTCTTCCCGGTTCGATTCCTCGATCCACATGGCCGGCAGACCGAAGGTGGGCTCGACCGTCTTCTCGCCGGGGATGGAGATTTCCTCGCCGCGCGGATCCATGACCAGCAGCATGTTCGGCCGGAGATCGCCGCGCCCGGCCTCGATTTCCTTGACGCGCACGACGTAGGTGTTGGCCGGCAGTTGCATGTTGTCCTGGATGCGGACCGACGGCATGACGAAGCCGATGTCGCCGGCAAGCTGGCGGCGCAGCGCCTTGATCTGGTCGGTCAGCTTCTGCCCGCCCTTGGGCGCGCTGATCAGCGACAGGAGGCCGTAACCGAGTTCCAGGCGGATGTGGTCGATCTTGAGGGCGGTCGAGATCGGCTCCTCGGCGAGCGCCTTGGGATCGACCTTCTCGTCTTCCAGGGCCTTGACCGCCTGTTCCGCCATTTGCCGGTTGCGATAGGTGATGTAGAAGCCGCCGCCGCCGCAGATCAGCGCCAGGATCAGGAACGGCAGCATGGGAATGCCGGGCAGGACGGCCAGGGCCAGCAACAGGAAGCTGACGAGACCGAGCGCCTTCGGCTGGTTGCCGAGCTGCTTGAACAGCGCCACTTCCGTCGCCCCGGCGACGCCCGCCTTGGTGACGACCATGCCGGCGGCGGTCGAGACGATCAGCGCCGGGATCTGCGACACCAGACCGTCGCCGACGGTCAGCCGCGTGTAGGTGTCGGCGGCTTCCGCGAAGGTCAGGCCCTTCTGCGCGACGCCGATGATCATGCCGGCGATGACGTTGATGAAGGTGATCAGCAGGCCGGCGATGGCGTCGCCGCGCACGAACTTGGCGGCACCGTCCATGGCGCCGAAGAAGGAGCTTTCCTCTTCCAGCTCCTTGCGGCGCTTTTTCGCCGTTTCCTCGTCGATCAGGCCGGACGACAGGTCGGCGTCGATGGCCATCTGCTTGCCCGGCATGGCGTCGAGGGAGAACCGCGCCGACACTTCGGCGATACGACCCGAGCCCTTGGTGATGACGACGAAGTTCACGATCACCAGGATCGCGAAGACGATGATGCCGATGACGAAGTTGCCGCCCATGACGAAGCCGCCGAAGGCCTCGATGACCTTGCCGGCGGCGGCCGTTCCCTCGTGCCCGTCCGACAGGATCAGGCGTGTCGAGGCGAGATTCAGCGACAACCGGATCATCGTCGCCAGCAGCAGCACGGTCGGGAAGGCGTTGAAGTCGAGCGGCCGTTCTGCGAACAGCGCCGTCATCAGGATCAGCACGGAAAAGGTGATGGAAAACGCCAGGGCGACGTCGAGGAGCCATTTCGGCAGCGGCAGGATGAGGACGACCAGGATGGCGACGACGCCGAGCGCCAGCATGATGTCGCCGCGCTTGGAGGCGCCGACGAGCCGGTCGCGGACCCAGTCCATGCGTTCGGCGGTCGCTTCGGCGCCGGTTCCGGCTTCGGCCATGCTAGGCTATCCCTCGCTTTTTCCGCGCCGGGTTTCGGTCATGCGCCGGCTCTTGGCGCCTCGCCGCCCGGCGTCGGAACGCGGAAACCTTCGTCGCCGTACTGCTTGAGCTTGTTCCGGAGCGTGCGGATCGAAATGCCCAGGATGTTGGCGGCGTGCGTCCGGTTCCCGAGGCAGTGATCCAGCGTGTCGATGATCAGTTCCCGCTCGACGTCGGCGACGGTGCGTCCGACCAGCGAGGCCGCGTCGCCGCCCGCTTCCTTGGCGCGGGCGCCGCTGCTTTCGCCGTTGGTGAGGAAGATCGCCGAGGCGTCGATGGCCGGGCCGGCGGCGAGCAGGACCGCCCGGTGCATGGTGTTCTCCAACTCCCGGACGTTGCCCGGCCAGGCGTAGGATCTCAGCTTTTCGGCGGCGTCGTCGGCGATGGCTTTCGGCTGCACGTCGTTATGCTCCGCGAATTTTTCGGCAAAGTACTTGGCCAGCGGCAGGATGTCGGCCGGCCGTTCGGCGAGCGGCGGCAGCCGCAGGTTCATCACGTTGAGACGGAAATAGAGGTCTTCCCGGAACTGTCCCTCGCGCACGGCCTGATCCATGTCGCGGTTCGAGGTGGCGATGATGCGGACGTTCACCTGTACCGGCTTGCTGGAGCCGACGCGGTCGATTTCGCGCTCCTGGATGGCGCGCAGCAGCTTCGCCTGAAGGCGCGGATCCATTTCGGTGATTTCGTCGAGGAGCAGGGTGCCGCCGTCCGCTTCCTCGAAGCGGCCGATGCGCCGGGCGACGGCGCCGGTGAAGGCGCCCTTTTCGTGGCCGAACAGTTCCGATTCCAGAAGGCTTTCCGGAATGGCGGCGCAGTTCACGGCGACGAAGCGCCGGTCCTTGCGCTTCGACTTGTTGTGCAGGTAACGCGCCAGCACTTCCTTGCCGGTGCCGGACGGCCCGGTGATCAGGATGCTCGCCTCCGAGGGCGCGACCTGATCGGCGAGGCGGATGACCTCCGCCATCTTCGGATCCTTGTAGATGAGTGCGTGCGTGTCCTCGGCGACGGCCTGCAGGACGGCGGCGATCAGGTCGGCGTCGGGGGGCAGCGGCACGTATTCCTTGGCGCCGGCGCGCACCGCGCGGACGGCGGCCTGGGTGTCGTTGCCGACGCCGCAGGCGACGACCGGCACGTTGATGCGCTCGCGTTCGATATTGCGCATGAAGTCCTGCACGTCCAACTGGACGTCGATCATCACCAGATCGGCGCCGAAACGGCGCAGCAGATCGAGGCCGCTTTCCACGGTGTCCGACTGCTGCACCTTGGCGCCGCGTTTGATGGCGATCTGGCTGGCGGCGCCGATTTGGCCATTCAGGGTGCCGACGATGAGAAGTTGCATGGCCGTCCGCTTCTTTCTTGGTTCAATCGAAATAGTGCACGCGCTGCGCCGGCGGCAGGATGCTGTTCAGCAGCAACTCCAGCCGGCGCGGGTTCTCCTGACGGCTGATGGACGCCGACGAGAGAAGGAAAATCTGGCTGATCAGCGATTCCTCGCTGGAGTTCCGTTCCAGCTTCGACGCGAGCGGCAGGAACACCATGTTGGCGAGGACGGCGCCGTAGAACGTCGTCAGCAGGGCCACCGCCATGGCGGGGCCGATGTTGGACGGGTCCTGCAGGTTGCCCAGCATCTGCACGAGGCCGATCAGCGTGCCGATCAGGCCCATGGCGGGCGAAAACTCCGCCATCTTGCGCAGTACGCTGGCGCTCTGCTTGTGGCGCTGCACCGTCGCCTGGAGATCGCGGCGCAGGATCGCCTCCACTTCCTCGGGCGGCGTGCCGTCGATCACCATGGCCATGCCCTTGTGGAAGAACGGCTCGTTGCGGAGGCTGTCGACCACGTTCTGCAGCGAGAGCACGCCTTGCTTGCGCGCCATGTCGGCGACCTGTAGCGCCTTGCGGGCGGCATCCGACGGCTGCGCCGAGGAACGCACCAGCGTCTTGGCGATGACGCTCGCGGTGCGCACCATCTCGCTCAGCGAATAGCAGACCGTCGTGATGGCGAGGGTGCCGCCGACGACGATCAGGATCGACGGAACGTTGATGAAGCTCTTCGGGTTGCCGCCGAGCATGATGGCGGTGACGACCAGGGCGAAACCGCAGATCAGTCCAACTGACGTCGCGAGGTCGAGAGAACGGCCCCCGACCACGTGCAGTTGTTCTTCGGACATCTCGGCTTCGCGCGTCGCCATCAGCCCATGCGGTCCGTCTTGATGATTTCCGTCATCGTCACGCCGAGCCGGTCTTCGACGACCACGACCTCGCCGCGCGCGACGAGGCGGTTGTTGACGTAGATGTCGATGGCCTCGCCGACCTTACGGTCCAATTCGACGACGGCGCCGCGGCCGAGCTTGAGAAGCTGGCTCACCTGCATCGTCGACTTGCCGAGCACGGCGGAAACCTGCACGGGGATGTCGTAGACGGCTTCCAGATCCTTGGCGCTCCGCGGCAGGTCGGACATGTCGGGCATGCCACCGCCATCGTTGTCGGCGTCGCCACGCGGCGCGGACGGGGTCGGCTCCTGGTCCATCAGATCGGCCAATTCAAGGCCGCCGTCGTCGCTCTCAGCCATGTCGCTCTCCTGCCTATTTCCGGGCCGGGACCTAGCGGTCCGGCCCCTCGTCGTCGTCGCCTTCCTGCGCGCCGAGTATAGCCCCGGCCATGTTCGGCGACACCGGATCGCCCATCTTGAACGGCTGCTCCTCGCCGTCCTCTGGCGTGTCCGCGCCGCCATCCGCCGCGCCATCCGCCACGGGGTCTTCGCTGCTGGGAATGGGTGGATTGCCGTCGCCGCCCATATCCATTTGATTTTGATTGATATTTCCGTCCTCCTCGGTGTCGGTGACCGATGGGGCGAAGCTCCGTTCCGGGGCCGCCGATGAGGCCAGCGGGGCCGTTTCCGCCGCGCCGGTGGTTTCCGCGTCCGCGTCGGGCGCGGGGGTGCTTTCAGCCGGTGCCGACGGAGCCGACGCCGTTGCGGGCGCCGATTCGGGCGACGATTCGGGTGCTGGGGCCGCCGGACGCTCATTGGCGGCGGCCGTGGGCTGTGCGCTCGGGGGCTGTTCCGCCGCCGGCTCCTCTTCCGGTCTGCCGCCGGGGCCGTGCAGGTTCCGTTCGACGATCTCGTCGATCAGATTCCAGGTTTCGCCGGTATCGCGGACGGCGGCGCCGTTGCTCCACTCGACGCGGCAATCGCCGATGTCCATGGAGTTGTCGGCGTTGACGAAGACCTTGCCCTCGAAGCCGGCGCGGTGCGTCAGCGCGTACAGCCGTTCGCTGAAGGGTTCGCGGAGTTCCGGGTGCACCATGATCTGCACGCGCGGTTCCTCAGTGATCGCCTTCAGGGTTTCGACGACGACGCGCTCCACCTCGCCGAGGGCGTTTCGCGCGTTGAGATCGGGGAACATCTTGCGGGCGATCGCCGTGGCGATGCCGATGGCGTCCCGCGCGATCTCGCGATTGGCGTCGGTCTGCGCCGCGAAGACCTTTTCGAGATCGGCCGCTACCTTTTCCAGGCCGATGAGGATTTCCCGCTCGACGGCCTCGGCGCTTTCCTTCAGGGCATCGCGCCGCCCTTCCTCGTAGCCTTCCTGGCGGGACATCGCCATGTCGTCCTCGCTGAAGGTCGGGACGACGATCTCTTCCTCTTCGACCTCCGGCTCCTTTTCGGCCGCCTTCGAAGCCGCTGCGTCGACGAGCGACGCCGGCCTTTCGAAATCCAGATCGAACATGAACTTGCGAGCGGCGCTCACGCGCGTACCTCCATCGTTCGGCTTTTTCGCCATGGCGCGCGGGTCCCGGCTCGGATCGTCAGTAGACCAACTCGCCGTCCTCGCCGGAGCCGGCGATGACGATCTCGCCCGCATCCGAGAGCGCCTTGGCGATCTGGACGATGTTCGCCTGCGCCTCGTCGACATCTTTCAGGCGAACGGCGCCCATGGCGTCCATGTCTTCCTTCATCATCTTGCCGGCGCGTTCCGACATGTTGGCGAAGAACAGTTCCTTGACCGCGTCGGAGGCGCCCTTGAGCGCGACCGCCAGCTGGTCTTTCTCCACCTGACGCAGCAGGGTCTGGATGCCGCTGGCGTCGACGCGGACCAGGTCGTCGAAGGTGAACATCAACTGCTTGATGCGCTCCGCCGATTCTCGGTTGCGCTCCTCGAGGGCCGTCATGAAACGGGTTTCCGTGTTGCGGTCGAGGTTGTTGAAGATGTCGGCCATCAGTTCGTGGCTGTCACGGCGTGCCGTGCGGGCGAGGTCGGTCATGAATTCGGTGCGCAGCGTCCGCTCGACGTGGTCGAGGATTTCCTTCTGCACGGCCTCCATGCGGAGCATGCGCATGATCACTTCCATGGAGAAGTTCTCCGGCAGCATGGCGAGCACGCGCGCCGCGTGGTCCGGCTTGATCTTGGAGAGCACCACGGCGACGGTCTGCGGATATTCGTTCTTCAGGTAGTTGGCGAGCATGGCCTCGTTCACGTTGCCGAGCTTGTCCCACATGGTACGGCCGGCGGGACCGCGCATTTCCTCCATGATCTGCTTGACGCGATCTTCCGGGAGGGAACTGAGCAGCAGTCGTTCCGTCGAGTCGTAGGAACCGACCAGGCCGCCGGAGGACGAGAGCTGGTCGGCGAATTCGACGAACAGCCGTTCGACGACACCGGCGCCGATGGAACCCAGGTTGGCCATGGCGTGCGAGAGCTCGCGGATTTCCTCGTCGTCCATCCGCTCGAACAGGCGGGCCGAGTTTTCCTGCCCGACCGCCAGCATGAACACGGCCGCCTTCTGCGGGCCGGAAAGAGAACGATAGTCGACCTGCGGTTTCGCCATTGTCGTATCTCCCGCCTGAACCCCTGCTTACCCTTCCTGATACATCCAGGAGCGCAAGATCGCCAGGGCTTCTTCCGGGTGTTTCTGGACGATTTCGCCGACCTTCTTGACGGACGACGCCTTGACGCGGCCTTCGACCCGGTCGATGTCGATGAGCTCCTCGAACTGTTCCTCGTCCTCGTCGCTTTCGACGGCCAGCGCCGTGCCGCCGGGGCCCGTGAGGGCCGGGGCGCGGCCCTGCTCGGAGAGCAGCCGTTCGGCGGCTTCCTGCGCGGACGGCAGGGCCTCGAAGGCGCGGGACAGCAGCGGCCGGATGACCAGCAGGATGACCAGGATCGCGACGATGCTGAGAACCAGGATTTCCGCAACCCGCAGCAGGCCGTTCTTATCCAAGCCGAAGAACAGTTCGAGCGGCACGTCCGGCACCTCGAAGGCGGCGAACTTCATCTGAATGACCTCGACCTTGTCGCCGCGGTCCTCGTCGAAGCCGATGGCGCCGCGCACCAGGGTCGCCAGAAGCTGCATCTGCTCGTCGGGACGCTTTTCGGAAACCTTGTCGCCCTTGTCGTTGACCTTCTGCACTTCGTCGACCAGGACGGCGACGGAAAGCTTGCGGACCTCGCCGACCTCGCGGATGTGGTTGGTGACGGTCTTGGAAATCTCGAAGTTCGTGGTTTCTTCGGTCCGGTTCTGGTTTTCCTGGCGCGACGCCGTGTCGCCGGTGCCGAGATTGGCGTCCGGCAGGTTGGTGCCGACGCTGACCGGCGGCTCGCCCTCGGAATCGCGGCTATTGGCGGTTTCCGTGACGGAGTTGGTGGAGCGGACGACCTGTCCGTCCGGATCGTACTTTTCCGATTGGGTCGAGATGCGGTCGAAGCTGATGTCGGCCGACACCTCGGCGCGGACCTTGCCGTAGCCGACCGTCTTTTCCAGAAGCTCCTCGATGGTGTGGGCGATCCGGCTCTCCATCTGGCGCTTGCGGGCGTCGGCCTTGATGGTGACGGATGCGGCCGAGTCGCCGCCGTCGAAACCGGACGACAGCAGCGAACCCTTGTCGTCGATGATGGAAATGCGGTTCGGCGTCAGCTGCGGCACGGCGGACGCGACCAGGTGCTGGATGGCGGCGGTCTGTTCCGCGGTGAGCCGCACCGGCCCGCGCATCTTCAGGATCACCGACGCGCTCGGCTCGCGCTTTTCCCGGCTGAACAGTTCGCGTTGCGGCATCACCAGATGGACCCGCGCCTGGCGGACGGAATTCAGGGACTGGACGGTGCGGGCCAACTCGCCTTCCAGCGCCCGCACCAGGTTGACGTTCTGCATGAAGTTGGTGGCGCCGAGATTGTCGGTCTTGTCGAACAGTTCGTAACCGACGGAGCCGCCGCTCGGCAGGCCCTGCTGCGCCAGTTGCAGGCGGAGTTGCAGCTTCTGGTCGGCGGGAACGAGGACCTGCGTGCCATTCTGCCGCAGTTCGTACTTGATGTTGCGGGTCTGCAGTTCCTGGGTGATCCGCGCCGCGTCCTGCTGTTCCAACTCGCTGTAGAGCGTCTCGAGGTTCGGTGTGTTCAGTTTCGTCGCGAAGAAGCCGAGGAAGCCGACCAGACCGAGGATGACGCCGCCCATGATGGCCAGCCGCATCGGTCCGAGATTGCGAAGTGCCTGCGCGAAAGTATCCAAGATCAGCCCCCGTCCGTTTTACCGGCGGCGCAGGGCGCGCCGCGGCCATCCCCGAGTTATGGACGGATGCTAGGGCCGTGACGGTAAACACAAGGTTAACGGCCGGCAATATTTGCCTAGCCGAACCCGGTCACTGTGGGCGGCAGTAGGATTTGGTGCGGGTGGTGCGGAGCCCCTTGACGCCGTGCCGGTCGAGCAACCGCTCCCAAGAGCGGTACTCGTCGAGTGAGAGGTTGTAGCGGCGGCAGGCCTCGTCGAGCGTGATCAATCCGCCGCGGACTCCCGATACCACTTCGGCTTTCCGTCGCGGTACCCAGCGGCTGGTGCCGGGCGGCGGCAGATCGTCGATGGTCATCGGGTGCCCCAGCGGGCTTAGGGCTTCCGACCTTCTCGGTCCATATCCCTCAAGAAGAGCGCGATGTTCTGTCATGCTTCCGTCTTTTCGTTGCCGAATCCCTGGGAAACTTGGGACCCTTAGAAAAGCAGAAGGACTTTAAAAAAAGCCTAAACCGTAGGGTAAATGCGCGTTAACGGCTCATTTTTTCCGGGAAAAATCGTCCAGCCGCTGGACCGCGTCGGAAATGGTCTCCGCCCATGCGCCCGGGGCCGGCTGACGCAGCAGCGTCGCCGTCGGATACCACGGGCTGTCGTCGCGGCCGAGGAAGTAGCGGCTGTCCGGATCATGGGCGAGCAGGATCAGCGTCGGCCGGCCGAGGGCGCCCGCCAGATGCGCCGGCGCGCTGTCGACGCTGACGACGAGGTCGAGGGCCTGCATCAGCGCGGCGCTGTCGGCGAAATCTCCGATGCCGGCGCGGAGGTCGATCAGGGCCGGGTCGCGGATTTCGTCGCCCCGCGGCCCGACCAGGAGATTGAAAACGGCGACCCCCGGAACGCCGAGCAAGGGGCCGACGAGCTCCGTCGGGATCGAGCGGCTGTAATCGTGCGCCTGGCCGGGGTTGCCGGCCCAGGCGAGGCCGACCTTGAATCCTG